>NZ_JBNDLA010000028.1:0-83854 GCF_050435825.1 Bradyrhizobium sp. I1.14.4 | reverse complement strand
TGCTCATCGTCGCTCCTGATTCGCAGGCACCAGCGTGCCCGCTGTCAGGCAGAAACTCCACTTACCGACCTGTTCAAATTTGCGGAGCCGGCTCTCCCCGCCAAAATCGGCAGCCGAGCTGCGGGTTGGCGAACTTCGCGAGAAAGTTCAAAAATGGACATGACAAACTCTAGGTAGTTATTGTATGGTTCTACCATCTTTTGAGAAATGCCCGTTTCCTTCTTCGACGTCATTTGCCTTCAGGCAAACGCTGTTCTGATCTTCTCGCGCCTAGCTGCCGAATTGATGAGCGCTCCCCACTTATAGGTGGGTGGGCGAAGTGTTTTCTGTTCATTGCACGGAGCGTCACAGATGTCCCTCAAGAGCGTACTTTCCTTCATGTTGTTCCTTGCGGTGGCTTTTGGCGCCCCGGCTTCCTCGCAAGCTGCAAAAGTGGGTGAAGCGTGCGGTGGCTTCGGTGGGATCAAGTGCGATCGGGGACTTTGGTGCGATCCAACGCCTGGCCAATGTGGCTTCGCTGATGCATCGGGCGTATGCGTCAAGGTCGGTCAGTTGTGCCCACAATCGCGTGCGAAATCGGTGATCCCAGTGTGCGGTTGTGACGGAAAAACTTACAACAATGATTGCGAGCGGCAGAAGAAGCACGTCGGTAAGAAGAACGACGGAAGCTGTTAATGCGGATCCGCGTCTCGTCAACGACGCGCGGCCGCCCTTAATAACGCTCAGTAGGCTTGCGTGGCTCACGTCGCCACGATCGTTATCAGATATTTTTCGCGGATGAGGGCAAGATGATTTCAGCAAAGATAACTGGAGCATGTAGTGCACTTCTAGTTTTTGGAGCGGCTAACTGTGCCGTTGCCGCCGATCTTCGTGTCTATCGCCCCGATGGCAGTTTGCAATGCAACGAAGGCGAGGCCCGTACTCTCGATCAAGACAAGGCCGTGCTGGAAAGTCTTGGAGCTCACGTTCTTGGCCAAGAAAAGAAGCAGTTGCCGTTCAAGATCATCCAAATGTGCGGGGCTCCGACCGGGCAGGCCAACACCTACGTGATCAGCGAAGCCGATTGGGAAAAGATCCGGCGCGGATTTGTCGGTCCAGCGAAGTTCGGACTATGGATATTCGAATCAAAGACTGCTGTTGTCTACAAATATGACGGAACCATCCTTTGTGCCGAAGGCACTGGGATCAAGCTTGACGAGATGGCCAAGGAGCTCACGCGCGCCGGAATTGCAATTGTCAGTCAAAAGAAGGCCGCTGACGGGTTGATGCACATACAGCTGTGCGGATCGATCACGGGCAGCGTGAACGCCTACGAGATTGCATCTTCCGACTTGCAGAAAGCGCTGGATCTCGGCTTCTCTTATTTGATCACGCCTCAAACAGCGCCATCCATTGTCGGCGAACCGGCTTCCAAGAAAAAGGCGCTTGCTGCACCTGCCGCGCGAAACGGAAGTTGGCCCTTGCCTTGGCCATTCCCGTGGTAGGCGCGTCCATTCTGATGTGCGTTGTTGAAGGAGAAAGAGCGATGTTCATTCGTCCTACGATGGCTTTGGTCTTCGCCGTAAGCATGTTTAGCGTTGGCTTTGCGTCTGCTGATCAGCGCACCGATAGATTGTCGCGTATCAGGATCGCTCAGGAAAAGACCACTTGCCCGCAGGTCATACATTGCGGAACCAAGAACGGGGTGGTCAAAGAGTATCCCACCCGCTGTGCCGCAGAGGAAGATGGAGCTACGAATATCGCGCCAAAGACGGGCCCCACGTGCCCAGCGGCGCAATAGAAAAGCGCCGAGCGCTGCCGCGATTGTCGGGTCCGGCTGTGATGCGGGTGGGATTCCAGGCTTGTGCGCCTCGGAGCGATTGGCCGGATACACGCATGAAAGCCTTCGCAGCCATGAAATAGGGCGCGATTACGATCAGCAAGGCGATGACCACACTCGACGAAAGCGGGGCTCACATAGACCGGCAGGTATAAGACATTGAACGACCATCCTGTGTTGTCACGACGGCGCCGCCGATCTCCCCGATCGTCTGTGTAAGGTCGCCGACGAAGCGATCGATTCCACGCTCGACGGTGGCTTAAGGCTGATCCGCAACATAGCCGGCATCGTTCGAGACGTAAGCGTCTTTCTCGACAGCGAGGATGCTTGGCTATCCGTGATCCAACCCTGCTTCGTTCGCCGGCGAAGATCGGTTGCAGCAATGCCCAGCTCTTGAAGCTTGCCTTTCGCAGCCATGAGCTTCTCTGGCCGAGTCTCATCCGGCGAAGTAATCCACGCTGTCACGCAGGCTTCCTGAGCGGCGGTCAGCGCATCTTTCGTGAACTCCTTGAGGTCGACGATCTCCTTCCGGCGGTCGCGCGCTACCGCAAATCTGTGAGCGACCCACAATCCCAAGACCGCGACCACCAACGGCGAAGTGCAGCGGGCTGGGCAGTTCTCGCGCTACCTTGTTCGGGAACCACTCTCCGGCACCGGCGTCGAGAAGTACGACCAGCATCTTACCGGAGGCATAGGCCGCGCCGCCCTTTCCCCGCTTTTGTTCGATGGCATTCAAAATGAGCGCTTTCGCATCCAACCCGTCAGCCGCGCTTTGTCTCGGCACGAGCACGTGTTCGGTTGGCCAGGTCTGGCCAGTTGCGCCGTCCTGAATGATGCCGTCGCTCCCGATTGGATCGCTGGAAAACATCAATTCTCGCTTATCGACCGCGTTGATGGTGGCGCAGAGCAGCCAGTTCGCCAGCACCTCGCGCGAACGCATTCCGCTCAGCTGCTTGAACGGCTTTCCCGTTTGCAGGTGAGTGCCGTTCTTGACGAAAGGCTCCATCTCTTTCAGCGCAATTTCCATGCTCTTGAAGCGAGTGATGGGATATTTCATGACGCCGCTTTGTCTGCCTTCGCAGCGCGCGCCAACCCTGTGTCCACGCCTTCAAGATAACCGTCGCGCTCGGTGCTCAGTCTGTCCCAAAAACTGTAGGCGTCATCCTTGCGATCCGCCTGCATCGCTGGCTTGTCCAGATTTTCGAGCAAATCGAACTGCGCGGTCGGCATCAGGCTGTTCAAGCGGCCTCCCGCGAACAGGATGTAAGCCGAGATTGCCTCGGTCACACGCGCGAGTATCCTAATTGCGTCGGTGATCTTGTTCGTCGTCACCATCGCGTCTGCGATGCGCTCTCTGTTTTCTCGACTGCCTGCGTGGGCGAGATAGGCATGACTCCATTCGGCTAGACCGTCCGCGCCGCTGGAATCGAGCCATCCTTCGATCGTATTCAGCAGTGTGATCGGGAGACGATCCTCGCGCCCGCGTTTGGTTACGTCGATTCCCGCAAGCTTATCGAACTGCTCATGGGCCATTTGCGATGTTCCATGCGCGTCTGGACCCGTTGTGGCGCCCCAAAAGGCGCCTTTTCCGACTCTCGCGGCCATCTCCCTCTGCATGACCGCTTCATAGTCATAAGGGAGTCCGTCGTGGCAGACGTAATTTTCCCGGGTGAAAGGCTGAAATTGCTGCGCATGTCCTTAATCAGCCTCCGCAACGATATAACATCGCGCCGATTATCGACGAGTCTCCGGATCGCCAATACCTGCGTCGCGACGTGTCCGCTAATGATCTGCTCGGCCACGAGCGTATTACTGAGGCAGCTTGTTTCGTCCTCGGCAGCGAACTGCGCCAGTGTTCTGAACGAAACGTCCGTCCAGACCATCCCCGATATTGTGGTCCAGATCGCATGATGCTCGTCGGTGTCCAGCCACGCGAGCCACTCGCGGCGCTTGGCGCGGTAGGCTTCAAGCGCCGCCCGCCGCTCTTGCGGCACGTCGCATTGGATGATCCGGAATAGATAATTCTCAGCCATCCGTGCAGCCCGCTTTCGTCAAATCAAACCTGCCCGGCGGACGAAGCCGCAAACCTTTGGCGATAACGCTCAGCGAAGACCTTCTCCAGCTCGTCGCGAAAATGATCTCGCAACTGTTCTGCGTCGGCAACACCGAGACCAATCGACTTCCAGTCTTGCCCTTCAAACTCGGCGGGGTCGATTGAGAATTCACTGCTCCTGTCCAACTGACCGAGAACGTCATAGGCGTAGATATGCTCTATTAGCACGGAGGGTCCGCCAGCATCGGCGAAGACGCCTCCGACCTTGAGCATTCCAAGAATTTCGATGAATGCGATCAGTTTGCCGGTTGCTGGTACGGATCGGACAACGATCTTGTGTCCCAATTGTATGTCTGGGCCCCTGAGCCCAGGAAATCCTTGGATAGGGTATCGAAATGTCCCGCCATGCGTCTGCATGGCTTGCACCACCTCCAACAGCCGGTCCCACTCCATAAAGCCACGACCGGTCGTATGCGCTAGATAGAGCCAGAACGCAGTCACTATCCCGCCGAAAACCGCTTCGGGGCTGAAATCCAAGCTCATTCTCAGTTCATCGCCGTCCTCAATGCCGACCGCGCGCGCATGTTGTTCGGCAACTTTTGGGTCAAAGGTCGGGAACTGCTTTTCAGCCCGATTAAGCAGCTGGCGGAAGGTCTTCATGTTGCCAGCCGCGATTTGAACCTTGTGCCCACCTGCAACGGGCGCGATATCATACTTAACCTCAGCAGATGTCATTGAGCCGTCGGCTTCTAGCCGAACCCTGCGACCGTTTCGGGTCTCTATGAGCTTGGGCGGGTTCGAGCCGCGGTCGCGCGGAATATCAAGAAGCGTTGGCCAATCGCCGAATGCTTTGATGAGCGCGTTGTCCGTAAGCTTATCCAGCTTCGTGTTGCAGTCCCTGCAAATGATGCCTTTCGGCTTGAGCCGTCCGCCCAAGGCGTTTGGAATTATATGAGCCTCGGAGTCGTTATCCTTGACCAGAACAGCTCCACATCCTTTGCATGTTTTCTGCGTGTTCATTTGTCTCTTACTCATCCACCCCGTCCGGATATTCAATTGCCGTCATTTATCGCTCCAAAAGTCTGGAGGCATCTCCTGCGCAATTTCGCGCGCGAGGCGCTCAAGCTCTTGAGTGATCTTGTCCTTTGGCGGAGTCTGGCTTTCCAAGGCCATGTGTGTGCTGGCCGTGCCGACGAGAGCCATGGCCTTTTTCCGAGCCTGGGCCATGATTACATCCTCGATGCGCTTTTCGGGAACGATGGCGTACACGAACCGGCAGCCCATGGCCTCGGCTGCTGCCTGCATGGATTTCAGGGATGATCCGCCGCTCAGTTCGGCATGTTCAGCTTGGGCAACACGGGCACGCGTGACGCCCATCCTTTTTGCGAGCTGAGCGCCAGACATGCCGAGAGCCTTGCGCACTGTCCGCATCCAACCCTCAGACGGTGTTTGCAGACTCGCATGGCTCGCAGCGGCTTCCACGATGCTTTGATACTGCTGATGCACGATTGGTTTGACTGCCGTTGTCAACTTATATGTTTACATCCGCCGTAAAATGTATACATATAACTATACAAACTCAGAGAATTTGTCAATATATAAGTGATGCCAGCTCAGCCCGATAATAGAAAATGCTAGCGCATAGCTAGCAACACTAAATACCTGAAAACTAAATATATTTTCGAGTCTCCTAGCATATCAGGCCATTCTTCACTGCGCAGTGAATATTGCATTTTGGTCGGAAATTCGGCATAATAATCTTATTCACTGCCCAGCGAAAATTGGAATGCGAACACAAATCGGGTACGAACGAGAAAAAGCCACCCTTGATGCGCTAATAAAGGCGATTCAAGAGCTCCCCCACGCTCACGCCTCTTTCCTAAATGTGCAGCATCCGCCCGTCAGTTCGAATTCCCGGCTGGACGCGACAATCGATCTCGCTGTTGCAGACAGGAATGTGACGCTCCTTATCGAATTGAAAACGACGGTCTATCCCCGCGACATCCGGGAAATTCTTTGGCAGCTCAGCCGCGCTCCGAATGCTGACATGTACAGGCGGACGGACAATGTCATTCCCCTGGTGGCAGCCGAGTCCATTTCAATAGGCGCAAGAGAATTGCTCAAAGCCGAGAACATCGGCTTTTTCGACACCGGAGGCAGCCTCTTCATCCCTGCCAAGGGCGCATATCTCTATGTGGAGCGGCCCGTTCCCAAAACAGTTGAAAAATCTATTCGATCCTTCTTCACCGGGAAGCGGTCACAGGTTCTACACGCGTTGCTTGTCAAGCACCGCGACTGGATGGGCGTCACTGAGCTTTCACGCTTGGCGGAAGTCTCTCCCGCCACAGCATCCGAGACCCTTAAGGGACTAGAGCGGATGGAATGGGTCTCTTCGCGTGGCCATGGCCCCTCCAAGGAACGCCGCCCTATCGACGCATCCCGGCTACTGGACGAATGGCGCACGCAAATCTTTGCGTCGCGGCGGCCTTTGGCTCGGCGAAGATATTATGTACCCGGACGGGACAGCAGCAAATTGGCCGATCAGCTGGCCGATCTCTGTGAATCTGCGAGAGTCGAATACGCGCTTACGCAGGAAGCTGGCGCTCAGCACTACGCCCCCTTCCTATCCAGTATTTCCCGCGTTGCCTGCCGCACGGCTCCAGGTAAAGCGTCCGATGAGATTATTGCGAGGCTTGACGCCCGTGTTGTTACCGAAGGCGCAAACCTCGACATCATTGAAACGAAGTCACGCGGCGAGTTCCTGTTCAAAGAGCTGAAGGGTTCGCTTTGGCTGGCGAGCCCGGTCCAGGTCTATCTTGACCTGCTACGCGGTGACGGCCGTTCTCGCGATATGGCCGAACATTTGAGGAAGGAAGTATTGGGTATTTGAAATGGCAAAGCCGTTAACAGCCGAAGGGTATGAGAACGAGGTCACCGAAAACTGCGAGCGTGTGCTGGTAACGCTGATACGCGGCCTTGGGCCCGTGGCGTGACTCTATCTTCCTGATTGGAGGACTCACCCCGCGTTACTTGATAGCCAAAAAGCCGCCGGACGTTCCGGCCCATGCCGGAACAGGCGATGTCGATGTTGTCATTCAGCTGCATATGCTCGCAGACACCGAGGCCTACCACACGCTGGAAGACAATTTCAAAAAGCTGGGGTTTACGCGCGGAACCAACAGCAAGGGCAAGCCTGTCTCATGGCGATGGGAAACCAGAGCCGATAACGGGACGAAGATCATTGTCGAGCTCCTTGCTGACGACCCTGAGAAATCGGGCGGCAAGGTGATGGAATTGCCGACTGACGGCAACGTCTCGGCATTGAATATACCCCACTCCGCAATCGTATTCGATCATCACAAGAAAACAGAGATCACGGCCAATCTTCTCGGCGACAATGGTGTTGCCACAGTAACTCTCCAATACGCCGATCTGGTCGCTTTCACTTGCCTGAAGGCCTACGCGGTTGACCAACGAGACGAGCGTAAGGACGCCCATGATTTGCTCTACTGCCTAGAACACTATGAAGGTGGTGTCGATGCAGCAGCAAATGACTTCCGTGCCGCATTAGGCGGGAAGCACAGTGCGGTTGTCAAAGAAGTCCTTGGCTTTCTCGCACGTCATTTTGCGGACGACGAAAAAACCGAGGGCCACCTCAAAACGGGTCCCGTTGCCGTCGCAAAATTCGAACTTGGCGAGGACGCGGAGTCACGCGACGCTCGGATTTTGAGGCAGAGAGACGTTGCAGGCCTCGTCATGGGCCTGCTGAACTCAGTTGGCCTATAGCTTCGTCGGAGAGCACGCGGTTACGACACGATCTTGTCTATAAAACCAAGCGTCGTCGCGTTCTCCAAAAGGGTACGAACTTTCGCACGGTCGAGCCCCGCTGGTGCCTCAGCATCAATTTCCAGCTTGAGAGCAACCTCACAGCCTGGAAGCGTCGTGAGCTGCTCGACGATGGCTTCCACGATCTGATGAATGTCGCGCGCAGGCCTATCCGCAGAGATCATGACGGTTCCGACAAAGCGCGTTGGAAGATTCTCTGCTCCAGGTGTTTCGGTCTTACCTGAACCAGCGCTTACTCCGCCTGCGGGCATTGGCGAACCAACGCCCCTGGCAGGTGGAGACGCGACCGGAATCACCTGCGCTTGCGCGGAGAAGTAAGCCAGTGCGATTCCCGGCGCTATGATAACGCTCTCACTGTCGATCACGACCGGGACGTTCGAGGACTTGTCGATAGCAACGCCACGGTACGCCTTATCCGCCTCATCCCATCGCTCCGCATAGGCGAACGGGCCTGGCAGCATCCCTGTAATTGACGCTTGTACAGCCTTGACCAAGACAGCTTGGTTCTTCAAACGCGGCAGATATGTGTACCGGTTGAGATACTCCCAGAGATCCTTTAGCAGGAGATGCGGCTTGTCGCTCCAGATGTATTTCCGAAGGTCCCTATCGAGTCGAGCCGGACCCAGCTTCGGCATGAGTGCTTCGTCGCTGACCAGCTTCTTGCTTGCCCGCGACAGAACTCCATCCTGAGCGGGAATTTTCCCCGAGGTCCATTCGACCTCGGACTGCGCCGTCTCCTGCATTGGGCAAATTAGATAGCACCACGCCTCCTTGAGGCGCGTCTTCATGGTTTCGTTGGCCTCAGTTGATTTCGCCGCCGCCAGTGCGCTGTCGCTTGGCGGAAGGTTAAGGCGCGTTGCGTCCTTAACGATCTGAGACCATGCGATTGCGGCGCGAACAGATTCTTTGAGGCTATCGAGCTGGCGGGCCTCCGCCGCGAGGAACACAAGCATGTTTCGGTATACACGCGGCGTAGCGCCGCGCTGCATAAGGATGTCTTTAGCCTCCTTTAGCGCGTCCGATCCTTCGCGACCTGTGTGAGAATGGGCGTACGCCTACGACGAAGGCCGCCTGATTGACGCGTGCGCGCGGGCACGGCGAGCTATATGTGATGGCGTTGGGTGAAGGTCAGGCGGCTTGCTGATCGTCGGATTTGCCGGCTTGGCGCGGAAGCTTCCATTCCCAGGGCAGCAGTTCGTGCAGCCGCGATGCAGGAAGATCGGCGATACGGGCGAGGACGTCGGCAAGCCAGGCCTTTGGATCGACGTCATTGAGACGACACGTCGTGATCATCGTCAGCATGATGGCGGCACGGTCGGCACCACGCTGGCTGCCGGCGAAGGTCCAGTTGCGCCGTCCCAAGGCGATGCCTCTCAAAGCGCGTTCAGCGCAATTGTTGCGCGTTTCGCGGGATCGTGAGCGCGGATTTCAGCGCATCCTGAGCAACGATTTCAGAGGATCGTGAGCAGCGATTTCAGACGATCGTGAGCACCGTTTGGCGGTGCCGGACGCTTCGGCCGACAACTCAACCGGGCTACGGGTTTCTCATTCAGCCAATGAGGAAGCCTGATGCCTACCGAGAGATTGTCGATGCGCCGGATCCGAGAAGTTCTACGTTTGAGGCACCAGGGCCTGACCGAGCGCGTCATTGCGCGGACGTTGGGGGTGAGCAACGGCGTCGTTCATGGCTACGTGCGTCGCGCCCGCCTTGCGGAGCTGACCTGGCCGCTGCCGGAGGGCATGGACGACGAGGGCCTGGAGCTATTGCTGTTCCCGGCGCCGGCAGCAGCCTCGCAAAGCGACCGGCGCCCGGCACCGGATTGGGCTTATGTTGAGAAGGAGCTGCGCCGCCGCAGCGTGACGCGCCTGCTGTTGTGGGAGGAGTATCGCGCCGCCAATCCGGACGGCTTTGGCTATACCTGGTTTTGCACGACCTTCGAGGCCTGGAAGCAGCGGGCGCGGCCGAGCATGCGTCAGACCCACATTGGTGGGGAGAAGGTGTTCGTCGATTTTGCCGGAGACACCATCGATATCCTCGATCCCATCACCGGCGAAGTGCGCGCGATGAAGCTGTTCGTCGCGGCGATGGGGGCCTCGAACTATACCTACGCCGAGGCCTGCCCAAGCGAGAGCCTGTCCGACTGGATCGGCCTGCATGCCAGCCTGTTCCGGTATCTCGGCGGCGTGCCGAAGTTCGTGGTCTGCGATAATCTCAAGGCCGCAGTGACCAACCCCGATCGTTACGATCCCGGGATCAACCGAACCTATGTCGAGATGGCCGGCCATTACGGCACCGCGATCCTGGCGGCACGACCGCGGCGGCCAAAGGACAAGGCCAAGGTTGAGGTCGCCGTGCAGATCGCGCAGCGCTGGATCCTGGCCCGCCTGCGCAATCAGCGTTTCTTCTCGCTGGCGGAGCTCAATGCCACCATCCGCGGGCTCGTCGTCGAACTCAACGCCCGCCAAATGCGCGGTTTCGGCTCCAGCCGGGCCGAACTATTCGCCGAGATCGATCGTCCCAAGCTGGGGGAGCTGCCGGACCAGCCCTATGTCTTTGCACGCTGGAAGCGCTGCCGCGTCGCTCCCGATTATCACGTCGAGATCGACGGCCATTGGTATTCCACCCCTTACCGCCTGATCCGTGAACTCGTCGATGTCCGCATCGCCGACAAAACCGTCGAGGTCTTCCACAAGGGCCAGAGGATCGCCAGCCACGCCCGTGCGCCCAACCGGCGTGGCCATACCACCATCGCCGATCATATGCCGAGCTCCCACCGCCGCTACGGCAAGTGGACGCCCGGAGGGCTGATCGCCGCCGGCGAGAAGATCGGTCCATCGACCGCGGCGTTCTTCCAGGTCGTCATCGAGGCCCGGCCGCATCCAGAGCAAGGCTTTCGCACCTGCCTCGGTATCCTGTCGCTGGCCAGGAGCTACGAGAATGCGCGCGTCGATGCGGCCTGCCGACGCGGCATCCTGATCAAGGCTCGCTCCGTCGCCTCGATCCGTTCGATCCTCAAGAGCGGCCTCGATCGCGCTTTCCTCGACGAGACGTCCGACCACCAGCCCCTGCGCCACGGCAACATCCGCGGTCAGGGCTATTTCCACTGAACCAGGGAGACTCAAATGCTGACACACCCCACCCATGAACGCCTGATCACGCTTGGCTTGACCGGAATGGCCAAAGCCTTCGAAGAGCAGCGACGGTCGCCGGATCTCGACGCCCTACCGTTCGAGGAGCGCATCGGATTGCTGGTCGATCGCGAAGCCGCCGAGCGCGACACCAAACGTCTCACGACCCGCCTCAAGTTCGCTGCGCTACGCCAAAGCGCATGCGTAGAAGACGTCGATTTGCGCACGCCACGCGGTATCGATCGCGCCGTCTTCGCCAGACTCGTCGGCGGCGACTGGATCGCCCGCAACGAGAACCTGCTCATTACCGGAGCAACCGGGCTCGGCAAGAGCTGGATTGCCTGCGCCCTCGGCCACAAAGCCTGCCGCGACAACCGTTCGGTCCAGTATCATCGCGTCCCACGCCTGTTCGAGGCGCTCGCCCTGGCGCGCGGCGACGGCCGCTATGGCCGGCTGCTCAAAACTATCGGCCGCGTTCAACTCCTGATCCTCGATGACTGGGGTCTGTCGGTTCTCAATCCGCCCGAACGGCGCGACCTTCTGGAGATCCTCGATGATCGCCACGGTCGCGCCTCCACCATCGTCACCAGCCAGGTCCCTGTTGAACATTGGCACGACGTTATCGGCGACCCAACCCTCGGCGACGCCATCCTGGATCGCCTCGTTCACAACGCTCACCGCCTGCAACTCACCGGAGAAAGCATGCGAAAGCAGAACGCCCGCAATCAAACTCTTGACGCCACCTCAAACCCCTGAACCAATCACCATGTCGGTCAAAGCGGCTGCTCACCATCGCGCGAAACAGCTGCTCACGATGCGCTGAAATCGCCGCTCACCATCAGCGAAATGCGCACAATTGTTAAAGGGCATGATGTTTTCAGCGCTCAAACCCGGTGGAGAGGACTGGTCGTCCGGATTAGTCTGTCGAAGCCGGGATAGGGGCGCTGGAGCACGAAACGGTGGCAGGCCGCCATGACCATGAGCTGTGAGCTCGCTTTGTTACTTGGCCGCCCCCTACGACTTGCCCGGCTGCGCTGCGAGCGCGGATCCGTAGATGTCGTGCAAGCCACTGGCTCCTAAGACAAAGGAGAACCAAGCATGCAAATCGTTGGCATGGACATCCATCGATCGTTCGCCCAGGTGGCGATCCTGGAGGACGGAACAATAATCCGACAGCTCCGCGTAGATCTCATCCACGATCGGCTTGTCGCCTTCGCCAAGACACTCAGCCTCGAGGATGAGGTGGTCATCGAGGTGACGGGCAACAGCGCGGCGGTCGAACGTCTTCTGCGCCCGCACGTTAAGCGCGTGGCGGTCGCCAATCCGAGGCTCGTTCGGGCGATCGCCTATGCGCGAGTCAAAACGGACAAGGTCGATGCTGCGACCCTGGCAAAGTTGCATGCTGCCGGCTTCTTGCCGGAGGTCTGGGTTGCTGACGAAGGCACCTACAGCCGCCGGCGCCAGATGGCCGAGCGCGCTGGCGTCCTGGCGCAGATCATCCGGATTAAAGGACGCATGAAGGCTATCCTGCATGCCAACCTCATTCCGCCCTACAAGGGCTATCTCTTCGGCAAGCGCGGACAGCATTGGCTGGACAGTCTGCCTCTTCCACCGGAGGAGCGTGCAATGCTCCGGCGTCTGATCGCGGAGCTCGAACGCGTGACGAAGCAACTGGCGGAGATCGACAAAGTCGTGGCCCAGCAGGCTCTGGACGATCCACGGGCTCTCAAGCTGATGACGATCCCCGGCGTGAGTTCGGTTGTCGCATCGAGTGTACTGGCCTCCATCGGCGACATCGCACGCTTCCCGTCGCCGGATAAGCTCAGCAGCTATTTCGGGTTGACTCCGCGGGTTCGGCAGTCAGGCGAGCACCCGGCACGGCATGGCCGGATCTCGAAGCAGGGCAACCGTGACGCCCGCAAGATGCTGGTTGAGGCGGCGTGGTCAGCCAAGACGGCGCCGGGTCCGTTGCGAGCATTCTTTAACCGCACGCAGAAAAAGCACGGGGCCGGGGTCGCAGCCGTCGCGACGGCGCGCAAGCTCGCAGTCATGATCTGGCACGTCCTGACGACCGGGAAGGACTACGCTTACGCGCGGCCAGCGTTCACCGCGATGAAACTTCGGAAGGTGGCTCTGAAGGCTGGGGCTCCCCGTGCCTACGGCAAGGCTGGCCCGGGCCGGGACTATTGGATCAAAGAAATCCGCGAACGGGAAGCTGGTTACGTCGCACGCGTCGAGCAGGCCTACGAACGCATGGTGGCTGCCTGGAAGGAAAAACCAAAAAAAGTTGCCACGAACTGAAGGTAAGGACTTCTCAACACCATCCGTAGTCAAGCAGATCCTGCCGTCGTCGAGGAAGCGGGCGAAGCCCTCCCAGCGCCTGAGCATGTAGTTGATCGGCTTCAGGACCTCGGACGAGCGCGAGAGGGTTTCTCGCTCGCACAGTAGCCAGGCGTGCATGTCGTCGAGAAGCGCCTTGCTCTGTTCCTGGCGCACGGCACGTCGCTCGTCGGCGCTGCAGCCGTTGATGGCGCGCTCGATCTCGAACAACGCGTCCAGCCGCCTGACCGCCTCCAGTGCGATCGGGGAGACCGGTTTGCCCTTCTTGCTTTCCCGAGCATTTTTCTCAATGTCAGCCAGCTCGAAGAAGCCTCGCCGTGCATGGGCAAAGCAATACGCCGGCGTAATTGGCAGTGTCTTCTTCTGCGGATCGAACAGCGGCTCGAAGCCGTTGTAGCAATCGGCTTGCAGGATGCCAGCGAAGACCGCCAGATGCTTTTGGGGATGCTCGCCTCGTCGGTCGCTCGAGGCGTAATAGACCGCAGCCGGCGGCGCGGGCCCGGCGAAGGGTCGGTCATCCCGCACATAGGTCCAGATCCGCCCAGTCGTGCATTTGCCCTTGGCCAGGATACGGATGGTGGTGTCGTCGCCATGTAGGCGCTCGGCCGCCAGCACATGACGCTCGATCAAGTGGAAGAGCGGCATGACGGCAAAGGTCCCGTGGCCGATCTGGTCAGCCAGTGTCGATAACGGCAAATCGATCCTCTCGGCCTTAAAGCGCACGCTCTGGCGGTTGAGCGGGATATGCATGCCGAACTTGTCGAACAGGATCGTCGCCAACAATTGTGGACCGATGAAGCCACGCGGTGTGGCATGGAACGGCGCCGGCGGCTGGCTGATCTTCTCGCAGTCCCGGCAGGTGAACTTCTCGCGCACCGTCTCGATGACCCTGAAGCGGCGCGGGATCTCCTCCAAGGTCTTGGTCACATCCTCGCCCACCTTCGCCAGCCGCGATCCACCGCAGCAGGCGCAGGTCGTTGGAGCTTCAACAACGACGCGCTCGTGTTCGATATCGTCGGGCCAAGGCTTGCGCACCGGCCGCTTACGCGTGAAGGGACGGACGTTCTGCGTCTTCGCTGCCGCCGCCTGTGCGGCGAGCTCGTCCTCGCTCGCCGTCATGATGAGTTCCTCGAGCTCCAACTCCAACTGCTCGAGCAGCCGTGCCGAGCGCTCGGATCGCTGCCCGTGCAGTTCGCGTTTGAGCTTCTCAATTCGCAGCTCAAGATGCGCGATCAGCGCCTCGTTGTCCGACAGCTCCGCCAACGCACTGGCAGCCACCGCTTCGGCTCGCAGCCGCGCTTCACGCTCGGCCTGCAGCGCCGCTAGAGCGCTGACAAGGTCCGATGGAAGATCGTCCGGCTTCGATATCATGAAGCCATTGAATCAGATCAAGCCGCAGATTCAAACCAAAAACGGCTACCCGACCCGTGTCGGACGCTGTGCTTCTTGCGGGTTGCGCCAATCGATTCCGGACAACAGATAGCTCATCTGCGCTGGCGAGATCGTCACAGCTTCACCCGCAACGGATGGCCATATAAACCTTCCTCTCTCGAGTCTCTTGGTGAACAGGCATGCCCCCTGGCCATCGTGCCAGATCACCTTCACAAGATCGCTGCGGCGACCCCGGAAGACGAACAAATGACCGCTGAGCGGGTCCTTGCGCAGCACCTCCTGCACCTGGAGTGCCAACGACGGAAAGCCTCGGCGCATATCCGTGTGGCCTGTCGCCAGCCACACTCGCGCGCCCGTCGGAACCGGGATCATCGGTGGGCCAAAGCATCGAGAACGCGACGTAGCGCGTCTCCATCAACGTCGCCATCGACCCGAATGCGATGCCCGCTACCAAGATCGATCTCGATGATGCCATCGCTCTTGCGTCGCCGCGCCGTCGTCGTCAACGGCGCTTCGGCCAGCTCCCGCGGTGACGCAGGCGGCCCAATCTCGACCGGAACAAACGGAGCCATGCTCGCTTCGCCGTGCTTGCAAAGCTCCTTGCGCCACCTGAACAGCTGGCTCACATGAAGCCCGGCCACGCGAGCCACCTCGGAAACACTGGCGCCCGGCTCAAGCGATGCTGCAACAAGCCGCTCTTTCTCGTCCTGCGACCACCGGCGCCGCCGCTCGACCGATGTGATTACCTCAGTCCTCGAAATCGTCATAGCGCTTCTCCTAGGATTACCCCTAGGACCTGCAGCGATCTCGTTCGTCAAACAAGGCGGCCTTCAGTGGAGGGATACGAATGGGCAACGCCAAGCACGACTGCGCGAACGCCCCCAGCTTCGTCCGGCACATCGCCTGAACCAGACGGCGCGACTTTGCACAGCGTCGAAATGGCCGCGATCCCCAATGCTGTTGATGTACTTGGTCAGCTCCTGGTCAATGGTCATCAAGACAAGAGCTTCTTCGAGCTGGGCGGCCTGGTCCGCTGCGATGCGGTTCAGGCTCGCAGACATTGAGTACCAGTATCGCCCCAAGTCACCGTGCATGAACTTGGCTTGGTTGGTCAGCCGCGCCAAAATCCATCGCTGAACGATGAGAACCGCCGCCTCGACCTTGGCCTTGTCGCGCGGCTTGCGCGGCCGCGCCGGCATGATGGTGGTGCCGTAATGGGCCGCGAGATCTTGGTAGGTCCGGTTGACCCCCGGCTCGTAGCGGCTCGCCGTCGTGACCCCGGCCTTCAGATTGTCGCAGACGAGCGCCTTCGGCACCCCGCCCAGGAAGGTAAGCGCATCCACATGGGCGCCGATCCAGTCGGGCAACGCCTCGCTGAACCGAGCTTGGACGAATGTGTAATTCGACGCTCCCATGACCGCGACGAAGATCTTGGCGGCGCGGACCTCCCCGATGAGCCCGTCGAACACCGGCACGGTATCGCCGGCGAAGTCCACGAACAGCTTTTCGCCGGCCGCGTGGGTCTGCCGCATGGTCGCCGTGATCCCGTGGCGCCATTCGACGTAGAGGTCGCAGAACCGGCTGTAGCCGTAGCCGTCGGGATGATGCCCGCGGTATTCCTCCCACAGCAGCGCCAGCGTTACGCTGCGGCGGCGCAACTCGGCATGGACACGCCCCCAATCCGGAAGCGGCTTCGATCGCGGCGGGTTGTAGCCGGCCGGCGCAAACAGCTTGCGCTCCAGCGCGGTGTCGTCGAGCTCCTCCGGGATCGGCCAAGTGATGCCGATCACCGCGGCGCGGCGGACATACTCCGCAATCGCCGTGCGACCGATCCCGACAGATCGGGAGATCACCCGATCGCTCGTCCCACAGGAATACTTCGGGCGTAGAACTTCTCGAATCTTCCGCATCGGCAATCTCTCGGCGGGCATCGGACCTCCCATTGCGTGAACCGCAAAAGGAGGGACCTTGCCCCGTTCAGATTGCCGACAACGCCCCCCGTCTCCGCCATTCGGCAAAGCTATCGAAGCTTGGAAAGCTGTCGGGCTTTCCAGGCATTGGCCAAGGGACGCAGAACGACCCAGCGTCCCCGCGCAGTGGCACAATCGAATCCAAGTAGTCGGTGGGAAGCAATCGTCCCTCGCTCTATTCCGTCAGAAAGCCGGGATATACGAAGGCGCCCTTGATCGTTTCGGCGTCTTTCTCGCTGACCCCTTGACCGCGAACAACATCGTACCACGAGGCGCGCACCTGTTCGGTCATGTTCGAGACAATCGCCTTGGCGTCTTCGGCATCTAGCAGAAAGCGGGCGTGTTGCGACAGCACGTTCTTTGCATTTGCAAATCGCCCCTGGTCGCCAACCTCCAGGGCTAGATCGCGGTGTTCCTGCGAGATAACCGGGGACGGCGTCAGGTCATAAGCTGGCGAAAGCTGCCATTCCAGCTCTTTGGCGACCAGCGCGTGGTTGCGAGGATGATCATCCAGGTTGGAGATCAGCGCATTGAACGTCATGCGTTGGAAAAGTTCCTTGGCATCCTTTTCCGGCTCTTGCGTAACCCGGCGCATCTCTTCGGCCATCAATACATACGACCAGCGGTCTCGCATCTCGAGTGCTTCCTCAGCACGCAGCACGGTTAGCCCGCTGATCATCCGCGAACGCAGGTATCCCTTATCCGTCTTCGTTCGATCGAACCGCTTGACGAGAAGAACGTCCTTCGCTCCGACCGTGGCGACACGGCTCTCAGCGACGCGAAGGCCGCAAGATTTGGCCAACTCAAGCATCGCGCGCTCGACGCGCGTGTTGTTCCAGCGGTCGTCGGGGCGGTTGAATTTCGCGATCCAGAGTCCGTCGTCGTCCTCTACGACAGCTTTCGGACGGGCTCCCCCCATGGAGGTGCCTAGGAGCATCAAGTCTTGGACCTGTGCTGCCTCCTCGGTTTTTACATCTTCCTCACGCATCAAGGCTTCGGCGATTTCCTGAAGCTTGGCGAGTTCGAGCGTTTTGTTGAATTTACGACGCGGTGCCGGAGGTTGTTGACCAAGTCCAAACCCAAGCGCCCCTGCGCGGTCGTCGGCTGAATTCAGCAGGTAATCGAGTTCACCAAGTTGAGGAACTCCGGCATGCTTCTCGATGACACGGCGACCCCAATAGTCCGGTCCTGCGTCGCGCAACGCGCCAAAGACACCATTCAGTCGGCCTGTTTCGTAGGTCTCTCCCGAGAGTTTAAGCTCGACCGGATCAATCGATACCGCATCTCCGCGTGAGAGGTACGACTTGCCGTAAACGAAGCGGCCCAGAGCGTTGCCACGGCGATCCTTGGCAAGCTGGAAACGGCCGGCGGTCACCGCTTCAGTCTGACCGGGCAGCGTGATGTAGACGAAGCATTCGGTGTTGCCTTTAGAAGTCATTGTCTAGCCCCCTGGGTTTACGAGCCCGCTTGCGCTCCCGCGTCGCTTGCAATGCGATTCCTTCTTTGTCTTTGGACGGATCCGCAAGTTCTTCGAGGGGCTGGAGCATATCGTAGAGCCACAGCAGTCCGGCATAGACCACGATACCCGTCGAGGCTTTGCCCTTTTCGGCATCCATAACGGCCCGCAGTCCCGTTCCAATTCTGCTGGCTGCATCCTCCATGGTCATGTTGCGGCGGATGCGTGCAGTGCGCAGATCAGCTCCCAATTGCTTGAGGGCCCGCGACACGTGGAAGGGCGGTGCCTTTTGAAGTTTGTTGGTCGCTACCATGCTCTTAAAGGCCCGATACTCGATTTATAGTGCCTTTAAGAGCATGCATCAATTTGCTGCTTTTTGCAATTATTTGCTTTTAAGAGCCCATAATAAAAGATAACTGGCTCTTAAGAGCATTTATACCGTTTGGCTTCTTCTTTGAGGTAGTTAGTAGTAATATCCCAGATTTATCAACCGGTTATTGAGTTCCAGGTGCAGCTATGAGTTGCGATGGTTCTTGTAATGTTCTATTTGGGCAGCCCTTTTGGCTCGGTCCCAGGCACACCCCAGACCAGCACGAGGGCTGCCATCAGTCACGAATAACAAGGCGGGTCGGAATTCAAAAACATGTCTGACGCCAACAACGAACAGCTTCGCCCGCCGCCGAGCTGGGACAAATTCGAGGAACTCTGCGCTGATCTTTTTTCGCGCATCTGGAAGGACAATCAAGTCGTCCGCTACGGCCGCACCGGGCAACGACAACACGGCGTCGACATCTACGGGAAGGATAGTGAGGCCGACGCCGGGGTTCAGTGCAAAGGCAAGCGCGATTGGCCACCTACCAAACTGACGATCCCCGAAATTGACGCGGAAATTCAAGAAGCCAAGAAGTTCGATCCACCACTTCGCACCTATATCTTTGCAACCACGGCTGACAACGACGTCTACATCACGGATCACGTCAATGCCGTTTCTGCCAAGCAGGCTGAACAAGGACTCTTCCGCGTAACCGTCTTCGGATGGAAAGAGCTTACCCGCCGCCTCTACGACTACCCCGAGCTGCTTGAGAAGCATTTCAGCATCTACACGCTTCGTCAGATGAAGCGTGAATTGCCCGGCGAGATCGTCACCCGCGTCGTCGAGGAATTGCTAAACACCAGTCTTTTCGCCGGTCCTAGCCCCGCGCAGGTCCCGACTGGCCAGTCCGGCCCGCTGGACGACCGGTTGACTGATGCGCTCGAGCGCGATTACGCCGCGCGCTACGAACGCCTTCTCCAGCGTTCGGTCTTTCCTGAACTCAACAAACGAGATGAATTCGCGCCGCTCGCCTCTGAACTCCTGGAAACGAAAGGAGCGCCGTCTTCGAATTTGAGACGCAAGATTCTCCTTCGGGCCTCGCGGTCGGCATCGATCCATGGCAATCTTGATGACGCGCGCCGCTTCCTCGCGGAGGGCCGAAAGCTTTCGGGATCCGAGCCTGATGAACTCGCGCGGGCGCGTCTAGCCGTCGCGGAAGGTCGGGTCGACGAGGCTATCCAGCTCCTGCGCGACAGAACCGATCCAGATTCGCGAACCGTTCTGTTCACCATACTCGCGAATGAGCGCGGCGCCGAGATTGCCACTGATTGGTTGGCTGAGAACAACCTTTCGCCGGCGCTGCTTACGCCCAATGGCGTACTCAGCTTGTGCTACGTCTATTTGAAGCGCAACGATCTGGCTTCCGTCAACCGGATACTTTCCCAGGCAAACCTCTCGCAATTCGCGCAGCTCCCCTACCTCTATTTTCTGAGAGGTGCCATGAGCTTTGCGAGCGTGCTCCCGGTGCCGGAGCAAGCGAGCGCCCTCAGCGGCTTGCCCTTAGACGTGAGCAATGCGTCGCCCATCATAGGCGATCCTGACCTCTCGAAAGCGCTCGACGCGGCTTTGAATGACCTGCGTCAGGCGTTGCCCTATGCAAGGACCCTCGAACTACAGCACGCTCCGCAGATCATCGGTTCCTACATCGTTTGGTGCGAATTGCTGCATCCCGCGCGTAAAGAAGCCGCGCTTGCTCAACTTCGACGCGATATGGAAGACCATGCTCTTGCCGTGTCGCTCGTCCAATACGCGCTAGCCTATCTAAAGGGATATTCGCCGGCAGGTCTGGAAAATTATCTGGCGCGTCGTGACGCCCTTGGCGGTTTGACCAACGAAGAGCTCCGCGCTGCCTTTGTCATCAAGATGCATGGCAATGACGCAGCCGGTCTCGCGTCACTGATCGCCTCGAAGCGGCTCCAGGTAGAAGCGATCTTGGGAAAGAGAGAAGCCTTTTCGGTCGAGATCCAGGCGTTGGCCAAGAGTGGGGATGCGACCTCCGCGAATATTATCCTAGAGGATAATCTGAGCCGCTTTGCGGCAAGTCAGATCGCTGGCCTTCGCGCCGAAATCGCGAAGGCGCAAGGCGCCGATCCGGTCGCAGAACATCGGCGCCTCTATGAGAACGATAAAACGACCGAGGCGCTCCGTGCCCTTGTGAGTGAGCTCGCGCGGAAGAAAGATCATGCCGCCATCGCTAGGTACGCCGAGCTTCTTTACGAAGACACCAAAGACCCGCGTATCATCGCGCTCGCTGCTGAAGCCGCAATGCATGCGGGCGATGGTGACAATTTTGTTCGCCTTGTCGAGAGCCATCCGGAGCTCGAGGATCGCGACGTTCGTTTCTTGCGTCACTACGGCTGGCAACTATTTCGCCTGGGTCGTCTGGGTGAAGCAAAGGACGTTGCCGGGAAGGTAGTGAGAGACCATCCCGCCGATCGTGATCTCCAACTTGAAGTTGCCCTCGCGATCGAGACCGGGGAATGGGAACTGCTGGCGGCCCCGCTCGCGGCGTCGCTCGAGCCCGCCCGCAATCTCGATGGACTTTCGCTTATTCGCGCCGCGCACCTCGCGCAAGCGTCGGGACAGGGTTCGCTTATGGATCTTGTTAATGCGGCCATCGCCAAGGGTGGCGACGATCCCCACGTGCTGCTCGGTGCTTACCATCTGTTCGTGGAGCAAGGTCTCGAAGAAGATCGTCCCGAGGCCCACGCGTGGTTTCAAAAAGCGCTTGCGCTCTCAGGTCCGGACGGGCCGATTCAGACCTTCGAGATCAAAGAACTTCTCGCGCAGCAGACCGAGTGGGACCAACATACACGGTCCATCACCGAAAACGTCGTGCGTGGAGAACTGCCGATTTTTGCGGCCGGCGCCGGATTGCGCACCACCCCGATCGATTTGATTCTACGCAATCTCATCCGCAACGCCGCGCCGACCGACAGCCGGCGGCGGGTCGCGCTTCCTCTCTTCGCCGGCAGACGTCTGCCGCTGCCGATTGGCGCACCAGCGGCTCTTGCTTTGGACATAACGGCGCTTCTCGTCCTTGGTTGGCTCGGGATTCTGCCCGTAGTCCTTGAAGCGTTCCCAAATGTCGTCTTGCCCGCAGGCGTGCTTGCCGAACTGTTCGAGGGACGTCGGCGTATTCGCCGGGGACAAAAGACGCGGCTTCGAAAGGCAATGGATGTTCGGGACGCCATTGCAAAGGGACAGTTGAAAGTCTTGCGCACCCCCGATCTTGCGCGTGATCCTTTGTCTGAGGAGGTCGGCGTTGAATTGAGCGCGCTGATCCGAGAGGCCAAAGCCACGAAGGGGATCGTTATTCGCCCCGCGCCGGTTAGCCGAGCAAGAATCTCGGAAGACGGCGTTGCCGATATGAGCGCGCAGAGCGACTATCTGTGTGATATGCACGGACTGCTCAAGGCGATAACCGAGCTAAACGCGATCGATGAAGAGGCGGAAACAGCAGCCCGGCAGTATTTCAACCTGCAAGACAAAGGCTGGCCTTCTTCTGTTGCTCCGACGCCAGAGCAGCCGATTCTCCTCGATGGCCTCGCGCTGGCTTATTTGCAGTATACCAAACTCCTGCAAGCCTTTCTGCGTACCTTTCGGAATGTCTACATCCATGGATCGACAGAAGACGAAGCCAATGTTCTGATCGATGACGATCGGAACGTCGCCCAGGTTTTCCAGGTCATTGATGATATTCGATCCGCAATCCGCCAGGCGAATGCTGCCGGTCATGTGTCATTTGGATCTCGGCGTCTCAACGCGGACGAGACCGAGTTTGATGGGCCCCAGTCGACGGTAAGCCTGTTCGTCGATTTCAAGGGGGCCGACGTTGTTGTTGTTGACGATCGCGCTCTTAACAAAGAGGCGTTTGGTGCCGATACAGCCGGCCGGCGCTCGCGCGTGGTGTCAACCCTCGACTTGATCGAAGAGCTTTTGAAGCGCGGTGTTCTGTCCGGTGACCGATATCGGGCAATTCGCTATCGTCTTCGCGAAGCCGGGGCCCTGCTGGTTCCCTTGACGACGGCGGAAGTGGTAGCGGCAGCCAAACGAAATCGACAGAATGAAGCGCCCGAATTTAGGGCTATTCGCGATAGCTTCGACCTCGCGAGAATCTCCGAGATACCGCAATTTCCAGCCGAAATGCGGTGGTTCATGACCTATGTCCAGGCAATCCGGGGAGCTATTTCGCAAATCTGGGTTGAAGAGCCGGACGAACAGCGCGCCCGCGTGATCGCGTCGGCCATCTTCGAGATGCGGATTGTGCCCGAAGATTGGCTTGCCCGCTGGGGAGGGCAGCCACCACCTGGTTGGATCGGCGCCGTTCATCGCGCACTTATCGGCGGTTTTGCCTTGCCGGTCGAAATTCTCGACGACAAGAAGATCGGACCGTATCAAAGGTGGCTTGACGACGTTCTGATGTCGGAAGTTCGTCTTGTATCTCCTGATCTTTACCAGCAAGTCGTTTCCTACATCCAGGAGTTCGCTTTGATGCCATGGGGGACGGGGGGTGATGATGACGAAGAATAAGCCGGATCTAACGCCTGAAGAACTTGCTCGCTACAAGGTTCTTTATGCGCTGCGACGCATCGGGCCAGAGATGCAAAGCGACGTGCTTGCTGACGGCGTGATCGTTAGTCGGAGCGGCATCGGTGTCTCAAATCCGATCAAGCTTCCTGAAAATCTGGTGCTCGACCGAGATGCGCTGTTCGCGGCTTTCAAAAAGGCTGCCGATGGCGAGCCGATTCCGGAATTGCGGGACGTGGGTGGTGGCATCCGCGACCTGAAGCTCGAAGTGGGTGACCAGAGCGCGTACGTTAGTTATGGAAATCATAGGATTGCCTTTCCGCATGCTGCCCTGCTGTCAGAAAAGCTAGCGAGACGGCAGCGCGCCATGGCGGCGATCTTGAAGAGCAACACGCTCGCGACACAGTGGCGAGATGAGCTCCTGGCCGTTGTCAACAAGCCCAACTACACCCAAGCGGACTTCTTCGCGGCTCGCACGATCTTAGCCGGATCGCCTGAAACATTTACGACTTTGCTGCGCGAGGCAGCTAACCGAGGAACTATTGGGCGGAAGGATCTACTTCCCTCCGAAATGACGCACTGGGAGAACCTCACGGCAAAGCGGCTCACCTCGGAACTGCTTGTCGATTTCGTGCGAGATGAACTTGCCGCTCAGCGAGCATCACATTTCACCCAAGATCTCAAGGATGCCCTTGACGTCGTTTCGCTGACGTTTGGCAGCCCTGAGCTTGTGCCCTTGGAGACTTTAGGTCAATTCAATGAGGACGAGCTGCTCGAAGCTTTGAGGCATCTGGTTCAGTACACAGATCCCTTTGCGCTAGCAGGTGCATTCGATATTTGTTCCAATCGTGCCGATTCCGATCCTCGATTCGTTACTGTGGGAGAGGAAATTCTTGATCGGCTGCTAACCGATCCCAAGCGACTGCATGGCGAACTGACGACATTCGCCACCGGATTTGTTGTCGCGACCGCCTATCTTGCCGAACATCAGACACTGCGTAGGCAACCCGTGTTTTGGCGGCGCCTTGCGGCTGCTTCTCATGCCGCCCTCGTCACGCGTGTTCTCGGCGGTAGCAATGACGAGGAAGGCTCGTTGCTCAATTGGGCCATGCGCAATACGGGAAAGAGTTTCTATCTTTCGGTGATGAATGATTTCGATGTTGAACCCCGTTGGCGTCCCGACTGGATAAATCCGAACTTTATCGCTGCCGATGTTTACGGCCGTCTCCTGGCATCACTGGAGAAACTTGGCGACACGGCACCCGAGAGCTGGCGCAAGCGGCTGGAGGACGCCCGATCCTCAATTACGGACGGTGCACCCCCGATGGCGCGCATGTTCCCTGCGCTCTTGCAGGGATGGCGGGTGCCCTCCAGCGATCAACCCCCTGCCGACACGCCCGTCGGCAAGTTGTTCACTGAACTTGGGAAAGCGCCAACCGTCGAGAAGTTTCTTGAGTTCATCCAGCTTGTTTACATGTTCGGATTTCCTCCCGAAGCCCGATCTTCAGTCCTCAAGGTTATGGCGACCCTTCGCTCCGAGTTGGCAACGACCAATCCCGACTTCGCCCAAGCGGCCCTCGATTTGGCGGCCCTCATCGCTGCGCGGAATCACGATGCGGAATTGGCCGAAACCGTTGCCGTTGTTGCTATCGAACGACTCGTGACGGAGTACGGAATTGGGCGTCTGTTGCCGACAGTCTCCGTGTTGCTGGAATGCGCGGCTGCGATTGCGGATCGGAGGGAGGCGCTAGCAACGCTCGCCCGTCGCTTGGAAAATCTCGCTTTCGTCTCTCCAGCTGGTTGGTTGCCTGACGCTCTTGATGCGTTCCGGCTTCTTCAATCGATCAACGAAGACTTGGCTCCTCTGCTCGGGCGCGCCACCGCGACGGCCCGCCTTGGGCTGCCGCGCGGCAATGCAGCTTGACAGCACGTGGTGCCCGTCAGCCCGGCGGCTGGGAATCCTCGGCGGGCCGCGAACCAGAGTGCTGGTGATACGAAGAGCCTAACGTTATGCGGCCTCACGCTGAAGGCTAACCTGCAAGAATCATCTCGACCAACCGTAATCGTAATACGGGTAGTCGGAGTCGAGTCCGTTCTCGTGCATGCCGCCGATGCTCCGAAACAGATCAACAGCCGTCTGGAAGGTGTGCTCGACCGCACGCCAGTGGTCGCGCGCGCGGTCCGGAATCCGGTCGAGAAAATCGCCTGACCTTGTGTCGGTCATGTAGACGCTGATCATCATATGCATGTGGCGGTGATGCGTTGGACAGAGCCAGATGAAATCATGGATCGGCTTTTCGATCCCGAGTTTGACCGCGCTTGACCTTCTGGTCATGGCTGCCGCCGCGCTGCCAAGCGTTTGCAGCCGTCTTCCGCGACATCGTTCAACTGATCCCAGGGGAACCTTGGGCGAATACGCCCGAGAAAATCAAGCAACACGATCTTGCCAATGACCATTGAAGCCGTGGCGCGGGAGGGAGGGTACTCGCGCCGGTCCAGACATACGTGGCGCCGAGTCCAGCCTCGGTGGCACAAGTCCAAACTTAGGGGGGATCCTACAGTGAAATGGCGCGCCACGGCCGATGAAGATGGGCACTACTGTTTCGCCGTGGCGCTATGATGCCGTGCTCGAGTCTACCCCATCGCGTCCGGGAAGTTGCCGATCTTTGCGTGGGCGCTACGAGCAAACGCCACAGAACAGCGAACGCAGCCGACCGTCCGACGGAACAGCGGAGTTGCAGCAGTGTTCGGCCGTGCCCGCGACTTCGAATTGACCTTGCCTCCCGGCCTGTAACGCGTGACGCTGTCACGCGTTACAGATGGGGAAGTCTCATGACCGCAGCCGAAAGGATGAAGATGATGCGGCAGCGGCGGCGCGCAGGGGGATTACGCGAATTGCGTCTCGTGGTAGCCGATGCCCGCTCGCGGGCGGTGCGACGACGGGTGGCGAAGCAGGTCGCCCGTCTCGACCCTGATCGCGAACGCGACGCGCTGGAGTGGATCGAGTCGGTCTCCGAGTTTGATGCAGATGCAACGCGGTGACGTGATAGTTGTTGCCGCGGCCGGTGACTATGGCAAGCCCCGCTCAGCGGTCATCGTGCAGACTGACGCCTTTCCGCAGAGCCATGCTTCTGTAGTGCTTTGCCAGTTGACTTCCGAACTGGTAGACGCTCCGGATTTTCGCGTCACCATCGAATCAAAGCCCGATAATGGATTGCGACTTAGATCGCAGGTGATGGCCGACAAGCCCGTCACCGTGAAACGCGAACGGGTCGGGCAGAAGATCGGGCGTCTCGGCAACCAAGACATGGCTCGGGTCGGGATTGCTTTGGCGTTTGTCTTAGGGCTAGCGGATTAGCAATTCCGTCGGTCACGTCGATAGAGGGAAGGTATCGGGCGGCGCCGATGCCAAGATGCAGCAATTTCGGCCGCCTGGCAGCGATATCGTGCAAAATCGTAAAATGGCGCAGCGCAGGCGATTCGAACCTTGGGCTGTGCTTCGTAAGCGCTTCATGTAGGAGTAAAATCTGCGCGAGGCGCTATGCATATCCCGCTCAACCGCCAGAGCGCGCGCGCTTCGATGCGTTGTTCGAGATCGAGCGCGCCATCAACGGCCGCGGCGCCGACGAGCGGCGCGCCGTGCGCCAGGAAAAGAGCAAGCCACTTCTCAAGGACATGCACGCCTGGTTGCTGCGTGAGCGCGAAACCCTCTCGCGCTCCTCCGAGGTCCTGAAGCCTATGAATTACATGCTCAGGCGCTGGAAAGATTTCGCCCGCTTCCTCGACGATGGCAGGATCGCCAACGAGACGGACGACTCCGAGGTCGTCGACAACGGCCGCCTACAGATTGATCTGCTCGGTTGACCGCTGTCTCTAGCTATCTCTTGTAATCACAGTTTTGTATCCATGATCCTATTCCCGGCCCTTGGTCGCTACTTGGACGGTCTGGTTGACAGCGTTTGCTCACGCCAATCGGCATCTTGCGCAATTGATCGCCTCGGCCGATAGGCGTCTAGCTCGATGGTCTCATTCTCTTCCACCATTTCAGATGCGACGAGGCGTCCTGCTAACGGACCAAGGGTTATTCCGCCGTGCATGACCGCTACGTATATGGTGCGGTCTTCGTCAAGAGCGCCAATCATCGGCCGGCCATCCGCCGGCATCGGACGTACACCAACTGTCCATCTTTGTCCCATTTCCGCAAAATTCATGATCCACTCGCTTGCGGAACGAATCAGAGAACGGCGCTCCTCCTCCATTCGCTCATGCTCGGGGGCGTCACCAGCGACCGCAGCGACGCCGGCCAGAAACCCTCCGTGGTCGCCCGGCCTGACATGGAGCTTGTCGGCGTAGACAGCCCGTCGCACGCCTTGCGAGCCCAGCGAACAAGAGAGGTCCACAAGCGGCCCGGGTGCTGCTGTCAATCTAAGTGGGATGAACCCGGCAGGCGTGAGCAATGCATTGGTGTCATTGCCGGCCGCCAGCACGAGGGAGTCGAATACCTCAGTTCCTGTCGTAAGGCGCAGTCGTGCCTTTGACTGAAGGCTCTCAAGACCTAGTACTTGCTCCCGCCGATACCGAACCGCAAACTGTTTAGTAGAGAAGTCTATCAGAGCCCGGCATAGCGCTCCTGCATTCACCCATCCTTCTTCCGGAACCAGAACTGCTTCGGCGGCCGATTCAGTCCTGATAGCTGGCTCAAGGCGACTTGCTGCGGCCGGTGAAATGAATTCCAACTGACTTCCGTACTTGGAAAGAGCCTTGGCATTCTGTTCGAGCTTTGCAGCATCATTCCCGGAGGAGGTGAGCCGCAACGTTCCAGTCGTGTGGAGGTGGCGCTCGCTTCCGACTTCGCGAGCGATCATGCTGTGGTACTTGATAGCGTCGAGCCTAAACGGCAGGTCGGCTTCGGCTTGGCCAAACGCATTAAGACATGCAAATGACGTGGAAGACACGCCATTGCCAGGATCGCCGATGTCGAACACGGTCACTCGGGCGCCGGCCTTTCCCAGGTGATAGGCAATGGAGCTGCCAATGATACCAGCCCCAACGACTCCGATTTTCATCGGCTCCTCCCTCCTGGAAAGTTTGCTCAGGCACTGGCGGTGAGCCCGCCATCGATGCGAAGAATTTGGCCCGTCACGAAGCGGGATAGCGAAGACGCGAAGAAGTGCACAGCGCCTGCGACATCCTCAGGCGTAGCCAATCGCCCAAGGGGAATGTTCACGGTGGCTCGCTTGAATGCGGCCGGGTCATCTAAGGCTTCTTCGTTCTTCTGCGTCCGTACCAGCCCAGGCGCGACACCATTTACGGTGATGTCGTACGGCCCCAATTCCGTTGCCAGTTGCTTCAACAACACGGCGAGCCCGCCTTTGGCGGCGCAAAAGGCGCTATAGCCGCGGTTTCGGAAACCAAGCGATGAGCGCACGGAAAGGAGATGGATATGACTCCCGCCTCTTCCGGCGGATAATTGCTGAGCAGCGACCGCCTGGGAGAGAAACATTCCGGCACGCAATGTCCTGGAATAGACCTCATCGAAGGCTTCCGGTGTCACCTCGAACAGCATCTGCTCCTTGTTGAAGCCGGTGCAGTTCACCAGAATATCTATAGAACCATGTTGTTGCTTCAGAGACGCAGAGAGCGCATGCACCGCGCCGACATCGCACGCGTCCAGCTCGATAGCACGGGCTGAGAAGCCTCGCGTGGCCAGCTCAGCGGCAAGAGCCCGCGCCCGGTCCCCGTTTCGTCCCGCAATAATGCTGGTCGCACCGGCAAGGGTCAACACTTCGGAGATTGTTGTGCCGATCGCTCCGTAGCCGCCAACGATCAACGCCACTTTGCCATGCAAGCTCAACGGATGCTGGGATCCCACTTCGATCGTCTGAACGTTCATTTCAACCTTCCTTGGATTTTCGGCGCGATAATGTCCATGACCTCGGTCGAGCTATCCGGTGTTGCGCGGACGTTGCGATGCATGAAATTCCGCCGAACCGTATTGGCCCTTGAAAACCGGTCCGAGATGGTCTTTGGCGCTGCCACCGAGCTGGACCGTTCCACTGATACTGCCGTCTTCGGCGATTTTGCCCTCGAAGCCATAGAACAGGGACATCGGTATCTGCTCGTGTGCAGCCTCGAACCGGAGATGGTCGCCGTGAATCTCACCGGAAAGCCCGCGGGAAGATGATCCGGTGTGATGGACACCAGATATCAGCACCTCATTCTGCTGAAGATCGAGATGATGTGTCGCCGAGCCATGAAGGAACTGAATTTCGATACGCCAACTCCCTGAGACGTCGGCTTCTGCCCGAAGGATTGAGGGCAGTTCAGCAATGCACCTGGGCTCATAAAACGCGCTTGCCAAAGCACGGCCGACGATCTCCGCCTCGTCATCGCCGAGATTGACAGGATCAAGCACGATCGAGGTCGGCGTGGACCAAAAATCGTGGATAAGAATCCGTGGTCGCTGCCGTAAGAGCGCAAGCCGTAGATCTTCCGCACTGAATGGAACGACTTTCTCGTCCCAGCTCACCTTGAGCCGAACTGCTGTGACAGAACCGGGCCAGGACAGCACCTCGGTCGTGACGCCTGGCAGAAAGTTGAGCTGCGCCTCAATCCGCTTTAAGCGCGGAAGCCATTGGTCACGGTCGTGTTTGGCTGTTTGAGAATTGATCCAGCGATCGAGTGCGACGACAGCACCCACAATCTCCTCCTTGCCCACCTTCATCGCCCGGCCGAAGGCCTGGTGAGGCGCTCCGTTCCACCAGATTGCCTTGCATAGCCGTTCACTCCCAAGCACGATCGCAGTCGATTGTGGAGCCCGGATATATTTGCCGCCCGCATAAACCACCAGGTCAACGCCGCATTTGATCCAGCGGTCCGGCTTTTCTGGCGAAAGCCCGGCAGCATCGACGAGAATCGGCACGCCATGGGCACGCGCGAGAGACAGGATTGAGCTTAATGGCAATACGGACGCTGCGTCCATGCGGCCGAGCAGGCAGATCATCGCGACGCTTCCGTCCAATGCCTCTGCCAGCCTTTCTACAGTGGCAACACTCACAATCTCGCCGCCTGCGATACGGATTGCCTGTTCATAGGCAAACCGTTGATCAGAGGGGATCAATACCTTGTTGCGCAGCCCCGATGTGTCCGGCAATCGCAACATCAATTCCGGATTGTTTCCGGCGATGCACGCCGCAGTGGCTAACGCCAGTGTCGCCGCAGTGCCGGCGGTAATCACACCCCATTCGGCGCCCGTGAGTTCAGCGAGCCTTTTACCTGCCGCGCCGGCGAGCTCGTCCATGTCGACGAAAGCCTCTGCAGCCGCGTTCATGGCTGCGATGACTTCGTCACTCGGATTGCTTGCTCCATATAACGTGCGCACCCCGGCGCATTGAATGAACGGTTCGACGCCGAGTTCCCGAAAGATCCAGCCTCGTACGTGATCTCGTTGACGCAGATCAGGTGCTTGCAAGAGTTCAAGCCGAATGGTCATACCAGCCGCCTCATTGCAAGTACGATGGATGCCCTAATAAACATCTCACGGCCCTGTACGTAATGCTGCCCTTTTTCGCCGGTCAGTGAGGCACAACATTCAGGAAAACGGCTACGGACTTGTGCTTGGCAGATTGTCCTACCAGAAAGCCTAGCACGTGCACCGATCATGCCTCTCTCCGTACCCTTCGTTAATCTGCCCTCGGCTGGTCAAAGAGAACGGCTGGCTAAGACCGCCGAAGACGTCGCGGCGAAGATGCTGATTGCCGCATACATTGCCGGGTTCGGTGACGGCACACGAATGGATGCCACGTGAGCGATGGCAAGCAGCAAGAAGCAGATGTTCACGAGCCACTCAAATAATTCGGCTCCGATGAGAGGCTGGAGAAGGAACAAGAGAGCCATTAGCGGAACGTCGTACGACAGGGGCACACCCAAGAAGCGCCCGTCGGACGATCGGCCGAAATTTGCAAAATAGCTAAGCCTGATTGCTCCCGCCACGAGTAGAGCAGTGGCGGTCGCCAGGGAAAGAATGGAGGTGTGGCTGAGCTGGATCACAACTGCGGTGGGCAATACGGCTCCGTAGATAATGTCGCCGAACCCGTCCAGGCTCTTGCCCATTTTGGCAGCGTCTGGATCACGATTCGCTGTGCGGGCGGCCACGAAGCCATCGAGGTGATCTGACAGGACAGCCCAAAGAGCCACCGCCACGGATAGCTCAAGGTGCCCGGACAGAGCGAGGAACAGGCTGGCGGATGACAAAACAAGACCCCCCGCTGTGATGGCATTCGCCGGATCCCAAAGGTATTTTAGCATTGGCACCTCACTAATCCTGCTGGTCGTACGATTGGCCGAGGGCATGCGCCGGTGAGAAAATGCGCTCTGCAATGCGCAGATCTTCGGTGCTATCGATTTCGCACCACCTGAGATCATCGCATCGCGCCGCTGCGAGCTGTAGGCCGCGCTTCTCCACCAGATAGCCAAGAAGCTCTTCGGTGTAGGCCTGCGTAGCTCCGGACCCGATGATATCGTCCAGGGCTGGAACGATCGTTGCCTTGAGGGTCGGGGCCGAGAAACGTAGTAGGTTCATAGTTTTGAAAAGCCGCGGGCCATCCGTGACAAGGTTAGCCGCCGTTTGCTTCATGCGGAAACCTGTGATGAAGCCGTTATCCGACAAAAGAACTGCAGACCCTTCCATGGATTCATCGAAGGGAGCTACTGCTGCCAGATCGGTCGCTGGGCCGATCAGGCGGCGCAATGCATCTTGCTCGAAGAAAACGTCTCCCTCGAGGAGAAAGCAGTCTCCAGAAAGCAGCGCGTCACGCGCCAGCCACAGGGAATAGGCGCTACCGGTGCGATCGAAAACTATCGATTCGACGTAGTTGATCGCAAGCCCGCCGAAGCGGCTGCCGCACGCATATTGAATGGCGTCCTTGCGGTAGCCGACGACGATCGTCACCTCGTCGACGCCGACTGCCTCCAGGTTCCGCAGGGCGTTGTGCAGGATCGGCGTGCCGTTGACCTCGACGAGTGGCTTTGGCCGCAGATCCGTCAGCGGCCGCAGGCGTGAGCCGAGACCAGCCGCAAGGACGATGGCACGGCGTGGAAATTCGGGCATAATGCTAACCTTCTGCAATTCCAAGCACGCCGAAGAGCCAGGAATTCAGTTCCACGTGTTCAGAGTTGCGCACAGACGTCGCAATCCCTTGTCGAGCGAGCCAAGATCAACGCCGTAGGAGAGCCGGACCCCGGCTGGATCGCCGAAGACCGTACCCGAAACTGTCGCGACACCAGCGTCCATCAGCAATACGTTAACGACGTCATCGGCGTTGAATTCGGGGCCGGGGCCCTTGGTGCGCCGCTGCCAGCCTTTGAGATCGAGATAGAAGTGAAATCCGCCTTGGGCAGCAGGTTGGGGGATTGATCTTAGCGTCGACAGGATGAAGAGCCCAAGCGTTCGCGCGTCGCCAACCTGACGTTGAAGTTTTTGTTGGAAGGCGTCATCACCGCAGTTCAACTGATGGAGCAGTGCATGCTGTGCAATGAGGTTCGGGTTGTGGGTCGTATCGCGTTGTAGCGCCTGCGCTGCGCTGATAACGGCTCTTGGGCCGGCGAGATAGCCAATCCGCCAGCCGGTCAGGGCCAGGGATTTGGAGAAAGAATTAACGATCAGAGTGCGGACGCGTGCCGCAGGAGCGACCGAGACGATCGGATGATGGATGTGTGGGGCATGGGCGAAAGCGGCATAGCATTCATCGAACACAATCCAGAGATCCCGCTCGATAGCAAGCTGGGCAATTTCAGCAAGAGTTTCGCGGTCGTAAATCGTGCCAGTCGGATTGTTCGGGCTGTTGACAACGATCGCTTTAGTCTTTGATGTAACTGCCGCAGCTAGATCTGAAAGCTTCGGCACGTAGTTGTTGTCCCTTGTCTCGATGAAGATCGGGGTGCCGCCAGCCAGAAGGATCTGCGCGGGGAAAGAAGTCCAATGTGGGACGGGGATGAGCACCTCGTCCCCGGGATTGAGAAGCACCATAGCCGCGTTGAAGAGTGCATGTTTGGAGCCGCCCGTTACTGCGACTTCGTCCGCCGACCAAGGTTGACTGGTCTCGGTCGAAATATTGCGAGCGATCGCGTGGCGGAGCTCTTTCGGGTCGCCTGTCTCGGTGTTGTGGTCGACATTGCGATTAATCGCGATGATGGTGCCCTCTCGCACCATCGGCGCTAGGTCACTCCGGATCTCTTCAGCGGTCAAATCGATGATTTGCTCAGCGCGCGCGGCAGCTGCTTTGGCCGCGGTCCACGCCGCGGCGGTGTCCGAAGACTTGAACAGGGCTGTGCGCTGCGCCAGCATGTGCGCTCCTCCGTTAATCCAACATGTCACGATTAGTGCTGCGGCGCGAAGCGTGCCCGCTACAAAAGGAGGACCTGCTCATATTGAGGGTGACGGTTCATCGTCCCATTGACTGTTTGGATGATTGGATGGTCGCTGAAACGGCGAGGGATTGCCCCAAGGATGGTGAGTGGCGGAAGAGCTGCCGCGCCGTTTCACTCTATATCCGATGTGAGGGCACATCGCGTCGTTTGCGCTGGATCGTATGGCAGAAGGTTTCATGTCAGCTGCGCCCTGCGGAATCGCTGCCGTCGTGTGTATGAAAGGCGTCTCATCCCAGCTCAGGCGAATATCGCGCTTCCGCTCGGGCCAGTTCGTCGTATCGTTGCAGTTCGAAGACCTCGTCGAGCGTCGCAATATTGAGCTCAATGCTCGCAGTGTTCTCTTCAGCGAAGATGCGACCGCAGACTTGGCGCATAGCGGCTATTGCGGCCCTCATCGAGTGGTTGGCCCAGATCACCGTGGAAATGCGGGCTTTGCGATAGGCAGAGACTGGCGTTCGATAGTATTTCGTCGGAACAATCACCACCGGCAGCCTGTTCCGCCAGGCGCACACAAACGCAAGGATCTCGTCGGCGGTGGTCCGTCGCGAGTGAATGAGGATCGCATCGGCTCCAGCGTCCGCGTAAGCGTGAGCGCGCGAGATTGCTTCGTCCATTCCGTGGCCATTGATGAGCGCTTCTGTCCGGGCCACAAGGACGAAGTCGCCCGCGACTGTATCCTTCACGGCACGCAAGCGGCCAGAGAATTCATCGATGTCGGCGAGGGGATGCAGATCACCAACGAACGAGTTCATCTTCGGAAAGCAGCTGTCCTCCAGCGCGATCCCGGCAGCGCCGCGCTGACAGAGTTTGCGCGCCAGCAGGCGAGCGTTGTTGAAGTTGCCGAACCCACCGTCCCCATCGACCAGAACCGGCAGCTGGCTCGAATCCACGATCCGCTCGACGACGTCGACAAGTTGACTCCACGATCCTTCATTGGCGTCGCGGTAGCCCAGAGAGGAGGCTATCGATAGGCCAGATGCCCAAAGGCCGTTGAAACCTGCGCGCTTAGCGATCGCGGCGGAGAGACCGTCATGTGCTTCCATGAGGAACGAGAGTTCGCGGCTGCAGCAGATCTGAGCGCGCAGCATTTCGGCGATTGACGGATCACCAGATTGAACGGAGCCGTCGGCGAGGACAGATGGTGATTGGTCTTGCATGCCGAGTCCTTGTGTGCTTGGCCGACCGACGATCATCAGGGAACGTGACATGTGTCTGTCATCCAGATCAATTGTGCGGGTTAGTAGTTGACGAGACCTCAAACTGTGGGGTCTCGCCGTAGATGCGCAGGAACTCCGGCTAAGGCCAGACCATCACCAGATGATCATCGTTTCTGGCGGAAGCTGCGTTCTCTTGCAGTGCTCCTGCGGTTTTGAGGCCGCCCGTGTCAGTTTACCAGCATTCCGCGAGCCTCGATTGTTCAAACGTTCGGGACGAACGAGGGGGCATGGTGTGTCTGAGCCTAAGACGCTCGAGGGTTAATGATTGAGCCTTCCCGAGGGCTCTGATGCCAGCTATGCAACGTGCTGCCGCTCCCACGACACTTCCGATTGAGCAAATTGCATTTTCAAATCAAACTATGCGATTGGCATAAGACTTGATTGAGCTTGTACGGAGCAGCGCCTGTGCAAGGAGCGGCAGTGGTGACTTACAAAAGCGTCGGCTCTGACTGGATTGTCTGGGACGAGCACGAAGTCGACCGTTCCAATGACGCGACGCCTCGCAACGCGCGTGTGGTATTGTCAGCATGATCGATTATTTGGTCATGGTTTGCGACAACATCGCTGCGCGCTCGCGCCGCTGCGCCTTTGCCGGGTCCGGAACCTGCCGGCATCGATATTCGTGATGCAGCCGAATTCAAGTGGATCGAAGGCGAGGTTCGGCGGATGGATGCCGGCGGACCAACTGGGGTTGATTGGAACAACGTCGGCACGCTGTCGCTCAATATCTTGGCGAAGCAGTCAAAAGACATTCTGGTCGCTTGTTGGGCGACTATGGTTTGTTTCGGGTCGAGGGATATGAGGGTCTTGCTGGCGGCCTTGGCGTCTTGCGCGGCACGGTGGAGGCGGATTGGGAGGGGCTATTTTTCGCCGATTGGCTCGTTGGTCGCCTTGGTCCGGGCGGTGGCCGGGATTGTGCCGATCGCGGCCGACTCTCCGGCGGTCGTCGCCGCCTATGATGCGCTTGATGATCTCGCTCGCCCACTCAGCGGAAAGCTGGTTCAGCGAGCAGGTCACTTTGGAGGGGATGCTCCGGGCGCTGCAATCATAATACGAACAGGCTACGTGCGCGCTGGTCACCGCTACCAAGCATGGGGCTGAAGCAGTGCGAGCTGCCGAGCCCGGCCGGAGCCGCATTGGCGGAACACATATCAGCCCGGCTGAGGCTGCTCCACCAACAGCACGGAAGGTAGCGCTATCCCTTGCGCCATTTGCATTGGGCTGCTTCTAGAGAAGGTTGCCAAATATATGCTGCGGCAAGCTGCGGCCCTCCCGCGCGTCGCGCCCTGGCGACTCTTCAGAGCATTCGGCGTGCCAGGATTCGACCTTTTCGCAGGCGTCACCCAGATCCGTTGACCGCGCCGTGGACAGCGCAGGCTATCGCAATCTCCTGCGCCGGGGTGCCGAAAAGTAAAGACTGAAGGTATCTGAAGCGGACGTGAGTCCTTTCAAATCGCAAAAGTCGATCCTTCCATCGCGTAAGTGGATCAACTGTTGAATAACTGCATGAGCGCAACCATAAATCGTCACATGCCTGCAGTTTCCTTGCGTGTACATTCGGAACACGCGGGGAAAATAGTGCGATGTCAGGTGTCGACTGGAGATCAGAGAGCGCATACCACGATGTCAAGAACGCAGAAACGGTCGACATTGCTTGGGAGTGGCTACGTCGCGATCGCGAGTATCAAAAAGACTTCAGGACCCTGCTCGGCAGCAAACAATCCAGCGCGACTGATCACTTCCGACGGAAGTGGGGACTGACGTTTCGCGGCTGATCCGCAAAAGACGTTCGACAAACAAGCTGTTTTCTGGTCGCCTGAGGCGCTGTCGACCGTGCTAACCGTTCGCACGGCGATCTGCTCGACCGCGTCCAAACCGTACGAGCTTGATTTCGCCGACCTGGCAGGCAGCGAGCTTCGTGAAGCGCCGGATGGATGGCATGCCATCGTGCCGCTGGGAGGGGCGAAGCATCGGCTTTGGCTAACAGAACTTCCACCGAGCGGTTCATTGGTTGCCATCGACTTGCCACTCGACCGCAATTTCGACCTCCGTTTGCAGGCTGCATATCGATTTTGGTTGGCGCTCGAACAGCACCCCATTGGGCCACCCCCTCTTGTTCAATCGATCGGAACCCGGCATCGGCACATCCTCGCTTTGCGTGCAGTAGATGGGTGGCTGGAGGGCAACAGCTATCGCAACATCGCGCAAGGCCTGTTTGGCAAGCCTCGCATTCCGGATCGAGGTTGGAAAACACACGATCTGCGCAGCCGGACCATTCGCCTGGTCCAGATGGGGCTGCGTCTCATGCGGGGCGGCTATCGCGCATTGCTCCGTCGCAAGGGCAGGGACAGGTAACGGCGCTTCCTGAGCTCTTGGCCGATCGGCTGGTCGTCGCGCCACCTTGCAGCACTGACTGCAGCCATGGAGGCTCAATCTGCCTCGGTTTCACTTGGGATCGTAAGACGAAATTGGCGGATGACCGGCTTGCTCAGCCCCGCATCCTCCATCCCTGGCTGCAACAGCGCTTTGCCGTCACTTGCCCTGCGCAATGTCGACGTCTGCAAACTGTCTTGGAAAGCGCCTGCCTACCACAGCGTAATGCAGATCCTGCTCAATCCGCCCTCGCATACGTCTTCGGTTGAGGCAGAGAACGCGCGTAATCCCCGCAAAGTCAGCGGCGTCGACAAGCGCCGAGAGGGCGTGGAATGTCCTGATCAAGGACAACCACGAGGGCTACATCAGCTGGCAGGAGTATGGGACAAGCGCGCCATGTCGCCCACGAACAGGAGGCGCGTTGGAACCGCGCGAAAAGATCGAAGAGCGCGCCGGCGGCCAGACCGTATCGACGGCACGTCCGAAAATCGATCGGGCCCTGTTTCTCAAACCAGCCTAAGACCTGCCGGCGGTCTGGAATGCGCCGTCCATCGACATGCGCACCAGCCGCGCCTGATCCGCATCTTCGTGCGCAAGATCATCTACGAGCTCGACGAGTAGCCCCCGGCCGATCGTGTCGCATCGGTCACAAAGGCGTCGGGGCGGGCGGCTTGTCGAGAATCCCAATATCAGCTTTTGGCTTGCGCGGAAGCATTGGCGTGCTTCTGTCTGAAAGCAAACGCGCCTGATGTCCAGAACCCGCCAAGCTGTTTGGAGCGCGACATTGCGCCCCTAAAAGCTGGTCGTTTTCCGTAGCGTCCCCGCTGGCGCAGATCATGCTTCGTCCTCGGTGAGACAAACCCAGGAGGGCGCCATGCCACTCGACAATCCGCTTCCTATTGTCTTCGACCACATGAGAATCAGCATATCTTTGTACTGCAATCTTCACTGCGACCACTGCTATATTCCCGAAGAATATCGAGATCAATACAAGAGGCTCTTGGAGCCATCACAGTTATCGATCGAGGAGATGACAAATTTCGTCGACCTGCTCGTCGACAGATATTCCCTGAGAAAAATCACCATAACTGGTGGGGAGCCGCTTCTCAAAATCGTGTTTCCGCGCTCCGCAGCCTTGATGGCCCACGCGAACAAGCGAGGCCTTCACGTCCAGTTGAACACAGGGGGGCTCGGCCAAATTCCCATTTCTGATGTCGTCTCGCTCTTCGACGGCCGAGAGAAGTTGGTCTTCCAATTCAGCTTTGACGGTGCAAAGAGGGACACCGTGGACCGTTTCCGCCGCAAGCCGGGCGTTTACGAATCTGCACTCCGTCAGATGTCCGAGGCAGTCAATTGCGGGGCCTTGGTGCAGGCCAGGATGACCGCCAATCGGCACAATGTCGGTGAAGCGCTCGATGCGTATCGGCTACTGTCATCGATCGGCGTCGACTCGTTTAAAATCAGGCCGATGTTTGCCGCAGGTGTCGCCATCGACAACCAGGATGCGCTTTTAGGCTCAGCTGAGGAGCTGAAGGAGCTGCAGGAGGCCCTGATCGCAATGGCTGCGCAGAGCTCGGTACGCCTCGAACTGCCGCCGCCGATTTTCGTCGACACGACGAAGCCGCGGCCGAACGTTAAATTCATTGAATGCAATTGTGGGGTCGCCTCGGGCTACCTCTCTACAAACGGCGACGTCTATCCGTGCGTTTACGTGGTCGGGGATCCCGAAAGCCAAGAATTCCGCGTCGGTAACATCCGATCGCCGGGCTTCGACCTCGAGACTGCTTGGCGAACCTCGCCGGCTCTCAAGAAGTACCGGGCGAACAGCGGCTGCGCCCAATGCCCGACCCAGGTCGCCCTCCTGAAGAATGTCGAGAACCGCGCGCTTGCCTGCGCATGATCCGCCCACCCATGAACCGAAGCCATCTCCGTGTCGGCGGTTCTCGGTGTTCGAGGAGGTAACGTCCCGCCTTTCAGAGGCTGCCGGGTCGACCCGGGGTCTGCCCTGACGCGAGAGCATATCAGAAGACATGAAAGAACTCATCCTCGTCGGGCTCGGTCCTCATGCCCGGGCCAAGTATATTCCTCTGATCGAGGACGCCGTCGCCAGCGGCCGAGCATCGGGGTTCCATGCCGTCGAGCTCGAGACCACGCGAGATGACTTGGATTCCTTCTTTCTGACCCGCGCATGCAAGCCGCTGAGCATCTCATATGTACCCGATCTTCGACGACAGGGGATCTGGTACTCCGGCCATGGGAAGGACGTCCTTACGGCCTTGGCAGGTCCAGGCGCAAAAGTAATTATCTCGACCGAGCCGAAAGCCCATCTAGGCTATCTTCGCGCGGCCCTCGATCTTGGCCTTGATTGCCTGGTCGACAAGCCCATCGTTCTTCCCATGGATTCGAATGGACGCCCCGCAGCGAACCGTTTGGTTGGTGCGGTTGCGGAGCTCAAGGAGATCTGCAATCGGACTGGCGGCGGTTGCGTCGTAATGGCGCCGCGCCGCTACAACGCAGTCTACGAATTGATTGGACGGTATGTGCGCCGCGCCTCCCGCAGTCTCGGGATGCCGGTCACCTATATTGGTATCGAGCATCACGAGGGGGTGTGGAACACGGAGGAGGAAATTCTCTCTCGGGAAGACCATCCCTACCGTTACGGCTACGGAATGCTTTGCCACTCCGGCTATCACTACGTCGACCTTCTCTCCAGCTTCCTAGCCCACAATGAGGACAACTTTGGGAGCCTGACGATCGAGCTCGATGTCCACCGGGCGACGGCCGCCGACCAGGTCAGGCAGATCGGACCTGATCTGGTGCGTAGGCTTCGCGGTGACGCTTCCGTCCCTGGACTGTTTCCCTCCCCACAGTTCTGGGGAGAGACGGACCTCGTCTCGTCTGGAGCCGCACGCTGTCGCGGGAGCCGCAATACCGTCTGCCTCTTCCGGCTCGACCTTCTGCAGACCAGCGTATCGCTGCGCAACTGGCGGCAATTGCCAAGCAATGTTTACAACAAGAACGGGCGGTACCCGTCCGAGACCATTCGCTTGAATATAGGCCCCTTCGCTGCGATCGAGGCTAGAATCCTGAAGTTGCCGCAGTTGGGCACCGAAGGTCATCTGGAATTGACCAAGCATGCGCACATCATGCTTTGGCGGAACGGTGGTTTCCTCGGCCGCGCCGCCTTTCGGGAGAAGTTCTATCCCGCGCGCGACACACTCATCCGAAACGCCGACCTCGGCGCTGGCCGCAGGAGACTGTTCGACGATTGGCTGGCAGGCCGCACCGGTAAGAGCACCCTCGAATCGCACACCCGGACGATCTCGCTCTTCGCTCGCTATCTGGCGGCGGTCACGACGGATCGAGGAGAAGCTGCCGCATCACCCGCTATCGACAGGGTTCCGGCATGAATGTCGTTGCGTCAAGTTCGGCGCGCTCTGGGCTTTTGGGCTTGCAATATCGACGGGCGGGACTGGAATTGCGGGACTGTAACGAAGCGTCCTTGTCCCAGGTCGTGTCATCGGCCCAGGTCATGGCCCGATGCGGCGTGAGCTCCGCTGCTCGTCTGGCTTCGAGACGTCAACAGTGCGCGGCGCTTCGCTCGTCAGATCGAGCTGATCGGCTTCGGAGGCGTTCATGTCGATCACAGGAGATCCAAAGATGAACGTATTCCGAAGCCACACCCATATGCTGAACAATCCGATGGAATTCTTTGGACGCATTCGGGCAATTAAGCATCGTGTCCACGACCCGGATTTCGTCGCCGTGGCCCGTACTGAGGCCATGGTCTGCGCGTTTGAGGGCGAAGCCCGGCCTGAGCGGTGCGACGGCTGTCGGATGGCCGGTGCCGATGCGGTTCTCGTTCACGCGAAGAGATGTGATGCCGACGAGGTCAAGGCATTCACGCAAGGATGGCCACAGCCCTGCGCCGATTTTGTCGTGCCGGCCACCGATGCCTCGACCCCGATCTCTTCCGGCGAGAGTCGCCTGCCAGATCTCCCAGACCGGCTAGCCTGCCTTCTTCGAGCCATTGGTCGACCGATCGTCGAGAAGGGGGGAGGATAGGATCACTCGCCGTCGAGCTGTCACGGCCCTATGTTTGAGCGCCGGCACCACCGGGTACGCCGGCGCGCCACGGTTCTGGCTGCCGTCGTGATCTTTTCCGATTCTCGCACCGCCGAGTATCCGGCGGCGGTAGCGCTACCGTCTGCTATCGTCAACACGGACCGGCTATGGTCAGCGCCATCGACCGACGACGGTACATCATTCAGATCCCGTGCCTCCGACGAGATTCTGGCCGTGTCGGTGCGTCGACTGCACGGATGTTCACCCTCGCCATCAGGCCGGCGACCACCGTGTCGTATCGACAGCCGACCTTCTCGGTCCACTGGCCGCTGTTCTCGCTGAAAGCGGCGTGACGTCGACTATCGTGCTTGTTCCGGCCGCACCGAAGATGAGGCGCTGGATAATGCGTTCGCCACGCCGGAAATACATTCCCTGAGCAACCGGGAGACGATTGATGAACGACCTCCTCTTTGACGCTGGCCATCCTCTGCCGAGCAACTACCGTGCGTATCGGCACTCGGTTCATACGCGCCTGCTCCGCATCCTTGGACAAAATCCGGGATGCCGCTTTCTCGAGATCGGCGTAGGACCAATCTTCAGACAGGAGCGGTTCAGGACCATCGACAACCTCGGCATCCACTATGTGGGTTTGGACTTCGAAGACGTTTGCGCCGAACGTCGAGCCGACTTGGCCGCGGCCGGCATCGCGGATCGAGACATCAGGTTTTTGGGAAATCACGTCGGGACATACCTGTTCAACCTGATCAGGTTGGCCAGGAATCGGGAGACTTTCGATATCATCTATCTCGACGGTAGCCATTCGATCTATGTAGATCTGGCGGCTGCCATCGCAGCCGTTCGGCTGTTGAAGCCTTGCGCCCTGTTCCTTTTCGATGATGTGAGGTTCGCCTTCGGAAGGAGACATTTGATCCAGGCGACCGCTCGATATGCCGATGGAGAGGAGACCAAAGGGTTGACCGAGGATGAGGCCAACGAACCTCATGTCACGATCATCATCAGGGACTATCTGATCCCTTTGTTCAGCTTTGAGGTGGAGCGGTCGTGGTCAGATCCTGATTGGATCGCACTTCGAGCCCCCAGGTCCGCTCCGTGGATACGGATTTGAGGGTTTTCGCGCTATCCGGCTCCTCGTCTACCTCCTGATCATGCCGGCAGGGTTCGCCATCTTGGCAGGCTTGAAGTTGCGGTTGTTCGCAACCTTGAACTTACAGACCGCTCGCCGAACCCTCGTCCTTTCGAAAATCGTTGACCGACTTATGATCAAGAGCCGGAGGGCCAATTAACCAGATCGCCTCGACATTACCCGCTTCGTGCTCAAAGCGCCGACTGAGGCCGAGATCGTACAGCGCTGCGGACAGCTTGTTGCTGTGCTCGGTCAGGTCTTTTTTTCCAAAGTGCCCCGCTCACGTGCCTTTCTAAATTGAACGAGGCCGGTCCCGCCATCCTGTTGATGACTTTGACGTCCCCCAGCAAGGATCAGGATGGCGTTGCTGGTGAGTTCGCTTCGCTGCCGTAGTCGCGGACCATCATCTTCAGCTTGCCCGCTCAATCACCAGCCGCTCCCGTAAGCACGGGTGTCGGCCACCGCCGCCAGGCCCGCGGTGCAATCATCGATCACGGCCAGGACGCGGAAGTGTCCATCTATGGATTCCTGCGCAATCGCGCCAAAAACGCTGAATTTCTGCGCCCCTTGACGGCTCCCTTGCGAGCGGCAGGAAAACAAACCTGTCCCCGATTCGAAAGGTCGCACGAGTAAGGAGATTGCTAACGAAGGTTGATGTTCCCAAGAAATCAAGACGAGGGGATGTCGTGTGGCCTTGCTGGAGCCGTCCGCCGACATGTGGCGGTCGCCCACAGCGTGGCAATCGAGAGCAATGCCGGCGCTGGCATTGGATTCACGCAACCAAGCCAGACTCGGGAGCGATACATTGGCCGATTTCTTTGAAATCGATTTTTTGGACGTTGAAGCGAACAGCAGTGGGACGCCATTTGCATCCGCTATGAGGTGAACGGTCAGACCTTCATTCATGTCGTTGATGGATCGGAAAGATCATTCCGCCACATCGTTTGCAGCGGCGGGGACCACTCGATCGCCGGAACGAGGTTCATCATCCATTCCTACGGCGGCATCCCTGCGGGCGATGATTGATGGGGAAGCGGCACAGCCGGGTTGAGCATTTCGTCCGATGCCTGGCCAACCAGGAACATTGAGCCTGGCACCGTGAGATGACCGGGGTCGAATGCGGTCAATTCCGACTCGTTTGGCCCGATCCGCGTCAGGCAGCCGTCGTCATTGCAGAAGATATTGCGCACCGAGATGTAGTGGATGCCGAGCTCGTGCGACAACGCGCTCAGCATCACATCCCTGCCCCGCGTCCACTCGTCATTCGAGCGATAGAAGGTCCGCGCCGGCAGGACCGTTCCTGTTTTCCTGTAGTAATCAAGCACATTCGCCGACAACCCCGCGCCTTGCCAGCTTGGCGGCGGCCCCATGAGAACGATACGTGCGATATTCGCAGCCTTGAGCTGTGAGATCGTACGCGGCAAATCCTCGCGTAGCGTCGGCTCGGCCTGTCCCCAGGTCGCATCGAGAATGACGACATCGGGATGCAGTTTGCCAATTCGCGCGACGACATCGTCATTGATGCTTCTGCAGAACGGCCGCTCCGCGAGCGTGTATCCGATCAATGGCGGGCAGGCCGAAGCGGTGTATTGGGCAACGTCATACCCTCGCTCGCGCGCAAAGTGGAGGAGTCCGGGATAGAGAGCCGCACCATACGAATCTCCCCAGATTAATAGCAGCGGATGACCGCCGTTACCGGCGCATTCGGGAGCGAACTCCGACGCTGGCTGCAGCGCCAACAGGCACGTGCCCCGTCGCCAGGAGATCGAGGTTTCGCTGCCCGACAGCATGAAGCCACGAATTGATTCCGGGAAGCGCACCGGCAGGCCGCGCGTATTGACGGCGACAATTCCGATCAACCAGGTACCCCCCATCGCGGCAATCAGAGGTGCGACCCTCAACTCGATCGTCGATTTGCCAAACCTGATGGGTCGCTCGACGAAGCGATAGGTCAACCACGCAAGCAAGAAGCTGAGGACGAGAAGCCCGCACATCGACAGCGCGGGCACCGCTGCTCCACCGGCGTTCAGCTTGGCAAAGGCGATGAGCGGGAAGTGCCAGAGATAAAGCGGATAGCTGATGAGGCCGATGAAAACCATCGGCCGCGCCGACAATAGACGACAATGAACCAGCGTGCCCGTTGTCACGATCAAGGCCATCGCTGCCAGCACGGGAACCAATGTCAGGATGCCTGGCCAAGGCGAGCGGCCGCTGAGCCCAAAGAACGCGAAGGCGAGGCCGGCCAGTCCGGCAAAGGCGAGCGCGGTGTCGAACCGACGACCGACGACACCAGAGTCCTTGCGTGACCACAGTGCGAGCAGAGCTCCGGCAAGAAGCTCCCACCCTCTGGTCGTCGGCGAATAGAATGCCCAGGCCGAATCGACCGGAGGCGTCAGAACGCAGACCACGAAGGAGCCGAGCGCAAGGGCCGCGACAATGGCCACGCACCGCGCGGGCCAACGCGAGATGAGCCAAAGCGCCGCCGGCCACACGATATAGTACTGCTCCTCGATTCCGAGCGACCACAGATGCAGCAGCGGCAGGCGCTCCGCGTCGGGATCGAAATATCCGACGATCTGCCCGTGAAGCACGAAATTTTCTATGAACGCCGCCGCGCCGCTGATGTCGGCTCCCAACGCTTCCATCTCGCCCACCGGCAAGACAAACCAGCCGAGCATGAAGGGCGCGACAATGACAACAATCAGAGCCGGAAATATTCTCAGGATGCGACGGGCGTAGAAACTGGCGAGGCTGAAGCGCTTGTCCAGCATCTCGCGGTGAATGATCCCGGTGATCAGATAGCCAGAAATGACGAAGAAGATATCCACGCCGGCGAAGCCGCCCGGAACCAGTCGCGGAAAAGCGTGATAGGCGAGCACCGCAATGACCGCGACCGCGCGCAATCCGTCGATGTCGGGGCGATATCCGCGAAAATGCGGCATGCGGGCACCAAGCGTGCGCACGCCACCGACCCTGAGCTCGCCTGCTCCACCGCTAATGTGCATCTTTGCTCCTCAAGGCGCGAAACGCAGTTGTCTTCTCTAGCGCGCTGACGAGGCCGCGCGTGAATTCGGCCGCACCGTTCCTGTCGAAATGCCCGCCTTTTCCGCGATTTCCCGCCGGCCACAATCCGCCGGTGAAAATGGGTCGCGATCTCGATTGCCACGCCACACCGGAGGCCGTCGCAACCACGCGCGAGTTCGTTCGCAGCTTAGGCGCGCCCGTTGTGCTGAACCCTTTTGGCGGCGAGCCCATCGAGATCGTGAACGTGGAATTGTGAATGCCGACATTCTTGCTGCGGCGACATTGAACGAACGCATCCATGCGGCATCCGGCGAGGCCGAGCTGGAACCTTATGAACGGCAGTACCTCAATGCCCCGCGGCTGCGCCGGCTTGGTTTCTCGCAGACCAAGACGTCCGCTAAACAGCTGAAAGAAATCCGCTTTCGCTCCAACCACCCGGACGCAGCAATGCTTAATCAAACGGCTGAGACAAATGGCGATTATCAACTTAATGAGGGAACCCGGTTCGACCTCAGTTATGGCTGCACGTCCAAAAATAAGTTTGGCGATCTGTGTGCGGTTGGCAGGAGTTCGCATATTCGCCGGTAATGCCGCGACTGCTTCATCAAAAATTCGTCCCAAAGCTGAGAGCTGATCTGGATCGTATACGCTGCTGTGTTCCCGTTGGAGTCGCGCCGCTCCACTACCCAAGATCGCGCTGCCGGTTCGCTCGTCGCGTTCCGGGCAAAGCCCGAGCCCTGCCGCTATTAGCTCGCTTGTGAGCTCGTTGAGCAGCGGGGTCGCCACAACCGCGTCCTTGTCTTCGTAGATCAGTCTCGCAACCGCTTCGATTTGCAGCCCGATGGTCTGCTTAAGGTGCTGGACACGCGAATTGCAGCGATGAAGGTGCGCAGCACGTTCTACTGAGTGCGGTCCAGTGAAGTTCAGATGTGGACCAACCTTACACTCGAAAAGCAAGTTGACGAGCATGTGCAAAGGCAAGGTGAGAAATCGAAGTGGTTTGCGCGCAAAACGCTGTCACCCGATCTGCTCGTTTCAGGTGCTCTACTGGCCCGGTTTTCCTAGATCCGTACTCTGTCATAGTCATTGTCGCCTCTTGCAGCGTTCTGGTGTCCGAATTCGGATTCGATGCACGCCGCCAATTCGCTGTCGTGCAATGTCAGCTTCTGTATTGAGACATGCCGGCCCGCAGGGGCGCGCACGCCAGACCGATGGCCCTCGGCAATCGACAATCAATTTTCACGAGCTGCTATGCCCTCAATTTTATCTCGGCCGGCGCTTTGACTAGCAGCGTTCGATGTGATCGGTAAAATAGATTTTTCTAATTGAATGTATTCACGCGGTGGATACAAGAAAAAGCCAATGAGCTTGCTTATACGATTCCAGAGAATGAAAAGTGCGGCGTTTGAAGGCTTCGTTGGACGGCGGACAAATGCACGACCGCTGTCGCGGGACAGGAAATTTGAGAAGCCCTCCCCAAGTACAGATCAAGCACAGGTACACCGCGTGTTCGTCAGACGCCCAGACGATCGAAGCTCGGATGCTCGCGTGGCCGGCGCGCGGGGCTCTTCGTCAACGAAGCCTATCGCGGACGCTTCGCGGGCGCGACAGCTGGTTCGACGATCCAGTCTTGCTGCGTCATAATTTTTGATATCTACTTCGACTTGCGATTGTGCCTGATGCAACAAGGGCAATCGAGATAATGCGGACGCGAGAGCAGCGTTCATTTTTCTTCGAATGGCGGCAATCGAATTTGGAATGTGTCGTTCAGGCCGCAATGGCGGATCCCCTCGGTCGAGGGGTTTTGGGAATTGCAACCTCCTTGAAGAGCTTGGTGGAGGCTGTTTGTGAGGGGGATCGCCTTACTGATCGCGTCGCTGTTGTGCATGGCACTATCTACGGGGATCTTCGTTGCCATCCGATTGTCGTTCGGCACCTTGCCTTACCGCGCATTACCGACATGTCCTGTCCATTCCGCTCCCCCCGACCGACGACTTAAGGTTTGTTCGCCCCATGTTGCAGCAACCGAACAATGACGCGCGATGCGCGCCCTTCGGGAACGCAATGAGAGGATTTAGGCCTAACGCCTGTTTCTGACATTTTCACATTGCCGTTTCCGTTCGTCCGCAGCGGTCAGAGGCAACAAGACCGTCATCGGAACGGTCGCGCAACCTAAATGGAGACGAACGTGATCATTGGTAACTTTGCCAACGACGCCAAGGCGGACACCTATCTCGGGGGCATTCTGAGCCTCAACTTCGACATCGTGCGGGTCCCGAACGAGAAGAACAGCGACAAGGAGCCCGACTACCGTATCATGGCTCCAACCGAGAACGGCAACGTCGAACTCGGCGCGGGTTGGAAACGCACCGGCGAGCGCAATAAGGACTTCATCTCGCTTTCGCTGGACGGTTCGTTGCTTGCGGCTCCGTTCAACGCCGTGATGTTTATGGACGAAGACCACAAGGCATCCTCGGTCTGGACCCGCGCCAGGCCGAAAGCCGTCGAAGCTGCGAATACCAGCGTGAAGGCAAGGGCCAAGAAAGCCGCCTACGCCAACCGCGCAGATGACCGTCGCGTCAAATTTAACCGGTATGAGCTCCCACGTCCGGGGTGATCAGCGGCCGCGCGGGTAGCGGATCGGCATCCAGTACTGGCGCAGCGCCTCCACAGCCGCTGAAATATCGGCGTAGATGTCAGGGCTGTTTGGTGGCGGCCCGAGCAGCGGACGGCCTTGATCGTCGCGACAGTGCCGCAGGATGGGCCGCAGCAGGCGGTGATTGACGTTGCTGGCGTCCAGCAACGGCGCCCACGCCGGCAGCCTGAGCCGCAGCGCGGCGTAGAACCCTTGGCGCCAGGGACGCGCGTCGACATCGCCATTGGCTTCACGCTGGTGCGTTGGCGCGAACCGCTTCGGCGCGCTCGAAAGGGTCTGGCTGATCTCGTTATGGCGCAATGCGACAGTGGAGATCGCCCCGAGCTCCGGCGTGCCGCCGTGGTTGAACGCATCGGCGGCATTGATAGCGAGCAGCGGGCAGATCCAGTCGAGCGGGCTCATCGACACCGGTCCGGCCACGATCGCGGCGACGTAGCCGTCGAGCGCGGGAAGGCTGGTGGCGGCAGGATGCCGGTCGACGCGAGCCTGGAGCCATCGCTCGGGCTCCACAAGGGACATGGCGGCGGCCGCCATCGACGACGAAGCTTTGCGGCGACGCGGGCTCATGCGGCTCGCCGGTGCTCCACCTTCCAGTTCCAGGCAAGCAGTTCGTGCAGCTGATGACTCTTGGTCTGACCGGAGACGATGCGCTCCAGCACGTCGGTGAGATAGGCCTGCGGATCGAGTTCGTGGAGTTTTACGGTGTTCACAATCGACCCCAGGATCGCCCAGCTCTCGGCGCCGCCTTCGCTGCCGCTGAACAATGAGTTGCGTCTTCCTATGGCAATCGGGCGCATGGAACGCTCGACCGTATTGCTGTGTGTGCCTTGATAAGGCGCACTGTCCTCCCTGGTGGAAATCCAGGCACCGGCAAACTCTCGCTCCAGTCGGAAGTACTCGGGGCGGGTCAGGAGGCGACGAATGGCCTAAAGCACTCTCAGAAAAGGCCCCTTTTTTGGGGGGCATCGGTCCGCGCGGGCCGCAACTTGCGAGTGAACACCGAGCAGGCTCCGAAAGCGTCATCGTGGGAGTCGACCCGCCATAACAACGGGGAAGGCCGACGTCCGGGGGGAAGCGAGCGAGAAAAGCACCCCAGGATCCCACCGGGGTAGTGGTGGCAGCACGCGCGGGACATGGACAGTGGGCAACAAGGGAAGTCTGCCGTCGAGGAGGGATGACGAATCCTGACAACGACGAACCCGTGAGGGCCAGCGTCGGCGGCGGCAGATGAGCGCGCGGCCCAAGGCCACTATCGAAGACGGAGACTCGCTTTGGTTGGCGAAACTCCCTCATCGCGACGATAGATGGAACAACCCTCGGGTCGAGCACGCCATGTTGACCTTGGCCCACGAGTGCGGGATCTCATGTGCCGAATGACGACGATCGGCGACAAGGACGTCGTACTGATCAAGCGGTTCGATCGCCACAAGGCTGAGAAAGGCTATTTCCGCAGCAGGATGGTCAGCGGCCCGACGCTGCTCGACGCGGACGACACTCCCGATACCGTCGATAAGCGCCAAAAATGGTCCTATCTTCTGCTTGCCGATGAAATACGGCGAGCCGCCTCCGGAAGCCAGGCGAGGGATCTGCCAGAGCTTTTCCGTCGATTGTGCTTTAACGCACTCATCTCCAACACCGATGATCATCCACGTAACCATGCAATCTTGGCAAAGGACCAGGCCTGGTCGCTGTCGCCGGCATACGACCTAACTCCGAACCCGATGATCTCACAGGAGCGCCGTGACCTGGCGATGCCATTTGGCAATTGGGGGCGATATGCGAACCGGGTCAATCTGTTGTCGCGGTGCGAACGCTTTCTGCTGTCCAAGGAGGAGGCCACAACGATCGTCGATGGCATGAAATTGACGATTGGGGAGTCGTGGTACCGCATATGTCAGCAAGTCGGTGTCAGCGAGCGCGATTGTGAACTGATCCGCAGCGCGTTCGTTTACGAAGGGTTCGGCTACGATTTGGAAGATCCGACAATCGCGACTGACGACGCCAATGAGCTGCCGAGCACTCGCCCGCGCTAAGCGATCCGGAACTCTCCAAGAAACGCGAAGATCGCGGCCTCGTTGGGCGAACGATGAATGGGCTGTCCAGCGTGTCCGCTACATGACGCTGGAAACCATCGCGCCGTTGAGCGATGATCCAACCGCCAGCCTTCCGGCTATCGCCGCCTGACCTGCCCGGCTCTTTGCCGACGAAGGCGGTGCCCACCGCGAGTTACACCACGCCCTTCTTGGCTGGTTTGTGGTTCGCGCGTCGCCCTTTCCGTGACTACCGCGTGTGCTCGCATATCTCTGGCGCTTCGATGGGCCGCTGATGCGGCAGGTCATCGTGCTCGGAATGCCGATCTCGATCGCCATTTTCATGGAAGCCGGACTTTTCTCTGCTATGGCGCTCCGATAGGCGTGATCAGACCACGGCGGTTGCCGCCCACCAGATCGCGTTGCAGGTGGTCACGATCCTGTTCATGATCCCTTTTTGCATCGTATGGCGGCGAGCGTTCGGGTTGGGCACGCAGTAGGCCGCAACGACGCCTCAGGCGTAAAGCGGGCAGGTTTGGCCGCCATGTTGCTCGGGGTCCTGATCGCTGCAATTCTTACACTTGCGGTGATCGCCGCGCGTTTTGAGATCGCCGCGTTGTTTGTCGGCAAATCGGCCAGCAATGCCCGGAGAAAAACCCCAAAAACAGCTCTCCTCGAACGTGCGCTTGCATTTTTGTATCTTTTTTGATACATTGCCCTGGTGAATGACCAAGAGCCTCAACCCTATCCCTCTCGTATTTTGGCGCTCGGCGACAGGCCGCGAACCGGTGCGGGAATGGTTGAACGAGTTATCCCGCGAGGATAAGCGGATCATCGGCCGCGACATTGCCAAAGTGCAGTACGGCTGGCCGGTGGGGCTGCCGCTTTGCCGTCCTTTGAGCGGTGGCTTGTGGGAGGTTCGGGCAACGCTTCCGAGCAATCGCCAAGCTCGTGTATTTTTCGGGTTTCACGATGGGATGCTGGTCGCCTTGCACGCCATCTTAAAGAAAACGCAGAAGACCCCGACGGACGATCTCGCGCTGGCGAGACAGAGATTTAAGGAGTTGCAGTCATGGCAAAGAAAAACCCCCACATAGGTTCCAGCTTCGAAAGCTGGCTCGATGAAACCGGAATCCGCGAGGACGTCACGGCGGCCGCGATCAAGGCAGTGATTGCGCGCCAACTTGCCAGCGAGATGAAGAAGAAGGGCATCACCAAGCCGAAGATGGCGGAATTGATGAAAACCAGCCGCGCACAAATCGACCGCTTACTCGATCCCGACAACGGCAGCGCCACTATCGAGAGCCTCCAGCGCGCCGCAAAAATCGTCGGCCGCGAATTGCGGTTACAATTGGTGTGACAGCGCTAATCACCGCGGGCCGCATTACAAAGATAACGATGCGCGGCCCGGTTTTTGACGCAACTTTATTGCAACCCACGAATTCGCATGAATGACGAAGCGATTGCCGAAGAATTGCAACGCCAACGCGAGCCAGCGCGGCGGTGCTTCGAGCATTATGCCAGGCAGGAGCAACTCAGCATCCTGCTTCCTGCGCCCAAGCCGGGTCTGGAGGAGATCGCCGCCTCGTTAGCCGCGCTTGTCACCCAGCATCCAAAATTCGGGCAGCCGCAAACGCGATTTTACGGCGAGAAGCAACTTATGCTCCATCCACAATTTCTGCCACGTAGCCTGCTCCAAGTCGCGGCGCAGCGAGATGGTGCCACGGCTGTTAGCTGGCTGCATAAGGTATACGGCACGGCGTCAACCGATTTACGTTTTGTCGCTGCGGTGCATGGCCTCGAAATCACGCAGCCGATCACGTTGGGAAATGGTTGTCACGATCATCCCGTTGAACAGCGTTCTTAATTCGCCAAATGCGCAAATGCTCGCGCGCCAGTTTGAAATCAGGCCCGGGTTCTTGCCCGTGAACGGGTTTAGCCACCCCCCTAATGCAGCGGTGCTCGAAATCCGGGGCGTCGCGGCTTCTCCCGAGCCAGCAAAGCCGGCGGCCGATTTCGCCTACGATATCGTGGTCAACTCCATCAAGGCGTTTACCCTGGCGAACGGCGGCGCGCCGGGCTTTGCGTCGATCTGCCCATTATGCAGATTAATCAAGTCAAGTTGCGATAGAAGGCGCTGGTGCGATGCATCAATCTGGAATTCGCCATTCGGATTTCGTTCCCCGAGGGCCTTTACGTGGTCGATGACATTCTTTGCGAGAGCTAATCCATCTTTCAGCTTTGCAAACAATTCGGCCTCCGATTTCTCCTTTGGCAGCATGTTGTGCCGTTCGTAGCAGCGGGTCTTAACACCATCGTTGAGTACGTAGAGCAGCGCTACCGCGCCGTTGTACCTGGTGGCTAGGTCGTAGCCGGTTTGCGAATCGAAATACTGCCCTTCCACCGCGTCCATCACGTCCGCAATCGCCTTGAGCGCATCCTTGACCCGCTTGCGGCTTGCGTCAGCGAGCGGCTTTGCCGGTTCGCCAATTGCCAGCTTCAAATCCTTGTGGCCGATGCGACGGTTGCGCCAAACCTGGCAAAACTCCATCGTCTTGATCGCGACATCGGCCAGGGCAGAAACTTTGGCTTTGGCCGCAGCGTCAGGAACGAGATCGGGGAGGTTGCGGATCGTTAGATTGGTTTTACCGCCAGTGGCTGATGCGTTGGTAATCCGCGCAATATGCAGCAACCTACTTTCCCAAAGCTCCTCCTGGATCATATGAAAGAAAGATGGGGCTGCATTGTTCAACAGCTCGATCCGCGAGGGTTTTTGCCGAACAATTCGGTGTATTCGGCCCAAGAATGGCAAGCTCCTGCCAGAGCGCCGTGAATTGCGTTCGCAGCCGCTCGCCCATTTTTTCAATGTTGCGCTCTTTGACTTCCTCCGCGGATAGATCCGTCACGACACAGCTCCCAACGCAAAATGTCGCAGACGGTACATTCCATGAATAGGGGGCACGCTCGCCCCCTATGTATCAAGTCGCGGCTGGAATGAATGTGATCCGTCCGGCCTCGCCACGTTTCCGATGAGGCTTCACCGTGATTTCCACATCTTGAGCGAATGCCGTCAACATCCGCATCAGCTTCTCTACTGAAACCAGCCGGAAATCGCCCCTGAGCAGCTTCGATAGGTCGGGCTGCTTCATTTCGATCAGCTTGGCGGCTGCCGTTTGGGTCAACTCCCGCTCGGCTATTAGCCGTTTGAGTTGCACTAGAAGGGCAGCTTTGAGCTGGTGTTCCTCGGCATTAGGCAGACCGAGGTCCGCGAAAATGTTGCCAGAGCCTTTTTCGTGGGCTGGCAGTTTCTTCCTGGTAGTCATCATCGGTCTCCCTTTGTTGCTTTGTGAATGGTCTCAGCATCCTTTAAGCGCTTCCTGACCATTTCAACGTGTCGCTGCGGGGTGGCAATCCCGCTCGTCGATTTCTTTTGAAAGGCGTGTAGGACGTACAGGACGCCCTCAAATCGCACGGTGTAGACGGCCCTATATGTATCGCCGTCAAAGTCGTCGCGGATTTCGAGGACCCCGCTAAAACCCTTCAGGGGCTTCGCGCTATGCGGATGATCCCCGAGTTGCGCTTCAAAAAGGGCCTGCCCGATCTCGCCGCGAATGGCCGCAGGGAACGCCTGCAGGTCTTTCCGACGAGAGCCCACGAAAATCGCGGGCTTCAGCGAGCGCAACAGATCTTTCACTGGACTATAGTAATATACCTATAGTCGAAAGTCAATACTGACACGTCGCAAAAAATCGTTGCTGCCACTGGCGTGCTATTGCTCCTGTAATGGCGTGCCTACCGGCCGGGCTCTAGGCGTTGCCCGGAGCCGCACCCTCTCAGACAGGAGTATCGAGATGGCCGATTTGAGCCCTCTTCGCCGCCCGCATGATCGAAGACATGACCGTCCGCAATCTGTCGCCGGCGACGCAGCGATCCTACATCAGCGCGGTTTCGAAGTTCAGCCGCTATTTTGGTCGATCACCTGACCGGTTGGAGCTGGAAGAGGTCCGCGCCTTCCAGGTGCATCTGGTCTCGACCGGCATCTCATGGCCGGCGCTGAACCAGATCGTGCGCTCCGGTTTTTCTACGGCGTCACGCTCGGCGAGGCGCTGATCCCGGAGCGCATTCCCTATGCGCGAGAACCGCGCAAGCTGCCGGTCGTGCTCAGCGCCGACGAAGTGGTTCAGTTCCTCGAGGCCGTGTCCAGCCTGAAGAGCCGCGCCGCGCTCACCACGGCCTATGCGGCCGGACTCAGGGCCCGAAGTCGCGGGACTGCGGATCGAAGACATCGACAGCGCCCGCGGCGTCATCCAGGTGCGCCACGGCAAAGGCGCGAAGGATCGCAACGTGATGCTGTCGCCCCAGCTGCTGGGCATCCTGCGCACCTACTGGCGGCTCGCCCGGCCGCGGCTTTATCTGTTCCCGGGACGCGACGAAGATCATCCGATCGATCAGACGGTATTGCACGCCGCCTGCCGGTCGGCGGTGAAGGCTGCGGGCCTGACCAAGCGCGTCACGCTCAACACGCTGCGCCACAGCTTCGCGACGCATCTTCTCGAGAACGGAACCGATATCCGGATCATCCAGGTCTTGCTCGGGCACAATAATTTGTCGTCGACAGCGCGCTACACGCAGGTCGCCACCGATACGTTCCGGGCGACGCAGAGCCCGCTCGATCGCCTGTCGCTGGAGGTGACGCCAGCTGGATGATCCGCGGCGGGATGCGGGTGATGATCGGCGTCGTCGCCGTCCTCCACACCTGGGGGCAGGCACTGACGCACCATCCCCACGTCCACTGCGTCGTGCCGGGCGGCGGCCTCTCGCCCGATAGCGCGCGCTGGATCGCCAGCCGACCAAACTTCTTCCTGGCCGTCAAACCGCTCGCCCGGCTGTTCAGACGCCTGTTCTTCGAACGTCTGACCGCCACCTTCGACGCCGGCACCCTGAACTTCTTCGGCGACCTCGCATCCCTGGCCGAGCCTGCTGCCTTCGCAGCTCACCTCGTCGCCATGCGACGCATCAGCTGGGTCGTCTACGCCAAACGGCCGTTCGGTGGCCCCGCGCAGGTGCTGGCCTATCTCGGCCGCTATACCCATCGCATTGCTATCGCCAACAGCCGGCTCGTCGCCCTCGACGAGGATCACGTCGCCTTTACCTGGAAGGACTATACCGCAGAACGGCGCGACAAAGATCATGAAGCTCAAGGCCGACGAGTTCATCCGCCGCTTCCTTCTTCACACGCTGCCCGATGGCTTCCATCGCATCCGCCACTTCGGCTTCATGGCCAACGGCCATCGCGCTGCCAAACTCGCCCTTTGCCGAAAACTTCTCGATCGTGAGCGGCCAGCGCCAAACGATGACCAGCCGTCGCCTGTGGATTCGGACGCTCTGACGTGGCCCAAGGTTCCCGCCTGTCCTGAGTGTGGTGGCGTTATGCGCATCGTCGAGCGCTTTCGACACAGCTTCAACCGCTCCAGTCCTCAAACATCCGCGTTCCGGTGCGACACATCGTGAGCCAAGCATGCCGTGCACAACGATCATCATTCGTTATTCCGCTCCCAGCGTCTCGATCATCGTGGACGCTGTCGAATCCGTGCTGCCACACGGCGCGACAACAACCGTCCGATGCAGCAAAACGCCTATCGCGATCTCCGGCAAAGCGCGCCTGATCTCAACTCTTCCCCGATGCACACATGTCGCAGCTCTGCCTCACGTGCCGCGCCGGCAGACCCGGCCTTGCGATCTCCAACAATCCCCATAGCTGCAAAACCGCGCATACCCGCCCGCGCCTTCGTTCAATCCGGCTTCAATGAGGTCGCGCAACTGCGCATGCCGCGCCAGCGCGTGAGCGCGACCTCACAGAACCCTCCAGATTCCCAAATCAGTCGAGGTGTGATTCGATCCGGGAATGTTCATCGAGACGATTCCCAATCGAGGCTCGCCGCCTGCGGTGCTGTTGCGGGAGGCGTATCGCGACGAGCATGGCCGCGCGCAGAAGCGGACCTTGGCCAATCTGAGCAAGCTGCCGGTGGATTTGATCGGCGGACTGAAGGCTCTGCTCAAGGGCGGCACGGTGATTGGCAGCTTCCGGTCCATGAAAACCATTGATCTCGAAATACGGCCGATCCGCCACTGGACGGCACAGCACGTGCGGGCCCATGTCTTCCTGTGCATGCTGGCCCATCACGTCGAATGGCATCTGCGAGAAGCCTTGGCACCGCTGTAGTTCCACGACACCGACCCTGAGGCCGCCCGGGGGAACGCACGTCTCCCGTCGCCAAGACCGAACCATCTGAGGCGGCGAAGGCCAAGAAGGCAACAAAGCGATCGGCCGATGGCCATCACGTCATGAGCTTCTATGCGCTGATCGCCCATCTCGGCACGCTGGTCCGACACACGATGCACGTGCCCCTTCATACCAAGCACCGCTTCACGCTATCGCCACGGCAGCCGGACGCGGTCGCGGACCGGCACGTTCGGGCCGATCGAGATCGCGGTGCCGCGCGCCCGGCTGACCACGTCCGAGGGCAAGACGACGGAATGGAAGAGCCAAGCACTGCGGGCCTATCAGCGGCGCACGCTTGCCGCCGATGCGCTGATCGCGAGCAGCTATCTCGCCGGCACCAATACGCGACGGGTACGTCGCGCGCTGGCGGCGCTGTTCGGCGGGACGGTCGGTAAAGACACGGTGAGCCGGACCTCGCGCAAGGTCAAAAGCGACTGGGATGCCTGGAACAGCCGCTCGCTGGCCGAGGAGCCGATCGTGCGCCTGATCCTTGACGCCGCCGTCGTTCGGGCACCGCAACCAGATCCTCCAATGCTTCGACGCTTAGTCTGGTGCGCATGGCGCTGCTCGCTCACATCATTGAGGATGTCACCCTCGTCAAAATGCCGGCGGAAGGCACCACCAAGATCCACGTCCGCTTCAAGGGCGGTAAGATCCAAACGCTCATCACGATGAGCCCAAGATCTTCCGCGCAGCAGGTGAAGACGCCGTCCGGCATCGTCGAACTGGCCGACATGCGCGGGATCTGCAGAACGAGAGGCGAGGCCTGCGGGAGATCGCGGCGCTTGTGGGTTGCCACGCGTCGACGGTGTCTCGCGCCTTAGAATATCAAAAAGGAGAGGAAACGATCGCATGCTCGCGGCGAATTCATAATCCCGTCAGCTTTTCGAAAGCTTGCGGCTGCAAAGATCGCAAATCTGATTGTCGCTGAACGGCTGCCACTTTGCCGATGTAAGCCGTGTGGATTGCGGCAGGGCCTGTACCATCACAAGGAGAGCAGGATGGATTCGATTAACCCATTGTTCCGTTCACAAGCCTGGATGCAGGAGTACGCTGCCCAACAGGCGCGGCCTGAGCATCGAGCGGGCAACGCAGGCCAGCAAGGCGATTTTGAGCGGCGGATGGAGGATCTGCAGCTCGATTCTACTGACGCGAGCTCTGCAAAATCAACTTCGCGGGATCCGGCTCCCGCAGGAGGCGGTCGAGCGGTCCGGCGGGACGATTTCGGCGGTTCGATGCGGATGCCGCCACACTCCGCTTTAAGGGAGAGTGCGGTCGGCGGCACGCGGCGGAACGTAGACATTCCCCGCCTTCAGCTTCCAGCTTCGGCGCAAGTGCCGCAGTCCAGTCTGCGGGATGATCTGTTCAGCAGCGCGCGCTACAGCTTTCCGGACCCAGAGCCGGCGGCTGTGGGCAAGAGCGGCAAAAGCAGCGGATTGTGGTCACGCTTCAAGTCGGGGATCGGCAAAGCCTTTGGCGGAAGCAGCAGCGAAAAGTTCTCGCGCGATGCGGAGCAGCCTGACGTCATTTCAACGAAATTCAGGGTGGATTACGCCAGGCAGCCGGGCCGGACGCGCGGGGTTTCTGCGGCGGATGTGGCGCTCATTGAAGACTTCAGAAACAGGGCAACGGGCAAACTGAGCGACGGCACCATCAAAAATGCGGCGGCCGATCTGCGCCATTTGAGCAAGCGCCTGAGCGAAGCCAGCAGGCCATCAATTGCCGATCGAATCGACCGCGAGCTGCAAAACGCGCAATTGGAAAATCCGGAGGCGGAAAACCACCGGCTGGAAGCTGAGCTCGATGAGGACGTGGACGTCTATGCAAAGGACCGCGGCACGCGCATCAAGGCGGCTTTGAATAAGCTGCGGAACGTCCGTGCCGGAAACACGTTGGCAGCCAATGTCCGCCGCCTGGTCCCCCATGGCGCGGACGCAACCCTGATCGGCAGCTGGGCCGCGGCGGAAAAGACGACACATAGGGTCGAGCCAACGACGGTCGACAGGCGCGTTCGCCGCCTGTCCAGGCTGAGTGAGTGGCTGCAGACGCACGACAAGCAGCCGATGGCCGGCCGACTTTTCACCCCTGAGTTCGCCCAGGATGTCGAGGAGTACAGGCACCAAACCGGAGACAGCCAAATCAACCCTGATTTACTCAGGCTTAGGCGCTGCCAGCAAATCCTTGAGGCGAACAGGGCGCTCGGATTACAGCCTCCTGAGGACGCGGGGCAGCCTTTCGGGGAAGCTGCTCGACAGGCGCACTCGCCGCAGGAGCTTCCCGCAACCCCAGCCACGCCGAGCGCCGGAGCCTGGGATTGGCTCGGCGAGCAGATCCACGGACCCGCCTCACCCGTGCCAGCGCCGCACTGGGCCATGCAGCCCAATCTGCCGCTCGAGCTTCCGGCGACTCCAGCCACCCCGAGCCAAGGAGCTTGGGATTGGTTTGAGCAACAGATGCAAGAACTGGCATCGCCGTCGTCCGTGGGGCCTCGGTCGTCAAACATCTACGGCGGTCTCGATCCCCTGGTTGATTTGGATCCGCCCACACCGTACGACTTGCGCGACGAGGCGCGCTCTGCGCCAGCACCTGAATTTGCCGGAGCGTCGTCGTTCGCGGAACCGCCGGGGGCCGCTCAGGAGCTGCGGGATATTGGAGCGATCGTTGGCGCGGACTGGCGCCACGGCTCTCAGGCGGCCTCAGACGTGTTGATTGATGTATTGGGCAACATCAATCTGTTGCCAGACCAGTTCGGGCCAAGTCAGTTTACGATCAACGGTGAGCGCTATTCGGCCACGTTTGGACCAGGAAGGCGCAGGGATGTTCGTCTGATCCATCACCCGCGCGCCGGCGGGATGAACGAAGCTGGCCCATCCCGGGCGCTCCATCGTCCCCCGCAGATCGTCAGGGCCGCGCAACCCGATGAAGATGCGTTGGATCTTGGGCATCTGATCCGCGGGGGATGGGAGCATAGAGAGCGGTTCCTTCCGCCTTACCTCGTCCGCGTCCTGGAAGGCCAGCGCATCATGCCGGAGCCCGGGCGCCCAACCTATTTCGAGATCCGGGAAGTGCCTTACAGGGGCGAGTTGGTGGAAAGCGAGGGCCGCCAGCGCGTGCGCATTTATCCTGAACGTCGCTGAACAACGTGCGTGGGCTGCAAACGAAGAGTCAGCGGCGCAGCTCACGCGAGGCGTTCTATAGCCGGGCCTTTCCGGCGCGGAGTATCGCTCCGGCGGAGGCCGCCTTGTGCGGTTTGGCGGTTCGTCTGAGGATTTGGCGCCCGACGATGAAGTTCGTGGCGACCAAGACCGCGGAACAACTGGATCTGCAGGTTCGTCTGATTGAAGAGACGTTGCGGGCTGGCGAGACTGTGTGCGGCGTCGCGCGCCGAAATGGAATGGCGCAGAGCCTGCTGTTTACTTGGCGTCTGCAAGCGGGCCAGGGCCGCCTAGGCAGCGAGGGCGTGCCGGCGCTTGTTCCCGTCGAGGTCGCATCCACGCCGGCTCCGGCACCCGCGTTCGGGCCGCAGCCGTCTTCGCCTCCTGCACAGCGTCCAAGGGGCGGAATGATCGAGATCGAGCTTGGAGGCGGCTGTCGCGTGCGAGTTGACCGGGAGGTTGACACTGAGGCGCTGCAGCGTGTGCTTGAGCTTCTCAGGCTGCGTGAGAAGTCGCGGGTTTTACGATTGGCGGACGCAGCGGTAGCTGCGGGGCACAAAAATCCTCGTCAGGCTGTGGCGGGCTCAAGCGCTTGCAGCAGCGCCGGCACTCCTAGCATTACAGTTGTTTTTTTGATTTGAAGTGGGCGCGTTGAGCGGCAGCTTGGTGAGCTCTACGCCAGAAAGACCATGCGATGATGTGTGCGGGTTGAATCCGCTTTCGAGCAAGTCTGATAGCGATGCGGCGGATTTCCTGGATTGACCAGCGGATCAGTGGTGGGGTGGTTATGCTTTGGCTTTTGCGGGGGGCGCCGTTTCGTTTTTTGGGCGGTGGCGGATTAGCGCGATGTCGGATCGCGGCCATCATGGCGAAGGCGAGCAACGCCAAGGACACATGACGGTGCCAGCCATGCCAGGATCTGCTCTCGTTGTGATCGAGCCCGAACTCGTTTTTCGCGGTTTCAAAGCTGTCCTCGATCGCCCATCGATGGCCTTCGACCGCGACCAGCGTTTCAATGGCTGTTCCCGCTGGGCACCAGGTGGTGAAGAAGGCGAGGTCATCATCGGCGATGCGACGACGGATCAGTAGACCGCGTGTCCACAAACCGTCATTTGCACTGTTGAACTGCTCGGCCTCGAGATCGGCCAATTCGAGATAACACCAATCGTGCAGCCGCGGTCCTTTGGTTCCGGCTCCCGCCGACAGGCGCTTCCAGTCGGATGAGCGCCGCGTCCGGGCGAGGTCTGCGGCCGTACCGGCGACCGGCGGTCGTTTGCCCCAGGATCGAAACACATGAGCGCTGCTGACCCCAAGCACGTAGCCTTTTTCGCCGGCGGTTTTTGCGTTCTGCAATCGCCGTTGCGACCGGATGAAGCTGCTGTTCTTCGACCGGTCCGGCTTTGTGCTGGTCCTGAAGCGGCTGACCGAGGACAAGTTCCGATGGCCGCGCCGCAGGAGGCGGTCGTCACGCTTACGACCGAGCAATTGCACTGGATCCTTGACGGCATCGATATCGATGCGATGGTCCGCCATCCGGTGCGGCAATATCAGGTTGCCGGCTGAGCTCTCGAGTTGAGCGGTTGACGCGTCGGTACTGTTCAGATTCAAGATTCCGATGAATCGAACCGGCGAACCGAGTGTCGAAGCGCTGTTGGCGCGCATTGCTGCGCTGCAGGCGCAGAATCGTCAGCTCACGGAGCGCGTCGTCAAGCTCGAGGAAGAACTGGCGCTGGCACGCCTGCATCGTTTTGCGCCGCGCAGCGAAAAGCACGTCGATCGTCTGTTCAATGAAGCCGAGCAGGCCGCCGATGAGGATGTTGCCGGCAGTGAAACGAACAATATCGCCGAACTTCCGGACACGGGCTTGCCACCCGTCGACAACACAACGGGAAAGAAGCGCGGCCGCAGACCGCTGCCGGCAAGCCTGCCGCGCGAGCGCGTCGAGTATGACCTGCCCGACGATCAGAAGGCGTGTCCTTGCTGCCGTGGCCAGATGCATCGCATGGGCGAGGCCGTTACCGAGCAACTTCATATCGAGGTGAAGGCGAAGGTCTTACAGAATGTGCGCTTCAAATATGGGTGCCGCCATTGCGATCGCACCGGGATCAACGCACCTGTCGTGACGGCGCCGATGCCGACGCAGCCCTTGCCGGGCAGCGTTGCCACAGCCTCAACGCTGGCGTTCGCGCTGGTTCATAAATATGTCGATGGCACGCCGCTCTACCGCCTGGCGCAGGCCTTCGAACGCGCCGGTGTTGCTGTCAGCCGCGGCGCTCTGGGCCACCGGGTGATCGGCTCACGCGAGAAGCATCTCTCCCGCATCTCAGACGCCCTGAAGCTGCGGCTCAGATCGCAGCCCCTCATCCATGGCGACGAGACGACGGTTCAGGTCCTCAAGGAAAAGCACAGAGAGGCCACCAGCACATCGTACATGTTGGCTTATCGCAGCGGCGAGGACAGCAACGAGCCGATCGTGCTTCTCGATTATCAGCCAGGCCGTGGCCAAATCCACCCGCAGGCCTTTCTCGGCGATTACCGTGGCATCGTGATGAGTGACGGCTATACGGCCTGGCGCACGCTGGAAGGGGCAACCCACATTGGATGCATGGCCCACTCCCGACGGCACTTTGTCGATGCCCTCAAGGCGAGGAAGAAAGGCGGCGGTCCGCCCGAGCAGGCGCTGCGGTTCTTCGACCAGCTTTACCGGGTTGAAAGGCAGGCGCGGGACGAAAAACCAGACAGCGGCGAAACGCCAGATCAATGCATTCGCCGCTTCCGCCAGCAACACAGCATTCCCGTCCTGAACGCCCTCAAGGAATGGCTCGATCAAATCGCCCCGAAGGTCTTGCCCGACAGCAAGCTTGGCGATGCCGTATCCTACACTCTGAACCAATGGGAATATCTGACGCGCTACACGCAAGACGGCAGGATGCCGATCGACAACAATCTCCTGGAGCGCGATATCAGAATCTTTGCCACTGGCAGAAAGAGCTGGCTGTTCAGCGACACCGTCGAGGGCGCCAGGGCCAGTGCCGTCGTCTACAGCCTGATGCTGACCTGCCGCGCCTCACGCGTCGAGCCGTTAGCCTGGTTGCGCCACGTGCTCACCGAATTGCCTCAGCGCGCCGACGACGCCGATATCACCGACCTGCTGCCATTCAACTTCCCCAAAACCGCCACTGCCTGAACGGGTCAGATACCGCCCTCGATACGAAGGCCATCCGTCAAAAGCGCGGGCGTCAACGTGCGGAGAAAATCGCGGTTACTCCAGGTCGCATTCCAATTGAGTACTTTTTGCTTCCGCGTCATGTGCCCGGCTCACCGCTACTAACGGGGACTTTCCGAATGGTGGCGACATGTTCGGATAGTGCTTCTCCGTATTCGGTTCTATGAGACGGCGATGCTCTGGCATGCGCTGCTCCATCCGTTCGGGAGTTGGCCGGAGTGCGACCGGCGTTCTCATCACCGACAATAGCCACAGTTTGGTGCGGTGACGGAATCACCGTGCGACCGGAATACGAGCGACGCCAGGACGATGCGTATGTTGATGCCGACCGCAATGACCGCCCTGCGATCCGCAAGGCCAGTCCTTCCCGCTCACAGATCACTGAATAGCCGCACTCCAAGACCTCGTGCGCGATTCTTAAAGAAAAGTTAACTCTACGCTAATCATTTGAAACTAAAGAAGAAAATGCATTTTTAGCCGCGGACATACTTCTGTGACATTTGGGATCGTATTGCTTGCGAACGTTTTGGGAGCATCTTATCTTTGCCATGCGCGTAATCGCCAAAGGAACACTGCGTGATTTCTGGTGCTTGAACCCAGAGGCGGAAGAGCCGCTGCTTTCTTGGTACCGAGAAGCGGAGCGCGCCGATTGGGATCAGCCGCCGGCAGTCAAAGCTCACTATAAGAATAGCAGCATTTTGAAAGACAGCAGGGTGGTCTTCAACATCAAGGGGAACGAATTCCGGTTAGTCGTGCGTATCAACTATCCGTATCGCGTCGTCTACATCCGATTTGTGGGGACGCATTCAGAGTACGACAAGATTGATGCGCAGGAGGTGTGAGATGAATGTAAAGCCAATTAGAACAAACGCTGACTATGAAGCGGCTTTAGATCGCATTTCCGAGCTGATGGATGCGCATGCCGGTACGCCTGAAGGAATTGAATTGGATGTGCTCGTTGACCTTGTTGAGCTTTATGAATCCAAGAACATCCCTATGGGCGTTCCGAGCCCCGTCGCCGCTATCGAATTCCGTATGGAGCAGGCAGGTCTATCTGCGCGCGATCTAGTGCCACTTATCGGGAGTCGGGCCAAAGTCTCTGAAGTTCTCTCTGGTAAGCGGCAGATTACCATGACGATGGCGCGCGCCCTTCATGAGCACCTAGGCATTCCCAGTGACGTTCTGCTCAAAGCAAGCTCCGTGGCGGGCAATCAAGAGTTCGGGATCGATTGGGCTAAATTTCCGATCACCGAAATGGTGAAACGTAAATGGCTTCCAAAGCGCCCGAGGGCGGTTCAGCATGCCGAAGAAATTATGCGGGGGCTGATGCACCGAGCCGGGAGAACGAGTCTGGTTGTTGAGGCTATGTACCGAAAGAATGACCATGTTCGTGCAAATGCGAAGGCTGATCCGTTCGCTTTGAATGCGTGGTGTTTGCAGCTGCTGGCGCTGGCCTCGGAGACGAAGCTGCCTAAAGAGTTTAAGCCGGGAACCGTAACTCCGGATTTCCTGAGCCAAGTAGCGAAGTTGAGCTGGTCCGAGAACGGTCCACTCTTGGCCAAGGAATTTCTTGAAAAGAACGGCATTCATCTCATCATCTTGGAGCATTTTCCGAAGACGCACTTGGATGGAGCCGCACTGAAATTAGCCGATGGCACGCCCGTTATTGGGCTGACTCTGCGATATGACAGGATTGATAATTTCTGGTTCTGTTTGCTTCACGAACTGGCGCACGTCGGAAGACACTTTGAAAATGCGGTAGACGTTGGGTTCGTTGATGATCTCACGTTGCGTGAAAACGTCGGCGTGAGCCGCGATGTAAGAGAGGAAGAGGCTGACCAATGGGCTGAAGAAGCATGTGTTCCTCGGTCCATTTGGGACAATAGTGACGTGCGGTTTCATCCCACTGCAACAGGGGTGATCAATCTGGCGGGTGCGCTTCAGATCCATCCCGCTATCGTCGCAGGTCGAGTGAGGCATCAGTTTCGAAATTATCGTTTGTTGTCGCATTTTGTTGGCACAGGTGAGGTGCGAAAGCATTTCAAGAATTGTGAACAGCCAGCTTGAAAGCGAGAAGGCTATGTCGGGTGAACTCGCGGTCGATCAAGCAGTTAATGGCGACTGCGCCGACGTGACAATCTTTGCAGGATAACGCCACAGCGCGCATTACAGCGGCGTTTGGATTGAAACATTCCGTGGGTTCGCCAGGGCAATCCCCGTCGGCGGCGACGAACGGCAGCGCGACAAAATAGGTGACTTCAGCCATGGCCTGACTCCAACTGCTTGACCTGACCGGCGAATAATGTTCTTGATATGTTCTTTTGTCAATCTGGCCTGACCATGACGAATGAGCGACCCGCAAGCTGGCGAATGCCCTCCGCGAAGCAGATGGAAAAGCTGGCGTCGGAGGCTGCTCGTCGGCGCGATATCGAGAGGCCGGATCCGGCAGCGAACCGCATGGTGCCGGGTCAATCATGGGATGGAGTCCTGTCCGATCCACGCGCCGGTCTGGCAGATCAGATCGTTATCACCGAGAAAACCAGCCAGGCCAAAGACGTCCGCGCCGCAATTGGTTCGCGCTACGGTGATGTTCTTCCAGCAGAGGGCCATTTGTTCGATCTCCTCGAACCAGAGGAGGTCGTCCCGGCCTGGAAGCGGTGGTCGCCAATACTTCTGCGGCCTGAAGGTCTTTACGGAACGCGCCCGGCAGAGGGTGGCAACAAGGCCGCTAAGCTCAAGGCTATTCGCGAGGCGTTGCGCACTGCCAAACGAGTTTGGCTTGCAACCGATTGTGACCGCGAGGGCCAGCTAATCGGTCAGGAAATTCTTGAGCATTACAAGTATCGCGGTCAGGTGATGCGGGTGCTGTTCACCGCGCAGGATTCGCAGACCATCCGCGACGCATTTGGTCGCGCAAAACCTAATATCGAATATGCCCGGCTGTACGCCGCCGCTGTGGCGCGCCGACAGGCTGATCAGATTTACAATCTCTCACTCACTCGCGCCGCAACCGTCATCCTGGGGCAGGGCGCGCGAAGAGTGATTGGAGTTGGTCGTGTAAAGACGCCGACATTAGCCATTGTATGCAAGCGCGAGCTGGAAATTCGAAACTTCGTGCCGCTTGCCTATTTCGAAATTGTCGCCACCGCGAAGGTTGCGGACGGGCAATTCCAGATGCGGCATGCGCCGCAGGACCGAATTGTTAAGCGCGAAAGGGCGGAGGCCGTCGTCAAGGCGGCTGAAGGTTTCGAGGGCGCGCTTGCCGTGCGCGTCGAGGATAAGCGGCAAGGGCCACCCAAGCTGCATGATTTGCCGTCGTTGCAGAAAGTCTGCGGCTCGCGCTTCGGCTGGTCAGCCAGCAAAACGCTCGAAGTGGCGCAGGAGCTTTATGACGGCCAGGGCAAGAAGATTGTCACCTATCCTCGTGCCGAAGTGCGTTACCTGCCGCAAAACTTGATATCGGACGTGCCGCGAATCATATCCGCACTGCGGGTGGGCCAATCGTTCGGCGCGATTCCTGTACCCGAGCCGCCGATGATTCGTAGAGGTACGAGCGGCACTTTCTACGACAAGGGGCTTGAGGGTGCGAGCCATCATGCCGTCATTCCCAATGTCAACACCATCGACAAACTGCCGGAGGTCTGGCCCCGTCTGTCATCTGACGAGAGGAAGCTCTTTGACGTCATCGCGCGGGCATATCTAGCCGCCCTGATGCCCGACTTCCGTTACCGGCAGACAACCGCAACGCTCGATGTGCGCGGCTTCGAATTCCGCGCAGCCGGTCGCCAGCCTATTGATCTCGGCTGGCGAGCCGCATTCCCGGAGTGGCAACCTGCCGACGAAAAGGGCGATGAGGCGCAATTGCTGCCACCGCTGCGCAACGGCGAGACCGCGCAACTGCAAGATCCAAAAATTGAGAACAAGGAGACCCGGCCGCCGCCGCGTTATAACGAAGGTACTCTGATCGAGGCTATGCAGAATGCCTGGCGTTTTGTTGATGACGAGGTTCTGCGGGATCGCTTGAAGGAAGCCAAGGGTATTGGCACGCCTGCGACCCGAGCCGAGATCATCGGTGGGCTTAAGAAGCAGGGTTTTCTGATTGCCCAGGGAAAGAATATTGTGCCGACCGAGACCGGCCTGTCGTTGTTCGGCGTTCTCAAACAAGCCGACCCGGCGCTGGTCGATCCAGGCGTGACGGCGCAACTTGAATGCCTGCTCGACGACGTCGTTGTAGGTAAACAGGAGATGGTCGGCGCGATTGACGCCGTATGCGATGCCGCCGAGCGCATTATCAGAAAGCTGAAAGAGGGTGCTACCGCGGGGGTGCCTTTTTTGCTTGGCAGTGCAGGGGACAATGGCACAGGAACGTGTCCACCGACGCCTGCCATGAAACGCTTTGCTGACAGCCTTGTCCGGCAAAAAGGCATCAAACCACCACCCGGCTACAAGACGTCGATATCGATCTGCCGCAAATTCCTTAGCGAACATGCGCCTAAAAAGTCCGACTGTAAAACAGCCGGTAAGCTCGGCCTCAAACCGGTAAGTGCAGCACAGTTGCTGTACGCCAAAAAGCTAGCGCAGCGGAACGGACTCGTCATACCCGATAATGCGAGGGTCAGCTCGGCTGCGATGTCTGCATGGATCGACGCAAATCGAGGTAAAAAACGCAGCAAGGTTAAAAACCTCCAGCAGGCCGGTGGGGTCGGCTGCACCCCAGGCTGTACCGCCGAAGAGGTCTCGAAAACGAAAAGTTAACGCCGCTTCGACGGCTCCCGTATCAGCAGACTCAAGCGTGACGCCGCTGCGGATTCCTTATGGCAACAAGGAACCGCATCGTGTACGATAGAGTGAGCCGATAGGTCTGCTCCGAGCGTGTCGAACTCCATGAGCAGCGACCGCAGCAATTGGCCAACCAGATCGCCCAAAAGGTACGTTCCTCCGAGACGTCCCTTCACCATCAGATCGAACATCTAATCTCACGGCGGGTCGCAGACGATGGACCGGAGAGGTTCGATCCGCTTCGCCGCGAGCGTCTCTACGGGCGCGCCAAAAGGCCGATTGATGCGATGGCCGCGATGGTCGGAATAGAGGCTTGGAGCCAGGGCGCTCAGGTGCTGTTCGTAAGTGCGTGATCCCTCCCGGCTCGAGCAGCGAAAGGGCCCCATTCAGCGTATCGGTCAATTGCGCGACATGATCCACGTTGTGATCATGCGCTATGCCGGCACCGTTGAAGATGACGTCTACTCGGTCTTGTCCGAGCGGTTCCTGTCACTGGGATTGCTGGCTATCAAGGGGTTCCCTTGGGGCCGAGGTCGAGGGGATACTCCCATGCTCCGCGCGTGAAGGCTTTTCATGTTTATCGTATTGCGTGAATGTTTTTCGCGGTATAAGAGGCATTTTCGGCTCGAAGGCTAAATTGAGAGTGAAATTCACGGCCGAGAATGTTTTTCATGGATTCGGTGCCATGCAGACAAGGTTTTCAGGACCCGTGAGCGTTTTTCATGACTGGAGGCTGCCGGAGGTGGCAACTCCTGTTGGCTATGCTGCGCTGATAGACGCCTACAATCTATCCGTCCCGATCCCGCGATGCTTTCCGCCATCGGAACAAAGCACCGTATCATTGAGCAAGGGGGATGGCGCATCTACACGCCGCGCCATGCGCCGGACAAGACACTTGAGGGACATCTCACCTTCGCTCTCAAGAATGAAGGACTCGACCTTGCAATCCTGAAGCGGCTTTTCCTCGTCGTGAACGAGGATCAGATTGCGGACCTTGTGAGACAGAAGCCGGCCGGTCTCTACACTCGTCGCATCTGGTTTCTCCATGAATGGCTGCTGGAGCGCCAAATCGATCTGCCTGCGGCAGATCAGGTCTCTTACGTCGATGCCGTCGATACCGAACTTCAATACGCTACCTCCGGGCGGAATTCGGCACGGCACCGCGTTCGCAACAATCTGCCAGGAACACCGGAATTCTGCCCGCTTGTTTTCAAGACTGCAGCGCTGAGCGAATTTATTGCCCAGGATCTCAAGGAGCGCGCCCGCGTCGTGGTGAGCCAAGTTCCGAAAGATCTGCTCGCACGAACCGCCGCCTTCCTTCTCCTCAAGGATTCAAAGTCAAGCTACGTCATTGAAGGAGAAAGCCCGTAGCTCGAACCAAGGCGAAAGGCCGCGACGGACTGCGATTTTTTGCAGGGCCCGTGCCTGATCGATCAGTTGGCAAACTTTGCCATAGATGATAAAATCTCCCCGACACCGGGAGAATAGCAATGCCCACTCGCAATATCAGCCTGACCAACGAGCAGGACGCCTTCGTCGAAAAGGTCGTGAAGACAGGGGAGTACCAGAATGCGAGCGAAGCGGTACGCGACGCGCTCCGTGTGCTGCAACAGCGGCGCCGCGAGGACGCGTTGAAACTGAAGGCTCTGCGCGTCCAGATCAAGGCCGGCATCGATGCGCTCGACCGGGGGGATTTTGTCGAAGTAGACGACGCCGAGCTTGACGACTATCTGGAAGGATTGACGGCTCCGTCAGGCTCCTACTGATCCAGATGGCCCGCTTCCGCCTTTCATCATTGGCGCGAAGCGATCTTGCGCAAATCCTCACTGTCAGCGCGGAACGATGGGGACTCGAAGGCAAGCGCCGGTATGCAACGCTCCTCTCTGCCGCTATGCGCAAAGTCGCGGCTCAACCGGACGGCGCTGCGACGCAAGACCGTGGCGAGTTGTCTCGCGGAGTTCGAACCTTTCACCTTCGGCATGCGCGTGCCGGCGGCGGTGAGACGAGGGTGAGACAGCCCGTCCACGTTCTATTCTACCGCGTCGTTCGGCCGGGCGTCGTGGAGATCGTGAGGGTGCTCCACGAACGGATGGAGCCAAGCCGGCACTTGGGTGCGGAGCCCGACGAATGAGGCGCCGTGGAGCAAGAACGGCGACGATTGGCGGCAATATCGCAGTATCGAAATGGCGCGCCACGGCCGATGAAGATGGGCACTACTGTTTCGCCGTGGCGCTATGAAGTTGTGCTCGCGGCTGCGCCAAGATTTCCGGACCCGCGATCATGCCGCCGATTGCCATTCGCCGTTAGCCTCGGATAGGCCCTTGAGGTCAGCTATCGGTCAAGCTGCGGGTTTAGCTGCGCGCGCCGGCGCGATCTTGCGCAGCGCGGCACCTAGTTCGTCCTCGGCCTGCTCAAGATCATACTGTGTCTGGATGCCCATCCAGAACGCGGCCGAAGTGCCGAAATATCTGCCGAGCCGCAGCGCGGTATCAGCGGTCACGGGAGTCTGTTCATTGGCCAGCCGCTCAATTCGCGTGCGCGGTACGCCGACGGCACGAGCCACCGCGTATGGCGAGACGTTCGCCACGGCCGATGAAGACGGGCACTACAGCTTCGCTGTGGCGCTTCGGGTCAATGCGCCAGAACGCGCGAGCGCGGCCCGCCGTCCGACAGAATAGCCGAGCCTGCGGCCTTTCAGCCTCGCCTGGAAAGTCCTGACCCTTGCCTTCCGGCTTGTAACGCGTTACATTGTAACGCGTTACGGAAGGAGAAATCCAAATGACCGCGCCAGCCGAGAGGATGAAGTTGATGCGGCAGCGGAGGCGCGCGCGGGGCCTGCGCGAACTGCGTCTCGTGGTGGCCGACGCCCGCTCGCGGGCTGTGCGACGACGGGTTGCGAAGCAGGTCGCCAGTCTCGACCCTGATCGGGAGCGCGAAGCGCTGCAGTGGATCGAGTCGGTCTCCGAGTTTGACGCAGATGCACCGCGGTGACGTTGTAACCGTTGCCGCGGCGGGTGACGACGGCAAGCCCCGCCCGGCGGTCATCGTGCAGACGGACGCCTTTCCGGAGAGCCATGCCTCTGTAGTGGTTTGTCAGTTGACCTCCGAACTGGCGGACGCTCCAGATTTTCACGTCACCATTGAGCCAAAGCCCGAAAATGGATTGCGGCTTAGATCGCAGGTGATGGCCGACAAACCGGTCACCGTAAGGCGCGAACGGATCGGGGAGAAGATCGGGCGCCTCGGCGATCAAGACATGGCTCGGCTCGGAATTGCTTTGGCGTTTGTCTTAGGGCTAGCGGATTAACAACGCAGTCGGTAGCGTCGACAGAGGGTAGGTATCGGGCGGCGCCGACGCCTAGATGCGGTATTCTCCGCCGCCCGGCAACGATATCGTGCAAAATCGTACAGTGGCGCCCGATGAAGATGGGCACTACGTGTTCGCCGTGGCGCTATGATAGTGCGGCCTGCCACTCGCGCTGATCCGCAAGTGTTCGACGCGCTGCGAACTTGTACTACGCGGGCTAGGCTGCCTTCGGCTTGTTTACGGTCTCGATCCGGTCGAGAATCTTGCCAAGATCGCGCTGCGCTACTTGAACATCATAGTCAGTCTGCAGTTTAGCGGGCTCTGGCGTACTTGGTGAAGTGGCGCACCCGACGACACGATTCGAACGTGTGACCTTTGCCTTCGGAGCAATTTAACTTGCTTCAGCGCGAGTTCTAGCGCCGTCAATCCGACCAATTCGCCGGCTTTGATCAAGTCGAAATCAAGCCATGCGAGCACGTAGAGCTTCTGAGCGCGTTCAAACTTTGCGCTCACGATGTGCGGAATGCTGGGGTTCAAATTGAATTGCAGCAGAAACGCTCGCCGTTCCGCAAAGCTATCAAAGCTTGGAAAGCTGTCAGGCGTTCCAGGCATTGGCCAAGGGACGCAGAACGACCTAGCATCCCGGCGCAGTGGCGCAATCGAGTCCAAGTAGTCAGCGGGACGCAATTGTCCCTCACTCTATTCCGTCAGAAAGCCGGGGTATACGAAGGCGCCCTTGATCGTTTCGGCGTCCTTCTCGCCGACCCCTTGACCGCGAACAACGTCGTACCACGAGGCACGCACCTGTTCGGTCATGCTCGAGACAATCGCTTTGGCCTCTTCGGCATCCAGAAGGAAGCGGGCATGTTGCGACAGCACATTCTTTGCATTTGCAAATCGCCCCTGGTCGCCAACTTCCAAAGCTAGATCACGATGTTCCTGCGAGATAACCGGGGAGGGCGTCAGATCATAAGCTGGCGAAAGCTGCCATTCCCGCTCTTTGGCTACCAGTGCGTGGTTGCGGGGATGATCATCCAGGTTGGAGATCAGTGCATTGAACGTCATGCGTTGGAAAAGCTCCTTGGCATCCGTTTCCGGCTCTTGCGTAGTCCGGCGCATCTCCTCGGCCATCAATACGTAGGACCAGCGGTCTCGCATCTCGACGGCTTCCTCAGCACGCAGCACGGTTAGCCCGCTGATCATCCGCGAACGCATATATCCCTTATCCGTCTTCGTTCGATCGAACCGCTTGACGAGAAGAACGTCCTTCGCTCCGACGGTGGCGACACGGCTCTCAACGACGCGAAGACCGCAAGCCTTGGCCAACTCAAGCATCGCGCGTTCGACGCGCGTGTTGTTCCAGCGGTCGTCCGGTCGGTTGAATTTTGCGATCCAGAGTCCGTCGTCGTCCTCTACGACAGCTTTCGGGCGGGCTCCCCCCATGGAGGTGCCTAGGAGCATCAAGTCTTGGACCTGTGCGGCCTCCTCGGTTTTCACATCTTCCTCACGCATCAAGGCTTCGGCGATTTCCTGAAGCTTTGCGAGTTCGAGCGCTTTGTTGAAGTTGCGACGTGGTGCCGGAGGTTGTTGACCAAGTCCAAAGCCCAGCGCTCCTGCGCGGTCGTCGGCTGAATTCAGCAAGTAGTCGAGTTCACCAAGCTGCGGAACCCCGGCACGCTTCTCGATTACACGGCGACCCCAATAGTCCGGTCCTGCGTCGCGCAACGCGCCAAAGACGCCATTCAGTCGGCCTGTTTCGTAGGTCTCTCCTGAAAGTTTAAGCTCGACAGGATCAATCGAGACCGCATCTCCGCGTGAGAGATACGACTTGCCGTAAACGAAGCGGCCTTAAGGCATTGCCGCGGCGATCCTTGGTAAGCTGGAAACGTCCGGCGGTTACCGCTTCGGTCTGGCCGGGCAGCGTGATGTAGACGAAGCATTCAGTGTTGCCTTTAGAAGTCATTGTCTAGCCCCCGGGGTTTACGAGCCCGTTTGCGCTCCCGCGTCGCCTGCAAGGCGATGCCTTCTTTGTCCTTTGAAGGGTCGGCAAGTTCTTCGAGGGGCTGGAGCATATCGTAGAGCCACAGCAACCCGGCATAGACCACCATACCCGTCGAGGCTTTGCCCTTTTCGGCGTCCATAACCGCGCGCGGGCCCGTTCCGATTCTGCTGGCCGCGTCCTCCATGGTCATGTTGCGGCGGATGCGTGCAGTGCGCAGATCGGCTCCCAATTGCTTGAGGGCCCGCGACACGTGGAAGGGGGGCGCCTTTTGAAGTTTGTTGGTTGCTACCATGCTCTTAAAGACCATATAGTTGGTTTATAGTGCTCTTAAGAGCATACTTTAAGTTCCAGCATTTTTCAATTACTCGCTTTTGTGAGCTTATAATACCAAATAAATTGCTCTTAAGAGCATTTCTTTGCTCGGGCTCCTTTTGAGCAATAATATCTCAGATTTATCAACCCGTTATTGAGCTCCAAGGTGCAGCTATGAGTTGCGATGGTTCTTGTAATGTTCTATTCGGGGGCCCTTTTGGCTCGGTCTCGGCAGGCATACCCCCGGACCACCACAAGGGCTGCCAGCAGTCACGAATAACAAGGCGGGTCGGAATTCAAAAACATGTCTGACGCCAACAACGAGCAGCTTCGCCCGTCGCCGAGCTGGGACAAATTCGAGGAAATCTGCGCTGATCTTTTTTCGCGGATCTGGAAAGACAATCAACTGGTCCGCTACGGCCGCACCGGGCAAAGACAGCACGGCGTCGATATCTACGGGAAGGATAGCGGGGCCGACGCGGGTGTTCAGTGCAAAGGTAAGTGTGATTGACCGCGCTTGACCTTCTGGTCGTGGCTGCCGCCGCGCTGCCAATCCGATACGGCCTGGATGAGTTCGCGCGTGAAAAGTTCGGTGGTCACGGGCGTTCCCGGCTCAATCGGATCATATTGAAAAATGGACATTTTTGGGCGAAATTTGCGTACGCCAGTTTGGTAATTTCAAGCTTTATATTGAAAAATAGACATCTGTGGGCTATTTTTGTATATGATGCTTCAGTCCCGTTCCAGCCTCTCGACCTTCATCACGACCCTCCAATCGCAGGGGCGGATTACGTTCACGCGGGCAGAAGCCATCGCCGCCCTCGGCATCACGGATTCCGCCTTCCTCAAAGCGGCGGCCCGGCTCCAGAAACGCCACATGCTGTTCAATCCCCGGCATGGCTTTTACGTCGCCGTCCCACCGCAGTTCATGAGCTGGGAGGCGCCGCCACCCACTTGGTACATCGATGCGCTGATGCGCCACGAAGCGCGTCCATATTACGTAGGTTTGCTCAAGGCGGCCGAGCTGCACGGTGCCACGCATCATGCCCTCATGGAATTCCAAGTCGTGACGGACAAACAGCTTCGAAAGATCCGGGCAGGGCGCTCTTGGGTTACGTTTCATTTCCGCAAGGAGCTGGACACCGTCCGCGAGGGCATCGTCGATCGAAAGACGGATACGGGCAGCATGAAGATTTCCGGGTCCGAACTGACGGCGCTTGACCTCTTTCGTTACATGCACGTGGTGGGCGGCATCGATGCCGTGGCGACCGTCATGACGGATCTTGCGGAAAGCATTGAGGGTCAAAAGCTCGCAGCCGTGTCGGCGTATTTTGAGCGCGCTTGCGGCCAGAGGATCGGTTATCTGCTTGATCGGCTCGGCCACGCCGATCGCGCCAATCCGCTTCACGACCGACTCTTTGAAAAAGGGACGCTGCCTTGGGTTTCGCTCGAACCGGAGCCGCGCAAAGCCGTGAAATCCGAAAGCAAGCCCGTTGAGCGCAACGAACGTTGGCACGTCGCTGTGCAGCGCCATCCGGAGATCGACGAATGATCCCAGCGCAAAACATCATCGCGTGGTCGAAGCATGTCCCCTGGGCCGAACAGCGCCAAATCGAGCAGGATCTCATCATTGCGCGAGCGCTCGTCGAGCTGTTCAATGATCCATTCCTGCGCAAGGAGCTTCGGTTCCGCGGCGGCACCGCGCTCAACAAGCTGCATTTCCCAAAGCCTCTGCGCTATTTGGAAGATATCGATTTCGTGCGGACGACCGCGGGCGGAATCGGCCCGATCCTCGACCGCGTCCGAGACATCCTGACGCCGTGGCTCGGCAATCCGCGCTTCGATCAAAGCGAGGTTGCGCCAAAGTTTCGCTTCAGGACCGATGCCGAAGATGGATCGGGCCTCATCCGCTTGAAGGTGGAGATCAACACGCGCGAGCGTGAGGCTTATGACCCTACCGCTACCTTCTCCTTCAAGGTGGAGAACCCGTGGTTCTCGGGCGCGACCGAGATTCCGATGTTTTCCAACGAGGAACTGCTCTCCACCAAGCTGCGGGCGCTACTTCAGCGCAACAAAGGACGTGACCTCATAGACCTTTCGCATTCGCTCGACGTCTTTGAGAAGCTCAATGCGAAGCGAATTGTCGAGCTGTTCGGCAAATACCTCGATCTGTCCGGTCAAGCAATTTCACGCGCGCAGGCCGAGCAGCGCATGTTTGAAAAACTGCTCGGTGGCACAAGTCCAAACTTAGGGGGCATCCTACAGTGAAATGGCGCGCCATTCAGAATAAAACTGCGAACTCGTATATAATTGAAATTGTTATATAATTTATTTCGATCGATTCTATTGAAGCGCCAACTCATCTGCTGCGCTCCCAGTTCGGCGAATAGGCGGCGCAAAACGCGCCCCCTGCTCTCTCACATTCGCCCAGCATCCGTGAGGACCGCGATCGTCCGTAATGCGACATCGCGCATCAATCCGATCTCCGTCACGTCCCGTCCGTCGGCAAGCGCTTTTGCAACGATCGCGAGTCCGCGCCAGCATAAATCGGCATCCGGCGGAGCCTCGCGCATCCATAGGGCCGTGCGCAAAACAATGTCAGCCCATCTATCGCGACGTCGCGCAATGACGCTCTGCAATAGATAGGCAACAAGTTTGGCGCGATCACTGCCGCGGGCGCGATCCACCGCTTGAGCGACCTGCGGATCGTCTTCGAACCAGGATTGTGCGACGGCCTCCAGCTCGGCAAGTTCGTTGCTCTTCCGCAGTACCGATGCGAGCGTCGCGGGCTCACACATCGCCTTGGGGATCTCGGCGATCAGCCCGGCGAGCGTTTCACCAAAGGCCATGCGCGCGGGTTGCCAATCAGCACCGCCGATCGTTTCGGCGACCTGGAGCAGGCCGAACGGCGGCGCTTCCCGTTTCTCGGTACTGAGCGCCAGTTCGTGCGCCACGATGCGATCGAGATATGATCGGGATACGGCAAGCGTAGGGGTATTCATCCCGGCGGCGGCGAGACTCGCCTCGATCTGGCGGCGCGATTCCGGCTCGCCGCTCCAGGCGTCCGCAATCCCGCCTTTGGTCAGGACCGACGATATCCGCTTTTTCTGTCCGGCCCGGGATATCAGCAGGAATCCCTGCGCTGTGGCGCCATCGATCGCGGTGGCGACAATTGCCTCGATATTGCCAGCCTCCCATGGTGCGCAATCGATCCCGGCCGCCCGCGCCTTGCGGATGACCGCGTCGACTTCGGCTCGCTCGTTCTCGGGTCGCCAATTGCGCATCGCGATCAGCCGCCGAACGTCGGTCGGCGTCAGCGAGACGGCCACTTGGGCAAGCGCGCCGGCAACCGTGCGCCGCACAGTCGAATCTGGATCGAGCAGGAACAGAACCGCGGCACCACGCGCTCGGGCGTTACCGGCGAGCACCAAGGCACCGGCCAGAGCGCCCCGGGCTTCCACCGGCATGGCATGACCGGTCTCGGTCAGCGCACCGACGGTCGTGAACGGATCGCCATCGCAGGCTTCCAGAATGCCGGCAAGAGCGGCGTGGACGTCGGCCGGAAGCGGTCCGTCCTCGTCCCGATCAAGGGACTGCTTTGCCGAAGCCGCGGCAAGCTCCGGCGATGCAGAAATTTTCGACTGATGCAGCGCTCCTCCAACGAAGGCGAGCATGCGCCCATCGACGCTTCCAGTCTCGACTTGTGCAACGACGTCGGCCTGAAAGTCTGCGATCAACTGGCTTGCGTCCGCGTAGCCGCGATCGGTGCGATAACGCAGATGATCGAGCAGCCGCTGCAGCAGACACAGATAACCGATCGCAAGCGGCTCATCCCGGCCGGCAGGAGGCATGTGGCGAGCCGCGCCTGTGAAGGCGGCAAAGATCTCGCGTGGAGAGCTTTCGCAGTACCGATCGAAGGCATCACTAAACGGGGGTGGTCGACCCTTGGCGATCGCCTGCGCAATCCGTCTCGCATGCTCATCCGTCAACGAGGATTTTGGCTGGGTCCGGCTCATCGAGGCGCCTCCACGAATTATTTGCAATCATAGTCGGGAATCGGTCTCGTTCCTTTCAGAGCTGGCGATATCCACTCACAAAATCAGCGTCCTTGGCGTCAGGCTGAAAGGGAATTATCCGGCTTGGCAGCCCCTTGTAATATGGCGTATAACGGCATATGTCTAAGACATATGCTTGGAGATAACCCATGCCTGACCAGAGGCACGTCAGACTATTCCGCAACGGCCGCAATCAGGCGGTTCGCATTCCCGTGGAGTTCGAGTTGCCAGGCGATGAAGCGATCATGCACCGCGACGGCGATCGTCTGGTGATCGAGCCGGTGCGTAAGCGCGGACTGGTCGCCCTACTCAAAACGATGAAGCCGTTGGAAGAGAGTTTTCCTGAAATCGACGATCCCGCGCCCGCGCCGGAGAGCGTGTTTTGACTCGCTACATGCTGGACACGAACATCGTTTCCGACCTGATTAGAAATCCGCAGGGCAAAGTTGCAAAGCGGATCGCCAAACTGGGCGAGGACTACATCTGCACCAGTATCATCGTGGCGGCCGAACTGCGCTACGGCTGCGCGAAGAGCGGTTCGAAGCGACTGCTCAAAGCTGTTGAAGACCTGCTCGGCGAGATAAATGTGCTGCCGTTCGAAGTGCCCGCCGACACCGAATACGGCGGAATTCGCGCCAAACTGGAAGCGGCGGGAAAGCCGATCGGCGGCAACGACCTGCTGATCGCCGCCCATGCTTATGCGACCGGCACCACGATCGTGACCGCCAATACCAGCGAGTTCAAACGTATCCTCGGCCTGAACGTGGAGAACTGGCTTGCTTGAGAAGACTTACGAGCAAACCAACTGAGCTTAGCGGCGCAAACAGACGCGGGTGGTACAATGAGAGGGCCGATCCCAGGGCCCCGAGTTCGCAGTTTTATTCTGAATGGTGGCAATTTGGCGCACCCGAAGAGATTCGAACTCCTGCGCTAGGAATCCAAATCTCTCGCTTGTTATTGCTGAGACTTCATGACTGGTACCGGAACGCCACCACTGTATCAACGCTGCCGGAAGGTCGGGCGCAATAGTCAGCCCAGTCCTCCATCATTCGCTTGCGCAGGTCGAAGAAGGTCGTGCGCCGATAGGCCGCAACCACTTCATCGCTGACTTTATGCGCGAGCGCAGCTTCGGCGATGGCATCGTCATAGCCGTGCTCTGTAGCCCAATCGCAGAATGATGACCGCAAGCCGTGCGGCACGATTTCGCGGTCGAGCTTCGGATCGATCCAGCGCCGCTCCAGTTCATTCATCCTTCGATCACCGCAGCCATCGAGGCGTCACTCAGAGGCTTGCCCTTGCCGTTGGGGAAGATGTACTCGCTGTCATCCTTCGTCAGTTCCATGCGATCTAGGACGGCGAGCGCCGCCTTGCTCAATGGCACTCTGTGTTCGGCGTCGCTCTTCATGAGCGCGGCCGGAGTGGTCCAAACGGCTGTCTGCCGATCGATTTGCTCCCATTTTGCCGCTACTGCGTTGCCGGGTCTGACGGCCGTCAGGATTTGAATCTCAAGCGCTGCCGCAGCGATACCATCGCGCTCGTGGAGCTTGCGCATGAAGTTGGGCAATTGACGATAAGGCAGCGCCGGATGATTGCGAACCTTCGACGTGGCCGGGAGCAGGTTATCGAGATGCCCCTTCCAGCGTGCCGGTTTTTCGCCTTTAGACTCGCCCTTCGCCTTGCCGGCATCAATCACCTGCTCGATGCGACTGCGAATGCGGCTGGCCGTTTCGGTCTTGCTCGCCCAGATCGGCTCGATGATCCGCAGCACCAGCGTCGTATCAATCGCGCCGCTGAAGCGCGTCATCCGTGCGCCTCGAGCGAACTCAGACGCGAAGTGCGTTCGATGCCGTGAGATCAGGGCCACGTCGGTTGAAACCGGCAATGTCGGACATCTGACAACCGGCAGCATCGTTCGAGAGGCATGCTGGCGACAATGCGTGTTTCTTGTCGTGATGCGACGTGCGCACCGGATTGCGGAACGAATCTGGCCCTGGGCGGCGAGGTTGTAGATCTCGGTCGGTTGCGTCGGGCGGATCAGATTCGTGGAACCAGTGCAGTTGGCGGCTTGTGTTCTCTCCCCCGAAAATCAGGAATGCGCGGAGATGCACTTCGCCGGCGACAGATTGGAATGAGCCCTGCGAGACCGCTAAAAACAGCTTGAATCGCACGTGGCGTCAGATTGTAGGTTCGAGGCTATCACGAAAACGACACGCGGCGTCAATGAATCATCGGCAAGTCACGTTCGAGCTTCACGCCTCTCTTCAAGAGATCCGTACTTCGACGCACCAAAGCGTGAGGCGCTTCGCCGCGGTGCGTTCGGTCGATTTCTCTTCGAGAGGTTGCGCCACTTCGCTCCAGTAGATCGAAACAAATTTGGTCAAAAACAGATCGAGTAGATCTCGTCAACAAGAAGACGCGGCGCACTGTGGAAGGTCGATGGAATGGGTATGACTGGCGCACGTCGGAAGCTCGGAGCGTTTGTGTCATGCGGGTAACACGTCTCTCGTCTCGCGCTTGCTGGACTGCTCGCGTGCAGCGTCCTGGGCTAGCGCGCGCGAACTCGAGTTGCGCCTGCATGACGAGGGCTGCAGATTTTCTGATTGCGCGACTGCGAAGGGGGTATCGGTGACTTCTTACAGTTTTCTCTTCGCCTCGTGGGGCACGTTGGGAAATCTCAGTCCGCTGCTTACAGCGGCTCGCCGATTGCGCCGGCATGGTCATCATGTTCGGGTGATCGCCGATCCGGCCATGCGGACGGAAGTCGAGGCCGCCGATTTCGAATTCGTGACATGGTGCCGCGCCCCGAAGGGGGAGGCCGCGGACCCGACGGATGTCTCGGACCTGCGTGATCGGATGCGCAGGGTCGTCTTTGAGCCTTGCTCTGCCTACGCGGCCGATATTCGCGACGAGATTGGCCGTGTGCCAACAGATGCGGTCCTCGGTCTCGACCTCCTGTTTGGCGCGGCGGTCGGGGCGCAAGCATGTGGCGTGCCTTTCGCGTTTCTCTCGCCTCACGTCAGCATTCGGATTCTGCCGGGAATGCCGCCTGCGACGTCCGGATTGGGGCAACCGAAAACGCCGCAGGAGCGCGCCGAAGTCGGGGCGGCCTCTGCCGCGCTCGCTGCGGCGATGAACGCGTCCCTTCCTATCCTCAACAGAGCACGCGTCGATTTCGGCCTTCCTGTTCTTCCAGACGCTATGGACCTGTTCGACCAGGCAGATCGCGTTCTGCTGGCAATCAGTCAGGCCTTCGACTTCGAGGCAGACTCTCTTCCGGGCAGTTTCCGCTATATCGGGCCCTTGCTCGATATGCCGAGTTCGTCCAGGTCGTGGCAGGCTCCCTGGACCGCGGGACTCGATTGTCCCCGCGCGCTGGTCGCCTGCAGCACGGGTGCGCAGGGCCAGCGCGACTTGTTTCAACGCGTCATCAATGCCGTCGGCGCCATCGATATCGAAGCTGTTTTCACAACAGGTCCACATCTGGACATAGCCGATCTTCGTGCTCCGAAGAACGTCCATCTGGTGTGCGGCGCGCCCCACGACTCCGTTATGAGGGATGTTTCTCTTGTCATATCCCAGGGCGGCCACGGGACCGTCACCCGTTCAATCATCAATGCTTTGCCGCAACTCATTCTGCCAATGGGACGAGACCAGTCGGCAAACGCAGCGCGGGTCGAAGCAAAGGGAGTAGGGCTTCGATTGGGACCGACAGCTTCTGAACCGGAGATAGCGGCCGCGATAAAGCAGCTGATCGCGGGACCGCAATTCAAGGTCGCAGCCCGAAAGCTCGGCGAAGTTATCAAAGCTGATATCGATACTTCGCCTCTTGTTCAAGAGATGGAGATTCTTGCCGCGATCGGACGACGGCGACGAAGCCGCTCGTGACGAGCTACGTCTGGCGCCGATCCGACGATCTCGGGGCGGGCGCCTGGTCGATGCATTGTCTCCCTGACGAAAACATCTCGAAGCTGCGACATGGCGCCAACCTTGACGCCGATCAGGAGAAATACGGCCGTGCGCATTCATCCCAATTCGTTCGCCTTCACCTTGTTGCTTGGTCTTCTGGCGTCGCTGCCGACATTCGGCATTGACATGATCCTGCCAGGCCTTTCGGCGACGGCAGCCGATCTCGGCGCGACGTCGGCCGATGTCGGTCTGGCGATGAGCGTCTATCTCATGAGCATGGGAGCGGCGCTTCTCGTCTATGGGCCGATATCGGATCTCCTCGGCCGCAAGCCGATCGTTGTGTTTGGCTGTGCACTTGTCGTCGTCGCAAGCCTGGGCTGCCTTTTGTCCGTTTCGCTGCCGCAGTTGCTGTTCTTTCGCGCCCTGCAGGGAGCTGGCGCGTCGGCGACCGGGATCGCTGCCGTTGCGATTGTCAACGACCTCTTTGAGGGCGAGGCCGCGGGGGCAAAGATGGCCAACGTGGTTCTGGCGATCTACATCGTCCCGATGATCGCGCCCACCGTCGGCGCGGCGCTGCTTGCGCTAGGCAGTTGGCGGACCATTTACCTCGTGCCGACCGCAGGCGGATTGGTCCTGCTCGTCGCGATGTTCGGTTTCAGCGAGAGTGCGACAATCGATCCAAAGCTTCAGCTCAGCCATGCGACAATCCTTCGAAACTATCTTCGCGTTCTGCGGCATCCACTCTGTGTGGGCTATATCCTTTGCAACGCCGCGGCTGCGGGAGCCATGTTCGCCTACGTTGCCGGCTCATCGCTGTTCTTCATCAATGGCCTGGGTCTCAACCCGTATCAATTTGGTGTGATCTTCGGAGCCAGTTCGCTGTCCGTCATGCTTGGCACCCGCGTCAACAGGATTCTCGGCCGTCTGGGCCTGTCGCCGGCGCCAGTGATTTTGGCCGGCCTCGCACTCTCGACCTTCCTGGCCACGTCCCTGGTCATCATGACGCTCGCGGGAGGCAAATCGGCTGTTCTGGTGGTGATCGTGATCGTCGGCGTCGCATTGTCATTCGGCTTAGTCTCGCCTCATACCACGAACGAAGCGGTGCGGCCGATGCCGGAAATCGCGGGGACCATCACTGCCGCGAGAGCGTTCGTGCAAATGGTTGGCGCCGCGTCGTCCATCGCAATGGTCGCTGCGCTTTACGACGGGCATTCGGTATTTTCGATGGCTGCGGTGATGCTTGGCTTTTGCTTGTTGGCATTCGCCATCTATGTTGGCGTCGTTCGTCCGGCCGAACATCTCGTCTCAGGTGCTTGAATGCCAACCAGGTTAGGGAGGAAGGACCGTGAGTTCTTGTGGCACGTTGAAGCCCGTCCTGTTGTGTCGCGACGGCGTACGTTTGGCAAATGTTGAGGCCGGACCTACAGCCCCGCAAATCCCTCCGCTGCTCCTGATCAACGGCTGGACGGGAGACCACGGCATCTTCACGCCGCAGATCGCCCATTTTGCTCAAAGCCGCCGTGTCGTGGCCGTCAATATTCGCGGCCACGGCGCCAGCGATGCGCCCGAGCAGGAGTACACCATCGCAGGATTTGCTGACGATATCGCTTGGCAATGCGCTCAACTGGAACTGCTCAAGCCTGTTGTGATCGGCCACAGCATGGGAGGCCGGATCGCGCTCGAACTGTGCGGCCGCTATCCTGACCTGGCCTCAGGCGTGGTCATGATCGACACAATCGTCATGCCGCCTCCGATATTGCGCGAATCCCGCGAGCTTACAAGGCTGCTGGAAGGCATTGGCGGACCCAACTATCTGGCGGTCTTAAAGGCAAACGCGTGGGAGATGGGCTGCGATTTTGACGATCCCACCCGGCGAAAGATGATCTACGAGACTTATGTACTTCCGTCTTGCGAGAAAACGCCACAGCATGTGGCCTATTCGATGATACGGAACGCAACCTTGAATTATGATCCCGTCCCTGCCGCAGAAGCCTGCCGGATTCCCATGGCCTATATTTCCGCAGATGTTCCGCTGGTGAACGTGACGCGCGACCTGGATCGGCTGCAGGAGATCTGTCCACAGCTGGTAATAGCGAAGACAATGCTTGCCGGACATTTCAATACGATCGAGGTTGCAGACCAGGTCAATACCATGCTGGATCGCTTCTTGGCCGTCGGCCTCCGCCGTGGAGGTAGAAGCCTTGAATAGATGCGGAAATCGAATTGGCTGTGATCGCGAGCTCGATTGGTAGCGAGCCAATTGGTCCTGTTGGGTTCGGTGCTCGACGCCTTTTCTGCAACCTTCGCCGGCATCACGTGTTGCACCGGTTTTCGGACCGCGGCACGAAAAGTTCGTTACCAGCACCATGCCGCCGCCGTCCCACGGCAGGAGTTTCCCTCTGTCCATGCGCGTGCCGCGGAACACGAAGGCGTCGCCGCAATACGGGTTCGCGCGCAGTGCTTCGCTCACCAGCGCCGACGGCGTATGCACCGACTTGCGAAAATTGACCGGCTGTGCCGCTAGTGTTCTGTCACTGACATTTGAATCCCAGCTTGTCGCGAACATGATTCACTCGCGGGATGGGAAATGACTTGATCGTACTTGATTGCAAGGCTCGCAGGGAACTGGAGCAACTGCTCGTCGATGGAAACACAGCTCAGAAGATCGCCAAGCGAGCGAGGATCGTACTGATGACGGCGGACGGTCATGGCGTCGTGGCGATTATGCGTGAGGTCGGGGTTTCGAAGACCACCGTCTGGCGCTGGCAGGACTATTTTGCCGAGGCCGGCGTCGATGGTCTGATCAAAGGCCGCTCCAAGCCGCCTGGCCGAAAGCCGCTCAGCGCTGCCATGAAGCTCAAGGTCGTCGAGAAGACCGTGAAGGAGCGTCCCGCCAATGCCACGCATTGGAGCGTGCGATCGATGGCGGAAGAAATGGGCATCAGCCACACGAGCGTGCAGCGCATCTGGGCCGAACACGGCCT
>NZ_JBNDLA010000027.1:0-90789 GCF_050435825.1 Bradyrhizobium sp. I1.14.4 | reverse complement strand
ACCGAAAGGCCTTGGCGTTCTTGCGCCTGGCCTCAATCCGCCTCATGCTGCGAAAGCTCTGTCAAAAAACATCATGATCTCGGACAGACTCTAAGCGTCCGCACGGCGGAATTTTCCGCAATCACTGAGTTGGGGTCGTTGTCCAGTGGCTGCGTCCAGTGGCTGCGTGATCATGTCGCGAGAATGCAGATGTGTGACTCACAACCCGCGCCACTCACTCGCCGTCGTCCCGGCGAAGGCCCATAACCCCAAATGCGGCTTGTTGCGCGATGGCGGAACGACGAGTCCCGCTAACCACATCTGCTGCGGCGTATGGGTCCCTGCCTGTGCCGGGACGACGGGTGGAGGGACCTCCGCTTGGCGTCAACGGCGAGAGGACTCACAAATTGATCACCCCACGCCGCGCCGCATGTGCGACGGCGTCGGTGCGGCCGGTGGCATCGAGCTTGTCGAGCAGGGAGCCGACATGAAACTTGGCGGTGTGGACGGAAATCCCGAGCCGCTGCGCGATCATCTTGTTGGAGGCGCCTTCGGCCAGCAGCGCCAGCACGTCGAGCTCGCGCGGCGTCAGCTCGAAGTCGCTGGTAGCAGCCGCCTCCCGGTTGCGTGCGACGATCGTCGCCTGTTCGCCCGGCGCGGCAAGCCGCAGGCCGGCGACGCTGCCGAGCAGGGTCGCCAGCCGGTCTGCGAGGACGGGATCGTCGATCTCGAGCGCGATGACGATGTCGGGGGCAGGCACGCTGCTCACGTCTCGGGCCTCTCTCCCACCGTTACCTTGAAGTTCAATGGCTCGCCGCCGCGATGCACGGTGAGCTCAACGACGGTGCCGACGCTCTGCGGCCCGAGGCCGCGCGACAGCGCCCGCACGCCCGACAGTTTCTCGCCATTGACGGCGATGATCACGTCGCCCTGGCGAATACCGGCGGCGGCCGAGGGGCCGGCCTTGTCGACATTCATCACCATCGCGCCGATGCCATCGTCGAGACGGACCGGCTGCAGCCCGACGCCGAGATATCCGCGCGCGATGCGGCCGCTCTTCTCGAGCTGGGTCGCGACCCGCTCGATGGTCGCGGCCGGGATCGTCAGCACGCGGCGCGGGCCGAGCACCGCCATGCCGAACGGCACACCCGCGGCATTCAGCGCCAGCCCGCCCTGCTGGCTGTGCCGCAGCCGGACGTCGAGCTCGATCCTTGCGTCGATCTCGCCGCCGCGCAGGCTGCGCCAGGCGGCGCCGGACCGCGAGACCATGCCGAGCCGCGCGATCGGCGCGCCGTGGTCGGCGGCGACGATCACCGCGAGCGATCCCAGCGCGGGGATTTCGGTCGAGAGCTTGATCGCCGCGACGTCGCCATCGACGCGCAGCAGCGCGACGTCGGTGGTGTGGTCGCGTCCGGCGACGGTCGCTGGCCTGCGGCTGCCGTCGGCGAACTGGATCTCGATTTCGCCCTCGTCGGCAAGCGCTTCGTCGGCGGTGACGACAAGGCCCGCCTTCCAGACAAAGCCGGATGCGCGCGCGCGATGCGAATGCACGGAGACGACTGAGGGCGCAGCGCGCGCGATGGTCTCCGCAAGGGCTGATGACAGCGAGGAGAGGATGTTGGGTTCGGTCATGGGAAACTCCATTGGCTTCCCTCAATCTGGGATGCTGCGGCCAAAGGCGATACTGGCCGGATGGGCAGGGCGCGGCCGTGCCGATCGGAACTGCCGCTCAGCTCAGCCGCTGCAGGGTCGCCTTCGGGCTCTCGCCGAACTTGGCGCGGTAGGCGCTCGCCATGCGGCTCAGATGGGTAAAGCCGAGGTCGAATGCAATATCGACGATGCGCTCGCCCGGCCGCGCCGTCTTGAGGCGGGCGTTGAGATGGGCGAGACGGATGTCGAGCAGCATCTCGGACACGGTGGTGCCGAAGTGACGGCGGAAGCCGAGTTGCAGCGCGCGGATGCCGGTGCCTGCGATCTCCGCAAGCTCGGCAAGATCCAGCGGCTCGGCCGCGCGGGTCTCCAGATAGGCCCGCACGCGCTTCAAGGCGGCCGGCTGGGCCTCAGTGCGGCCGTTGAAGACGTCGATCGCAGAACTCAGGCTGTGCCGCTGCTCGTTGAGCAGGACATTGAGGAACGACTCGCGCCAATCGGCCGCCGCGACCGCGGACAGGGTTTTGCGCGGCCCGAGCTGCTCGGCTGTCGTTACGAGCTGCTCGATCCTGGCCGAGAGCATCTCGCCGCGCGGCCCGTGCAACGCGACGGCCGGATCGAACTCGACCGGCCGGACCGCAACGCCGCCAAGGGCTGCAGCGCGATGCTCGACCAGCTTGCGGTCGAGCAGCAGGATGATCTGGGCGCAGTCGCCGCGCCAGGTCATCTCGGTCGGAATCGTCGGCGACAGCAGCGAGGCGGTGTGTCGTGGCCCGGTGGTGAGCTCGCGCGCGGCGGTCCGCACCGCGGCCGATCCGGACAACGGCATCTGCAACAGGAAGAAGCGGTCGAGGCAACCCGGATTGATCGCAACCGATCCGCCATAGGCGACATAGTTGACGGAGAACCCGTCGAACCCAGCGCAATTGTGGTGCGCGGAGAAATCGCGCTCCGAACGATCGACCGGCGTCAGATCGTGCGGACAGAAGATGCGGCCGATCGCTTCGGCCGCGTCATCGACACGCGCCGTCGCGACGCGCGCGAAATCCTTGAGCCTTGCGCTTGTCGAACTTGCCCTTGCCGAAACCTCGTTGCCAACAGCTGTCACGCCGGCCGTCCGGAGTTGTTTGAGGTCTAAAACATCGGGCAGCCTAGTGCATTCGCCGGCAAAGGGGAACGCCGTTTCGTCGCGCAATCTGCCCGATCGGCGCGCAGGCGGATGCGGCGGCATTGGGCAGCAGTCCGCCGGCTCGGTGCTCCCGCATTGCAGCATGATCGTGCCGGGTGCGGATTCGTTTATCGGCTAGACAGCCACACCGGCTGGCGACAGGCTCCGTGTCGGCAATACGCATCAAAACTGGAGAGGCTGCATGGGCACGCTCGAGAAAGGCATTACCCGAACCGGCACCGGCTACGGCGGCAAGACCTGGAATATCCTGGGCCAGATCTACTATCCGAAGGCGGTCACCGACTCGACCTTCGCGTTCGAGACCAACAGCGATCCCGGCCAATTCGTGCCGGTGCACATCCATCCGACCCAGGACGAGTTTATCCTGGTGCAGGAAGGCGTGCTCGACCTCAAGCTTGATGGCGTCTGGATGCAGGCCAAGGCCGGCGATCTCGTGCGCATGCCGCGCGGCATTCCGCACGGCTATTTCAACAAGTCCGACAAGCCGGCGCGGGCGCTGTTCTGGGTGTCGCCGATGCAGAAGCTCGAAGCGCTGTTCGAGAAGCTGCACAATCTGCAGGACCCCGTCGAGGTTGTGCGTATTTCCGCCGAGCACGAGGTGGACTTCCTGCCGCCGGAAGCCAACGACTAAAGCGTTTTCGAGCGAAGTGGATACCGGTTCGCGTGAAGAAAACGCGTCAAAACAAGATCTAGAGCCCCGTTCCGATTCAATCGGAACGGAATGGCTCCAGGCCGGCGACCAAACAGACAGCGCGTATGCGAGGCGGCAATCGTCGGAGTTGGCTCCGGCGATCAAGGGGACGCATGCGCTCAAGCAATGCATTTGTTCATTCAGCGCGGAGCGGTTTCATGGTCAAGCAGAAGCAAGTGTGCGTCATCGGCGCCGGCATTTCCGGCCTCGCCGCCGCCAAGACCTTTGCCGGTCGCGGTCACAAGGTGACCATCATCGAGCGCAGCGGCGATCTCGGCGGGGTCTGGGAGCCGGCGCGCTCCTATCCCGACGTCCAGACCCAGAGCCCGAAGGAGCTCTATCGCTACACCGACAGAGCGATGCCGCAATCCTATCCGGAATGGCCTAAGGGGCCGCAGGTCCATGCCTACTTGCGCGATTATGCGCGCAGCCATGGGCTCGACGGCGCGATGCGGTTCGACACCAAGGTCGAGGCCATGCAGCGCCGCGCCGACGGCAGACCGGGCTGGACGCTCGCGCTGCGCTCGACCGACGGCGCCGCCGGCCACGAGGATTTCGACTTCGTGGCAGTCTGCACCGGGCAATTCAACGAGCCACAGTCGCTGCCGCTGGCCGGCGAGGACGGCTTCAAGGCGCAGGGCGGCCAGATCCTGCACTCGTCGCAATATGGCGATCCTGATCTCGCCAGGGGCCGCAAGGTCGTCGTGCTCGGCGGCTCGAAATCGGCGACCGACATCGCTGTGAATGCAGTCAGTTCCGGCGCCAGCGAGGTCACTATCGTGTTTCGCGAGCCGGTCTGGCGGATTCCCTATTTCGTCGGCGGCCTCGTCAACTTCAAGCGCATCCTCTACATCCGCGCGCAGGAGCAGATGTTTGCGAGCTGGGGCATCGGGCCGATGGGACGCTTCGCGCATGCCGTTGCAAAGCCGTTCGTCTGGGCCAACTGGCGCGGGCTCGAGAGCATGCTGAAGATGCAGCTCAAGCTGAAGCAGTGCGGCATGGTGCCGAAGGAGCGGATCGAGGACGGCGTCAACTGCTCGGTACCGATCGCGACCCCCGGCTTCTATCCGATGGTCGCCGACGGCCGGATCAAGGCAGTGCAGGGCACCTTCGATCATTATGACGGCAAGACCATCGTGATGAGCGGCGGCCAGCGCATCGCGGCCGACGTGGCGGTGCTCGCGATCGGCTACAAGCTCGGGGTGCCGTTCCTCCCCGAGGAGTATCAGAACAAGCTGGTCGAGCCCGACGGGCAGTACCGGCTCTATCGGCTGATCGCCAATCCCGATCTGCCCGACATGGGCTTTGTCGGCTTCAACTCGAGCTTCTGCACCGTGCTGTGCGCCGAACTCGCGGCGAACTGGCTGGTGCGCTACGCCGACGGCCAGCTCGCGCGGCAGCCGAGCGCGGCCGAGATGCATGACAACATCGCGATGATGCTGAACTTCAAGCGCGTCGAGCGTCCGGCAGCAGGCGTCTATGGCGGGCTGTGCGTCGCGCCCTACCACTTCAAGCATTTCGACGAGCTATTGGCGGACATCGGCACCAAGGCGTCGCGCCGCAACCCGCTCGTCGAGAAGTTCACGCCACCGGACGCGGACGCCTATGCCCGCTTCCTCGCGACCGCGCCCGAGTACAAGGCGGTGGCGTGACCCGCGGTTGACGGGATCAGGGGAGGTGCTCCTGGCTGGACAGGACCTTCGAGCATCACACCCCGATCGCGTTGCGCGCGATCACGTCGCGATAGAACGCCGCGCTCAGCTTCGGCACCCGCGCCTGGCTCTCGAAATCCACCCGGTAGAGGCCGAAGCGCTTCTGATAGCCGAAGATCCATTCGAAATTGTCCATCAGGCTCCACAGGAAATAGCCGTGGACCGGGACGCCTTCGGCGGTCGCGCGCTGCAATTGGGCGAGGTAGTTGCGCAGGAACATGATGCGGTCGAGGTCGTAGATCTGGCCGTCAGGATGCATCTTGTCCTCGCCGGACGTTCCGTTCTCGCTGATGTAGATGCTCTTGATGTTCCACAGCTTGGCGGCAATCCGTGGCGCCCAGTAGATCACTTCCGGCGCGATCCGCAGCCATTCCGAGCTCATATGCGGGAAGGAAGCCGGCATCGGCAGCGGCTTCCAGCCGGGGGCACCGTCCGTGGCGAGAATGTAGCACTGCGGCGCATAGATGTTCAGCCCGACGAAATCGTTGGGCTGCGAGATGATCTTCAACTCGTCCGCCGTGAATTTGGGGGCGTCGGCGCCGGCATATTGCAGGAAGCCCTCGGTGTACTTGCCTTCGAGCACGACACCGAGGAAACCCGCATTGAGCTCGCGCGTCGCGATCTCGGTGGCGCGGATGTTCTCCGGCGTGTTGAATGCGGGCACGCAGGCGGTGATGTTCTCGGCCGGCCCGACCCGCGTGCCGGCACGGCCCTTGGCGCGGATCGCCTGCACCGCAAGCCCATGCGCCAGCGCGACGTGGTGGCGCGCCTGGTTCACCTCGGCCGGCGGCAGCTTCAGCCCGGGCGCGTCGACGCCGAGCGCATAGCCGAACGGCAGGAAACGCCCGACCTCGTTGAGGGTGAAGATGTTCTTGACCCGGTCGGTCAACCGCTGCGCCACATAGCCCGCGTAGTCGCCGAACGCCTTCGAGGTGTCGCGCGAGCGCCAGCCGCCGACGCGGTCCTGCAGCGCCTGCGGCAGGTCCCAGTGATAGAGCGTGGCGTAGGGCTCGATGCCGTTGGCGAGCATCTCGTCGACCAGGCGGTTGTAGAAGTCGAGGCCCTTCGGATTCGGCGCGCCGGTGCCATCGGGAAACACCCGCGGCCAGGCGATCGAGAAGCGATAGGCCCTGGCGCCGAGATCCCTGATGAGGCGGACGTCCTCCTTGTAGCGGTGGTAGTGGTCGTTGGCGCGATCGCCGGTAGAGCCGTCCTCGATCTTGCCCGATGTACGGGTGAATGTGTCCCAGATCGATCGCCCTCGGCCGTCCTCATTGACCGCGCCCTCGATCTGATAGGATGAGGTCGCGGTGCCCCAGACGAAGCCGGCGGGAAAGTTCGCGCCGTCCGGCCGCGGAACCTGGTTCGCGGCCTCACCCGCGCCAGGCAGGCCGAGCGCCGAGAGGCCTGCAAGGCCCGCAAACTGCCGGCGCGAGAACTTTCCAAACATTGTTTTCTCCCGTCGCCGGATGCCGCGGCTGGAATGCCCGCCGCAGGTTAGCCTTCCATCCCGCCGTTGAGCAACAAGGGCCGAGAGGCCGGAGCGCCGCAGCGAGCGGTACGCCAATCGATCCGAACCGTTGTGATCCCGATGTCGCGGAGTTGTCAGTTTTGTGGCGACATTTTCTCCTCTAGATTGCCGGCTAGCCCTTCCGCAATGACATCCGAAAATCCCTGCAATCCTGGCGAGCCGCGCGCGATGAACAAGCCTGCAACCCATCTTCGAACCGCGCTGCTGCGTCGTCTTGCCACGGCGATCGGCTTGCTGCTGGCGACGGCCGCGACCCCGCAGGCCGAGCAGACATTTTCGTTCGACGGCACGCCCGGAAAGCTGCCGAAGAAAGTCATTCCGCTGAACTACGCGATCGAGCTGACGCCGGATTTCTCTAGCCTCGCTTTGCCTGGCGTCGAGACCGTCGACATCGAGGTGCGCGAGGCGACTGCGCAGCTGACGCTGAACGCGATCAACACGACATTCGGCGAGGTTACGATCGATAACGGTGCGCAGCGCGCGGTCGTGGCGACCGACGCTACCGCGCAGACCGCGATGCTGACCTTCGCCAAGCCGCTTGCGGTGGGCCGTCACAAGCTGCGCATTGCCTTCACGGCGCAGATCAACAAATTCGGCACCGGCCTGTTCTCGGTCGATTATCCGACCCCGACCGGGATCAAGCGGCTGATCTCCAGCAAGCTCGAGCCGGCCGACGCCCGGCGCATCTTTCCATGCTGGGACGAGCCGTCGTTCAAGGCGAGCTTTGCGTTGACCGTCGTGATCCCGCGCAATCTGCTCGCGGTCGGCAACATGCCTGTGACGAGTGAGGAGCCGGTCGCAGGCGATCTCAAGAAGGTTGCGTTCGCGCCGACACCGAAGATGTCGAGCTATCTGTTCGTGCTCACGGTCGGCGAGCTCGAGCGCGTCACGGCGGATGCGGCCGGCGTCATGATCGGCGTGGTGACGACGGAAGGTAAGAGCGGGCAGGGCCGGTTCGCGCTCGACAGCGCGGTGAAGCTGCTCGCCTACTACAACGACTATTTCGGCGTGAAATATCCGTTGCCGAAGCTCGACCTGATTGCGGTTCCGGGCGGGTTCGGCGGTGCGATGGAGAATTGGGGCGGCATCACCTTCTTCGAGAGCCGGCTGCTGTTCGACCCCGCGATCAATGCCGAGACCGCGCGGCGCGGCATCTTCGCCATCATCGCGCACGAGATGGCGCATATGTGGTTCGGCGATCTGGTCACCATGGCGTGGTGGGACAATCTCTGGCTCAACGAGGGCTTTGCGAGCTGGATGGCGACCAAGGCCTCGGAGCGGTTCTATCCGCAATGGCAGAGCTGGCTGAACGGCTACGGCGCGAAACAGTTCGCCATGGCGCTCGATGCGCGCCGTACCTCGCATCCGGTGCAGCAGCCGATCGCCGATCACAGCGAGGCGGTCACGGCGTTCGATGCCATCACCTACAGCAAGGGCCAGGCACTGATCCGCATGCTCGAGACCTATCTCGGCGAGCAGGCGTTCCGCGACGGCATCCGCAAATACATGGCCGCGCATGCCTACAGCAACTCGACGACCGCCGATCTCTGGCAGGCGCTTGAAAATTCCGGCGGCAAGACGATCACCGGCATCGCCGCCTCCTTCACCGAGCAGGACGGCGTGCCGCTGGTGGTGGCCGAGACGGCCTGCGATGGTGCCGCGCAACGGCTGACATTGCGGCAGGATCGGTTCGTGATCGCGCCAGCCCGCGATCCGCCGCTGCCGGCCCACAGCTGGCAGATTCCGGTTGCGGTGGGACCGGCGCCCGGCAAGCCGTTTGACGAGATCTTGCTGAAGGGGAGCGGCGATATCCCGGCCGGCGCCTGCGGAGATGCGATCAAGGTCAATCTCGGCGACGTCGGCTATTTCAGGGTCGAGTACGGGCCGAAGAACCGCGCGGCATTGCTGAACGCCTTCCCGCAAATGCAGGTCGCCGACCGGCTCAATGTCGTCACTGACAGCTGGGCGCTGGTTCAGGCCGGCCGCGCCGAGGCGCCGTCCTATCTCGCGCTGCTCGATGCGCTCGATGCCGGCGACCATCGCGCGGTGTGGGATCAGGTGATCTCGACATTCGCTGCGCTGAATCGGCTGTCGCACGACCGCAGCGAACGGCCGGTAATCCAGGCCTACGCCCGGGCGAAGTTGCGCCCGGTATTCGATCGGATCGGATGGGATGGCGGCGGTTCAGGCGACGATGACACTGCGCTGCTGCGCGCAAGCCTGATCTCGACACTTGGCGATCTCGGCGACGCCTCTGTCGTGGCGGAAGCGAAGCGGCGCTTTGCGGCGTTCCTGGATGATCCCAACTCGCTTCCAACCGCGCTGCGCGATGCGGTCACTCATGTCGTCGGCAGCACGGCCGATCGCGCGACCTATGACAGGCTGCTGGCGCTCGCGCGCAACAGCACGGCGACCAATGAGCGGTTGCGCTATTATTTGGCGGCGGCCAGTGCCCGCGATGCCGAGCTGGCGCGCGCGACGCTGGCGTTGACGTTGACCAACGAGTTGCCCGATACGATCGTGACAGGGATGATCAATGCGGTTGCGTCCGTGGGCGAGCAGCCGCAGCTTGCCTGGGACTTCGTCCAGGCCAATTTCGATACCTTGCTGGCCAAGCAGGGGCCGAACTTCCGCGATCAGTTCGTGCCGAACTTCATGACCAATTTTGCCGATCAGGCCCACGCGGCGGAACTGGCCGCGTTTGCCCCGCCGCAATCGACCGGCGGCGGGCGGGTGATGGTGGCGCGCGCCTCGCAAGCGATCGCGATCTCGGCCGATCTTGCCGCGCGCGTGCTGCCCGCTGCTGATGCCTGGATCAGGGCGCACTAGCCGTGAGCTCGCGAGGGAGTTTCCGGCGGCGCGCGATGCGGCTATGCTCCGTGCGCGGCATGCAATCAACGATGCGAGGCTGACATGGTCAAAGGTTCCGATTTGCTGGTCGCGGCCCTCGAGAATGAGGGCGTGGAACGGGTGTTCGGCGTCCCCGGCGAGGAGAATCTCGACGTGGTCGAGAGCCTGCGCAAATCCTCGATCAAGCTGATCGTGACCCGTCACGAGCAGGCTGCGGCGTTCATGGCGGCGACCTATGGCCGGCTGACCGGAAGGCCCGGCGTGTGCATGACGACGCTCGGCCCCGGCGCGCTCAACCTCACCACCGGCGCGGCCTATGCGCTGCTCGGCGCGATGCCGATGGTGATGCTCACGGGCCAGAAGGGCATCTTGAGCAGCCGGCAGGCCAAGTTCCAGATCGTCGACATCGTCAACACGTTCCGTCCGCTGACCAAGCTGTCGCTGCAGATCGTCAGCGGCGCCACCATTCCGACGCTGGTCCGTGACGCCTTCCGGATCGCGACCCAGGAACGGCCTGGGCCGGTGCTGCTCGAACTGCCGGAGGACATCGCGCGCGAGGAGATTGCGCCGGTCGAGCTGGTGCATCCGCATCCGATCGAAATTCCGATCGCGCATGCGGCTGCGCTCGACCGCGCCGCCGACATGATCCTGAAAGCGCAGCGCCCGCTGATCATGCTCGGCGCGGCGGCATCCCGCCCGCGCTCTACCGCCGGAATCGGCGACTTCGTGCGGCGGACCAAGATCCCGTTCTTCACCACCCAGATGGGCAAGGGCACGGTATCCGGCGGCACCAATCAATACATGGGGACCGCCGCGCTGAGCGAGCGCGACTATGTGCATGAGGCGATCGACCGCGCCGATCTCATTATCGCGATCGGGCACGACACGGTCGAGAAGCCGCCCTTCATCATGGGCCCGAAGGGGCCGCAGGTGATTCACGTCAGCTACACGGCGGCGAATGTCGAGCAGGTCTATTTCCCGCAATGCGAGGTGATCGGCGATGTCGGGCCGAGCCTCGAACTGCTGGCCGATCGGGTCGAGGGAAAGCTGCCGCATGCGAGTGCGCTGCTCAGCCTGCGCGAAGGCATATTGGCGAAGATCACCGATCGCGCCACCGAGGGCCGCTGGCCGCCGACGCCGCAGCGCATCGTGCACGATGTGCGGCAGGTCATCCCCGACGACGGCATCGTCGCGCTGGATAACGGCATGTACAAGATCTGGTTTGCGCGCAACTACCGCACGCTGCTGGCGAACTCGTTGCTGCTCGACAATGCGCTCGCGACCATGGGTGCCGGCCTGCCGTCGGCGATGATGGCGGCGATGCTGTATCCAAAGAACCGCGTGCTCGCGGTCTGCGGCGACGGCGGCTTCATGATGAACTCGCAGGAGCTCGAAACCGCGGTCCGCCTCAAGCTCGATCTGGTGATCCTGATCCTGGAGGACTCTGCCTATGGCATGATCCGCTGGAAGCAGGCGGTCGACAATTTCCCCGATTTCGGCCTCACCTTCGGCAATCCGGATTTCGTCAAATACGCCGAGAGCTACGGCGCCAAGGGTTCGCGGATCGAGAGCACGGAGGCAATCGTGCCGACCCTGGAGCGGGCCTTCGCCGGCGGCGGCGTGCACCTCGTCGTGATGCCGGTCGACTATTCCGAGAACAAGCGGGTGCTGGTCGACGAGCTGCGCGAGAAGGTGCAGCAGATCGATGTCTCCTGACGGATTGCTGCAGCGGGTCAAGGAACGAAAAGCCCTCGGCTTGATTGAACGTAAGCCAGCATGGTAGCACGCCCGGATATCACGCAATGGCATCGCTCGTTGTGTTGATGGTCGGCGACACCAGATCTGAGAGGTCACGTGACTGCACCAAATCCTGCCGCCGGCAAACCCATCGATCCCGCCTCGCTCGCCAATGTGCCACGGCTGGTCACGGCCTATTTTGCCGGCAAGCCGGACGCCGGCGACCCCACCCAGCGTGTTGCCTTCGGCACGTCGGGCCATCGCGGCTCGTCGCTGAAGAATTCGTTCAACGAGGACCACATCCTCGCCACGACGCAGGCGATCTGCGACTACCGGCGCGAGAAGGGGCTCACCGGCCCGTTGTTCATCGGCATCGATACCCATGCGCTGGCCGAGCCGGCCTTGGCCAGCGCGGTGGAAGTGTTCGCGGCCAACGGTGTCGAGATCATGATCGACGCGAAGGGCGGCTACAGCCCGACGCCTGTGATCTCGCACGCCATCCTGAGCTACAACAAGGGACGCAGCACCGGTCTTGCCGACGGTGTCGTCATCACGCCGTCACATAATCCGCCGGAGGACGGCGGCTATAAATACAATCCGCCGCATGGCGGCCCGGCCGACACCGATGTCACCGCCGTCGTCGAGAAGAGCGCCAACCGCTACATCGAGGCCGGCCTCAAGGGCGTCGCGCGGATACCCTTTGATCGCGCGCGCAAGGCCGCGACCACGCATCTGCACGACTACATTACGCCTTATGTTGCCGATCTCGGCAACACGGTCGACCTCGCGTTGATCAAGTCTGCCGGCGTCAAGATCGGCATAGATCCGCTCGGCGGCGCGGCGGTGCACTACTGGCAACCGATCATCGCGCGCTACGGCATCAACGCCACCGTCGTCAACGATGCGGTCGATCCGACCTTCCGCTTCATGACTGCGGACTGGGACGGCAAGATCCGGATGGATTGCTCGTCGCCCTATGCGATGGCGAGCCTGATCGGGATGCGCGACCGTTTCGACGTCGCCTTTGCCAACGATACCGATGCCGACCGCCATGGCATCGTGACCCGCTCGAACGGGTTGATGAACCCGAACCACTTCCTCGCCACCGCGATCGCCTATCTGTTCGCGCACCGGCCGCAATGGGGCAAGGATTCCGCGATCGGCAAGACCATCGTGTCGAGCTCGATCATCGATCGCGTGGCCAAGAAGCTGAACCGCAAGCTGGTCGAGACGCCGGTCGGCTTCAAATGGTTCGTCGAAGGGCTCGGCAGCGGCGGCTTCGGCTTTGCCGGTGAGGAAAGCGCCGGCGCGTCGTTCCTCAAGCGCGACGGCTCGGTGTGGACGACGGACAAGGACGGCATCATCCTCGGTCTGCTGGCGGCGGAGATCATCGCCAAAACCGGCCGCGATCCGAGCGAGTTGTTCAAGGAGCTGACCACCGAGCTCGGCGTTCCCTATTACGAGCGCATCGACGTCGCGGCGACGCCGAAGCAGAAGAACGCGTTGAAGGCGCTCGGGCCCGAGCAGCTCAACATGACGCAGCTCGCCGGCGATCCCGTGCGCGCGGTCCGCACCAAGGCGCCGGGCAACGATCAGCCGTTCGGCGGCATCAAGGTCGAGAGCGAGGCCGGCTGGTTTGCGGCGCGTCCGTCCGGCACCGAGGATGTCTACAAGATCTACGCCGAAAGCTTCCGCGGGCCCGATCATCTGAAGCAGATCCAGGGCGACGCGCAGGCCGCGATCGCCAAGGTATTCTGAGGGCGCGGGGCCGGGCGGAATTCATGCGCGTATTGTTGACAGGCTCCTCCGGCTGGCTCGGTCGCTTCCTTGCGCCACGGCTGCGACAGGCCGGCCATGACGTGATCGGTCTCGACGTCGTCCCTGGCGAGGCGACCGGTGTCGTCGGCTCGGTGGCCGACCGATCGGTGGTCGACCGCGTGTTCGGCGATCACGGCATCGAGGCCGTGATCCATGGCGGCGCGCTGCACAAGCCGGATATCGCGCGGTTCTCGCTGCAGGCCTTTGTCGACGTCAACGTCACCGGCACGCTCAACCTGCTGCAGGCAGCCGCGGCCGCCGGCCACGGCCGTTTCGTCTTCACCTCGACGACCTCGCTGATGATCTCGCAGGCGATCCGCGACGATGAAGGTCATGCGGCGGTCTGGCTCGACGAGACGACAGGGCCGCTCGAGCCGCGCAACATCTACGGAGTTACAAAACTCGCCGCCGAAGGGCTGTGCCGGCTGTACAGCCGCGAGCATGGGCTGAACTGCGCGGTGCTGCGCACCAGCCGTTTCTTCCCCGAGGACGACGACACGATCCGCGACATCCATGGCGAGAACCTGAAAGCGATCGAGCTGCTGCACCGCCGCCTCACGGTCGAGGATGCCGCCGATGCCCATGTCGTCGCGCTCGAAAGAATCCGAGGCTTCGAGGTCTTTGTGATCAGCGCGCCGACGCCGTTTGTACGAAGCGATGTCGCCGCGCTCAAGACGGACGCGGCAGACGTGATCGCGCGCCATTTCCCTGATGCGCCGGCACTGTTCGCGCGGCGCGGCTGGCACCTGCCGACATCGATCGGCCGGATCTACGACGCGGGCAAGGCCGAACGACTGCTCGGTTTCCGCGCGGCAACCGACTTTGCCGCGGTGCTCGGCGCCTTGCGCAGCGGCGAGCCGCTTCCCTTTGCGCACGATCCCGATTATGTCTCGCCGTCAACGAGGCTCGCAAATGGCTGATTTTCACGGCGTCTTTCCGTATCTGGTGTCTCCGGTCGATCCCGCCGGCCATGTCCGCACCGAGGTGCTGGGCCGGCTCTGCGACGATCTGATCAAGGCCGGCGTCCATGGCTTGACGCCGCTCGGCTCGACCGGCGAATTCGCCTATCTCAACAATGCGCAGCGCATGCAGGTGGTGCAGACCACGATCGAGGCCGCGCAGGGCCGCGTGCCCGTGGTGGCCGGCGTCGCATCGACCTCGACGGCGGATGCGGTAGCGCAGGCCAAGGCCTATCAGAAGCGTGGCGCGACCGGCATTCTCGCGATCATGGAGGCGTATTTTCCGATCGGCGACGCCCAGGTGGAATCCTATTTCCGCGCCATCGCCGACGCCGTCGACATTCCGGTCGTGATCTACACCAATCCGAATTTCCAGCGCTCCGACCTCACGCTGGACGTCATCGCGCGCCTCGCCGAGCATCCGCGGATCGGCTACATCAAGGATGCCTCGACCAACACCGGCCGGCTGCTGTCGATCATGAACCGCTGTGGCGACAGCCTGAAAGTGTTCTCGGCGTCTGCCCATATTCCGGCCGCGGTGATGCTGATCGGCGGCCATGGCTGGATGGCCGGCCCCGCCTGCATCATCCCGCGGCAAAGCGTCGAACTCTACAACCTCTGCCGCCGCACCCGCTGGGACGAGGCGATGGTCCTGCAGCGCAAGCTCTGGCGCATCAACGAGGCGTTCGCCCGCTTCAACCTCGCCGCCTGCATCAAGGCCGGGCTCGCGAGCCAGGGCTACGATGTCGGCGACCCCGTGCCGCCGCAGGCGCCGCTCACGGCCGAGCAGCGCAAGGTGGTTGAGGCAGCGTTGCGCGACCTGGCGTGAGACGGAGCGAAACCGCCCTCGAGCGCCATGCCGCGATCGGTTCTCTCTCTCTCTCTCTCTCTCTCTCTCTCTCTCTCTCTCTCTCTCTCTGCCGCGGACGTCGCGTTGGCCTACACCAGTCTCAAGCCTTCCGGCGGCGTGTCGCGGATCAGGCCCTCTAGATCGCTCCGTTCGAGCGTCTCCTTCTCCAGCAGCTGCTTGGCCGCGCGGTCGAGGATGCCACGGCGCGCGGTCAGAATGCCCTCGGTGCGCTGGAACACGCGGTCAACGATCGCGCGCACCTCATCGTCGATCGAGGCCGCCGTGTCCTCCGCATAGTCACGCTCGCGCACGGGATAGGGCCGATCGGCTCCGGCCAGGAAGCTGCCGGGTTCGCGGTCATAGGCAACGCTGCCGAGTTTTTCGGACATGCCATAGCGCGTCACCATGCTGCGAGCGATGTCGGTTACGCGGCGCAGGTCGTCAGCCGCGCCGGTCGAGAGATGCCTGAACACGATCAACTCCGCGGTGCGGCCGCCGAGCAGCACCGCCATCTTGTTCTCCAGCTCCTCCTTCGTCATCAGGAAGCGATCCTCGATCGGCCGCTGGATGGTGTAGCCGAGCGCGCCGACGCCGCGCGGGATGATCGAGACCTTGTGCACGGGGTCGACGCCGGGCAGCGATAGCGCGACCAGTGCATGGCCCATCTCGTGATAGGCCACGATCTCCCGCTCCTTCGGATTGAGCAGGCGGTTGCGCTTTTCGAGGCCGGCGACCATGCGCTCGATGGCGTGGTTGAAGTCGCTCATGCCGACCGCCTCGGCGCCGCGCCGGGTCGCCAGCAGCGCCGCCTCATTGACGAGATTGGCAAGGTCGGCGCCGGTGAACCCTGGAGTCAGCGCCGCTACCGCGTCTGGGTCGACGTCGGGATCGGTCCGAACCTTCGTCATGTGTACGTTGAGGATCGCAATTCGTCCTTTCTTGTCGGGACGGTCGACCAGCACCTGGCGATCGAAACGGCCGGCGCGCAACAGTGCAGGATCGAGGATTTCCGGCCGGTTGCTGGCGGCCAGGATGACAAGGCCGGAGCGCGAGTCGAAGCCGTCGAGCTCCACGAGGAGCTGGTTCAGCGTCTGTTCCTTCTCGTCGTGACCGCCCGCGAATGGGCCGATGCCACGGGCGCGGCCGAGCGCATCGAGCTCGTCGATAAAGATGATCGCCGGCGCCTTCTCGTGCGCCTGCTGAAACAGGTCGCGCACCCGCGCCGCGCCCACGCCGACGAACATCTCGACGAATTCCGATCCCGAGATCGAGTAGAACGGCACACGCGCCTCGCCGGCCACCGCTTTCGCCAGCAGGGTCTTTCCCGTGCCGGGAGGTCCGACCAACAGCACACCCTTCGGCATCCGCCCGCCGAGCCGGCCATAGTCGGTCGGGTTCTTCAGGAAATCGACGACTTCGCGCAGCTCGTCCTTGGCCTCGTCGACGCCGGCGACGTCGCCGAAGGTCACGCCGGTATTGGATTCGACGTAGATCTTGGCCTTGCTCTTGCCGATCGCCATCAGCCCGCCACCGAGACCGCCGCTCTCGGCTGCGCGCTTGCCGATGTACCACCACAGGCCGAAGAACAGCAGCACCGGCATGACCCATGACAACAGATCGCGCAGGAAAGTGCTCTCGATCTGCCCGGTGAAGCGGACGTGGTACTTCTCGAGCTCCTGTGCCACATCCTGGTCGACCCGCGTGGTCACGAACTGCTTTTGCCCGCCGGGCAGCGGCTCCTTCAGCATGCCCTGCACGGTGCGGTCGGAGATGCCAACCGCGTCGACCTTCCCCTGGCGAAGCAGTTGCTGGTATTCGCTGTAGGGAATCACCGCGACCCTGTTCACGGTCGTGATCATGTACTGAATCAGGAAAACCGCGATGATCGCTGTGACGGCATATCCGATATTGAACCGGGTTTGTTTGGTCATGCCGAAAGCTCCGATCAATACGGGATGGATTGCCGCTTGGGGCCGGGCGATCCGGCCGAAGCCGGTACCGGAGAGTGCGACGCATTAAAGGAACAACTCAAAACCGGCAGCTCGGTTTCATGGGTCCGGTTTGCGCGACAACATCGCACTTGGCCTTGTCAAGGCCGAAAAGTGTGGCATTTGTCGCCACGGCGAGCCCAGCAACCTCCGACGCCTGGGCGCGTTTATCGGCGCAACCGAGTGAAGGCTCCATGAACCGACGTCATCTTGCGGTCCTTGCCGTCGTCGCGGCCATCCTGCTCATCCTCGCGGCCGGCAACATGCGACAGGCCCCGTGGAGCGGCCCGGCTGCCCGCGCGGTCGCCGACCGCGGCGCGCTGGCGGACGCCGAAAAGGCCAACGTCGACATATTCGAGAAGGCCTCGCCGTCGGTCGTCCAGGTCGTGACGCAGACCGCGGCCAATCCGCTGAGCGAGGAGCAGGAAGGCGGTGCGGCGTCCGGCACCGGCATTGTCTGGGACGATGACGGCCATGTCGTCACCAACAACCACGTGGTGCAGAGCGCAACCCAGGTCGCGATCCGCTTTGCCTCAGGGGAAGCGGTGCGCGCCGAGATCGTCGGCACGGCGCCGAACTACGATCTGGCGGTGCTGCGCATACGCAGCGCGCGCAGCCTGCCGCAGCCGTTGGCGCTCGGTAGTTCGGCTGATCTCAAGGTCGGCCAGTTTGCCTATGCGATCGGTAACCCGTTCGGGCTCGACCAGTCGATGTCCAGCGGTATCATCAGCGCGCTCAAGCGCAGGCTGCCGACCTCCAGCGGGCGCGAGATATCCAACGTGATCCAGACCGACACGGCGATCAACCCCGGTAATTCTGGTGGCCCATTGCTTGATTCCGCTGGCCGCTTGATCGGCGTAACCACGGCGATCCTCTCGCCGTCAGGCTCGAATGCGGGCATCGGCTTTGCGATCCCGGTCGACGTCGTCAATCGCGTCGTGCCCGAACTGATCCGCAACGGCCGCGTGCCGACGCCGGGGATTGGCATCGTGACCGCCAACGAGGCGGTCGCCACGCGTCTGGGCGCCGAAGGCTTGATCGTGGTGCGCACGACACCGGGCTCGCCGGCCGAGCGCGTTGGGCTCCGTGGCGTCGATCTATCAACCGGTGAACTGGGCGACGTGATCACCGCAGTCGATGGCAAGCCGGTCCACCGGCTGTCCGACCTGGCCGATCAGATTGAGCAAATCGGGGTCGGCAAGAAGGTACGCCTGAGCGTCAACCGCGATGGTTCGACGCGCGATGTCGAGGTCGCCGTCGTCGATATCGGCCGAGCGCAATAATGTAGTCTCTGGCCGGCCGAGTGCCACCGGCGCGGCCACGCCCCTGCCGCGGGATGGACGTCCTCGTGGCGCGGTTGTCAGGCCGCCAAAATCCGCTAAAACCCCCGCCAAATTCTTGGAAGCTCGAAGGACTCACTGATGAACATTCTTCCCGGCAACATGCGTTTTGGTGCGGGCCAGCCGGTCAAGCGCCTGGAAGACCAGCGGCTGATCACCGGGAAGGGGCATTTCATCGACGACAAGCCCGCGGATGGCACGCTCTGGCTGCACGTGCTGCGCTCGCCTCATGCCCACGCCAACATCAAGTCGATCGACGTCAAGGCGGCGTTGGAGATGCCCGGCGTTGCGGCGGTCTATACCGGCGCCGACCTCGTGAAGGACGATATCGGCACGCTGCCGACGCTCGCGATCTTCAAGCGGCCCGACGGCTCGCCGATGTCCGTGCCGCCGCGGCGCCTGCTGGCGCATGAGGTGGTGCGCTACGCGGGCGAGGGTGTCGCGGCTGTTGTCGCAACCTCGCGCGTGCTGGCGCAGACCGCGGCCGAAGCGATCGAGATCGATTACGAGGTGCTGCCCTCGGTGGTCGATCCGGTCGAGGCGATCAAGCCTGGTGCGCCGGTGGTCTGGCCGGAGGCGCCCGACAATATCGTGGCCGCGATGAGCTATGGCGACGCCGCCAAGGTCGAGGCAGCCTTCGCCGGCGCCACGCATAAAGTGTCGCTCGACCTGGTCAGCCAGCGCCTGGTGCCCTCGGCGATGGAGCCGCGCTCGACCATTGCCGAGATCGAGAACAAGACCGGACGGCTGATTCTCCATGTGCAGTCGCAGACCCCGGGCTCGACCCGCGATCTGCTGGCGGAATCGATCCTGAAGCGGCCGAAGGACAGCGTGCGCGTGCTGGTCGGCGACATCGGCGGCGGCTTCGGCCAGAAGACCAGCCTGTATCCGGAAGACGGCATCGTCGCCTATGCGGCGATCAAGCTGAATGAGAAGATCCGCTGGCGCGGCGACCGCACCGACGAGTTCGTCGGCGGCACCCACGGTCGCGACCTCACCTCGACCGGCGAGTTCGCGCTCGACGCCAAGGGCCGCGTGCTGGCTTATCGGGTGCGCTCTATCGGCGGCACCGGCGCCTATTCGTCGGGCACCGCCAATATCATTCCGCTGGTGCTCGGCCCGTTCGTGCAGACCGGAGTCTACGATCTGCCGCTGGTGCATTTCGAGGTGAAGTCGGTGATGACCAACACCGCGCCGGTCGGCGCCTATCGCGGCGCCGGCAGGCCGGAGGCGGTGTTCATCGTCGAGCGGCTGTTCGGTGCCGCCGCGCGCCAGATCGGCATGGACCCGCGCACCATCCGCAAGGTCAACTACATCAAGCCGGCGCAGCTGCCCTACACCAATGCGGTCGGGCAGGTGTACGATTCCGGCGCCTTCGCCCACATGCTGGAGCGCGCCTCCGATTTGGCCGATTGGAACGGCTTTGCCGCGCGCAAGAAGGCGGCAAAGAAGAAGGGCCTGCTCTACGGCCGCGGCCTGACCAGCTACATCGAATGGACCGGCGGCCGCGCCCACACCGAGAACGTCTCGCTGCATGCGACCGCCGAAGGCCGCGTGATCCTGCATTCCGGCACCATGGCGATGGGGCAGGGCCTCGCCACCACCTACACGCAGATGATCGCCGATACGCTCGGCATTGCCATGGAGAAGATCGACGTCATCCAGGGCGACACGGATCTCGCCACCGGATTCGGCAGCGTCGGCTCTCGCTCGCTGTTCGTCGGCGGCACCGCGGTTGCGGTCTCCACCAACGACATGATCAACAAGGCGCGCGACAAGGCCTCCCATCTGCTGGAAGCCTCCGTCGAGGACATCGAGTATCGCGACGGCTTCCTCACTGTGGTCGGCACTGACAGGCGCATCAGCCTGTTCGAGATCGCGGCTAAGGAAAGCGGCGCAAAGCTCTCGGTCGAGAGCGAGGGCAATGTCGACGGCCCGAGCTGGCCGAACGGCACCCATATCTGCGAGGTCGAGATCGATCCCCAAACCGGCGTCACGCGGGTCGTGCGCTACACCACGGTCGACGACGTCGGCGTCGCGGTCAATCCGATGCTGGTGACGGGGCAGGTGCATGGCGGCGTTGTCCAGGGCATCGGCCAGGCCCTGTACGAAGGCGTGGCCTACAGCGAGGAAGGTCAGCTTCTGACCGCAAGCTATCAGGACTATTGCATCCCGCGCGCCTCGGACATTCCGCCGATCACGGTGACGCTCGATCCCTCCGCGCCCTGCAAGACCAATCCGCTGGGCGCCAAGGGCTGCGGCGAGTCGGGTGCGATCGGCGGCCCGCCCTGCATCACCAACGGCGTGATGGATGCGCTGAGCGAGGTCGGGATCACCCAGCTGAACACGCCGCTGACACCGGTGAAGATCTGGCAGGCGATCCGGGACGCCAAGGCGGGCGCGTAGCCCGCCAGCGTCGCCACCCTCGGGCGAGGAGGCGCTTACAAGGCGGCGCTTGCATGATTTCGGAATATTGGAAATCTATCCCTGATTTGCCCGGCGTGTCAAGTTGCCTGGTCGAACGCCGGCAGCCGCCAGCTCCTTTGCATGGGGTTGTTTTCGATATTTTGGCGGCGCGCACTTGGCGGGAAGTTCCTCCACCGTCACCTCTCTCCAGGGGAGGGTGACGGGATGGCGAGCGCGTCCCGGCGCGCGCTACAGCCCCAGCACCATCTTGGCGATGATGTCGCGCTGGATCTCCGACGATCCGCCGAAGATCGTATACGCCCGCCCGTTGAGATATTCCGGCACCACCGGCAACAGCTCTTCCGGGATCGCCGGCTCGTGGTTCAGCTTGTAGAACGGCCGCGCCGGCTCGACCGCAAGGCCGTCCTGGCCGATCACGTCGACGCCGAGCCGCGTCACCGCCTGGCGGATCTCGCTGACGCGTAGCTTGATCAGCGACGACACCGCACCCGGGTTCTGCCCGGTCTGTAGCGCCGACAGCACCCTGAGCTCGGTCATCTCGAGCGCATCGATGTCGACCTCGACCTCCGACATCCGCATCGCGATGTCGGGGTCCTCGATGGCGTGGCCGGTGATGTCGGAGCCAGCGAGGTCTGAGATCGTCTTCAGCGCCTCGCGCAGCTTGGCCGAGGCGATGCCCGAGCCGCGCTCGAATTCGAGCAGGTACTTGCCGTAGGTCCAGCCCTTGCCTTCCTCGCCGACGCGGTTGGCGACGGGCACGCGGACGTCGTCGAAGAACACCTGGTTGACCTCGTGGTCGCCGCCGATGGTCAGGATCGGGCGCGTGGTGATGCCGGGCGTCTTCATGTCGATCAGGATGAAGCTGATGCCGTCCTGCTGCCGCTCGCCCTCATTGGTGCGCACCAGCGCGAACACGCGGTTGGCGTGGTGGGCATGCGTGGTCCAGATCTTGGTGCCGTTGATGATGTAGTCGTCGCCGTCGCGCACCGCGCGGGTCTTCAGCGAGGCAAGGTCGGAGCCCGAGCCCGGCTCGGAATAGCCCTGACACCAATAATCCTCTCCGGACAGAATCCGCGGCAGATAAAAATTCTGCTGCTCCGGCGAGCCGAAGCCGATGATGACGGGGCCGACCATCTTCACGCCCATCACGTTGACATTGGGCACGCCGGCACGGGCACACTCGGCCTCGAAGATCCAGCGTTGCGCCGGCGTCCAGTCCGGACCGCCATGCTCCACCGGCCAGCCCGGCGCGCCCCAGCCCTTCCGGTGCAGCGCGCGCTGCCAGGCCATGCCGATATCGGGATCGGAGAACACCGACGGCGTCAGCGCGGTGGCGCGCTTCATTTCCGGCGTCAGGCTACTGGCGATGTAGTCGCGGACTTCCTGCTCGAAGGCGCGTTCCCCGGCACTGAAGGTGAGATCCATGGTGCGCTCTCCGTTAGGCGTGGGCGCGGCCGCTCAGGGCGGCATGGCGGCGATAATGATGGGCGCTGCCGCCGAACAACGTATCGAAGGCAAGCAGCCGCTTGAAATAGGCGCCGATGTCGAGTTCCTCGGTGACGCCCATGGCGCCATGCAGCTGCACCGATTGCTCGGCGACGAAGCGCGCGCATTTGCCGATCTTCGCCTTGGCGCCGGACGCTGCACGGCCGCGCGCCACGGGTTCGGCGTTGGCCATCAGCGCGGCGCGCAGCGCCATCGAACGCGCTTCGTCGACCTGCATCGCCACATCGGCGAGGCGATGGCGGATCACCTGGTTGGCCGATAGCGGCTGGCCGAACTGCTTGCGGATTTTGGTGTATTCGAGCGTGGTGTCGAGCAGCGTCTGCATGATGCCGACCGCCTCGGCGCCCAGCGCAGCCATTGCGCGGTCGACCACGGTCTCGATCGCGGACAGCGCATCGCTACCGTCGCCGAGCAGCGCGTCGGCGGGCAATTGCACATCCTTCAGATCGAGATTGCAGCCGCGTCCGCCACCGAGGCGCGCGTAGTCGCGCAGAGTGAGGCCAGGCGCGCCAGCCGGCACCAGGAACAGGACAAGCCTGCCGGACGCGCCATTGGCGTTGGCGACGCGGGCCGAGACGATAATCTGATTGGCGGCCGCGCCGTCGAGCACGGCGATCTTGCCGCCATTCAGCCGCCAGCCGTCGGCGGTCTTGGTGGCTGTCGTGCCGACACGGGCGAGATCGAAGCGTGCGGCGCGCTCCGAATGCGCGAAGGCGAGGGTGAGTCCACCCCCGGCAACATCAGGCAGGATCGCCTGCTGCTGCGCCTCGGTGCCGCATTCGGCGACCAGCGCGGCGCCGATCACGACCGTGGAGAGGAAGGGCTCGGACACCAGCCCGCGGCCGAATGCTTCCATCAGGATGCCGATTTCGATCGCGCCGCCGCCGAGCCCGCCATGGGCTTCGGTGATCGGCAGCGCCAGCCAGCCGAGCTCAGCGAACTGCTTCCAGATCGCGGGCGAAAAGCCGAGCGGATCGTTCGCAGTCTTCTTGCGATGTTCGGCGGTGAAGGTTCCCGCCACGAAGCGGTCGGCACTTTCGCGCAGCAGGCGCTGCTCGTCGCTGAGGGTAAGGTCCATCTGCTCTACTTCACGTTGGCATTTTTTCTGACGGAAGGATGGAGACCCGCAGGGTCCACCACCATGCCGAACTCCTGAAGATTGTGGGCGTGGCAGAGCTGATGCAGCGCGAAGGCCTGATCGATCGCAGCAGGCTGCCCCATGATGTCGACGGAGCGGTTCACCGCCTCCTTCGAAAGCTTCAGCGCGAAGGCGGGTTTTGCGGCGATCCGCCGGGCCAGCGCCAGCGTAAAGGAGGAGAGATCGGCGCGCGGCACCACGTGATTGACCATGCCGAGGCGATGCGCCTCGTCGGCGCCCCAGACGTCGGCGGTGAACAGCATCTCCTTGGCCTTGCGGGCGCCGAGCTCCCAGGGGTGCACGAACCACTCGACGCCGCAGACGCCCATCGTCACCACGGGATCACAGAACTCGGCATCATGGCTCGCGACGATCAGGTCGCAGGCCCAGGCCAGCATCAGCCCGCCGGCGATGCACTTGCCGTGCACCTCCGCGATCATCGGTTTTGCCAGATTGCGCCAGCGCCGGGTGATCTGCAGATAAATCTCCTGCTCGCGCGCGAAGCGGCCATGGGCATTGGGTTCGGCAAAACCGCCCCAATTTCCGACTGGCGGGAAATCGACGCCCGCCTGGTTCTTAGCCGTAGGCCGCAGATCGTGACCGGATGAGAAATGCGGGCCGTTGCCGGCGAGGATGATGATCTTGACAGCGTCGTCCTGCACCGCCTGGTCGAAGGCGGCGTTGAGGTCGTAGGTCATCTGCAGATTCTGGGCGTTGCGGGCCTCGGGGCGATTCATCACGATTCGCGCAATCGTGGGCTCGGGCCGTTCGACAACAATCGTCTCGAATTGTTCAGACGCCATGGATCCTCCCAGGATCAATTTTCCTGGCATGATGAACGGCGCGGGGAGGGATAGGCAAGGGCCATCATCTGCAAAATCCGCCGCGAATCCCGCCACGTGGGATTGTCAGGCGAAAATCTGCTACCGTGAGAGAGAATCCACCCGGGAGGACTATCTTCATGCGCAAGCTTTGGACCGTGCTGGCAGCGCTGGCGACATTGAGCCTGACCAACTGCGGCTACAACGCGATCCAGACCAATGACGAGCAGGTCAAGTCGAGCTGGTCGGAAGTGGTGAACCAGTACCAGCGGCGCGCGGATCTCGTGCCGAACCTGGTCAACTCGGTGAAGGGCTTTGCGCAGCAGGAGAAGGACGTGCTGCTCGGCGTCACCAACGCGCGTGCCAAGGTCGGCAGCATCCAGGCGACGCCCGAGGTGCTCAACGATCCGGCCGCGTTCCAGAAATTCACGCAGGCGCAGGGTGAACTCACCAGCGCGCTCTCGCGGCTCTTGGTCGTCACCGAAAACTACCCGCAGCTGAAATCGGATGCGTTGTTCCGCGACCTGATGGCGCAGCTCGAGGGCACCGAGAACCGCATCACCGTGGCGCGCAACCGCTACATCAAGTCGGTGCAGGACTATAACGTCGGCATCCGCACCTTCCCGAACAATCTGACTGCGATGGTGTTCGGCTACAAGGACAAGCCGAACTTCACGGTCGACAACGAGAAGGAGATCTCGACCGCGCCGAAGGTCGATTTCAATCCGGCGCCGGCCCCCGCGCCGTCGAAATAGCGTCGGCGTGCCCCCCAACGCGATGACCGCCGCACGCGTCATCCTGCTCGCCTTCCTGCTGGGTTTCGTGTGCCCGGCGCTGGCCGAGGTCACGGTGCCACCGCTCACCGGCCGCGTCGTCGACCAAACCGGGACGCTGTCGGCGAGCGATGTCGCATCGCTGACCGACAGGCTCAAGGATCTGGAGACCCGCAAGGGCAGCCAGATCGCGGTCCTGATCGTGCCGACCACCGGCGAGGAAACGATCGAGCAGTTCTCGATCCGCGTTGCCGAGGCCTGGAAGATCGGGCGCAAGAAGGTCGACGACGGCGCGCTGTTCGTCGTCGCCAAGAATGACCGGCACTTGCGCATCGAGGTCGGCTACGGCCTCGAAGGCGTGCTGAGCGACGTCGTCACCCACCGCATCATCGACGAGGACATCACGCCGAAATTCAAGGCCGGCGATTTCGCCGGCGGCATCTCGGCCGGCGTCGACCGGATGATCCGCCTGGTCAATGGCGAGCAATTGCCGGCGCCGGAGCCCGAACATTGGCAAGGCCCCAACCTCGTCGATCTCGCCAATCCGGTGACGATCTTTGTCGTCATCATCGTGGCGAGCGCACTGCGCGCGATGCTGGGGCGGCTGTTGGGCTCGGCTGCGACCGGCGGCATTGTCGGCGTCTTCACCTGGCTGGTGGCCGGCTCGCTCGCCACCGCCCTGGTGGTCGGGGTGTTCGCCGCTGTCGCGGCCTTGATCTTTGGCGGGTTGAATTTCGGCGGGCCGGCGGCCGGCTCGGGACCATACCGGCGCGGCGGCGGGTATTCCGGCGGCTGGTCCGGCGGCGGTGGCTGGAGCAGCGGCTCGAGTTCGAGCGACAGCGGCGGCTTCAGCGGCGGAGGCGGCAGCTTCGGCGGCGGCGGCGCCTCGGGGAGCTGGTAGGCATATGAGCATCAAGCGCATCGGCAAGCATCTGCTCGAGCATCGCTGGCGGGTGCGGCGGGAGTTTCCGCCGCGCGTGCTCGACGCCATCGAGCGGGCGATCAAGGCCGGCGAGGCCACCCATTCCGGCCAGATCCGCTTCGTCGTCGAGGGCGCGCTCGATGGGGTGCCACTGTTCCGCAACCAGCCGGCGCGGGAACGGGCGCTCGACGTGTTCTCGCACTTACGGATCTGGGACACCCATCACAACAATGGTGTGCTGATCTATCTCTTGCTCGCCGACCGCGACGTCGAGATCGTCGCCGATCGCGGTATCGACGCCAAGGTCGGCCACGCCGGCTGGGAAGCGATCTGCCGCGCGATGGAAGCGGATTTTCGGGCAGGCCGGTTCGAGCAGGGCGTGATCAAGGGTATCGCGGCGGTGTCGCGGGAACTGGCGAAGCATTTTCCGCCTGCGGCAGGCGGCCCGAACGAGCTACCGGACAAGCCGGTGGTGATTTAGGGCGCTGTTGTCTCCTCGTCATTGCGAGCCAACGGGTCGCGCGAACGCGCGCCCGATGACAGGCTCCGCGAAGCAATCCATCTCACCATTTGTGGAGGCATGGATTGCTTCGTCGCTATCGCTCCTCGCAATGACGGAGAGAGAGCCTACGCCTTCACCGACGCCCGTTCGCCGACACGGTTGAACCAGGCGACGATATTGCCGTTCGACTGGTCCAGCGGCTGGCCGACCTGGTTGCCGAAATCGAGCCAGCAATAGAGCAGTATGTCGGCGAGCGTGAAGCGTTCGCCGCAGATGTAGTTGCGGCCATCGGCCATCTGGTCGTTCAGCCATTTGATGCGGTTGGCGGCGATCATCTTTAGCCCGGGCGAGGCCTCGGGCGCTACCGGAATGCGCTTCTCGAAGAATTTCAGCGCCTCGCCGAAGCGGTAGCCATTGGCGAGCGGCTCGGCGATGTTGAGATCGACGCGGCGCGTCCACATCCGGCATTCGGCGCGCTCTTCCGGTGTCGTGCCGATCATGGCGGGCGAGGGGTGCTTCTCCTCGAGATATTCGCAGATCGCGGTGATCTCGGAGAGGTAGTTGCCGCAGTCGAGCTCGAGTGCCGGCATCTGGCCGTGCGGATTGCGCTTCAGATGCGCTTCCTCGCGGTTCTCGCCCTTGCGCAGGTCGACGGCCTGCTTGGGTATCTCGATGCCCTTCTCCGCCATGAACATGCGCACGATGCGCGGATTGGGTCCGATCGAGTCGTAAAGCTTCATGGTCCTTGCTCCCTGTTTTTCAGTGTTGTTGCTGCCGTTGAACAGGCCGCGCGCGGGTTTGTCAAATGTGAACGCGCAATGACGGGGAAGAACTGAATCAGTCGTCGAGCTTGTTGAGGTCGCGCACCGACTGCATGATCGGCTCGAAATTCGAGCGCGCATCGAGCGCATCGAACAGTTGTGCGGTGTCCTCAAGCAGGCCGTGCGAACGTTGCAGCGCAATTCGCACGTCATCCTGCGGCGTGTCCGACAGGCGGCCATGACCGGACAGCAGGATCTTCGAATTGAGGCCCTTCAGCCGTTCCAGCGACTGGATGTAGTCGGCAATCGAGCCGGAGCCGAACACGCCGCCCATCACGCCGCCCGGCATCAGCGTGTCGGCTGCGAACAGCAGGCCCCTGTCCTGATCGAACAGCGTGATGCAGGCCGAGGTATGGCCCGGCGTGTACATCACGTTGAGGCGGAAATTGCCGAGATCGATCAGATTGCCTTCCTCGAGCCAGATGTCGATGTCGATCGGCACGTTCGGCTCGTTAAACATCTTGCGCAGCATCGAGAAGTCGTCGCGCAGCATGATCTTGTTGGCGGCGAGCCGGTGCGCGGCGATATAGGCGCTGCCGTGGAAATGATAGGCCGCGCCGATATGATCAAGATGCTCGTGGCTGAGCACCACCATGTCGATCATGTCCGGCGTCACCCCGAGATGGTTGAGACAGGCGACCAGCGACGGATAGTTTGTCGACAGCCCGACGTCGATCATGATCGTCCGCCTGCTGCCGCGCACGAGATAGGCATTCGCCGCCCGGTTCTTGAAGCGGATCTGGTAGACGTCGTCGGCGGCCTGGATCAGCGTGGCGACGTCGGCGTCGAACAGCGTCTTGAACGGGCTTGGCTTGCGCTCGCTCATGGGGAAGCCGCCGCTCGGTAAGTGACCGCATTGGATGCGCGCAGGCGTTTCGAGAGCGCGTCCATCACCATCAGCGCGAAGGCCGGCTGCTGGCTGACCAGATAGACGAAGCGGGCGTGATTGATCCGCATCACCCGCGTCGCGGGCGCGGAGGCGATGGCGGTTGCCGAGCGCGCCGAGCCGTCGATCACGGCCATCTCGCCAAAGAACTCGCCCTTGCCGAGGCTGACGATGACCGTCTTGTGTCCGCCATCGATCTTGGCGATGTCGACGGTGCCGTCGAGCACGACGAACAACTCGCGGCCGGTCGAGCCTTCCTCAAAAATGACGTCATCGACACCAAATTCCTTGATGCATTTCTCGATCGTCATGGCGCTCTCCTGCCTTCTGGCTGGAAGATGGCGGTATGTTAATCGGGAAAGCGCCGCGCGCAAACGGAAGCGGCGCAGATTGCCGCAGGGCAACATCGCCCAAATCCGGCCCGGAAAACTCCCTAAAATTTAGGTAATGGCGGAGCGGGGTAACCATTTCGCAAGCAATAAAAGTTACCGAATTGTCAACCAAGTCTGGAGACTTTGAACGTGAGTGAGCAGCAGAGCGAGCCGGTCAGCGGTCAAACCGGCGCCGAAACGGCGGCGAACAGCGGACCCGTGATGGCCGGTGTCGAGGCTCCCCGGCTTGCGCCCGAGCAGGAAGAGACCTCGCCGAAGGCCGACGCGCCCAGGATGGACGCGCCGAAGGTCGAATCCCCGAGCATTGAGCCGCCCAAAGTCGAGCCCCGGATTGACGCCAAGGTTGAACCCAAGGTCGAGCCGACCAACATGGACGTGCCCAAGGTCGAGACCGGCAAGCGTGAGGAGCCGCGTTTCCCGGGCAAGCTGATGATCATGGCGCCCGGTGACCGTACCTGGGACCATGAGGCGACCTCCTCCGGGCCAGGCGCCGAGCAGGCCGCCAAGGCAGCAGGCAAGCCGGTCGGCACGCGCCGGATCGGGGCGATGGCCGCCGTGATTGCGCTGGCGACCGTGGCTGGGGCCATCGGCGGCGCGCTTGCGACCGCAGGCCTTGGCCATCTCGCTACCCCGGCCGTTGCCTCCGCCCAGGATACGGCAGCCAAGGACGCGGCTGCGAAGGAAGCGGCCGACGCTGCGCTCGCCCGGATCGAATCCGAGATTGCCGCGCTGAAGGCCAGTGTGGAGCAGACCGCCAAGGCCGGCCAGGCCCAGTTCAGCAAGGCCAGCGACCGGATCGAGAAGGTCGAGAAGGCCCAGGCCGAGCCGATGAGCAAGCTCGCCAAGCTCAGCGAGACCGTCGACAAGCTCCGCGCCCCGCAGACGGTTGCCGCCGCGACACCGGCCCGCGAGGTCACGGGCTCGGTCACGCCGGCGACTGCCGCAGCACCTGCCGCCCCCAGGCCCGAGGTCGGACGCCTGCCGGTGGTCGACGGCTGGGCGCTGCGCGACGTCGGAAATGGCGGCGCGCTCATTGAGGGGCGTGGCGGCATCTACGAGGTCTATGCCGGCGATCCCGTTCCCGGCCTCGGCCGCGTCGATGCCATCCGCAAGCAGGACGGCCGCTGGGTGGTCGTCACCAGCAAGGGTCTGATCGTTTCGCGTTGATTGCCGAAACGCGACAACACCAAGGCGCTTCACCGCGATGTGAAGCGCCTTTTTTCTTGAATAGGGTTTGCCGCGCGGTGTTAGTGGGGGCATGAGCCGCGTGCTGAGATACCTCCTGGCGATGTCCGTTCTGCTCTGCGGCGTCGTGCCTGCATGTGCCGCCGAGGATCGCGCGCTCGAGCGCGGCGCGGCGGTCATCGATCCCGCGATCCTGCGCGAGCTCGATCACGGCCGCCTCAGTCTTGGCCGGATGATTGCGCCGGAACGTTCCGCCGATACGCCGCTGTCCAACCGCGAGCTGTTCGGGCTGGCCGCGATGGTGCCGGTGCGCGGAGCGCTCGAGCGCGAGTTCGATCGCTATGTCTCAAGTCATCAAGCAAGCCTGCCGAACGAGAGCATCGGTGTCGGCGACGGCTTTGCATTCCAGCTGTTCGATCGCACGCTGCTTGAATCCGCTGATGTTCGCTTCGTGCTGGCCGGCATCGTCAACCGCATGGACCGCGCCTATGTGGCGCCCGACGCTTGCGGCGAGATCCGGCTGATCTATCGGCTGACGCGCACCGATGTGCCGCTGATCGGCGAGAACGCGGTGTCGCAGCGGCTGCCGATGACGCTGAACCTGGTGCTGAAAGCGAAGGGCAATGGCAACGACGCGTCGCTCACCTGCCGTGAGATCGCGCGGCGCTGGCTCGTGGCCGACATTGCGCCGCCGACGATGGAGAAACTGTTCGGCAAGAACGGTCCGCTCGATCTGATCGACGCCCGCAATATCGATCGCGTCGAGACCAATCTGCAGATCGCGCACGCGCCGAAATCCGCGGTGCGCGACTTCCGCACCGACTATCTGCTGAAGGTGTTCGACTATGACGGTGTGGCAAAGCGCTTTGTGGAAGCGCCGCTGGAGAACCAGATCGACCGCGACCGCATTCTCGCCGACGAGGCGCTGAAGCACGACTTCAAGGCATGGCTGCTCGATCCCAGCCATTTTGCCGAGCTCGATCGCGGCACTCTGCTGATCCCCGATCGCTTCCTCGCCACCGGCGCGATCGCGCCAACGCCGATCGGGTTCGACGTCAGCGATCTGCAGCCCGAGTTCGGCATGATGCAGGGCGAGGGCACATCCGGCGACGCAGTGTTTTCGGAAGGGGACGTGGTCGGCGCGTTGCAGAAGGCCGCCGCCGACGGAACGAAGCTGCAGAACATCCAGTCATTGGCCGGCTTCGAGCGGCGTCTCAACGATGTCACCTGCGCAGGCTGCCATCAGACCCGCGGCATTGGCGGCTTCCATTTCCCGGGCGTCGACTGGATGGCGGCGACGCCATCGAACTCCACGGTGGTGCCGGCCTCGCCGCATTTCTTCGGCGACCAGGCGCGCCGCCGCGATATCCTCGCGAGCTTCGGCGACGGCAGGGCGCCGGATTTTTCACGTGGCTTCTCCAACCGGCCGCAACTGCGCGGCAGCGCCGAGCTTGCCGGCACCGAATACAGCGACGGCTGGGGTGCGCATTGCTATCTGCCGGGTGCCAAGCCGGCCGAGACCGATCGCAGTTTCCGCGGCTGGACCTGCGCCGAGGGCCTCGCGTGCCAGGTTGCGGGGAAAACCTCCCGCATGGGAATGTGCTTCGTGAAGGGCCGCTAGCTAGCGTTCTCGGGAACCCACACGCCCGGGCGTCATTATTTGATGCTAGCTTTCCGGTGCCCGACCGTGACCGCACAGCCAGCCCTTGAGCGGAGAACCCGACCGATGAGCGCTCCCGAGCAGGACAAGCAGCGCAACCGCGAGATCGCGGCCAATGAGGCCGAGCGTCAGGCGGTCAGCGCCGTCCGCGTCAGCAGCTGGGCGATCGGGCTCGCGGTTATCATCGGCATCATTGCGGTGGGCTTGGTCTGGGCCTGGATGAAGAGATAATCTCTTAAACGTAGTGTTTCAGGCGCGGACCGGGCAGCAGGTCATAGGCCGATTTCCAGCCGGGCAGCGCGGCGATACGGCCGAGCCAGGCGCTGATACTGGGGTGGCTGGTGGCAAAATCGTAGCCGGTCTCGTCATCAGGATAATGCAGATAGGCCATCATCGAAAAATCCGACACCGTCGGCCGCGCCCCGATCATGAAGGCGTTGTTGCCGACATGCTGGTCGAGGATGCCGAGGAAGTCGTCGAGCCGTGCGCGATAATGCCTGAGAATTTTGGGATCGGCCGACGGCGTGAAGGTGCGCATGAAACGGTAGGTCGCCATGTAGCCGGAGAGCTTCTGGTTATCCCAGAACAGCCAGCGCAACAGCTCGAATTTCTCTGCCGGCGTTTCGGCGCCGAACTTTCCAAAATCCTCGGCGAGCTGCAGCAGGATCGGCGCGGTCTGGGTGCGGCGCTCGCCATCGACCTCGAGCACCGGGATCTCGCCCATTTCGTTGACGGTCGCGCGCCATTGCGCGGTCCGCGTGACGCCGCCGCCGAAATCGGTCCACACCGGCTCGAATGTTTCGCCGCACAGCGTGAGCATTAGCGCGAGCTTGTAGCTGTTGCCGGATTCCGGGAAGTAATGCAGGCGGTAGCGGGGCATTGCATTCTTGCTCCGTCATGCCCGGGCTTGTCCCGGGCATCCACGTCTTCCTTTACCAGCAGAAAGATATGGATGGCCGGGACGAGCCCGGCCATGACAACGTCATGAGCCAACCGCCCCTACGCCACCGCGCCGGACGCGCGCAGTTTCTGGATCGTGGCCTCGTCGTAACCAGCCTGGCGCAGGATCTCGTCGGAGTGCTCGCCGACCTCGGGCGGTTTGCGCGGCTGCACCTTCCTGGCGCCGTCGATGAAGATCGGGCTGTTGACGGTCAGCATGGTGTCGTTCTCGAAGCGCACCAGCACCTCGTTCTCGATCATCTGCTTGTCGTTCGGGATGTCGTCGAGAATGCCGACAACGCCGAACACCAGGCCGTTGCCGTCGAGGATCTTGCGCCATTCGGCGAGGTCCTTGCCGGCGAACACCTTGTCGAAAATCCTGATCAGCTCGACCGAGCGCGCATGGCGGTCCGCCTTGGTGGCGAAGCGTGCATCGGCGACCAGGTCCTCGCGGCCCATGCAGCGCGCCAGCGTCGGCCATTGCCGGTCTTCGTTGAGCAGCGACAGGATCAGCCAGCGGCCGTCCTTGCATTTGTAGTGGTTGGTGACCGCGTTGAGCGCCTCCTCGCGCGGCTTGCGCTTCTTGAACTTGGCGCCGGCGAGCTTGGCCTGCGCCAGCACGCCGTTGGCCCAGACGCCGTTGGCCATCAGATTGGTCGAGACGTGCGAGCCCTTGCCGGTCTTCTCGCGCTGGAACAGCGCCGTGACGATCGCGCCGTAGAACGCCATCGCGCAGGGATGGTCGCCCATGCCCGCGACCGAACGGGCCGGCGTGGTGTCCTCGTCGGCGCGCACCAGATCCATCAGGCCGGAACGGGCCCAATAGGCGTTGGAGTCGAAGCCGGGCTTGTTGGCTTCTTCGCCTTTCTCGCCATAGCCGGTGAAGGAGGCATAGATCAGCCGGTCGTTGAGATGGGCGAGATGGTCGTAGGTGATGCCAAGCTTCTGGCGCACCTGCGGCGGCATGTTGGTGATGAAGACGTCGGCCTCGGCGACGAGCTTGTAGAGCACCTCGCGTGCCTCTGATTTGGTGAGGTCGAGCGCCAGGCTCTTCTTGTTGCGGGCTTCCAGCATCCACGCGAAATTGTGCTCGCTCGCGGGGTAGCCGGGCAGGTTGGGCAGATTGCGGTAGGGGTCGCCGGCGCCGGGCGGCTCGATCTTGATGACGTCGGCGCCGAAGTCGGACAGCACGGTGGCGGCCGCGGGCGCAGCGATGAAGCTCGCGCAGTCCAGGACCTTGAGCCCGTCAAAAATGCCTTTTTCCATCGTGCCGTCGCTCCCGTGGCGATTGTTGGTGTTTTTCCGGTAGCTGGAATTATCGCGCGCGATGATCCCGATCGGACCGCCATTTGACCCATCTCGGGGGCGCGATGCAACCAAGTCATTCCGGGCCTGGCGCTCATGCACCATGCCGGAATGACATGTCGCTTATGGGCTTTACTCCACCCCCGCCATCAGCGCCGCGTTGCCGCCCGCGGCGGCGGTGTTGATCGTGATGGTCTGTTCGGTGGCGAAGCGCGCGAGGTAATGTGGGCCGCCGGCCTTGGGGCCGGTGCCGGAGAGGCCGCTGCCGCCGAACGGCTGCACGCCGACGACCGCACCGATCATGTTGCGGTTGACATAGATGTTGCCGACCTGGAGACGGTCGATCACGTGCTCGATCGTGTCGTCGATGCGCGAATGGATGCCGAGCGTCAGCCCGAAGCCGGTCGCCTCGATCTCGGCCAGCACGTCGCCCAGCCGCTCGGCGCGGTAGCGCACGACATGCAGGATCGGGCCGAACACCTCCTCGCTCAGCTGGCTTGCCGCCGACAGCTCGAAGATATGCGGCGCGACGAAATTGCCGGCCGGCGCCTCGCCGGCAAGATGCACCCGCGCCTGCTGCTTCATCCGTGCGATATGCGCATCGAGCCGCTGCTTGGCCTCGGCATCGATCACCGGTCCGATCTGCGTCGACACATCGGAGGGATCGCCGATCTTCAGTTCGCGTGCGGCGCCCGCGATCATCTCGATCATGCGGTCGGCGACGTCGTCCTGCACGAACAGCAGCCGCAGCGCCGAGCAGCGCTGGCCTGCGGAACGGAACGCCGAGGTCACGACATCGTCGGCGACCTGCTCGGGCAGCGCGGTGGCGTCGACGATCATGGCATTGATGCCGCCGGTTTCGGCGATCAGCGGCACGATCGGGCCGTCCTTGGCGGCGAGCGTGCGGTTGATCGAGCGCGCCACTTCCGTCGAGCCGGTGAAGACGACGCCGGCAATGGCGGGATGGCTGACCAGCGCGGCGCCGGCCGCGCCGTCGCCCTGGATCAGATGCAACGCCGATGCCGGCACGCCGGCCTGATGCAGCAGCGCGACAGCCTCGGCTGCGATGCGCGGGGTCTGCTCGGCCGGCTTTGCGATCACCGCATTGCCTGCCATCAGCGCCGCCGTCACCTGGCCGAGGAAGATCGCGAGCGGGAAATTCCACGGCGAGATCGCGACGAACGCGCCGCGGCCGCGCAGCTCCAGCACATTGCTCTCGCCGGTCGGCCCCGGCATCGTCTCGCCTTTGCCGAACAGCTTTTGGCCGAGCGCTGCATAGTAGCGGCAGAAGTCGATCGCCTCGCGTACCTCGGAGAGTGCGTCATCGAGTGTCTTGCCGCCTTCGCTCTGCAGCAAGGCGAGGAAGTGGGCGCGGCGTTGCTCGAGCAGATCGGCGGCCTTGTCCAGCACGGCCGCACGTTGCGTGGCCGGCGTGCCGTTCCAGGCCTTGAAGCCACGGCGCGCAGCGGTGACGGCGGCAGCCGCCTGTTCGGTTGTTGATGTGCTGACGGCGCGGAGCGCAGTCCTGCGTTCGACGGCAATCGAGGATGCCAACGCGTCGAGCGCCTTTCGTTCGCCGAATTCGATGCCGTGCGAGTTCTCGCGCTCCGGGCGGTAGAGATTGGCCGGCAATGGAATCGCGGAGTGCGAAGCCTTGTTGTCGCTACCTATGATCTCGGCCGGGCGGCGCAGCAGATCCGCGATCGGCACGCGATTGTCGGCGGCCAGTGCCACGAAGGACGAGTTGGCGCCGTTCTCGAGCAAGCGCCGCACCAGATAGGCGAGCAGGTCGCGATGGCTGCCGACCGGCGCATAGGTGCGGTGGGCGATCTCCGGCCTGTCATCGCCGAGCTGCGCGTACAGCGCCTCGCCCATGCCATGTAGTCGCTGGAATTCAAAACTGTTGGGATCGCCGGCGAGTTCGAGAACGGTCGCGACCGTCAGCGCGTTGTGGGTGGCGAATTGCGGGAACAGCCGCGGCCGCAGCGCCAGCAGCTTTCGCGCGCAGGCGACGTAGTTCAGGTCGGTCATCGCCTTGCGGGTGAACACCGGATAGCCGTCGAGCCCGCGTTCCTGTGCGCGCTTGATCTCGGTGTCCCAATAGGCGCCCTTGACCAGGCGCACCATCATCCTGCGGTCCAGCGCATGCGTCAGTGCATCGACGTAGTCGATCACCTTGGCGGCGCGCTTCTGATAGGCCTGGATCGCGAGCCCAAAACCGCTCCAGCCGGCAAGCGACTGGTCGGCGAACGCCGCGGCGATGACGTCGAGCGACAACTCCAGCCGGTCGGCTTCCTCGGCGTCGACGGTGAAATTCAGGTCGTACGCCTTGGCGCGGCGCGCGAGATCGACCAGTTGCGGCACCAGCTCGGTCATCACCCGCGCGCGGCTGACCGCCTCGAAGCGCGGATGCAGTGCGGAGAGCTTGACCGAGATGCCGGGCCGGTCGGGCAGGGCCTGATCGCCGGCCGCCTTGCCGATCGCCTCGATCGCGCGGGCGTAGGATTCGAAATAGCGCTGCGCGTCGTCGGCGGTGCGCGCGCCTTCGCCGAGCATGTCGAAGGAATAGCGCGAGCCGCGCGCCGTGTGCGATTGCGCGCGCGCCAGCGCCGCCTCGATGGTCTCGCCGAGCACGAAATGGCTCCCCATCAGCCGCATCGCCTGCCGCGTCGCGGCGCGCACTGCCGGTGCACCGAGCCGCTTCGTCAGCCGCCCGATCGTGCCCTGCGGGGTCTCGCCGGGCTGGATCACGCGCGCCGATACGCCAAGTGCCCAGGCCGAGGCGTTGACCAGGAACGCGCTCGATCTGGTCTCGTGGTTGATGAAGTCGCCCTGGCCGAGCTTGTCCTCGATGAACTGATCCGCGGTGCGCGCGTCAGGCACCCGCAACAGCGCTTCCGCCAGCACCATCAGCGCCAGCCCCTCCTTGGTCGACAGCGCGAACTCCCGCAGCATGTCCTCAACGCCGCCGAGCGGATCGTCGTTCGCCCGGATCGCCTCGATCAGGCGCGTCGCCGTGCGGTCGATCCGGACCTCCTGGTCGGCGCCGGGCCTCGCGTCCTGGCGCATGCGGGCGGCGATGGCGCTGTCATCGGGTGCGTAGGGCGCGCTGAACGGCGGCGGGAGCGGGTCTGGCATGGCGGTTCCTTGGGGTTACACGCGAATACCTACGCGCAGGTGAACCGTAACTCGATAGACAAATTAGCCAATTTGCCTTAGAAAATCTGGACAAATTAATAAATTGCCGCAAATATGACAGATATCGACAAGATTGACCGCAAAATCCTCTCGATCCTGCAAGGGGATGGCCGGATTGCCAATGTGGAACTGGCTGAACGGATCGGTCTGTCACCGACTTCGGTCGGTGAGCGGCTGAAGCGGCTGCAGCGCGACGGCTTCGTCGAGGGCTACGGCGCGCGGCTCAATCCGCACCGGCTTGGGCTCGGCCTCCTGGTGTTTGTCGAGGTGCTGCTCGATAAGACCACGCCCGATGTCTTCGAGAAGTTCGCCAGGGCGGTCCAGACCGCGCCGGAAGTGCTGGAGTGTCACATGGTAGCCGGCGGCTTCGACTATCTGGTCAAGGCACGCGTCGCCAACATGACCGCCTATCGCAGGTTTCTCGGCGAAACCCTGCTGGCACTGCCGGGCGTGCGCGAGACGCGAACCTATGCGGTGATGGAGGAAGTCAAGCGCGATGCGCCGCTGCCGGTCGGCTGACATGCCGCCGATCTGATCCACAGCCATGCGCAGGAGTATTGGCATCGCTGCGCACCCGCGTTAATCGTCTAGTTGAGTTGGGGCAGTGGTTCATGAAAGACGCCGATCAGCCGATACAAGCGATGCGGGCCGGATTAGCCGGCGCGCTTTCCATGCTCATGCTGTCCTTGCCATCGGCCGCTCCGGCCCGCGCGGCCGAGCTCAGCTCGGGTGTCATGCAGCTCTATACATCGGTCTCGATCTATCCACCGTCCGCCTCGGCGATGACGGTGTGCTACGGCTTCGTCTGCCGGCGCCGCGAGATGCTCGACTTCAGCGCAGCCGACAGAGCGGCCTTGACCAAGATCATGGCCACCGGCCGGGCCAATGCCGCCGCCGAACGCGCAGCCGTGCAAAAGGCCGTGATCTGGTTCGACCGCCGGATGGGACCAATCCTCGGCACCGACAAGCGCGTCGCGAAAGCGGACTTCCGCGCCAACGACGACAAGCACAATTACGATTGCTGGGACACGACGCGTAACACCACCAGCTTGATGCTGGTGATGCAGTCGTGGAACCTGTTCAAGTTCCACACTGTGGGAGATCCCCACTACCGTGGATTTTCGTTGGGGCAAACGCCGCACAACACCGCGGTTCTGCTCGAGCGCGCGACCAAGGTGGAATGGGTTGTCGATCTCTGGCCCCGCGGCTATCTGCAACCGCCTGACGTCATGACCGTCGCTCAGTGGGTTACGGAAGATTGAACGGCAGTGCGCGTTTCGAGGTGTTCCATCCCCGTCGATGGGAGGGTTAGCGACCTGCGTCATCGGGGCTGGAACCAAACGCCAAGATTCGAACAACAAGGTTCCAAAATAAACGTTCAGCGCCCATCACCATAAGAACCAAGTGAGGCGTTAAAACCGGCAGCATTCGGTCAACCCGAGGCTACCACATGCGTTCACATTCGACCTGCATCGATGCCGCTATCGGCGGTGCTCGTTTCCTACTCTTGCCGACGCTTGCACTGTTGCTTTGGCCTGTGCTCGCCGGCCCGGCCCGCGCGGGTGATGTCGAGGATTGCAGCGGGCCGCCGACGGACAAGGCCGAGGCGGCGTGTTCCGGCATCATCAGCGATACCGCACGCTCCACGGAGGATCGCACCAAGGCCTTGACCGGCCGCTCGCGATTCTACATCGCGCGCGGCAAGGTCGATCAGGCCCTCAGCGATGCCGACGCGGCGGTGCAGCTGAACGGCCAATTCGTGCCGGCGCTGATCGCGCGCGGCTACGTCCAGCAGCGCAAGGGCAGCATGGATCAGGCCCGCGCCGATTTCGACCGCGCGATCGAGCTCGAGCCGAAGAACCCGTTCGGCTTCCTGGCGCGCGGCAATCTGCGCGCCGACCAGCACGCCTGGAGCGATGCGATCTCGGATTACGGCCAGGCGATCACGCTGCGGCAGGATCTCCCCGCGGCCCATGTCGGGCGCGCGCGGGCCTATGTCGAATCCGGACAGCCCGATGCGGCGCTGGCCGACGCAAACACCGCGATTGCCGTCAATGCAAGCACGCCGAATGCGTTCTACTGGCGCGGCCAGGCCTATCGCCGCAAGGGCGACTTGGATCACGCGATCGATGATTTCTCGCGCGCGATCGCGCAGGCGCCGCAGTCCGAGCGCAACGCCTACTTCGCGCGCGCCCAGCTCTACAGCGCCAAGGGCGACTATGCCCGCGCCATTGCCGACTTCGACCGGCTGTTGACGGTTCTTCCCGACAACAAGGAGATCCAGCAGCAGCGCCAGCAGGCGGTCGCGATGCAGGCCGAGCTGACCAAGGCAGGTGCCGCCGGCCCTCCGCCCGCCACGCAAGCTCCAGGTACAACGGCGGCGCGGCCAGCCGCGCCGGCCGCGGGTAACCAGCAGATCGAGCAGGCCAAGCAGTTCGTCGCACAGGGCAACTACGCGGGCGCCGTTGCCAATCTCACCCAGGTGCTGGGCGGCGATCCCCGCAACGAGGCTGCGCTGCGGCTGCGCGCACTGGCCTATTCACGGCTCGGCCGGTTGGCCGACGCGCGCAACGATCTCAGCACCCTGCTCAAGCTCAAGCCGAACGATCCCCAGCTGCTGGCATTCCGCGCGCTCAATGCCGCCGGCATGCGGCAGTTCGATGAGGCCGTGGCCGACGCCGGCCGCGCCATCACGCTCGATCAGAACAATTCGCTGGCTTACCTGGCGCGCGGTCTCGTCAAGGCCGGCAGCGGCAAGGTGCAGGACGCGCTCGCCGATTACGATCAGTCGATCTCGCTCAATGCGAAGGAGACGCTCGCGTTCACCGAACGCGGGCTCGCCTATATCGGCCTCAACCAGCTTGACAAGGCGCTGCTGGATTTCGATCAGGCCCTGGCGCTGGCGCCGACCAATCTGATCGCCAAATCGTGGCGCGGCCTTGCGCTGATGCTCAAGGGTCGGGCTGATGAGGGACTGGTCGATATCGACGGCGTGCTGGAGCGAAGTCCGAACAATCCCACGGCGCAGCTCGGCCGCGGGCTCGCGATGCTGACCTCTTCGCAGTACGACCGCGCCATCGCCGCCTTCGACCAGATCGTCACGCAGGCGCCCAACGATGCCTTCCCGCACGTGCTGCGCGCGCGGGCCTATCTCGGCCTGAAGAAGCCGGATGACGCGATGAAGGATCTCAACTTCGTGCTCGCTGCGCGGCCCGATTATCAGCCGGCGCTGACATTGCGCGGCATCACCTGGTCGGCACTGCGCAACTACGACAAGGCGGTCGACGATCTCGACCGGGCGATTGCGCAAAGGGAGACGGTGGAGGGCCTGTTCGCCCGCGCCAAGGCGCACGAGGCGCTCAACCATGCCGACAAGGCGACCGAGGACTTCCGCAAGGCAACGCAGCTTGCGCCGTCAAGCGTGTTCGACGTACTGGCGCAGGCCGAGTCGAAGCGCAAGGTCCAGGAGCTGTCGAAGCGGGTGCCGTGCGGCACCGGCCAGGGTGGCACTTGTCTGTGATCGGAATGGCTTAGTCGCGCACCACCGGGCGTTCGACACTGATCACGATGCGCAATTTTGGGTAATGAGCGGCCAACAACAGCGTGCTGTGCGGAGTTCCCGGAGCAAATGATAAAACGTCGGCGCGCTGACGATGGCGGCCGCAGGAAAAATCAATGTTGTTGCGCGCGGACGTGGTGCTCGCCCCGCCGAACGTCACATTGTCTGGTGTTTGGATCGGCCCCCACTCCCGGATGGCGTCCGAGAGTGCGCCGCCCGGTCTGGCGCTGTTGCGCTAGACCTTGAGGTTTTCGGCTGACGTCTTGCCGCGATTTGCAATCTCTTCGTATTCAACTGTCTGGCCTTCGTTGAGGCTCTGAAGACCAGCCTTCTGAACCGCCGAAATATGCACGAAAATGTCCTTGCCGCCCGTTGCGGGCTGGATGAATCCGTAACCCTTGGTCGGGTTGAACCACTTCACTGTACCTTTGGGCATTCCAGTCGTCTCCGCGGAATCAATCGAAAACAGACCACCCGGCCCCCGCACAAACCGGCTTGTCCGTGCTGCACAGGATAGCATTTTGAAAAAAGCTGGGTAGATCAAACGGCGGTGTGTTTCTGACCGGAAACAACCCGCTTTGCGGGGATTTAATGCCGGTTTGCCTGTTTCGTGGTCAATTGATGCGCTGCAAAAACGGGTCGGTTCCGCTGAATTCGGATCGGATCGATGGCCCCGCGCACGGGCTTTCGGCCGGCGTGCGGGGACAGATCGACCGCGTCTCAATAGGTCGCGGAAAGATACTCGACGATCTTGCCGACGTCGGCTTCGCCGATCGGCGCGCCGTAGACCTTGATCATTTTGGTCACTTCGGCCTGCCAAAAGTCCTTCTTGAACTTCTCACCCTGCGGCTGGGTCTTGATGTAGTCCGCCGAGTGGCAGGCGGTGCAGTTGTTCTGCACCACTTCGAGGTTGGGACCCGGCTTGAAGGCCGCGGTCTCCTCGGGGAGTGCGTAGTTGACGGGCGCGGCAATCGCGGCGCCGACCGACAACATGGCGATCGCGGCGAGGGATGGAAGCAGCTTGCTGGTCATGATGCTTCTCCTTACGCCGCGGTGACGCGCACGGTTTCGACGACGTTGCGCAGATAGCCGGCCGGATTCCACAACGGATCCATCGGCTGGGTGTCGCCGGCATTGTTGGTGGCGCGCACTTTCAGATCTGCGGGGCCCGCGGCGAGCTTCACGGGCAGCTTCCATTCGCGGAACGCGTATTTGCCGAGATCCTTGCCGAGCTTGGCCGGCGTCCAGGTCTTGCCGCCGTCGGTCGAGACCGCGACCTCCTTGATGCCCTTGCCGCCGTCGAAGGCGATGCCGCGCAGCATGGTGCGGCCGGCCTTCAGCTTGGCACCGTCGGCAACGTTGGTGATGAACGAGCGCACCGTGAGGCGGTTGATCGGGATCGTCGCCTTCGGCGCGGTGCCGGGCTCGACCGCGTTGTTCGGCGTATCCGGAATCCGGTAGGCGGACTTCATCCAGAAGCCGTCGAACACATTGTCGATCACGGTGATCTCGTTGAGGTGCTTCATCCAATAGGTGCCGTAGTAGCCGGGCACCACGAGGCGGAGCGGGAAGCCGTTGAGGAACGGCAGGTCCTCGCCGTTCATGCCCCAGGCCAGCATCACTTCGCCGTCACGCGCATGGTCGATGTCGAGCGCCTTCACGAAATCGGGCGTCGTGTCCATCACCGGACCATCCATGCCGTTGAAGGTGACCTGCTTGGTGCCGGCCTGCACACCGGCCATGTCGAGCACGGTCTTCAGCGGCACGCCGTGCCAGCGTGCACAGCCCATCGCGCCGTTACCGAGCTGGCCGCCGGCGACGCGCGGATTGAAGAAGCCGCGGCTGTTGCCGGAGCACTGGTTGACGGCGACGAGCTCGGTCGCCTTCAGCTTCCGGATATCCTTCAGCGACAGCTTCAGTGGCTTGTCGACCTTGCCCTTGATCTCGAGCGTGAAGGTGTCGGGGTCGAGATCGTAGGGGACGCCGGCGAGGTGGTAGCGGACGAAGAACGCGTTGTTCGGCGTGAGCGGACCGTCGTTGAAGATCGCAAACGGCGTTTCCAGCTGCGGCGGCCGGCTGGTCAGGCCGATCATCGGGCGCTTCTGCGGGTAGCGCACCAGCGGCCGTTCGCCATTGCCGAAGGGCAGCGTCACGGTGTCGAGGGCGAATGCGCCCCTTGATCCCAGCCCCGTCACCAAAGCGGCCAACCCGGCGCGCTTCATCAAGTCTCGTCGATCGAGCATTCCGCTTCCTCCGAAGCTGTTCTGTCGTGAGCTGGTCATCACCAGCTCATCTTGCCATGCGCGCCTTCGCATCATGGAATGCGCGCGGCGACAAATGTCGCACCTGACAATCCCAAGTCAATTGAGCTTTCGCAGCGTCCACCAGCGCATGATCCGGAAAAGTGTGAAGCGGCTTTCCGAAAAGATCATGCGCGAACAAGGAGCTAAAGCGCGATGACGATCCACCCCAATCTCATCGCGCTTTGGCGTTGCGACGCAACAACGAAAAGCCCCGGTCGCATCAGGCGACCGGGGCATTTCCATCCAAGCAGAAGGTTTCGATCAGTAGCAGACGTTCACGGTGCGATAGCGATAGCCATAGGGCGTCAGCACCAGGCGGGTAGCGTAGCAGCCGGAATCGACGAAGCCGACGGAGATGCCCGGGCCGCCCCAGGAATGATGGTGATACGGATGCCAGAAGAACGGTTTGGCCGAAGCCGAGGTCGGCGCCAGCGCGGCGGCACCAAGGGTTGCGGCAGTAGCGAGAGCAAGCGTGACTTTGCGAAGCATGGTCGTCTCCTTCAGATGCGCGTTGAACTCTGTCGCGGCGCGGTTGCAGTGTTACCCATCGCCAGTCAGTCGCATCCGGCACCGGGCACGTTCGAGCATCTCTGCTGAACGCGGCTTCGGATGTGCGGCAGGTCACACTGGGCTGAAGCGGAGATGAACCGGTCAGGCCGCGACGGCACGCCGGTCGTCGACCAGCGCGGACAGGATGCGCGTCGCCTCGACGGTGCGCACGGTCATCGGCTCGTGGCGGCCGCGGATCGCGACCTCCTGAGCCGGCAGGACATCGTCGGCCAGCCCTGCGGTGACACGCACCTCGTCGGAGATGACCGCCTCGCAAGCCAGCGCCTTCGTCATGTCCTGCAGCCTTGCCGCGACGTTGACGGCATCGCCGAGCGCGGTGAACACCATGTGGTCGCGATAGCCGATATCGCCGACGATCACCTCGCCGCCATGGATGCCGATGCCGAAGCGGATCGGCTCACGCAAATCGTGGCTCAGGAACTGGTTCAGCTCATCGATATTGGCTGCGATCAGCGCCGCCGCGCGTAGCGCCTGGCGGCAGGCCTCGTGCCGGTCGGTGGTGAGCCCGAACAGCGCGAGCATGCCGTCGCCGATGAACTGGTTGGGCCGCCCGCCGGCTTCCAGCACCGCCTGCGACACCGCGCCAAGGAAGCGGTTGACGATGAACACGGTGTCGAACGGCAGCCGCTTCTCGGCGAGCTGCGTTGAGCCACGCATGTCGACGAACATGCTGACGAGATAGCGCTCCTGGCCGACCCGCGTCGGATTGGCGGCGTGTGCGTTCGCCGACATCGTGTGCGGCAGGAATAGCTGGAAGAAGGTCAGGTCGGCGGTCGGCCGTAACTGGCAGGCCAGCCGGATCGACGGATCGTCAGTACCGACCCGGTGCAGCACGAAGGCCTCGCGCGGCGAAGGCTCGGGCAGGGCGGTGTGATCGCCGATGATGCGGATGCGGCAGGTCGAGCAGCGCGCGCGGCCGCCGCAGACGCTGGCATGCGGCACGTTGTAGCGCAGGCTCGCTTCCAGCACGCTCAGTCCTTTCGGCACCCGCAGCGTGCGACCATTGCCGTAGGATAGTGCGATCATGCCGCCGCGCCGTTCGAGCAGGGCACGCGCGCCGCGCGCGAGCAGCACGAGGCCGAGCAGGCCGAGATAGCCGATCGTCAGGTCATCGGTGATCTTCTCGAGCGTGGTTGCCTGGGCCGCCGTGCCGAGCTTTTGCACCGATAGCTCCTCGCGCCGCCAGTCGGGGTCCTGATAGTCGGCCATCGTGGCGCGACCGCCCTGATAGATACCGAGCATGGCCAGCGTCGGGATCAGCACGGCTGCGGCGAGCAGGAACGGCGCGGCGCGTTTGAAGAAAGCGTGTAGCCGCAGCCAGAAATACAGGCCGATGCAGCCATGCACCCAGGCGATCACCAGCACCGCCAGCATCTGCCACAGCCGGTTCGGCGACGAGATGAAGAAGGTGTAGAGTTCCTGCGGGTAGAGCTTTTCGTGCCCGTAGAGGGTCTGGCCGAGCCGCACACCGACGATATGCACGAGGATCAGCATCGGGATGCTCAGGCCGAGCGTGAGCTGCAGCGGCTCGATCGCCTTCCAGTGGAACTCACGGCGCTGAAAAAGCGCCCAGATACCGAGTGCGGTGTGCACGAGGCAGGCGGTGTAGAACACGATGGCGACCGGCAGGAACTGCCAGAACTCGGTGTGGTAGTGCACCCCGATCGCCATGGCCTCGGTCGAGATATTGCCGAGCGCATGGTTGAGGAAATGGCTGATCAGGTAGGCGAACATGATCGCGCCCGTGGCCAGGCGGACCTGCCGCAGGCCGACGCCGCGGGCCATGTCCTGCAGGTGCTCGCGCGAGGGGGAGGCCATGTGATTCATGATTGGCAAGTCTAGTGTTTAATTCCCGTGCTGAACACCACTACGGTCCTGACGAGCCGAGATAGCGGGCACTGCAGCACGTTGACACGCCGTTAAGAGTCGAACAAAAAGCGCGCCGTGACGATAACCCAAGCCGAACCTGGAGCCGATAACATCAGCGTTAAGCCGGCCCGTTCGCATGCGCCGGACTGGCGCGGCGTCATTGCCGTAATCGTCGCCATGACCGCGATGCGGCTGGTCTATGCCCATGCGCTCGATCTGCGCACCGACGAGGCCTATTACTGGACCTGGTCGAAGGAAAACGTGCTGTCGTTCCTGGACCATCCGCCGATGGTCGCCTGGTTCATCCGCTTCGGCACCGCGATCCTCGGCGACACCAATCTTGGGGTCCGCCTCGGCGGCATCGTGGCGATGCTGGCCACCCAGCTCCTGCTCGCCGACATCGTCCGCCGCGTCACGGCCAACAATGTCCGCGCCGTGATGCTGGCGCTGCTGCTGCCGGACGCCGCGCTTTACTACGGGCTCTTGATGGCCAAGGTCGCGCCCGACACCGCGCTGATCCCGTTTTCGGTCGCGATGCTGTGGTCGCTGGTGCGGCTCGCGCAGAGCAATGACGGGCGCTGGTGGCTCGCCGCCGGGCTGTTTGCCGGGCTGTCGCTATTGTCGAAATTCACCGCGATCATGTTCGCGCCGGCGGTGCTCGCCTTTGCGCTGGTGCCGGACTGGCGATGGCGCTGGTTGCGCAGCCCGTACCCCTACCTCGCCGCACTGATCGCGGTCATCGTGTTCTCGCCGGTGCTGATCTGGAATGCAGAGCACGACTGGGCTTCGTTCCGCTTCCAGGCGGTGCGCGCCACGACCGAGCGCGACCTCACGCTCCGCACACTGGGCGAGTTCATCGGTATGCAGTTCGGCCTGGTCGGCTTCGTGCTGCTGCCGGTGACGCTGTTCGGCACGGCGCTGACGGCATGGCGCGGCTATGTCAAGCAGGAGCCGGTTGCGATCCTGCTGGCGACGGCGGTGCTGGTGCCGTTCATCTATTTCCTCTGGAAGTCTTTGACGTTGCGAGTCGGCGACACCTGGCCGATGTTTCTGTGGCCGGCCGGCTTTGCCGCGGTCGCCATCAACGTCACGCGGATGCCGTTCGAGGGGTGGTCGGTCGGGCTCGTCAAATCGACGGTCTCCTGGGCACGGACCGCGATCACGTCGGGCATCGTGTTCGTCGTCTGCGTCTTTCTCTATTACATGTTCGCGCCGTGGAATCTGATCGGCCGTACCGATCCGATCGGCACCGAGGCAGGCTATGATGTGGTGGCAGCGCGCGCCCTGGCGCAGGTGCAGGCCACCGGCGCGACCTGGGTCGCGACCACGGATTACCGGACCTATGCGATGCTGCGCTGGTTGCTGCGCGGGCGGGTGCCCGTCATCGAGATCAATGAGCGCGGCCGCTTCCAGGGCTTTGCCGATCCCGGCATGAGTCAGATCCGCGGTCACACCGGCCTCTATGTCGGGCGCGAACCCGAGAACAACCTGCCGCTGTGGAACGGAACCACCGCGGTGCGTCAGCCGCTGGAGCGCGTGACGCGGAGCTGGCGCGGCATGGCGATGGACACCTATTCACTGGAGAAGATCAGCGGCTGGACACCCGATCTGTCGCCGCCGCCGGACACGACCTTCTTCCGCTGGCGGGTGTTGGCGATACTTCTTCCTTCTCCTCCTGTGGGAGAAGCTGGCGCGCATTTGCGCGCCGGATGAGGGGTATGTTTCCGCGCCAGCGGCGCAACACACTCGACGTCGTCCCTGCGAAAGCAGGGACCCATAACCACCGATGCTGATTATCCTGCGTTGCTGGAACGACGAGCCCCGCTCATAACATCCGCTGCGGCGTATGGGTCCCTGCTTTCGCAGGGACGACAGCTGTGTTTGTCGCGAGTACGACGTGGATGGCGGGCACGATGCAAACGTGCCTTCACCTAGCCCACGCCGCTACTCCTCGTCCTCGCGCTTGCGGATCAGGTCCTTCGCCAGATCGGTGAGCGCCGGGCGCGGCAAGGCGTTGAAGGGGAGCGGGCGGGTCACGTCGATCGCGGCGAGGCCGAGCCGCGCCGTCAACAGGCCGTTGAGCATGCCTTCGCCGAGCCGCTGCGAGAGCTTTGCCGCGATGCCGTGGCCGAGCATCTGCTGGATCAGGCTGTCGCTCGCGGCCATGCCGCCGGTGATCGCCAGATGCGCGATCACTTGGCGCAGCAGGCGGATCATGCCGAGCGCGCCCGGCCGGCCGCCATAGAGCCGCGCCAGCTGGCGGATCATCCGCAAGCTCGCCACGAACACGAACAGCACGTCGATCATCGCGCGCGGGCTGACCGCGGTGACGACGGAGACGCGCTGCGCGGCCGTCGACACCAGCCGCCGCGCCTCCTCGTCGAGCGGCGCCATCAGCTCGCGCTCGGCGAGGCGGATCATGTCGGCGCCGTCGATGATGTCATCGGTGTGGCTTTGCAACGCGCTGCGGGCGCGGGCGAGCTGCGGGGTCTGGTGCGCAAGCTTGAGCAGGTCGGCGACGACAGTCCGGCTTGCGGCCCGGTCGTCGCTGATCAGCACTTCTGCGGCGCGCAGATGCAGCTTCTCGATGGTCGCAAGCCGCGCCAGGCCGACGAGCTCGCGCGTGGTGACGACTGCCAGCGCCACTGCGGCGATGACGGCAAGCGCCAGTCCGAGGACGCCGAGGCCTTCGTTGCGCGCGAACAGATCCTCGACCAGGTTGATGACGCCAAGCCCGGTGCCGAGCACCACGAGGCCTGCGACCGCGCTCCAGAACAGCGTGCCCCAGCGGAAGCCGCGGCGCGCCGGCACCAGCGGCGTATCTGTCGGCACCGGGAGCTGCGCGGGCTCGGCCTCAGGCACGATCTGGATCGTGCCGCGGGTGAGGCGGCCGCTGTCGTCCGGATCCATCACGACCACGCCGGGATCGTCGAGCTTGAACGTCGCCGGCCGCCGCGGGGGCGTCTTCTCGTTCATTGCAGTTTGTCTCCAATCAGGAACTGGAGGGCGCGGTCAAGGCGGATGTGAGGCAGCGCCGGCTCCGCATCGCCATTTCGTTCCAGCTTCGGCGGGCGGAAGCGCAGGAAGCGATAGTCGGCGGCCTCGGCGCCTGAGCCGGAGAGGCCACGGAATCCGCGGTTGAACAGCTCCTCCGGATTGTCGGGCAGGTCGCCCGGGAAGGTCGCAACCTCGGTTTCGCCGTCGAGCCGCTCGCCATTGGCGACCTCGCCCGGCGCCGGCGTGCCGAGGATCGACGGCAGCCGGTCGCGGCCGCGTGCGACCTGCGCCTCGCGCGTGGCACGCACCGCGGCGAGCGCCACCACGTCGATGTCGGCACCGGCATATTCGGCGCGCTCGGCGGCCTTGGCCACGATCCGCTGCAGCACGGCCTCGAGGCGATCGTGGCTCTGGTGGTGCAGATGGTCGGCCTTGGTCGCTGCGAACAGGATGCGGTCGATGCGCGGCCGGAACAGCGTGCTCAGGATTGTGCTGCGGCCGAGCCGGAAGCAGTCCAGGATGCCGGCCAGCGCGGCCTCGAGATCCTGCAGCGCCTCGGGGCCGGCGTTGAATGCCGCAAGCGCATCGGCCAGCACGATCTGACGATCGAGCCGCGCGAAGTGATCGCGGAAGAACGGCCGCACCACGACGTCCTTATAGGCTTCAAAGCGCCGCCGCATCATCGCCCACAGCGAGCCGTCGGGCGCGCTGCCGTCCATAGGCACGTCGAGCGGCGCAAAGGTCAGCGCCGGCGTGTCGGCAAGGTTGCCCGGCATCAGGAAGCGGCCGGGCGGCAGCAGGCTCATCGCGAAGCGCTCGTCGCGGCAGGCACGCAGATAGTCGGTGAACAGTCTTGCCTCGATGAGCGCGGCCTGCTCGTCCTCCTTGGCCTCGGGCTTCAGCGTTGCCAGATGCGCGTGCCACGGCGCCGCGAGTTTTGCGCGCAACGGCTCGCGGGACAATGCGAGACTCTCCGCCGACCATTGCTCGTAGTTCTTGTTGAGGAGCGGCAGGTCGAGCAGCCACTCGCCGGGATAGTCGACGATGTCGAGGGTCAGCGTGCGGTCCGCGCCATTTTGCCGCTGATACTCGATCACGAGCCGGAGCTCTGAGATGTCGGTGGTCGAGCTCGGCCAAGTCCGCTCCTCGACCAATGTACGGACATGGTTCTCATAGGCGAAGCGCGGCACCGCATCGTCAGGCTGCGGTGCGAGATAGGCGCGCGCAATTCGCCCCGAGGCATAGGCCTCGAACACAGGGAAGCGGCCGCCGCGGGTCAGGCCGTGCACCAGCGCGGTGATGAACACGGTCTTGCCGGCGCGCGACAGGCCGGTGACGCCAAGCCGTACCGTCGGGTTGAAAAAACCCTCGCCATAGTCGAGCAGCGCCCGCGCCGAGAGACGCGCTTCCTCGACGATTTCAGAGAAGCTGGGGGGCATGGAGGGCTAACGAAAGACCAAAAGGGGCGGGCGATCACCCGCAAGGTGGCGATTATGGGGCCGAAATCAAGCTTCACATTTCCGGCGCCTTTGCAGGCGAGGGATTGAACGCGCCGCCATATCGGCGATACCCATATTCCATCGGCCCACAGGAAAGCCTGCATGACGATCTTTCGGCTGAAGCAACTCGCCTCAAGCTCGATCCACGCGGCCGGCGCCGCGCTGTGGAACTACGATCGCGCCGAACTGATCGCCGACGGCGTCGTCCACATCGTCGGCATCTGTTTCGGGCTGATCGCCGCCACCGCGCTGATCGTGCTGACCGCGGTCTATGCCGGCCCATTCGACATTGCCGTGGTGTCGGTCTATGTCGCGGGCCTGCTCGCGATGCTGGTGCTGTCGGCGACGTATAATCTCTGGCCGGTGTCGCGCGCCAAATGGGTGCTGCGGCGCTTCGACCACTCCGCGATCTATCTGTTGATCGCCGCGACCTATACGCCGTTTATCGTGGAACTGAAGGACAGTTATTTCGCGATCGCGCTGCTGGTCGGCGTGTGGTGCGTCGCGATCGTCGGGATCTGGCTGAAGCTGCGCTATCCCGGCCGCTTCGACCGGCTCGCGGTCGGGCTTTATCTCGCGATGGGCTGGAGCGGCATCATGCTCTACAACGCCGTCATCAAGGCACTGCCGGCAATGGCGCTCGGCTTCGTGCTGGCGGGCGGCATTCTCTACAGTTTTGGTGTGATCTTCCACGCCTGGCGGCGGCTGCGCTTCCAGAATGCGATCTGGCACGGCTTCGTGCTGCTCGGGGCCGCCTGCCACTATACGGCGGTGTTCGACGTCGTGCTGGCGAGCTGAGCGTCCATCGGCCTTACGCACAGGGGCGGACCGGCTCTCGAAAAGATCATGCGTCGGCAAAAGATGCGCTATCATGATCGCTCCTTGTTTGAGCATGGTCTGTTCTGAAGACCGGTTTTTCCGAATCATGCTCTGAAATCAAGATATCGGGAGGATGGCCATGCAGGTGGCAGGTAAAGTCGTGGTGGTCACCGGCGGTGGCAATGGCATCGGCAAGGCGCTGTGCGAGGCGTTCCACGCCGAGGGTGCATCCAAGGTCGTGGTGGTCGATCTCGATCACGCAGCGGCCGAGAGGGTCGCGGCCTCGGTCGGCGGCGCCGCCTTCAAATGCGACGTCGGGCAGGAGAAGAACATCCTGCACGTGATCGACGAGACCGAGCGCATGTTCGGCCCGATCGCGCTGTTCTGCTCCAATGCCGGCATCGGCGGCGGCTTCGATCCGTTGTCGAAAAATGCCGGCGGAACCTCGGACGAGCCGTGGTCGCGGAGCTGGGCGATCCATGTGATGGCGCATGTCTATGCCGCGCGGCATCTGGTGCCGCGCATGAAGGCACGCGGCGGCGGCTACTTCCTCAACACGATCTCGGCCGCAGGCCTGCTGTCGCAGGTCGGCAGCCCGGCTTATTCGACCACCAAGCATGCCGCGGTCGGCTTTGCGGAAAACCTCGCGATCTCGCACCGCGCCGACAACATCAAGGTCTCGATCCTCTGCCCGCAGGGCGTCGACACCAACATGCTGCGCTCGATCCCGAGGGGGCCGCAATCCGGCGACGGCGATCTCTCCGCGGCGCAGGTCGCGCAGGATGCGCTCAAGGGCATCGAGCAGGAGACCTTCCTGATCCTGCCGCACCCGCAGGTGCTCGGCTATATGCGCAAGAAGACCGAGAACTACGACCGCTGGATCGGCGGCATGGCCAAGATCCAGGCCAAGATGCGGGAGACGCACGGGAAGTGACTCGCGGGGAAGACTGACCGCGCGCGTCGCCGCGGTGTGAGGTGAGCACGCTGGTCAGGCTCCCTCCCCCCTTTGCAAGGGAGGAGGGAACCCTTCCGCCAGTGCCATCCTCACGTGAGGTGGCCTCACTCCTTACCGAGTTGCGCGATGCTGTCGCGCAGATACGCGTCCATCAGATCGGGCGCCGAGGCGCCGAACATCCTGATGCGGCCGGTGTGCAGCAACAGCAAGAGGCCGGTCGCGTGGGCGAAGCAGTCCACCATCACCGTATTCGCCTTCCGCCTGGACGCGCCGAGCGCCTCGGCGGCTTCGGCGATCGGATGCAGCGCGGCCTCCAGCGCGGCGTTCAGCTCGTGGTCGCGGTCGTGGCCGAGCCCGGCCGGCTTCATGCCGCCGCGGAACAGGTAGAAGCCGAGATCGAGATCGCGCGGATGGTCCGCATAATAGCGGAAGAAGCCCATGCCGGCAGCATGCAGCCTCTGCTTGGCGCCGCGCGTCGTCGCGACCGCCGCGCTGACGGCTTCGCCGAGCGAGGCCAGCGATTGCCGAAGCACCTCGGCATAGATCGCCTCTTTGGAATCGAAGTGGAAATACAGCGCCGCCGGGCTGTAGCCGGCCCGCGTCGCGATTGCCCGCAGGCTCGCGCCCTCGAGGCCTTCTTCGGCGAACACGCTGCGCGCCGCGTCGAGGATCAGCTCCCGCTTGTGGCGGCTGACCGCTTCCTTCCTGCTCTCGCGCATCTGCATGGTCCGGCGAATCCGTCCTTGACTCAATTCTAACAGCGTTAGATAATTTAACAGTGTTAGAATAAAAGAGCAAGGGAGAAACGCCATGCTGATGACGGCTGCGGACTACCGGGAATCCCTGCGCCGCTACAGGCCGCGTGTGTTCGTCAATGGCGAGGCCGTGGCGAGTGTTGCCGACGAGCCGTTGCTGGCGCCGGGCGTGGCGGGCGTCGGCGTCACCTACGATTTCGCCCACCGCGCCGAGCATGCGCCGATCATGACTGCGCGGCAGAGCACGTCGGGCAAGACCGTCAACCGCATGCTCCACATCAATGAGAGCTCGCAGGACCTGCTCTACAAGCTCGAGGCGGTGCGGCTGGTGTGCAGGACGTCGGGCTGCGCCCAGCGCTATCTCACCCATGATGCACTGAATGGCCTCTATCAGGCGACCAGGCTGACCGACGATCGGCACGGCACCGACTACAGCCAGCGCTTCCTCGACTATCTGCACGAGGTGCAGGACCAGGATCTGACGCTCGGCGTCGCCATGACCGATGCCAAGGGCGACCGCTCCAAGCGCCCGGGCCTCCAGGCCAATCCTGACGTCTATGTTCACATCAGGGAGCGCCGCCCCGACGGCATCGTGATCCGCGGCACCAAGGCGATCGTCACCGGCGCGCCTTACATGCACGAATTCCTGGTCATGCCGTGCCGCACCCATGTGCCGGATGACAAGGACTTTGCGGTCTGCTGCGCCGTGCCGATCGATGCGCCCGGCGTCACCATCGTCGCGCGGCCGGCCGGCCGGCCCGGCGATGCATCGGCGAAATTCTCGGCGAAGTACGGCCAGTCGGTCGGCGTCGTGATGTTCGACGATGTGTTCGTGCCGCATGACCGCGTTTTCCTCGCCGGAGAGACCGAGGAGGGCGGTTTCCTCACCACGTCCTATGCCACGCATCACCGGCACTCCTGCATCGGTGCGCGCGCCGGCTTCGGCGATCTCCTGATCGGCGCCGGCGCCCTGATGATCGAGGCCAACGGGCTCGATGCCGAGAAGCACGCGCATATCCGCGAGGCGATGGTCGAACTCATCACCATCACCGAGAGCTTCTATGCCTGCGGCGTGGCCTCCTCGGTCTACTGCACCAGAGATCCGGCCGGCTCCGTGATGCCGGATGCGGTGTTTTCGAACATCGGAAAGCTGCTGCTGGCAACCAAGATCTATGACATGCACCGCGTGGCGCATTACGTCTCCGGCGGCTTGATCGTCGCGCTGCCAGGGCCCGACGAGGACCACAATCCCGAGACGCGCGCTTCGCTCGCCGCGGTCATGGGCGGACGCCCCGACATTCCGGCCGAGCAGCGCGCCGAGGTGGCGCGGCTGATCGAGGACCTCACGGTTTCGCACGAAGCCGGCTGGTACTCGGTGATCTCACTGCACGGCGGCGGCTCGCCGGAGGCGATGAAGCGCGAGATCTGGCGCAACTATCCGGTTATGGAGAAGGCCGAGCTGGTCGAGAATTTGCTCGGCCGCGGTCTTGTCGATGAGGGACAGCGGGTGTCGAAGCAGCCCGGACGCTGTTGTGCAACCGGCTGCGAGGTGCCGACGCCGTCAGAGCGGGTGCAGGAGCAGGAGCCAGTGCCTTCGAACTAGAGCAGATGAGCTTGCTTCTAATCGAGCGACGGACTCCGCTTCGCCTCGCCCCGCGTGCGGGGAGAGGTCGGAACGCATCGCTAGATGCGTTCCGGGTGAGGGGGAGTCTCCGCAGACGCAGCTATCACCGTATACGCGGAGACGGCCCCTCACCCCAACCGTCTCCCCGTAAGAACGGGGCGAGGGAGCGCGGTGCCGTCGCGGTTGCCATTCGACGCAATCTCAATGCCCACTAACGAAGGCTGCCGTTGGCCGCTCAGCCCTTCTGCGCGTAGAGCAGCGGCACCGCGGAATCCACCATCACCTCGATCAGGCTGGCGCCTTGATGCGAGAGGGCGCGCTGGTAGGCGCCCGGAAGCTCGGCCGATTTCGTCACCCGCGTCGCATCGCAGCCCATGCCCTCGGCGAGCTTGACGAAATCGATGCCGGGCAGGTCGAGGCCCGGCACGTTGCGCACCTGCATCACCTGGCTGAACGAGCGCATTGCGCCGTAGCCGGAATTGTTGAGCACGACGACGGTCAGCGGCAGCTTGCGCCGTGCGGCGGTCCACAGCGCTTGGATCGAATACATCGCCGAGCCGTCGCCGATCAGGCAGACCGTGCGCCCCACACGGCGGCCGAGCGCCATGCCGACCGCGGCCGGCAGGCTGTAGCCGAGGCCGCCGCTCGCCATGGTGTAGAAGCTGTCCTGGCCGTGCATCGGCATCGCCTTCTGCATCAGCGGACGGTGCGACGGCACTTCCTCGACCAGCGCATCGTGCGGTCCCATTGCGGCCGAGAGCGCGTGCAGCGCGTATTCCGCGGGGATCGGGTCGCCGGCCGCGGGCGCCGGCGGCAGGATGCGGCCAGCCGGCGCGGTACGCCTGGTCTCGGGCAGCATCTCGAGCAGTGCCGACAGCGCCGGCTTCATCGTCGCGACGATGCTGTAGCCGGTCGGCGTCATCGCGGCGGCATCGGGATCGTCGGTGATCTGGAAGATCGTGGTCGCGCCGTCGAAGATCGCGGCATGACCCTCGACATGGAACGTGAAGACCGGTGCGCCAACCACGACGACAAGATCGTGATCGCGCAGGGCATCGGAGAGCTGGCCCGGTGCGGCATGCAGGAAGCCGGCAAATTGCGGATGCCGCTCGGGGAACGAGCAGCGCGCCGAGAACGGGCTGGCCCAGACCGCGGCCTTCATCTTCTCGGCGACCTTCACCATGAGATCGACGGCTTGCGCGCGATCCACGGCGGGGCCGACGACGAGGGCAGGGCGCTTGGCCTCGCCGAGCGCGGCCACCAGCGACTGGATCGCGGCCGGATCGGGCCCGACCTCGCGGCTGACCTGGCGCGCCTCGAGCGGCTGCGTCGCATGCGCCCAGTCGTCGATCGGCACCGAGACGAAGGTCGGCCCGCAGGGCGGCTGCATCGCGACATAATAGGCGCGCGCGATCGCGGCGGGCACGTCCTCGGCGCGCGCCGGCTCGACGGCGAATTTCACGTAAGGCCGCGGAAATTCGGAGGCGCGCTCGGCATAGAGGAATGCCTGCAGCGGCATGATCGAACGCGCCTGCTGGCCGGCGGTGATCACGAGCGGGGTCTGGTTGCGATAGGCGTTGTAGATGTTGCCGAGCGCATTGCCGACGCCGGCCGCCGAATGCAGATTGACGAAGCCCGCATTGCGGGTCGCCAGCGCATAGCCGTCGGCCATGCCGACGACGGACGCCTCCTGCAGGCCGAGCACGTAGTCGATGTCGTCGGGCCAGTCGCTCAGGAACGGCAGCTCGGTCGAGCCGGGATTGCCGAACACCTTGTTGATGCCCCAGGCGCGCAGGAGGCCGAATGTGGCGTCCTTGACGGTGACGGTCTGGCCTTTGCTGGCGGCGGGTTTGCGCGATGACATCGGGCGGCTCCCATCTGTGTCTCGTTACGTTCCGTCCATTGCGGGCGGCAAAAGCGGAAAGGCAATCCACCTGTCGATGGATTGCCTGACGATGTCAAGCCGCTGCACCTATAGTTGCCACGGCAACGGCGGGAAATGATGCCGCTAGTTGGCCTTCTGCAACGCCGCGGTTTGCTTGGCGAGCTGCTTGTCGAAATCCTGCTCGAGCCCCGCCACATAGGTAACGTTTTCGCCCGGCTTGACGAACGGGTTCGGCGCGCCGTCCTTCATCTGCGCGCGCTTGGCCTGCATGTTGTAGACCTCCGGATGCGGCCCGAGCAGCACGTCGATCTTCATCGCCTTGACCTTGGCGAAGGTCGAGCGGTAGTCGTCGACGATGCCGGGATAGGTCGGACGGCCGACCAGCCGGTTCAGCGCCACCGTTCCGCTGCAGAAGAACAGCACGTTACGCTCCTGGTCGCCGTCCTTGACGCTCATCTCCCAGCTCGTGCAGCCGGGCGAATGGCCGGGCGTGGTGTGTGCGGTCAGCGTCGCATCGCCGAGCGTTACCTTGTCGCCTTCCTTGACGATGCGGTCGACCTTCACCGGCGCAAAGGCAAGATCGGCGTTGTTTTCGTCGCCCGGATAGTAACCGCCCTCAAGTAGGGGCTTGTCGCGCTCACCGGCGATCAGTTGCGCGCCGGTCTCCTTCTTGATCTCGGCGAAGCCGCCGGTGTGATCGAGATGGGCGTGGGTGTTGAGGATGTATTTGATGTCGGCCACCTTGAAGCCGAGCTTGGCGATGTTGTCCTTGATCATGCCGGTCGACTGCTGCATCGCCGTGTCCATCAGGATCAGCCCTTGCGACGACTTGATGATGTAGACCGCGATCCCGTCGGTGCCCACGTAGTAGATATTGTCGACCAGCTCGAAGGGTTCGAACGGCGCGGTCCATTTCTTCATGACTGTCGCCATGAAATCCTTGAGCGTCTGTGCCTGCGCACCGGTTGCGATCAGCGCGAGCGCGCACAGCGCGGCTGCGATCGTCCTCATGGTTGCCTCCCTGCTTGTTGTTGTTCGTGCACGGGCCGCACTATGCGTGCTGGCAACGCCGGCCGCAAGCGGCGGACGGCCGGCATTCGTGCGAACCGGCGGCCGTCCGTCCGGCTCATCCCTGTTCCGCATTCAGCTCGCGTATTGCGCGATGCCGTTGCCGAACGACCAGTTTTCCTTGGCGACTTCGACCAGGTTGATGAAGATATCGTCCGGGCGTCCCTGCAACTGGCTCTGGAAATCGTCCACGATCCGCCTGTAGAACGCCTTCTTCATCTCGACCGAACGCCCGGCATTCAGGGTGATCTGTATGAAGATGAGATCGTCGCTGTAGGTGTTGTCGAGATAGCTTTCGGCGTAGTTCAGGTCGCCGCGGTCATGCTCGGTGATGATCTGAAACTTGTCATTCTCCGGTACATTGATGACGTCGCGCATCGCCGTGTAGACAATCTCGCCCAGCGTCTTGCGAAATTCGGCGGACTTGCCGCGCTTCAGGTCGATACGGGCGAATGGCATGGTGGTCTCCTGTGTTATGCGGGGCTCGGCCGGATCGGCCCCGTGTGATCGAGAGGCTGCGACGGTGCGAATGCTTTCGCGTCGTCCGCTGGCACCGGCGGCGTCGGAAAATTCAGCGGGTCGCCTTGAAGGCCTCCGATCGCGCGTCGCGCTCTCTTTGATATTTGGGCGTTCGCTCGGCGACCATGTCCGCCCAATGCAGTAGCGCGCCGCAGGGCTCGGCATCAAGATCACCGCGACGCGGTGCACGCCTGCGGCGTGGTTGCTAGAGCATGATCCGGAAAAGTGCGGAGCGGTTTTACTCGCGCCAGACGCGGAGTATTTGCGCGGAGATCATGCTCACGGCTCGAGCGCGATGACAATTCAACCCAATCTCATCGCGCATGTGTCGAGTCATGCCCGATTGAGGCTGGCGCCGCGCTCGGACAAAACCTTCTCGGCCTTGGGCGTCAGCTCGTAGAGGTCGCCGTCTTTGGCGACGTATCCCTCCTTGATGAGCCGGTCGACTTCGCCTTGCACGTCGTCGGCAAAGGCGATGGATTGCGCGATGTCGCAGAGAACCGCGACCTGTTCGTCTCTAAGCATGGCGTCCTCCGTCAGGGCGGGGAACGCGCAAGCCGGCATTCGGTTCCAGCGACGGCCGAAACGGGATCAGACCATCTGACGCAGCAGGCCGATCAGGCGGCCGCATTCATCGTCCGTGCCGACCGTGATGCGCAGGAAATCCTCGATCCGCGGCTTCTGGAAATGCCGGACCAGGACGCCGCGCTCCCGCAGCTTCGCGGCGAGATCCGCGCCGCGATAGCGGCGATGGCGGGCGAACACGAAATTCGCCAGCGACGGCAGCACCTCGAAGCCCAGCTCGGAGAGGCCGCGGGCGAGCGCCTCGCGGCTCCTGATGATGCGTTGCCGGGTCTCTTCAAACCACGCGTCGTCTTCGATCGAGGCGACCGCGCCCGCGATCGCCAGGCAATCCAGCGGATAGGAGTTGAAGCTGTCCTTGACCCGCTCCAGCGCCTCGATCAGCGGGCGCTGGCCGATGGCGAAGCCGACGCGCAATCCAGCCAGCGCGCGCGACTTCGAGAGCGTCTGGATCACCAGCAGATTGTCGTGGCGCGCGACCAGCGGCACGGCGCTCTCGGCGCCGAAGTCGACATAGGCCTCGTCGACCACCACCAGCCGGTCGGGATGCTCGGTGACCAGCGCCTCGACCGCGGCACGCGGCAGTGCGATGCCGGTCGGCGCGTTGGGATTGCACAGCAGGATGGCGCTGCCCGGCCGCCGGTAGTCGGCGAGGTTCACTCGCATCGCGGCATCGAGCGGCACGGTTTCATAGCTGACACCATAGAGGCGGCAGTACACCGGGTAGAAGCTGTAGGTGATGTCGGCGAAGAGCAGCGGCGCGTCGTGCTTCAGCAGCGCCGGGAAGGCGTGAGCCAGCACCTCGTCCGAGCCGTTGCCGACGAACACCTCGTCCGCCGAGACGCCGTAGCGCGCAGCGATCGCCTCGCGCAGGGCGGATGCGCGCGGATCCGGATAGAGCCGCAGGCGATCCGTCGTCGCGGCGATCGCCGCCAGCGCGCGCGGCGAAGGTGCGTAGGGGTTTTCGTTGGTATTGAGCTTGACGAGGCCATCGATCTTCGGCTGCTCGCCGGGCACGTATGGCGACAGATTGTGGACGACCGAACTCCAGAAGCGACTCATGATCTGCGATCCAGGGATGAATGCGATCACAATACGGAATACGAGGCGCTGATGAAAGCGCCTCGTATTCCCTCGCATTCTGATCTGCGTCGTGCTCGCGCCCTACCAGGTCGCGGTGCCCTTCATGGTCGGCTGCCCCTCGGCATTCGCGGTCCACAGCTCGATGCCGCCGTTTCTGTCGTTGGCGTTGATCGAGAACTCGCTGCCCTCGAACAGCGGCTGCACGCCGCGATAGGTGAGCTTCTTCGGCGGCTTGCCGCCGCGCAGCTTGGCGGCGAGCTCGACGATGAAGGACGCCTGCAGCGGGCCGTGGAAGATCAGGCCCGGATAGCCCTCGACCTTGGTGACGTAGTCGCGATCGTAATGGATGCGGTGGCCGTTGAAGGTCAGCGCCGAATAACGGAACAGCAGCACCGGGTCGGAGACGTGGCTCTCGCGATGCTGTGCGGCCGGGGGAGGCGGCGGCGCCTTGGCGGGCGCTGCGGCGGGCGTGCCCGTCATCTCGCGATAGACGATGTCCTGCCGCTCGCGGACCGCCAGCCCGCGCGACGTCGTCACCTCGTGGTTGACCGAGACGAAGCACAGCGTGCCGGTCGAGCCCGATTTCACCGTGACGTCGGCAATGCGCGAGGTCCGCTTCGCGTCGTCGCCGACCCGCAGTGCGTCGAAGAATTCGAGCTCGCCGCCGGCCCACATCCGGCGCGGCAGCGGCACCGGCGGCAGGAAGCCGCCGCGGGTCGGGTGGCCGTCGGGGCCAAGCTGCGACATCGGAAATACCGGCTGTGCCAGGCACCAATGCGTGGTCCACGGTGCGGCATCGCCGGCCTGCGGCTCGCCGATCTCCTGGAACAGCGTCGCGCGCAGCCCCATCACCAGATATCTGGTGACGACGTCGGAGGCCTCCTGGGAGCGGCCGATCCACTGGCGGAGATGATCGAGGTCGAGTTTATCGGTCATGACTGTGTTGCCCGGGCAGGAGGGATTTCAGGAACGTTTGGTGCGCTCGCCGATCGCGGGCACCTTGCCGTAGTGCCTGTCCTCGCCGACGACGATCGCAGCCGGCGCCGGATAGCTGAGCTTGCCGTTCGGCGTGTCGACCTCGATGCGGCGCAGATGCGGATGCCTGGCGAGGTCGTCCATGCTGTTGACCTCGGCAAAGGCGATGTCGGCCTCGGCGAGCTTCGCCAGCAGGTCCTCGCGGGTGAGCCTGCCAAAGCTGTCGCTGACGATCTGGTCGGTCAACGCGCGGTTGCGCACGCGCTCGACCATGTTGGCAAAGCGCGGATCGTCGGGCAGGCCAGGCTGTCCCAGCACCTTGGCGCACAGTGTCTTCCACTCGCGCTCGCTCTGGATCGAGATCAGGATCTCCTTGCCGTCCTTGGAGCGGAACACGCCGTAGGGCGCGATCGAGGGATGGGCGAGGCCGATCCGCTTCGGCGACTTGCCGTCCTCGGCATTGAGCAGCGGCACGGTGAGCCAGTCGGCCATCACGTCGAACATCGAAATGCGGATATCGGCACCCTCGCCGGTGCGGCCGCGCCCGATCAGCGCCTCGAGGATCGACGCATGCGCGGTGGCGCCGGTCGCGACGTCGACGATCGACATGCCGACACGCGAGGCGCCCTCGGGGCCGCCGGTGATCGAGGCGAGGCCGCTCTCGGCCTGGATCAGCAGGTCATAGGCCTTGCGGTCGGCGTACGGACCGGTGTCGCCGTAGCCGGTGATCGTGCACATGATCAGCTTCGGATATTCCTTGCGCAGCCGCTCGCGCGAGAAGCCGAGCTTGTCCATCGAGCCCGGCTTCAAATTCTGCAGCAGCACGTCGGCGCCGGCGATCAGCTCCTCGAGCTGCGCGCGGCCTTCCTTGGTGGCGAGATCGACCACGGCGGAATCCTTGCCGCGGTTGAGCCAGACGAAATAGCTGCTCTGGCCCTTCGCCGCGGCGTCGTAGCCGCGGGCGAAATCGCCCTCGGGCCGTTCGATCTTGATGACATGGGCGCCGGCATCGGCCAGGCGTGACGAGCAGAACGGCGCGGCAACCGCCTGTTCGACGGCGATGACGGTCAGTCCCTCAAGTGGCAGCATGGTCAAGCAACTCAATAGGAGCGGGGCATGCCGAGCACGTGCTCGGCAACGAACGACAGGATCAAATTGGTCGAGATCGGCGCCACCTGGTAGAGCCGGGTCTCGCGGAATTTGCGCTCGACGTCGTATTCCTCGGCGAAGCCGAACCCGCCATGGGTCTGCACACAGGCATTGGCCGCTTCCCAGGAAGCATCCGCCGCCAGCATCTTGGCCATGTTGGCCTCGGCGCCGCAATCGAGACCCGCTTCATACTTGCGGGTGGCTTCCTTCACCATCAATTCCGCGGCGCACATCGAGGCGTAGGCTTTGGCGATCGGGAACTGAATTCCCTGGTTCTGGCCGATCGGCCGGCCGAACACGCTGCGCTCCTTGGCGTAGTTGGTGGCCTTGGCGATGAACCACTTGGCGTCGCCGACGCATTCGGCCGCGATCAGGATGCGCTCGGCGTTCATGCCGGAGAGGATGTAGCGGAAACCCTTGCCTTCCTCGCCGATCAGATTCTCCGCCGGCACCTTCATGTCGGTGAAGAACACCTCGGTGGTGGCGTGATTCATCATGGTGCGGATCGGGCGGATCTCCAGACCCTTGCCCTTCACCTCGCGCATGTCGACGATGAACACCGAAAGCCCGTCGGTGCGCTTCCTGGACTGCTCCTTCGGCGTGGTGCGCGCGAGCAGGATCATCAGGTCGGAATATTCGGCGCGGCTGGTCCAGATCTTCTGGCCGTTGACGATGTAATGGTCGCCCTCGCGGCGCGCGAAAGTCTTCAGCGAGGACGTATCGGTGCCGCTGGTCGGCTCGGTGACGCCGAACGCCTGCAGCCGCAATTCCCCGGTCGCGACCTTCGGCAGATACTTGGCCTTCTGCGCGTCGTTGCCATGCCGGAGCACGGTGCCCATCGTGTACATCTGGGCGTGGCAGCCGCCGCCATTGCAGCCGGCGCGCTGGATCTCTTCCAGGATCGCCGCCGCCGCCGACAGCTTCAGGCCCGCGCCGCCATACTCCTCGGGGATCAGCACCGAGAGATAGCCGGCCTCCGTCAGCGCATCGACGAACTCCTTCGGATAGGCCATCTGGCGGTCGAGCTTGCGCCAGTATTCGCCGGGAAATTGCGCGCAGAGTTTTGCGACGGCGTCGCGGATGTCGGAATGGTCGTCGGTGTGCTGATCGTGTGCGGTCATTGTTTCGTCTTGTTGAGTTTCGTCTTGTTGGGTTTCGTCTTGCCGAGAGATTGCGCCAGAGCATTTTCGAGCGAAGTGGAAACCAGTTCGCGTGAGGAAAACGCCCGCTGTTGTGGGGCCTCGGTAAACTCCCTATGCTGTTTTGTTATAGCGTATGAACCTGCCTTCCAGGATTGGCAAGTATGGATTTCCGCCAGCTTAGGACCTTTGCGTGCGTCGCGGAACTCGGGAGTCTGAGCAAGGCATCCGATACCTTGCGGGTCGCGCAGCCGGCGCTGAGCCGGCAGATCAAGCTCCTGGAGCACGAGCTGCGCACCGAATTGTTCACGCGCAACGGCCGCGGCATGGTGCTGACCGATGCCGGCCGGCTGCTGCTCGCGCGCACCGGCGGTATCGTGCGGCAGATCGACCAGATCCGGGATGACATCCAGTCCGCCGGCGGCGCGCCGTCCGGGCGCGTCGTGCTCGGGCTGGTGCCGACGGTGAGCTGTGTGATCTCGGCGCGGCTGGCGCGCCGCACGGTGGAGCGCTATCCCGGCATTTCGCTCTGCATCGTCGAAAGCTACAGCGGCCATCTGATCGAGTGGCTGCATCGCGGCGAGATGGACCTCGCCGTGATCTATGGCCCGTCGGTCGATCTGCATCTGGCGGTGCACAGCCTCGGACGCGATAGCATCGTCGCGGTCGGCCCGCGCGGCAGCGGGCTGAAGCAGAAGAAGCAGGTCGAGATCGGCTGGCTGCTGCGCCAGCGCCTGGTGCTGCCCAGTCATTCGCACGGGCTCCGCGCCATGATCGAGCATGCGGCGGCGAAGAAGAAGGTCACGCTCGACGTCAAGCTCGAGGCGGACTCGTTCCGCGTGCTGACCAGCCTGGTCGAGGAGGGGCTCGGATATACCATGCTGCCGCCGTCCTCGGTGCGCGGCGAGGTCGCGGAAGGCCGGCTCGAGACCGCGCCGATTGCGCGGCCGGCGCCGCGGCGCGAGCTGACCCTGGCCTCGCCGGTCGAGCATCCCGGCTCCAACGCCATCACGCTGATCGCAAGATTGCTGCGCGACGAGGTCGCCGCGTGCCGCGCCGAGGGGCTCTGGGATATCCAGCTCGCCTGAGCGCGGCTGCGCATCAACTCACCTTGAATCCGAGATGAGCGCGGAAACGGTTCTTGAGATATGTGCCGTCGCGCGGCGGCAGCGCGCGCTCGACTTCGCCGGCCGCGATCCTGATCCGCGCCAGCCGCGGGCCGCCACCGAGATCGCGCAGGCTCGCGCGGAAGCTTTCGAGGCCGGCGATGTCGGCGATATCGGAAACGTTGCTGATGCCCGCGCCGCTTGCGATCACCTCGAGCTTGGCCCCGAGGCCGGAGTGGCTGAGCTGCATGCCGGTCTCGCCGAAATGGCCGTTGTCGAGCACCGCGATCGAGAGATTGCCGGGCTGCTTGGTCGCGATGGTCAGCAGGCTGCCGATCCCCATGAACTGCTCGCCGTCGCCGGTGATAACGAGCACCGGCCGCTTCGGCTGCGCCAGCGCGAGGCCGAGCCCCACCATCGCGGCGCCGCCCATCGCGCCCCAGAGATAGAAATTGCCGGGATGCTCGCCGGCATCGAACAAATCATAGGACGAGGAGCCGAGCCCGGAGATCACGAGCAACTCGCCGCGCTCGGTGAGCAGCGCCTTCACGGCGGCGCGGCGATCGAGAGTGCCTGTTAGCGCTGACATCAATGCGTCTCCCTGGTCCACTTCTTGCGGCCGATCATCCGCTGCGAGATCAAGACCGCGACCTGCTGGTCGCCGTCATAGGCGAGCGAAGCTGCCGCCGAGATCACCTCCTCGGCGTCGTCGGGGTTGTCCAGCCGCAGCACGGTCGTCCCCATGATCTCGAACGCCTGCGGCGTCGCCCGGCCCATCGGGATCTGCCACGGATTGAACTCGGCCCATTCGCCGCGCATCGTCACGAGTGTGAGCAGCGGAAAGCGGCAGCTCGCCATCAGCGACAGCATGTTGACGCAATTGCCGACGCCGCTCGATTGCATCAAGAGCACCGCGCGGTCGCCGCCGAGCCAGGCGCCGGCGGAAAGCGCCACGCCCTCTTCCTCGGTCGTCAGCACAGTGGTCTTGATGTCGGCATCCGTGTGCGACAGCTTGATCAGCTTGGAATGTCCGGCATCGGGAACGTAGGACACTTGCGCCACGCCAAAATCCTTCAGCGTGCGGTAGATCGCAACCGGCCAGTCCCGGCTGGTCGCGCTGTCCTGGTGAGCGGCAATCTGGTCCATGACGGCCTCGGCTAGGGATGCGCAATGGCGCGTCCTCACAGCGGGAAGCTTAGCGCGAGGGGAAGCTTGAATCCCGTCGCATCTGGCTCGCGCAGCTATGCCGGAATTGTATACCCCCGTCATTGCGAGCTGAGCGAAGCAATCGATCCCTCCTCACGCGTGGAGGATGGATTGCTTCGTCGCTTCGCTCCTCGCAATGACAAGTTGCGGATTTAGGGTCGTTGGCGATTTTCCCCGCTCACGCGTTCGGCTGCAGAAACGTACCGTACTGCTTGCTCGCAGCGACCGCGGCGGCGGCCTGGCCGATGACGCGCATCGCCGCCATCATCGGCCACGGCCCAAGACTCACCCTGCGAACACCGGCACGGGCGAGCTCCGGAATTTCCGGAACGCCCCGCGTCACCATGATGTTGACCGGCAGCGGCGCCAGCTGGACGAGCCGCTCGACCAGCGCGAGGTCGGTCAAGCCCGGTACGAAAATTCCGTCGGCGCCGGCATCGGCATAGACCTTCGCACGTCTTGCCGCTTCGTTCAGGCATTGCTCGGGCGAGCCGAATTTCAGCAGAAACGGATCGGTCCGCGCATTGATGAAGAGATGAACTCCGAGCTGTTGCGCGGTGGCCCGTACGGCCCTGATCTTGGCGGCGTGCTGCTCGGGACTGATGAGTTGCCGCTTTCCGCCAACAAGCCCGTCCTCGATATTGATGCCGATGGCGCCGGCTTTCAGGATCCTGGCCACCGTATCAGCGACCGCCTCCGCCGTGTCGCCATATCCTGCCTCCAGATCGATCGATACCGGAACCGGGACCGAAGCGGTCATCCGCGAGACCAGGCCTTCCACCATGTCGAGCGGGGCGTTTTCGCCGTCGGCGTAGCCGAGCGCGGCCGCGACTGCGCCGCTGCTGGTCGCCACCGCCGGCGAACTCTTCGCGATTGCCTTGGCGGTGGCGACGTCCCAGGCGTTGAACAGGACGAGCGGATCGCCCGTCTTGTGAAGACCGTGAAACGCTTCGGCGTATTGCTGCTGTGTCGTGGCGTCCATTGCGCGCACTCCTGTTCAGAGGATTGAAAGATGGTGTAGTTGTCGCGGTCGTTGGTTGCGGCACGCCCACTCAGTCGGGGGCGTGCGTTGCGAACCAGTCCATGATCAGACCGGTGACCTCGGCCTCACGCTCCAGGTGCGGGAAGTGCCCGACGCTGGGCAGGACAACGCGCTGATGTGGTCCCTTGAAGAGCGGCTCTTCCTTCAACGAGTACCGCGCTGTCGGATCGTTGCCGCCATAAATCGTCAGCGTCGGCGTATGCATGTCTTTGATCGGCAACCGGCCCGCAACTCCCGCATCGACCAGGCCATTGTAGTATTTCAGCGCCGCCTTCATGGTGCCGGGAGAGCTGAGCGTCTCCTTGACCGAGCGGAGATGCTCGTCGTTCTCCAGGGTTGGCGACCACAACTTCCAAAGGTAGTCGACGAAGGGAAGCCCCTCGATGTTGACCGCCGAGTGAGCGCCAGGCACCGTAAAGAAATAGACATGGAAGACCGATCGAACGGCATCGGGATCGCTCCTGAGGCTCGCGATTGTGATCGGGTGCGCGGTGTTCATCACCACCGCGGCCTTGATCGCTGACGGCGCCGTGGCCAGCGCCTGGAAGGTCGAGGTGCCGCCCCAATCCATGCCGACGACGCGGGCCTGTCCGTCGTCGCTTAGCGCCGCGATCAGCGCTTCGAGATCCTGGCCCAGCGCGATCGGATCGAAGATGCCGTCGGCCGGAATCTCGGTCGGCGCATAGCCGCGCAGGAACGGCGCGACCGCGCGATACCCGGCATCCGCGAACACCTGCAGCTGCTTGCGGTAGGACCAGGCGTTGTCGGGAAAGCCGTGCATGAACATGACAAGCGGTCCGCTGCCCTGTTCGAGATAGGCAAACCGCACGCCGTTGGCCTGGACGTATTTCAGGGCGGGTTCGCTGCCGGCGGCATCAGGCATTGCCAGTGCGGTGCTTCGGGTCGTCATCGCTACGCTCCATTTTTCGTCGTCGTTGCTCTCCCGAGCGAATATGTGCGCAGCGCACATATCTGGTCAAGTTGTTTTTTGTGCGCAGCGCACATATTATCCACCGCATGGAAAACGGAATCGCCAATCTGCTGGGTGCGCTGTCGCTGGCCGTCATGGATCGTATCGAGCAAGGCGCGCGGGAGGTCGTCGGTCGCGGCGGCGAGACGCCTGCGGCCCTCATCGTCATCGGCTACGGCCAGGGCATGACCAACGACAAGCTGAGGCGGATCCTCGGCCTGTCGCATTCCGGAACGGTCCGGCTGGTGGATCGTCTGGTTTCGGATCGGCTTGTCGAACGCCGTCCGGGAAAGGACGGCCGCGAGGTTGCCTTGCACCTGACGGTGACAGGCGCCGCGTCCCGGAACGAACTGCTGGCGTCGCGGATTTCCGCCGTGACGTCACTGCTGGATGTGCTGTCGTCGGCCGAACGGAAGCAACTCGCAACGCTGATCCGCGAGCTGCTGGCAAGGCAGGACACATCTGAGATGGATCGCTTCACGATCTGCCGGATGTGCGACGACAGGGTCTGTACCAATTGCCCGCTGCCGACCAACAAAGGCCAACACGCGCGCTAAAGCGCGATGAGATTGGGCTGAATCGCCATCGCGCTTTAGCTCATTGTTTGAGCATGATCTTTTCGGAAAACCGCTTCACACTTTTCCGGATCATGCTCTAGCGCCCTGCCGTCAGGGCGCGCTCTTGCCCGCCGTGAACACGTACATGTCCCAGAACGTCTCGGGGTGATCGGCCTCGAAGCGGTGCCACTGATCCAGATTGGCCTCGTCGGCCGTGCCTGGAAACTGCTTGTGGAATTGGTCGAGCACCGCCGGATCGTCAAACGGCTCGAAGCCCTGGAAAGTCAGGTCATTTTCGTTCAGGAATGCCGCGATCCCGGGGATCGAGAGCCGGTGTTCCATGACGTTGAACAGCAAATCGCGGCAGCCGCTCATGCTGTAGAAGTCCTTGGCGCCGATCAGCGGTTTCCATTGCTCCGCCTCACGGAAGATGTCCTGGCGGCATCGCCTGATGTCGTCGGCGGTGGCGCGATAGCCGCGCGCGGCGATGCGGGCGCGGGCCTCCACGATGACGCGACGCGCCAGCTCGCTGTACAAGCCGATGCGCATCGTGCCGCCCGGCCGCAGCAGCGGGACCAGCACCCGCCACCCGGCCATCGGCTCAGCAAGATGGTGCAGCACGCCGACCGACTCGATGCTGTCGAAGGTGCGGCCGATCGAGCCCAATTCCAGGATATCCGCCTGTGCATATGCGATGTTGCGCAAGCCCAGCTCGCGTGTCTTGCGGCGCGCATAGGCGAGGCTGGTCATGCTGATGTCGACCGCGAGCAAGCGGGCGTTCGGATAGACCTGCGCGATCTGGATCGCGTGCGAGCCGGTGCCGCAGCCCGCGATCAGAATATCCAGTTCGGCTTTCTGCTCCGCTGTCACCACGCTCCGTCCCCGCGCCCGATCGGCCGCGAAGGCCGTCAGCGGATTGACGGTCCAGCGCGGATAGGGATTTTCCTCGTACTGGCGCATCACTTCGACGGATACGTCGTTCTTGATCGGGGTGAGCGTTGGAATGGCGCTGCGCTCTTCCGTCTCCTCGCGCGGCTCACGAAGCTGTACCCGCAACAGGCCGGCGACGGTCGCGGGCCAGTCTCGGCGCAGCAGTGCATCCGCCGCCGGCAGGGCATGAAGCGGGAAATAGGCCGCCACCACCGCCAGCGTGAGCGGCATGATCGCGGCGCCTGATGCCAGGTCCTGCAGCAATCGATCGCGCAGCGCGCCTGCAAGTTCGCCTTCCGCCTGGTTTTGTCCGTAGGCATATTCGTTGATGAAGCATTGCCGGGCGAGCGCGCAGGCAAAGCCAACGATCTCGTCGTCCACAGAGTCCTGATTGCCCGCGCGCCGCAGCAGTTCGGCCCGCGCAAAGCCGAGCAGCACCTCGAGCTGCATGCTCGCCAGCGTCGTCGCTTCCATTGCCGAGCGCAGGAACAGGTCGCGCGCAAGCGGGGCGACGCTGTCAGTGCCGAACAATTCGGTGTTCGTGACCGGCAGCGGCCACTTGCCGGCAATCCGCCCGACATAGGCGGTGACGGTTGGGTTCTGCATGATGAAGCCGACGGCTTTCGCATCCATGCCGAGCGCCAGCGCTTTGCTGAAATGCGCGGCCGCCTTGGCGCGATTGCCCAGCGCGTGGTAGGAATTGCCGGCGTTGTAGTGGCAGGCGGCGTTGACCTCGTCCGAAGCAATTGCTTTCGCGAAAGTCTTCACGGCTGATCGGTGATCGCCGGCTGCCTGCGCCATCAGGCCAAGAAGGTTCAGGCTCTGCACATGGGCAGGCTCACGCGCGAGAATTTGCCGGCAGATCTCCTGCGCTTCGCTGAAGCGGCGCATCCCGTAGAAGCGGCTTGCCTCCGCGGCGAGATCGGCGATGCTGACGCCCGAGGAGCCGAAGGCAGGTGCGGCTGGCCTCTTTGCGGACTCGTCGCGTTGCTTATTGGCCGCACGCCGTTCTTTTCGGTTCATGTCGTGTCAACTGGCCCAAACTGCAGGACACCGCCGGATAGCGCACCAAAAAGGGCGGCCTGGAGCGGCGCATTAACCCACCACATCAGGCAGACATAGGGCCGATCGTACTTGCAGCCAAGAATTATCTAGGTTCAGCCCGGGATCCGCACCGGCAGGTTCTCGATGCCGCGCACGAAGCTGGAATAGACCCGCTTCGGTTCGCCGACCACCTCGATGCGATCGAAGCGCTTCAGCATCTCCTGCCAGACGATCTTGAGCTGCAACTCGGCCAGCCGCATGCCGACGCAGCGGTGGATGCCGAAGCCGAACGACAGGTGGATGCGCGGCCGGGCGCGATCGATGATGAACTCGTCGGGGCGGTCGATCACCTCGTCGTCGCGGTTGCCGGAAACGTACCACATCACGACGCGGTCGCCCTTCCTGATCGTCTTGCCCCCGATCTCCGTATCTTGGAGGGCGGTGCGCCGCATATGCGCGAGCGGCGTCTGCCAGCGGATCACCTCCGGCACCATGGTGTCGATCAGCGCGGGGTTCTCCTTCAGCTTCCTGAACTGGTCCGGATGCTCGTGCAGCGCCAGCACCGAGCCGCTCATGGTGTTGCGCGTGGTGTCGTTGCCGCCCACGATGAGCAGGATGATGTTGCCCATCAGATTGTCGGGGTCCATGTGCCGCGTGGCGTCGCTATGCGCCATCATCGACAGCAAATCGTTCCTCGGGGCTGAGTTGACGCGCTCGTTCCAGAGCTTCGAGAAACAGGCGTAGCACTCGTCCATCTCCTGCCGGCGCTGTTCTGGCGAATTCACGATGCCGCTCTTCGGCAAGGCGGTGGAGACGTCGGACCAGCGCGTCAGCTTGCGCCGTTCTTCCCAGGGGAAGTCGAACAATGTCGCCAGCATCTGGGTGGTCAGTTCGATCGAGACGCGCTCGACGAAATTGAAGGTCTCGTTGCGCGGCAGATTGTCGAGTACGCTGGCCGAACGCTGGCGGATCAGCTTTGCCAGCTCGTCGAGATGATCAGGCGTGAACATCGGGGAGACGGTCTTGCGCTGATGGGCGTGCCTGGGCTGATCCATCGCGATGAAGCTCGGATAGTCATAGCCGGGCGGCACGTCGCGGATCGAGATGCCGCCGAGCGTGGAGTCCGAGGAGAAGATGCCGTGGCTGGTGTCGACATGCATGATGTCGTTGTACTTCACGACCGACCAATACGGCTCGATCGGCGCATTGGTGCAGTAATGCACCGGCTCTTCCTTGCGCAGCCGCTCGAACCACGGCCACAGCGTGTCGCTCTGGAATAACCGTGGCGCGCCAGGATGAAAATCCTTCAGCGGCGTCGCATAGGCTTCCTCGCGCGCCTGGCGCTCTAGCTCGGCCCGGTCGGCACGGATCGCGGCGTGGACGTTCATGATTTCTCTCCACATAATCTGCCAAAGCCGCACGGGAGGTGGTTGGGCTCTCTCCCCCCTTGCGGGGGAGAGTTGGAGAGAGGGGTGAGCCGAGCACTGTCCGTGCGGCTTACCCCTCTCCCTAACCCTCCCCTGCAAGCGGGGAGGGAACCCATCCGATTGGGCCTTCCTAACTCAGGCCAAGCGACGCAAATGTTTCGACACGATAGCGGATGCGCATCACGCCGCAATGCGCACCGGCAGCGTCTCGTAGCCCTTGATGAAGCTGGAATACACCCGCTGCGGCTCGTCCACCACCTCGATGGTGTCGAAGCGCTTGAGGATCTCTTCCCAGATGATCTTGAGCTGCAGCTCGGCAAGGCGCAGGCCGACACAACGGTGGATGCCGAAGCCGAACGAGATATGGGTGCGCGGCCGGGCGCGGTCGATCAGGAATTCGTAGGGCTTCTCGATCGCCTCCTCGTCGCGGTTGCCCGAGACGTACCACATCACGACCTTGTCGCCCTTCTTGATCTGGCGGCCGCGGAACTCGAAGTCGGCGAGCGCGGTGCGCCGCATATGGGCGAGCGGCGTCTGCCAGCGGATCACCTCGGGCACGAAGCTGTCGATCAGGGCGGGGTTCTCCTTGAGCTTGCGGTACTGCTCCGGATGCTTGCTCAGCGCATAGATGCTGCCGGACAGCGTGTTGCGCGTGGTGTCGTTGCCGCCGACGATCAATAGGATCAGATTGCCGAGGAAGTTCTTCGGATCCATGTTCCGCGTGGCGTCGCTGTGCGCCATCATCGAGAGCAGGTCGCTCTTCGGCGGCTGGTCAGCTCGTTCTTTCCAGAGCCTTGCGAAATAGCTCGCGCACTCCATCAGTTCGGCCTGCCGCTCGTCCTCGGTGGCGACCAGGCCGCCGGCGCCGGGCAGGGTGGTCGCGACGTCGGACCAGCGCGTCAGCTTGCGGCGGTCCTCCCACGGGAAGTCGAACAGCACCGCGAGCATCTGGGTGGTCAGCTCGATCGAGACCTTGTCGACCCAGTCGAACACTTCGCCGCGCGGCAGATTGTCGAGGCACTCGGTCGAGCGGTTGCGGATATTGATCGCGAGCTCGTCGAGGTGCGTCGGCGTGAACATCGGCGCCACGGTCTTGCGCTGCGCCGAATGGCGCGGCTGGTCCATCGCGATGAAGCTTTCGCGGCGCAGGTCCGGCGGCACGTCGCGGATGGTGATGCCGCCGAGCGAGGCGGCCGAGGAGAACACCGCGTGGTTGGTCTCGATGTCCATGATGTCGTTGTAGCGGGTGACCGACCAGTACGGACCGAACATCGAATCCTTGCAGTAGTGCACCGGATCCTCGCGGCGCAGCCGGTCGAAATACGGCCAAAAGGTATCGGTCTTGAACAGCTCGGGATGGCCGGGATCGTAATCCGAGAGCGAAAGCGTGTTGGCGCGTTCGCGCGCGGCGTCCAGATTGGTGTCTTTGACCAGATCGATGGTCCCGTGCATGAGCGGCTCCTCAACCGTTGCGCAGCCGGGGCATCGCCGGCGCGACATGTTTTACCGAATTACATTCTCATTCCGCGGTTTGCGCAAGGGCTCTCGACGCGCATTTGGCCGCATTGATGTCAGGCCAAAGCGGCCGAATCCGGGCCCTTCCGGCGGTGGCGGGACCGCGCGCTGCGACCACGCCTGTTTGAAACGGCGTTTGATCTGGTTGGGCGGCGGTGTGCCGACGGCACCGGCGGGGTCTATTGGCCGTCGGTTTTCTCGCACGGATAGCTGTCCTGCATGCCCCATAGCAGCAGGAGAGCGACCACCATCTCGCCTTTGGCGGACCGCTTGTCGGCGGACTTGAGCATGATCTCTTCGGTCTGCTCGCTGGTCAGTGCGAGGGTGTCGGGCATGCAGAACAGCAGTCGGTCGCCGTGCCGTTTCAACCAGGCATTGGAAGCCATCAGGCCGCCCCTGACGCCGTCCAGATACATATGATTGAAGATGCGAAAATTCTCATTCTTTGGATTGCGGTAGGAATCCAGCCGTACGTCGACCGCAGCGGCGGGAGCTGGCGCAAGTGCTAGAAAGCATGCCGACACTATCCACTTGCTCATCGCTACCCTTCCTCGCTTGCGCGGCATGTTTCCTCGTCGCCTCATCCGTAAGTCATGCAATTCCCGCCTTGGGTTCGAAGCTCGCTTTTGACTGCCGAGGGGGCCATCTTGCTCCGGCCGGGGGCGATACCCGCATCAAGGACTGCGCTGTTTGCGGCGATGCCGTTAAGGCATGGCCAACCGCACCCCACCAAAAATCGGCCGGCGATCTCGACCTTGTGTGAAACCTGGATCACACTCGCAGCGACAAACCTGTGGTTTTGATACGCAGAGATTGTCCCGTCCTGGAGTTGGCCCCGTGAACGACATGAGCTGGACCCCGCTGGGGCCGCCGCAGCCGCCCCCGCAACCGGTCCCGCCGCCGATGCCGGTGGCGTTTTCAGGGAGCCGGACGGAGTTCTTCCGCCTGGTCGCGCGCGGCGCCGGGCTCGAACTGGTCACGGTCGGCTTCTACCGGTTCTGGCTCACCACCGACATCCGCCGTCAGCTCTGGTCGAACACCCAGATCGATGGCGACGCGCCGGAATATACCGGCCGCGGCAAGGAGCTCCTGATCGGCTTTCTGGTCGCGCTCGCGATCCTGGTGCCGATCTATCTCGGCTACTTCCTGATCGGCATCGAGGCGGAGCATCTCAAGGCGTTCGCCTCGCTGCCGCTGGTCGCCTTCTTCTACCTGTTCGGTCAGTTCGCGATCTATCGCGCGCGGCGCTACCGCCTGACCCGCACGGTGTGGCGCGGCGTCCGCTTCTGGATGAGCGGCTCGGGCTGGATCTATGCGCTCAAGGCCTCGCTGTGGGGCGTGCTCGTCGTGATCACGCTCGGCCTTGCGCTGCCATGGCGCGAGGCGGCGCTGGAACGCTACAAGATGCGGCATTCCTATTACGGCGACCTGCAGGGCTCCTTCGAGGGCCGTGGCTGGGATTTCTTCAAGCGCGGCTGGTGGCTCTGGCTTCTGATGCCGTTCGCGCTCTACAGCACGATCTTCGCGCCTTTCGCCTATGCGGCGTTCAAGGCGATCGAGTGGCGCTGGTGGCTGTCGGGCATCCGCTTCGGCGAGGTCAGGCTGGAATCCACCCTGCGCCGCAGCGCGCTGATCGGCCTGTACTGGAAGGTGATCGGCTGGGTCGTGCTGCTCGGCATGGTGTTCGCGGCCTATCTCGTGCTCTGCACCTTCCTGGTCGCCAGCATGGACGGCTCCTCGATCGAGAGCTTCTTCAAGACCGAGGCGTTCGCCAAGAGCATTCCCCTGATCGTCCTGCTCGGCATCGGTTATCTCGCCTTTGCACTGGCGATGAACGTGGTGATGCGGGTCTATCTGATGCGCGATCTCTGGGTCCGGGTGCTGTCCTCGACCATCGTGCATAACATCGGCGCGGCGGCCAACGTCACCGCGCGCGGCGATCTCGCCAATGCGCTCGGTGAAGGTTTTGCCGACGGCCTCGACGTCGCGGGTTTCTAGGGACATGGAATCCGAGTCCAGCGAGACCAGCTCCGCGGCGACGCCGGCTCGCGTCGGCGTCTTCTTCGACGGCCTGTCGAACCGGCGGCGCATCGTCGCGCTCGCACTGTCCGATGCGCTGGAGATCAGGGAAGACGGCGAAGAGCTGGCGCGCTGGGAGTTTCACGACATCCGCCGCGCCGACAGCCCGTCCGGCCTGCTGCGGCTGAGCTGCCTGACCGCGCCATCGCTGGCGCGGCTCGACATCCGCGACGCCCAGCTCATGGCCGAGCTCGTCGCACGCTGCGACGCGCTCGAGGCCGACCTGCCGAATCGCAGGGGCGTCGCCGCGATCGTCGGCTGGTCGCTTGCGGCTGCGGTGTCGATCGTGCTGGTGGTGCTGTTCGGCGTTCCCTTGGCCGCCGAGCGGTTGACGCCGCTGGTGCCCGACTCCTTCGAACGCCGCCTCGGCGATGTCGCGGAGGCGCAGGTCAAGGTGCTGTTCGACGGCAAGCCATGCAGCAACGCGGCGGGACAGGCGGCCTTCGCGAAGCTGGTCGGCAAGCTGCGGGGGTCCGCGGGCTTCGACAATTCAGTGCAGTCGGGCGTGATGGCGACGCCGGTGCCGAATGCCTTCGCGCTGCCGGGCGGCAAGGTCTATCTGTTCGAGGGGCTATTGGAGAAGGCCGAGAACCCCGACGAGATCGCCGGCGTGCTGGCGCATGAGCTCGGCCATCTCCGGCATCGCGACAGCATGCGCGAGCTGATCCACAATGGCGGCACCTCGTTCCTGATCGGATTGTTGTTCGGCGACATCACCGGCTCCGGCGCGCTGATCTTCGCCTCGCGCTCGCTGGTGACGTCATCCTATTCGCGCGACGCCGAGACCAATGCCGACACGTTTGCGATCGAGACCATGCACAAGCTCGGCCGCCCGGCGAAGCCGATGGGCGAATTGATGTTCCGTGTCACCGGCAAGGAAGGCGGCAAGGGGTTCTCGCTCGTCTCCGGCCATCCGCTGACCGAGGATCGCCTCGAACGCATGGGCAGGGCCGATGCCGGCACTTCGCTCACCGGCGAGCCGCTGCTGTCGGGCGCCGAATGGCAGGCGCTGAAGGGCGTCTGCGGATCGGGCAAGGTGTGAGGCGCAGCGGCCGGCGACCGGCCGCTATTTCACCAGCCGGAACTTGCCGCCCTCGACCTTGATCAGGAACGCCGAGCGCTCGTCATAGCCGTTGTGGTCGGTCGGGCTCATCGTCGAGAGGCCGTTGTTCAAATAGACGTCCTTGCCGCGCTCGAGCTCGTCGCGCAGCGCGGCGCGGAATTCGGGGGTGCCGGGCGTTGCTGATTTCAGCGCGTTCGCCGCTGCCCGCTTGAACAGCGTGACGGCGTCCCACAGGTGCGCGCCGAAGATGTTCGGCTTCTGCCCGTTGACCTTCTCGTAAGCCGACGCGAACGCGTCGCGGGCCTGGCGGAACGGATCGTTCGCCGGCAGATCGTCGGCGATGGTGAAGGCCTCGCCGGTGAAGATCGCGCCCTCGACATTGGCGCCGCCGAGCTTGATAAATTCTTCCGACGCAACGCCGTGGGTCTGGAAGATCTTGCCGGCGTAGCCGCGGCTGCGCAGCGCCTCCTGCGGCAGCACGGCCGGGGTGCCCGCGGAGGCGATGAACACGGCCTCCGGGTTGGTGGCGATCACCTTCAGCGCCTGGCCCATCGCGCTGGTGTCGGCACGCGCATAGACCTCATGGGTTGTGACGGTGAGGCCGAGCGTCGGTGCCAGCCGCGACACTTCCTTGTAATAGCCTTCGCCATAGCCGTCGGAGACGCCGATATAGCCGAGCGTCTTGATGCCGGACTTCGCGATGTATTTCAGGATTGCAGCTGCCATCAGATCGTCATTGGGGACCACCTTGAACGCCCAGCGGCGGCGGTCGTCCATCGGCTGCACGATCGCGGTGGCCGCGGCGAGCGAGATGATCGGCGTCTTGGATTCGAAGGCGACGTCGAGCATCGGCATGGTCACGGGGGTGAGCGAGGAGCCGATCAGGATGTCGACGCCATCCTGGATCACCAGGCGGCGGGCATTCTGCGTGCCCTTGGTGGGATCGGACTCGTCGTCGAGCGCGATATAGGTGACCTTTTCGCCGCCGATCTCCTTCGGCAGCGCGGCGATGGTGCGCATCTGCGGCTGGCCAAGCGCCGAGCCCGGTCCGGATGCGGACACCACGACGCCGACCTTGATGTCTGCACGTGCATCCGGCGCCATCAGAATCGCACTCGCGACGACCCAGAGTCCGGCCATGGCCAGCTTCATTGCAAATCCTCCCAGCAGGTTCTTTTTTCTATAATGCGCCGCCGATGATAGCCGACCGGCATCCGGTTTCGCATCATATTGATTCCGCGTGATACGTCTGTCCCCCTGATTGGGGACATCTGGGCAGGCGGCGCGGCGCCGAAGCCTCAGCCAAGATCAGCCCATCTCGTCCAGCGGCCGGATCTCGATCTCGCCCGGTCCGGGCATCGGGTTGGGGCTGCGCGATGCAGGGCGAGGGCAATCGCCGGGGGCACGTTGCGCGACAATCCGCGTCCCTGAAACTTCACGTTTACCACTTCCTTAAAGGCCGCGCGAACCAGTTTCCCTAATCGGGCGGCAATGACCTCCTGTTATTGAAGGACAGGAAAAGGGAGTACGAACCATGTTCAGCATTGTTCGGATCCTCGTCTTGATCGCATCTCGGCATGCGGGATCCGTGGTGGCAGACGTGCAGTTCGACGACGCGCCGTCGTCGCAAGCGGTCCATGTCCATGACTAAGCATCATCCGATCGCGCCCGAGCACGCGCGCGCCATCTGCGAAGAGATCGGCGAGCGGCTGCGCTATGCCCTGCGCGGCGATTACGCCGATCTGCCGCCAAGGCTGCAAGAGCTCGTGGATGAACTCGCTCGGCAGGATTGTGAGGCGCCGTCGCTGGTGCCGACAATGGCGGAGATGACGCGACCGCTGGTCGTTGCCGCCTAGGTCTCGGCTCACGATGACCTGCCGACACCCCGATTAGAAATTTCGGGCGGTTGAATGTGTGCTAGCCTGCATCCCGGGATGGAATTGCCGTCCGGCATCTTGGGAGGACATGGCTATGAAAGACTCGTCGCCCTTCGTCACGAATTTCGCTATCGCTGTTTTGTCGATCGTGTCGCTGGTATGCGGATCAAACGGCCCAGCGTGGTCGCAGCCCAACCCGCTTCCTAACATTTCGGTAGAGGCACCAAGCCACGTCGCAGCGCAACACAGATCGAAGCAGCACGCGGCGGCTCACAGAAACGCGTCTCCGCATACGGCTGCGACCTCAGTATTTTGCGTCGGCGGTTGCGTCACGAGCATGAGGTCGGGCGACCGCCCATGGATCGGATGCTCCTGGTCAGCCGGAGCGTCCGCCTACACCGGATGCCGAAACATCGGGCCCGGCGGCATCCCCTTCAAGAGCTATAATCAGTGCACGGAAACCGGATTGAACGCCGGTTGGAGAAGCGGTGAAGTCTCCGCATACTGCACCAGCCTGGCTTTGAAGTAGGAAGGCGCAAGTCCGCGTTACACGTTCTTCGCGACCTTGCGCGTCCGTGTCGGTCCGGCGCCGGCGATCGCCGGCTTTATATTCCACACCGCGCGCACGGCTGCGAAGGCGTGCGCGATCACCGGCTCCTGGCGGCGTGCGGCAAGGCTGGCGAAGGAGAGATCGCAGGTGAGCTTCACCCTGTCGGCGACCACGAACTGATGCGGGCGCGCCAGCCGCGGCGCCAGCACGCTGTCGCGCGCGAGGCTGAGGCAGAGGCCCGATTCGACGAAGTCGATCATCGCCTCTTCCTGATCGGTGTAGCCGGTGCGCTTCGGCAGGGCGCCGAGCGGGCGGAAGATGTCGTCGAGCAGCCGCCGGTGGCCGGAATGCGGCGGTGTCGCGAGCCAGGGCAGCTCGGCAAGCTCCGCCCAGCCCTTGCCGATCACCCGGTCCCGCCAGCCGATCGGCGCGATGACGCGATAGTCGTAGCTGAGCAGCGGCGCCAGCTGGTAGCGGCCGTCGGCGATGGTCCGCTCGGCGAAACTGTGATGGACCAGCTGGTCCGGCGGCGTGGCGTCGACATAGTAGCCGACGTCGAGCTCGCCCCGGCCGATCTGCGCCAGCACGTCGTCGCTTACGCCATGGCGCAAAAACACTTCGGTGCGCTGCGAGGACATCGCAAGGCTGCGCACGAACGGCCCAAGCCGGGTGAATTCGGGGTCGAGGATGGTGCCGACACGCAGCGTGCCGCGCTGCGCCTCGTTCAGCGAATCCGCCATCGCCTTGAAGTCGGATGCCGCCGCCACCGCGCGGTGCGCCAGCGGCAGCAGGGCAGCGCCGGCCTCGGTCAGCGTGAAGCCGCTGGGTGTGCGATTGAACAGCTGCAGTCCGATGCTTTCCTCCAGCGCCTTGAGTTGCAGGCTGACCGCCGGCTGGGTCAGTTTCAGCATCGCTGCAGCGCGCGATACAGTGCCCTCACGGGCAACCGTGATGAAGCAACGCAAGGCCTGGGTACGGGGAAGCTCGATCATTGGGTGTGCTATAGCACACTTTTTGGCGCGCATCCGTCCGATGTCGTACATTGTCGTTTTATTACAATGCAACCAATACGAGAAGTCATGACGGCCGCCACGCAACCATGCCCTCGGTGCGCGCGCGCACCTCCGGCGAGGCCAGGCAGGTCGCGACCGCTTCATAGCCCACCGCGCCGGGCACCGGCGTGACGCAAACCGGCACGCTGTGATTGGCGGGGCACAGGATGATCGCTTCATCCTCGCCGATCGCGTCGAGGTCCAGGATTGCGCTGGAGCGCGTGAGGAAGAACAAGGGTCGCGCCTCCGGTCCGCGACGGCGCAGATATGCGATCATGGCTTCCTGGCTGGCCGCATCGAGTCCTTGTTCGAGCATGTCGATCACGAGGATCGCGCCATCGCAGGCCTCGAGCAATGCGAGCAGGGTGGTCAGGGCGGCCGAGTCCGCGGCGCCGTCGGACAGCAGGACGGCACGGCTCGCCTCCACCCTCGCCTTGAGAGCCGGGTCGGCGTCGAGGCGCGCGCACACGGCCGCGCCGCCGTCGGCTGCGCGGTCCAGCCCCACGAAGCTGGCGCCGGGCAGCGCCTCGGCGAGCCGCTGCGCGAGGCGCGTCTTGCCGCTGCCGAGCGGGCCGACGATGTAGTTCAGCCGTTTGATGTCGCGCAACTCGAAGCGCTCGCCGCCCCACGGCCACGGCAGATCGAACGCAACGCCGATTGCCGGCCGTGCCCTGACCGCACCGATCACATCACGCGTCGCCGGCACCTTGCCGCGGCCGAGGTCGGCGCGGAGCCGGCGCACTGTGGCGATGCTGTCGCCGCATTGGCGGATGCGCGCTTCGAGCGCGGCCTCATGCGCGGCCAGCACGCGGCCGAGGATGTCGGCGTCGCCGTTCAGGATTCGCGCCACTTCATTGATGCTGAGGCCGAGCGCGCGCAGCGCGACGATCTCGGCGCAGCGCGCCATCTCGGCCGGGCCATAGGCGCGCCATCCCGCCGGCGTGCGGCCGGGCGCGATCAGGCCGCGCTCCTCGTACAGGCGCAGCGCTTTCGCCGAGATACCGAGCTGCCTGGCAGCTTCGGACGGGCTGAGGAAACGGGCGGCAGCAGCATTCATCGAATCACCTCGCGTCGTCTGACCGCGCCTCTATGGAGGCGGCCGCAGGGGCAAGGTCAAGCGGGCAGGGTGGTGATCCTCATCTATCGGATAGCGGTGAGGTGAGCACGCCGGTCAGGCTCCCCCCTTGCGTGCCATGTCCCCGGTCTGAACACCCACAAGGGGAGAGAGAACCCTGCCGCCGGTGGCTGCCTCAAGCGTGCGCGTCGCGCGAGAATGCGAAGCTCCGTCCTGATCTTCAATTGTCATCGCCCGGCTTAACCGGGCGATCCAGTTACGCCGCGGCCTCTCAGCTCAAGCACGAACGTCTCTGGAATACTGGATCACCCGCATGCGCGGGTGATGACACCGCATTGTTTGACATCTTGAATTGCGACCGATCCTCATCGTCGTCCCTGCGAAAGCAGGGACCCATAACCAAGAATGGTTGTTGGTGAGCGATGTTGGTACGACGAGTCCCTTCGACAACAAGCGCCGCGGAGTATGGGTCCCTGCTTTCGCAGGCACGACACCGGAGTGTGTGACGGGACGTGCGTTCCCGAACTCGCAGATGCCATCACTCCAGATGGTTCACCTTCGCTATCCAGGCGCGGACGTCGGCGAGCACGGCGGGCAGCACGGCCTTGACCTCCTGCACGTTCATGCCGGGCTTGACGCGGGGGTCGTAGAGCAGATTGAGCAGATATTGGTCGTAGACGTCGAAATAGCCCATCGAGACGCTGTCGTTGAACATGGTCCATGGCACCGTTGCGGTGTCGTTGATCGGGCCGAGCGACTGCAGCAGCTCCTCATAGGCGCAGTCGAGGAAGACGAAATCGCCGTTGTCGACGGTGAGGATCACATCGGAATGCTCGATCTCGTAGTTCTCGTTCTTGCGGAAGCCGGACAGGCATTGCGGGTCGAGCGAGGAGCGGATTTCCTTGGCGCGCTCCTGGCCGTAGAAGGTTGCGATCGTGCGGTAGAGCTCGCGGTCGCGCACCAGCTTGACCACGACGTTAGCAGCGTCGTTGTCCTCGGTCATTGCGATGTCGAGATGCTGCACCTTGCTGCGGATGTCGGCGACGACCTTGGCGAGCTGGGCCTTGCGGTCGGCGCGGCTGCCGTCGGCGAACACGCGCACCGGACCGTCGTATTTGCGGATGCGGTCGACCCGTCCGGCGAGATGATATTCGGCGCCGAACGCGGTTTTCAGAAAACCCTCGACGATCTCGGCGTCGGTGAAGACCTTCTTCTCGTTGCGCTGGCGCGACGTGATTGCCGGAATCTCGGCGGCGGTCGCCGGCACGATCGCGTCGGCGAGGGGCGCGGCCGGCACAATGGCGAGCAGCAGCAGGATCAGAACGTGGTGTTGGCGCATCCGAATCACGCTGCCGCAACGCTTGCGGCAGCGCAAGGCAAGATCAGCGATCAACCCGGATGGCGGCGCCTGGTTCCGTTGAAATCGACGCGATCAGTTCTTCACCACCACGGTGGTGCCGATCGAGACCCGATTATAGAGGTCGGTGACGTCCTCATTGGTCATGCGGAAGCAGCCCGACGAGACGGCCTGACCAATTGTTTCCGGCTCGTTCGAGCCGTGGATCCGGTAGAGCGTCGAGCCGAGATACAGCGCGCGTGCGCCGAGCGGGTTCTCGATGCCGCCGCCCATGTGGCGCGGCAGATCGGGGCGGCGGCGCAGCATCTGCGACGGCGGCGTCCACGACGGCCATTCCTTCTTCGCGCTGATGCGGTGGACGCCGCCCCAGCGGAAGCCGTCGCGGCCGACGCCGATGCCGTAGCGCAGCGCCTGCCCGTTCGCCATCACCAGATAGAGCCGGCGCTCGGCTGTGTTCACCACAATGGTACCGGGGGCATAGTTGGTCGGATAGTTGACGGTGGAGCGCGGGATCGGGGTTGCGCCGCCGCCACCGAAGAAGCTCGAGGGTTCAGACTGGTAGCCGCGGGAGTCGAAAAATTGGGCCTGCGCCTGGCCGGCGCCTGCCAGGAGCGTGAGCGCGGCAAACATCAAGGCAGTCGGGCGCATCGTCATCGTCCTCGCGAACAATCAAATATACAGCCAGAGAGGCCACAATTGCCGGCGTTTCGCAAGCGACGAAGCCGTGACTTTAGGCACTTTCGGGCAACACGGTTTAAAAAGGCAACAGACCGGAAGCGATACCTGCATTGTCCGGCCAAGCCTTTGACGAAGCGGATGAAGAATGGTTGATCTGGAGCGTTTTCAAGCGAAGCGGGCACCGGTTCGCGGAAAGAAAACGCGACCAAACAAAAGCTGGAGCGTTTTCAAGCGAAGTGGATACCGGTTCGCGGAAAGAAAACGCGACCAAACAAAAGGATAGCAGCATGACCGGATCAATCGGGTCGGATCATGCTCTGGTCCAACCCAAAGAAACAACTCTGGCGGGAGCGAGATCATGAACGGTGCGGAAAGCCTGGTGCGGACATTGGTCGCAGGCGGCGTGGATGTCTGTTTTACCAATCCGGGCACCTCGGAGATGCATTTCGTCGCGGCGCTGGACAAGGTCCCGGGCATGCGCTGCGTGCTCGGCCTGTTCGAGGGCGTCGTCACCGGTGCGGCCGACGGCTATTTCCGTATGAAGGGAACGCCGGCCTCGACGCTGCTGCATCTCGGGCCTGGTCTCGCCAACGGCCTTGCCAATCTGCACAACGCCAAGAAGGCGCATTCCGGCATCGTCAACATCGTCGGTCAGCACGCGACCTACCACATCGGCTACAACGCGCCGCTGACGTCCGACATCGAGGGCCTGGCGCGGCCGATGTCGTCCTGGGTGCGCACATCGCCCGAGGCCAAGTCGGTTGCCGCTGATGGCGCGGCCGCGATCGCCGCGGCCAAGAGCGCGCCGCCGCAGATCGCAACGCTGATCCTGCCGGCCGATACCGCCTGGAACGAGGCCGACGGCATCGCCGAAGTGCCCGTGGACAACCAGCGCCCGAGCTACTCGCCGCAAGCGGTCGACACCGCGGCAAAAATTCTGCACGGCGATGCCGCACGCACGCTGCTGCTCGTCACCGGCAGCGCGCTGACCGAGCAGGGGCTGGCGCTGGCCGAGCGCATCGCCGGCAAGACCGGCTGCACCGTGATGGGCCAGACCTATCACCCGCGCATGGCGCGCGGCCGCGGCCGCTTCTCGATCAACCGCATCCCCTATGTGATCGAGCAGGCGCTGCCGATCCTGAAGAATTTCCGTCACATCGTGCTGGTCGAAGCCAACGATCCCGTGGCGTTCTTCGCCTATCCGAACAAGCCGAGCATGCTGAAGGCGGAAGGCTGCGAGGTGCATCGCATGACCGCCTGGGGCGAGAATTCGGTCGCAGCCCTCGAGGCGCTTGCCAATGCGCTGCATGCGACGGCGCAGGACGTCAAGCCGCAGCAGCACCAGGAACTGGTCAAGCCGACCGGCGCGCTCAACCACAGCACGATCGCGCAGGCGATCGCCTGTGCGATCCCCGAGAACGCCATCATGGTCGATGAGTCAGTCACCACCGGCCGGGGTTTCTTCCCGCCGACGGCGGCGGCCGCGCCGCATGACTGGCTGCAGAACATGGGCGGCTCGATCGGCTTCTCGACGCCGGTCGCAACCGGCGCCGCGATTGCCTGTCCGAACCGCAAGGTGATCTGCATGGTCGGCGACGGCAGCGCGATGTACACGATCCAGTCGCTGTGGACGCAGGCGCGCGAAGGGCTCAATGTCGTGACCATCGTGTTCGCGAATCGCATCTACCAGATCCTGCGCGGCGAGTTCGACGGCGTCGGCGCCGGCGAGCCGGGCAAGCGGGCGCAGGACATGCTGAAGATCGATCGGCCGACGCTCGACTTCGTCGCGCTCGCCAGGGGCATGGGCGTGCCGGGCAGGGCGGTGACATCAGCCGACGAGTTCAACAAGGCGCTGGCGGAAGCCGTTGCGGAGCCCGGACCGCGGCTGATCGAAGTGCAGATGTAGAGGCATTGTTCTGAAAGGCCGCGGCGGCGGCCTGGTCCAGTCGGAGGCGTCAATGCAGACTGAGCTGAACAAGGTGATAGCCGCGGTCGGGGAGTTTTATGCGCAGGAGATGTTCCTGCTGGAGCGCGATCTCGGCGAGCGAACGCTTACTCACCGGCTTGCGGTCTACGTCGAGCAGCAGTTCTCCGGCTGGCAGGTCGATTGCAACTACGATCGGCTCGGCGAGCGCACGCTGCGGCTGCCGCGCGGCTCGACGATCTCGACCGACGACCACCTCGGCAAGTCGATCTATCCCGATATCGTCGTGCACCAGCGCGACATCCCGAACAATCTGCTGGCCATCGAACTGCGCAAGGAGAGCAATCATCAGCCGGTCGAGCACGACCAGCGCAAGCTGCAGGCGCTGACCGACCCGAATGTCTGGTTTGCCTATGCGATGGGCGTTCTCGTGATCTTCAGTCCGAGCGGGGTGAGCTTTTCCGAGGTCTATGCAGGCGGAGCCCTCGAGAGCGCCGCGTCACGCTGGTTCGCCGAGCGGCTGCGCGAGAGCGGGCTCGCAGCCAGGCGCGACGATGGCGCCCAGCATTAAGTTTATCGATGAATCTTTCTCTCCGTTGCAGTGATAGCCCGTTTGGATCATGCGTCGCCCCTCCGCGCACGGCACAACTGAAGACGCGGGAGGTGGAGCAATTACTGGAGCTGGTGGTCAAATTTCAGAACGATCCGATGACGGTGCGGATTATCAGCTCTGCGCCTCTTTCGCTCCCTCTCCCGCACCTGAATTCGCTGGTCCCGGTCTCACCGGTCCAGCTCTAACTGCCTCAAGCCTCACTATCCCATGCCTCACTGCCCCAAGCCTCACGGCGCACTTGGTTGCGACGTGACGGTCCGAGGCAGTCTCCGCACAGCAGGGCTATCGCATATGACCCTTGGGCGGCTGCGCACGTACTCGGCCTCGTGGTTCGAGACGCGCCGCAAGCGGCGCTCCTCACCATGAGGGTCTGCTATTGTGCCGCAAAACGAGACCTCATCCCCGCGCAAAGGCTTCGCCTTTGTCGCTGGAGGAGCCCGCCAAAGGCGGGCGTCTCGAAGGACGGTTGCAGGGGCGCTCTTCACCAGATTTCTCCAAATGCGATTGCCCTGCTCCGCACCGGGACAGCAAAAAGGCCGCCTTCGGGCGGCCTTTTCCGTGATCGCCGAGTGCGATTGTTTCTGTTTATTGCTTGGTCGCATCGTCGCCCGTCGTCTTGGCGCTCGATTTCTTTGCGGTTTTCTTCGCTTTCTTCTTCGGCGCCATCTTGGTCGCCTCGCCCTTGGTCGCCGTGTCACCGCTTTGCGCTGCGGGGGCCGGGCTGCCGCCTGCCTTGTCCTGCGCGAGTGCGGTGGACGAGACGAAGGCGAGAGCGGTGGCGGCGAGGATCAGTGTTCGCATCGGATTGGTTCTCCCAAGTTGGTTTCCGGCGACCCTCAACGGGACAGAATGTCGCAGGGTTCCGCGACGCCGATCAGCAGTCCGTGAGCTGCGCGTGAACGGCGCAGCCGCCGCCATGGGGGCGGAACCGGGAACCGCGAGCCGCGTTATCTCACAGGGAATGAGTTCCGAGGAGAGACGCCATGCGCTGGCGGTCAATGACGGAAACCACCAATACGGTGCTCGACACCGCACCCGAGGACACCTTCTACACGGTGGGCTGGACAATCAGCGGCGTGGCGACACTGGCCACCATCGTGGCGATCTGGATGTTCGGGATCTGAGGACGAGCGATCCCTGCAGCCGACCGGCTTGCCATCGCCGGCGAGCCGCCGCGCGCTGCGCCGATCACCTACTTCCGCAAAATGGCCAGCGCTTCCCGGTAGAGCTGCGAGAAACAGACTAGGAGCGCGCTCGACAGCAGGAACATCGCAAGGCTGTCATAGTCGTCGGCAGTCGGCCAGGCGAACTCGAAATAGGGCGGCATGAACGCCCACCAGACGATCGGAACCGTGATGATCGTCGCAAAGGCGCCGGCCGGTGCGCCGCCCATCAGGCCGGCAATCAGGATCGCCGGTACGAAGCCCGCGAAATAGAACTGCATGCCGAAGCTCGCGAACATCTCCTGCGTCGCGGTGGCAAGCACCACGGCAAGCAGGGCGACGACGAACGTCGACAACGACCACGGCCGCAGCTTCAGAATGTAGTCATTGCTCTTGCGCATCGAGACTCCCCGGCCCCCGCGAGTTCCGGGAAGGTAGCCGAGGAGGCCCGCGAACAAAACCCCGTAGGACTGCGTGGAGTGGCTTTCTGCTCGATACCGTGAAAAGGAACCGTCCCGGTCAAGCCCCTGCCGCATTGTCGCGCTTATTGCACTGCGGCAGGGTGATTGCGGGACAGCACAATGCTGGAGCTTCTGATTGTCGTTCTCGTCACCGGGATCGGGTTCGTGTCGGGGTACGGCGTGCGCGAACTGATCTCCCGCCGCAGGCGCCGGTCTCCTCTGCGTGTTCACGCGCCGAAGGAGCGGGCCACAAATGACGACATCTCCTCCCGTTGGCCGCCCGGCACGCAACTCGCCGATCACGTCACCCCGCCCGACGGACTCGACGGCGCGGTTCGCGACCTGCTCGGCAAGCTCGGCCGGCGCACCGTCACGCCGTCATCGGCACCGCGCCGCCGCCGGCAATGAGCCGGAATGGCCGGACGAGCGGAGAGATCAGATGCCGCTAGGGGAGCGATATGCAGCCATGCCCGCCTCGCGCTCGGGCTTCTTTAATGTCTTGGCGCGGCGACCGACCAAGGCGACCGGCGTCTTCATCCAGTCCTGATCAAGCCATTCCTGAATGGTCGGCAGGGTGCTGATCGCCTCGATCGCGGGGCCTGCGGAACGTGGGTGTAGCGTCGGCTCATGTCATCGACGGCATGGCCGAGTATCTGATCCTTCTTGTGTGGATGGACGTCCTCGACCACCAACTGAGTCGGGACAGAAGAGACAGGTCCAATAGCTCGCCGTCACTCGAAGTAGACGGCAGGCTCTTGATTCATGTGCCGGGCTTCATCGGCGGCTTCGGGCGCCAGTACGCCACGGCTTTCTTCCTCTTCGGCTTGGCTCCCGCCGGTTTGGCCGTAAGCCGGATTCCCATGGCCCCGATGATCCGCAGGATGGTTGCGAACTCCGGATTGCCATTCTCGCCAAGCGTCTTGTAAAGCCCCTCTCTGGTCACGCCAGCGGCCTTGGCGACCTCGCTCATGCCCTGTGCTCGGGCGACGAGATTGAGGGCGTCACGGACTTCGGCGGGATCGCCATCGGCGAGAACGATGTTCAGATACTCAGCGCGCGCCTCCGGTGTGCGAAGGTGTTCGGCGGCGTCGAACTTCTTCAGTTTGCTGACTTTCATCCTCAATCCTCCAATGTCTCCGCGATTTCCTTGGCCTTCCGAATGTCCTTACTCTGGGTCCGCTTGTGGCCGCCGCAGAGCAGGATAACGACGACCTTGCCGCGCCGAGTGTAATAAACCCGGTATCCCGGTCCGTGGTTGATGCGAAGCTCGCTGATCGCGCCTCCGACCGACTTAGAGTCTCCGAAGTTTCCCAGCGGCAACACGTTCGATGCGGCGAACAATCTGCAAGCGGGCGCGCTGATCGTTCAGCGCGGCAAGCCAGTTGGTGAAGTCAGGCGTTTCGCGAACGTCGATCATGTCTTCGATTGTAATCTATAGATTACAGCCGTTGCAAGCGGGAAAATGTAATCTATGGATTACATGGCGTTCCGTCCGCCAGAGCAGCGAACTCACGATTCGATCCACCGCAGCAGCATGAGACGGCTGGCCGGAAGCAGATCAAGGTGTCGCCGAGGCGCTGTGCAGGGCTGACTTGATGCGACGCCGCACGATAACTATTCCAGCTTTCCGAGAAGGCGAAGGATTTGCCGAGACTGGCTTCAGCATTGTCGATGCGCGCAAAAGCTACAGTTGAGATAGCGAGCAAGCCAACCAGAGCGGTGTGCGCACATGGGACCGAACCATGGATCTCTCGCGTGTGGAGCGAATGCTCTCCCGCCGAGCTGAGCGCCTTAAGCCGACGATGCAACGGGAACCTCGGCCGCGACTTGGTCGTCGCCGGTGGCCGGATGATGCCATCCTGCCGGTGCTTTGCCCGGGTCAATCAAGTCCGGAAATGGCGTAACCCATTGATCCGGCTTGGGTCGGCTACTTTGCATGGGGTTGTTTTCGACATTTTTGATGAGGCGGTCCCGAAGGGCACCAGAATGTCGACAATTGTCCGCACCCGGCCGACCAGGAAAGGAAATGGTGGACGCACAAGGGATCGAACCTTGGACCTCTCCCGTGTGAACCACAATCTGTAGACCATAGCCAACCTAATCACGCCATAGTATAGTTTTGAAAGTCCTTGCAGAACATGGACTTGTGGCCATATTGGCCCCTAGGAGGCCATAGCTGGCCTTGGTACATTTTGTATGTCCCGGCCGTGCCCCTCGTGAATTTTCCCATGGGGCACAACAGAGCTGGGAACGTTGGGGGAACGGTTTGTGATCCGTTTCTTGGATCTCTCTCAGCGTGTCCCAGGGCACAAAGAGTAAGGGCACAAACGATGGAAAACAACGAGAAGGGTCTCAGAGCCGAGGTGACGGCGAACTACCTGAGGCTCACTGACGCGGCGATACGCGCAGCCACGCTGCCGCCGGGCAAATCGCAGCACTATCTGCACGACACAGAGCAGCCGGGGCTTGCCATCAGGATGCGCGCGACTGGTGGGCGGACCTGGGTCTTCCTGTTCACCAAGCCTGGGGCGAGAGGCACCCAACGCAAGACGCTGGGCGCATGGCCCAAGTTCAATGAGAAGGCCGCGCGCAAGGCTGCCACCGTCGCCGCCGGCGAGGTGGTCATTGGGGTCGATCCGAACGACGCTAAACGCGAGGCAAAGCGGCAACAGCTGGCCAAGAAGCAGTACACCACGCTGGCGACCCTGATCATTGAGGATGGCCCCTACGAAACGTCCCTGACCGGACGCCAGGTCGTCAACTGGAAACCGGCCATGTCGGCGCTGCAACGCGGTCTGAAGGATCATTTCGGCCACGCCATCGCCGAGCTGACGCGACGGCAAATCATGGCGGCGGTTGACAGGATCGCCAAGACCGGCAAGCGAGGCGCAGCCAAGGACCTGCGCAAGCACACGCACACCTTCCTCGAATGGTGCGTCGGCGAAGGTTACGTCGAGCACAACGTCCTCGCCGGCTATCGCGCGCCCAAAGAAACCCGTGCGCAGAGGGTCGGGCGTCGAACGAAGGGCCGCGCGCTGACCGATGAGGAGATCATCAAAGTCTGGCATGCGTCCGGCAAGCTCGGGACTTTTGGGCTATTGACACGCATGTGCCTACTCGGTGGCCCGCGTCGCAGCGAACCAACCATGATCGAGTGGCGAAAGCACATCATGGATGACCGCATTACCTTCGATGCGGCATGGACCAAGATGGGCCTGCACCACGACGTGCCGCGGACCCATCTCGTTGACGAGGTGCTCGCGGCCGCGAAACATTTCCAGCGGGCAACCTCCGATTATGTCTTCCCGTCACCAAAGACCGGCGGCCAGATGTCCGGCTTCACAAAGATGGTCAACCGCCTGGTCAAGGAAGCGAGCGTCGCCAAGTTCACCATGCATGACTTAAGGCGCAGCTTGCGCACGATCATGTCACGCTGTGGCTACGACAACGAAATCCAGCGGCTGTGTGTTGGGCAAAAGCCAAGTGGAATCGATCAGGTCTACAATCACGACGAACAGTGGATCATCCGCAAGATGGCGTTCGAAGCGGCTCACGACTACATTGCGGAGTTGGTCGGCGCGAAAAGGGTCGGCAAAATCGTGCGCCTGCAGCGGACGAATCCGCTTGACCCGATCAAGGCCGAGCTCCTCGGGCGTCTCCGTGAGCATTATGCGGCTGAGGGGTCTTAGTGGTTTTGTCGCACTTGGCCAGATAGTCACGCACTGCATCGACACGATAGAGTGGCCGGCCATCGACGTAGCGCCATTTCAGCGGGTGGTTCGGGTCGCGCCGCCACTGCTCAAGTGCACCGGGCGTGCGCCGGATGACCGCTGCCGCCTCTAATGCGGTCAAGTTGGAGCTGCCCGGCAGCGTATCGATATCGAATGTCGCGGGCGGCGGCATGCCACGGTTCTTGCGATGGCGCTTCGTCGCGAGCGGCATTTTCAGACTATCTGGCGCCCGTAATCCCTCGATCCGATTCGCTTGGTCCTTGCCGCTCATGCCTTTGCCCTGAACCGTGATCGGGTCTGGGGCATTAGGCTCGAGGCTTTTCGAGCAAGAAAGGGATCGAGAGCGCAGATATTGCGGCGGGGTAGCTGTGGCGTACAAATGGGACGAATCGTTGCCTTTGCCACGAGGCCGCAACAACCGCATTTCACTAGACCGGCGAAGAGATGCCTGGGTCGCCGACGGTCGTTAAGCTTGTTCTCGCCGGGGCCGAGGGCTCGTAGGCGAGCGTCTGCTGACGCGTCTTCACAGCGTCCCAGGTATCCTGATCGACGATGCGCAATTCGGGAACGTCCAGAATCACCCACTCGGATTCGGGGTTTAGCCGAGAAACCCGTTTGCCCGTATCTGGGTCCTTCAGGTAGCGAAGCCGATTCCACACAAGGCGGCCGACATAGAGTTCGTTGTTGAGAATGCCAACGCCGCGCTTTGGATTGCCGTGAATGGTCGATGGTCCCCATTCGGCGCCTTGGGGTCCAGGCACACCCTTGCGGTTTAGTTCGAAGGCGATCGTGCGCGAGGATTTGCCACAGAGGTAATCTGTGAAGATGCGCCGGACGACAGCCGCTTCGGCTTCGTTTATCGTTCGATCGCCGCGGATTGGCTCGCCGCCGGCAGTGAACTGCTTGACGACTTCATATCCGAAGCACAGCCCCCGCCGGACTTACCGTGCGCGACGCGACCCCGCAGACCCCGACGCGTCTTGTCCGCTAGTGTTCTGTCACTGACATTTGAATCCCAGCTTGTCGCGAACATGATTCACTCGCGGGATGGGAAATGACTTGATTGTACTTGATCGCAAGGCTCGCAGGGAACTGGAGCAACTGCTCGTCGATGGAAACACGGCTCAGAAGATCGCCAAGCGAGCGAGGATCGTGCTGATGACGGCGGACGGTCATGGCGTCGTGGCGATTATGCGTGAGGTCGGGGTTTCGAAGACCACCGTCTGGCGCTGGCAGGACTATTTTGCCGA
>NZ_JBNDLA010000026.1:0-98447 GCF_050435825.1 Bradyrhizobium sp. I1.14.4 | reverse complement strand
ATAATCTCTCTCACGGACGGCTCCCTTGTCTGAGATTTGCAACAACCTCATTCTGGCACAACTGATGCCGTAGGGGGCCGTCCACCCCATCAACCGCCGACCTCAATTGTCTTGAAGGGATATCAACCCCGACCGCTTCAAATCGAAAGGCCGCGGCGTATGGGTCCCTGCTCCCGTGCGCAATTGCGCACTAGGCAGGGACGACACCGGAGTTACCCCCGCTGCTTCTCATACGCCTTGAGATGCGTGTAGGCCGTGCGCAGCTTCGGCACCGGGATCTTGGCCGCGTCGGCGCGCACGATCAGATCGCCGATCACGTGATCGGCTTCGACCGGCAGCCCTGCCTTGATGTCGCGGAACATCGATGCGGTCATCGGCGAGCCCTCGGTGGTCAGAAGCCCGCGGGTGCGCTGGAAGAACGGACCGGCCGGCTCGTGGCCGGCGTCGGCGGCGATCGCGCTGCATTCGTCGAGGATGCCGAGCAGAAAATCCTCGCCGCCGGGCGCGGCCAGGATGTTGCCGACGGAAGTGCGCATCAGGCTGGTGGAGGCGGCGAGCGACGCCAGGAACACCCATTTCTCCCACATGTCCTGCATCACGTGCTCGCTGGCGCAGGCACCGTTGATCGCGGAGAAGGTTTCGGCGATCGCGCGCACCCGGTCGGATAGCCCGCCCGTGCGTTCGCCAAAACCCAGCGACTGCATCGGCTGCAGCTGCACCACTTCGCGCTTCTCGTTCAGCGTCGCCGCGATCGCGCACAGACCGCCGAGCACGTGCTGAGCTCCGAACTTCCTGTCCAGCGCATCGAGATGCAGCATGCCGTTTAGCAGCGGGATGATCGCGGTCTTGTCGCCGACCGCGGGCGCAAAGGACTTGATCGCATCCTCGAGGTCGAATGCCTTGCAGCTCAGGAGCACGACGTCGAACTTGTCCGACAGCTTGTCGGCCTGCACGGTCGGCGGATTCTTCAGCGTGACGTCGCCGTTCGGGCTCTTGATTAAAAGCCCGGCGGAGGCGAGCTCGGAGGCGCGGCGGGGCCGCACCAGGAAGGTGACGTCGCGGCCGGCCTCAAGCATCCGGCCGCCAAAGTAACCGCCGATCGCACCGGCGCCGACCACGAGAACACGCATGGGAATTTGTCCTTCTTTGTTGTTGCCCGGGAAGCGAGCGAATTGCGAACGGGAGTGGCGAATAGATAAGGATACCGGTCGACTATTCGCTACTCGCTATTGGCCATTTGCTCATCTCACTTTCCCGACACCAATTCCTCGACTTCGCGCAGCTGCTCCTTGCCGAAGAATATCTCCTTGCCGACGAAGAAGGTCGGCGAGCCGAACGCGCCGCGCTCCACGGCCGACTGGGTGTATTCGATCAGCCTGGCCTTCACGTCGGCGTCCTGCGCGCGGGCGAACAGTTTGGCGGCGTCGAGGCCAGAGGAAGCGATGGCTTTGCCGGCCACTTCCGGATCGTCCATCTTCTTCGGCTCGACCCACATATGGTGGAAGGCCGCCTCGATATATGTCTCGAACACGCCTTCGAGCTGGGCGGCGACCGCCGCGCGCATCAGGTTCAGCGTATTGACCGGGAAGAACGGGTTCCAGACGTAGGGCTTGACGTTGAAGCGCTTGAGGAAGCGCTCGGTCTCGATCTTCTGGAACTCGGGCTTGTTCTTGACGCCGGCCAGCGTCTCGGCCGGCGACTTGTTGTTGGTGGCCTTGAAGATGCCGCCGAGGAGGATCGGGACATATTCGAATTTGATGCCGGTGCGCTGCTCGATCGCTGGGATCGCCTCATGGCTGAGGAAAGCGTTGGGGCTGCCGAAATCGAACAGGAATTGCGGATTTTGGCTCACGGCGGTGTCTCCCCTGGACTTGTCTCGTATGGGCTTGTTTTAGCATGGGCCTGCTGCCGCAGGTGCCATCAGTAGAATATGATAATCATCATGTGAGCAGCGGTGCGTGATGTCAAATCAGCCGCTTGATGGTCTGCTTGCGCCATATCAGGGCGTAATAGGCCATCTGCAGCACGAACATGGTTGCGAAGGTGACGGGATAGGCGATCCAGATGCCGCTGATGCCGATGGCGCGGCTGAGCAGGATCGCGACCGGCACCTCGACCAGCGCCATTGCCAGGATCGAGATGAACAGCGGCATCCACACCGTGCCGCCGGCGCGCATTGCGCCCGAGAACACCGTCGCCATGCCGAACAGCACCATGCTCCACAGTACGATGTACAGAAGCTCCTGCGCGAGCGCGAGCACCGCACCGTCGACGATGAAGAAGCCCATCAGCGGCCGCGCGAAGAGATAGCCGAGCACGACCAGTCCGCCGGTCAGCGCGAGATTCATCTCGATCCCGGTCCTGACGATGGCGCCGACCCGGTTGGAATCGCCGCGGCCGATCGCCTGTGCACCGAAGATCGACACCGATATTGCGATCGAGATCGCCGGAAACTGCACATAGCCGATCACCTGGTTGACCGCGCCATAGGCGGCGGTGGCGGCCGAGCCGAAGCCGTTGACGAGGCCGAGCAGCACCAGTTCGGCGAGCGAGACCACCACCATGCCGATCGCGGTCGGAATGCCGAGACGCAGCACGATGCGCAGCAAGGCGCCGTTCGGCCGCATCGCGCGCAGGAACGCGGCGTCGAAGGCGAGCGGATGCCGGTGCCGAAGCATGTGGACATGCAGCCAGAGCAGCGTCACCACGCCCGAGACCGCGGAGGCGACGGCGGCACTGGCGACGCCCAGCATCGGCAGGCCGAGCCAGCCGCGGATCAGCGCGGGCGTCACCACGAGGCCGACGACGGTCGAGACCGTCAGCGCCACCAGCGGCGTCACGGTGTCGCCGACGCCGCGCATCATCGCCGCAAGCAGCAGGAAAGCGAAGGTTATGGGCATCGTGATCATCATGATCCGCGCATAGGACGCCGCGGCGTCGAGGACGTCCGATGGCGTGGCGAGCGCGATCAGCAGCGGCCGGGCGAACAGGCCGCCGAGGATCGCGATCGCGAGCGCGAGCAGCAGCGTCACGGTCATGGTCGTGCCGGCAACCGCTTTCACCCGGTCGGGCTCGCCCGCGCCCCAGGCCTGGCCGATCATGACGGAGGCTCCCGCGCTCAGGCCGATCACGAAGGAAATGAAGAAGAACATCACCGGAAAGAACACCGACGCAGCGGCGAGCGCGTCGACGCCGATCATCTGGCCGAGATAGACGCCATTGATGGTGCCGAACAGCGACTGCAGCATGTTGCTCAGCAGCATCGGTGCGAGGAAGAACAGGAAGGTTTTGCGTAGGGAGGGAGGCTTGGACACGTTCAACTTTCAGGAATGGTACCGAGCTTGTGCAGCTTGGGTAGGTCAGGCAGCACACACCGCTGTCGTCCCTGCCTAGTGCGCAATTGCGCACGGGAGCAGGGACCCATACTCCGCGGCCTTTGCTAAGGGCACGCGGCTAGTTCGACGCGCTGCAATGCTCTTCAGTGGTTATGGGTCCCTGCTTTCGCAGGGACGACATCCTGCTTGAGGTTATTCGTCCACACTATTCAAAATGAATCAGTCCGCTTGATCGCCATAGGCGAGCTTGATCGTGTGATCACGGATATCGGCCGGCCAGTCCGCGATCAGCGTCGCAAAGCGCCGCCGGTCGTGCGCGAACAGCGCCCGGATCGCGTCCTCGTAGTTTGGCCGGTTGCCGGCCATCACTGTCATAAAGCGATAGGCGGCGTCCTGCGCGCTGCGCGTGCGGTCCTTGTCGCCGCTTGAGCGCCGCGCCTCGTCGATCAGCTTTCGGATCGCAACTGATGCGCCGCCTTTCTGCTGCGCGAGCCAGTCCCAATGCCGCGGCAACAGCGTGATCTCGCGCGCGACGACGCCGAGCTTCGGTCGTCCCGGGCCGCGCGGCGCGGCCGGTGTCTTCGGCTCCACGTCGAGCGGAGACGCGAGCTTCGGCAGGCGGGCCAGCACATCGTCGACCGAGCCGCGGAAATCGATGTCGACCAGCGCCGAGGTGTGGCCGTTGAACACCAGGATCGCAGCGTCGTTGTGCCGGTCGAGGTGTTGCTTGGCGGCGCGCGCAACCTCCGGGAGGTCACCGGCCCCGATGCGATGCTCGCCTTCGAAGGCGACATAGGCGGGATTCATGATAGACCTCTCAGATTGCGCGACCTATTGCCCGGATAATTCTCAGCAATCACGGCCCGTGGATCTCGACTTTCTTGTTCCCGGCTGGCACCAAACGCCGCCCGATTGCGCCGATATTTCAGGGGACGCCCATGCTGACGGTTCATCATCTCAACAATTCCCGCTCGCAGCGCGTGCTGTGGCTGCTCGAGGAATTGGGCGTGCCTTACGAGATCGTCCGCTATCAGCGGCAGCCCGACATGCGGGCGCCGAAGGAGCTGCGCGCGATCCATCCGCTCGGCAAGTCGCCTGTTGTCACCGACAATGGCAACACCATCGCCGAATCCGGCGCGATCCTCGAATACATCATCGCGACCTACGGCAATGGCCGCCTGATCCCGCAAGCCGATACGCCGGAGCGGCTGCGCTACACCTATTGGCTGCACTATGCCGAAGGCTCGGCGATGACACCGCTGCTCTTGAAGCTGCTGTTCACGCTGATGCCGAAGCGCGCGCCGGCGCTGCTGCGGCCGCTGGTGCGCAAGGTCTCGAACCAGGCGCTGTCCACGCTGGTCAATCCGCAGATCAAGCAGCACATGGCCTATTGGGAAGGCGAACTCGGCAAGAGCGAGTGGTTCGCCGGCAACGAATTCTCCGGCGCCGACATCCAGATGAGCTTTCCGCTCGAGGCTGCCGCCGCGCGCGGCGGGCTTGAGGACGGGCACCCGAAATGTGTCGCCTTCCTCGAGCGCATCCACGCGCGGCCTGCCTATGCGCGGGCGCTCGAGAAGGGTGGGCCGTACGAGGTTGGCCGCTAGCATCTCGGTCATCGCGGCAGCTCGACCAGCGGCAGCAGCCGTGAATCGGCCAGCGCCGCGGTGCGGTGGCCGATGCCGGCGAGGTAGGCCTCCGCCACCGCGAAGGCGAGGAACGCGCCGCGGCTCTTCTGCCGGATCAGCATCGCGCGATCCCAGCGCTCGCCCTCGGGACCGATCAGGAACGAGCCGCCTTCACCCATGAACAGGATGTCGCCGCCGCTCTTCCGCAGATGCGGCAGCGTATGGGCGACATAGCGGTCGTAGGCTTCCGCACCCGTGACCGGCTGCGCCGGCGCCAGCTCCGGGCTTTGCGAATAGTCGGCGATCGCGCGGAAGCGCAGCAGGTTGAGCATCACCAGCTCGCCCGCGATCGCGCGCTGGGCGAAGTCGCGACCGGCGTTCCAGGTCGGCTCCAGATAGCAGGTGGTCTCCATGTCAGGTCGTCCCATTCGGCTCCGATGGCGACGTTTTATCCGGGTGTAATTGCTTTGTCAATAATATCCGGGTATAAACCGTCGACCGACCCGACAGGAGCCGCCGTGAAGACCGAGGACCGCAAGCTGGCCATTGCCGACTACAAGAAACGCGCTGCTGTCGCCGGCGTGTTTGCGATCCGCTGCCGCGCGACCGGCGAGGTCTGGGTCGGGCAGGCGCTCGATCTGGAGAAAATCCAGAACCGCATCTGGTTCACGCTGCGGATGGGCAGCCATCGCAATGCCGAGCTGCAGCGCGCGTGGTCAGCGCATGGCGCGGACAATCTGTCGCTCGAAACGCTGGAGCGGATCGAGGACGAGGAGCTTGCCTATGTGCGCGACACGCTGCTGAAAGAGCGCGTGCAGCATTGGCGCGCGCGGCTGAACGCGTCGGCAGTCTAGATTAACGCGACGTCTGTGCGCCGCCGACTGACGGCAGCGGCTGCACGGTGACGCCGGGCGGCGGCACGTCGTCGTCGGGCACGAAGAAATCCGACATCAACGGCACCGATGGATCGACGCGATAGTGCTCGAATTCGCGCACGCCATTGGCATAGAGCACCTTGTCGTCGATGCAGAAATGCCCGGTGAATTCGCGCGACGGCCGCGTGACGATGGCATAGGCCGCATCGCCCATGATCTCCGGCGTGCGGCTCGCCCGCATCATGGCGTCGCCGCCGAGCAGGTTGCCGACCGCGGCGGTCGCGATCGTGGTGCGCGGCCACAGCGCGTTGACGGCAACGCCGGCGGATTTCAATTCGCCCGCCAGCCCGAGCGCGCACATGCTCATGCCGAACTTCGCCATCGTGTAGGCGGTCGAGCGCTCGAACCATTTCGTCTTCATGTCAAGCGGCGGCGACAGCATCAGGATGTGCGGATTCTCCGCCTTCCTCAGATGCGGAATGCAGTATTTCGACACCATGAAGGTGCCGCGGGTGTTGATGCCCATCATCAGGTCGTACCGCTTCATGTCGGTCGTCTGCGAGTTGGTCAGGCTGATGGCGCTGGCATTGTTGATGCAGACGTCGATGCCGCCGAACTCGGCGACGGTCTGCTCGATCGCTGCCATCACCTGCGCCTCGTCCCTGATGTCGCAGAGTACCGGCAGCGCCTTGCCGCCGGTGGCGCGGACCTCGTCGGCTGCGGTGTAGATCGTGCCCTTCAGCTTCGGATGCGGCTCGGCTGTCTTCGCCGCGATCGCGACATTGGCGCCGTCACGCGCGGCGCGAAGCGCGATCGCAAGCCCGATGCCGCGGCTCGCACCCGAGATGAACAGCGTCTTGCCTTTGAGCGATGTCATGAGAAAGGCCTCCAGTTAGGGACGCACCATGTCAGACTCCCGTTCCCCTTGTGGGAGAGGGGTATCCCTCCATACGGCGCACTGCATGGAGAGGGGAGAGGCGAAGCGAAGCAAGCGGCGACATCATTGCGCTACCTCACCGCCTACCCATCCGCATGCAGCACGCGGCCGCGGGTTTCCGGCAGCGCGTAGGCGGCGATGAAGAACACGCCATAGGCCGCCACCGCGAAGATCGCGATCGCGTTGGCGAGCGTTGTCGTGGTCGAGAGCGCGCCGACCAGGAATGGAAACAGCGCGCCGACGCCGCGGCCGAAATTGTAGCAGAAGCCCTGGCCGGAGCCGCGCAGCCGGGTCGGATACAATTCGGTCAGGAACGCCCCCATGCCGGAGAAATAGCCCGAGGCAAAGAAGCCGAGCGGAAAGCCGAGCACCCACAGCACCTCGTTGGAGAGCGGCAGCTGGGTGTAGAGCAGTACGATCGCGATGGCGCCGATCGAGAAGATCAGGAACAGATTGCGCCGGCCGATCCGGTCGGCAAGCCAGGCGCCGACCAGATAGCCGATAAAGGAGCCGATGATCAGCGTCGCGAGATACCCGGTCGAGCCGACCACCGAGAGCTTGCGCTCGGTGGTGAGGAAGCGCGGCACCCAGAAAGTGATCGCGTAGTAGCCGCCCTGCATGCCGGTGCCGACCAGGGAGGCCAGCAGCGTGGTCTTCAGGATCGGCCCGTGAAAGATCTCCCACAAAGCGGCCGGTCCGGTGCCGGACGCCTGCTGCTGCGCCAATGTCGCGGCGGAAATCTCGGGTTCGGTGACGTAACGGCGCAGATAGAACACCAGCAGTGCCGGCAGCGCGCCGATCGCGAACATCCAGCGCCAGGCGTTTTCCGGAGGCAGCACCGAGAACAGGATCGCCTGCGCCAGCACCGCAAGGCCCCAGCCGATCGCCCAGCCCGACTGCACCGAGCCGACCGCGCGCCCGCGATATTGCGGCCGGATCGCTTCCCCGATCAGCACCGCGCCGGCCGCCCATTCGCCGCCGAAGCCGAGGCCGAGCAGCGCGCGGGCGATCAGCAACTGGTCGAAATTCTGCACCACGGCGCAGATCAGCGAGAAGAACGAGAACCAGATGATGGTGAGCTGCAGCGTCTTCACCCGCCCGATCCGGTCGGAGAGGTAGCCGCCGAGCCAGCCGCCGACGGCGGAGGCCAGCAACGTCACGGTGCCCGCGAGCCCGGCGGTGCCGGGGTCGACCTTCCACAGCGTGATGATGGTGCCGATCACGAGCGGATAGATCATGAAATCCATGCCGTCGAGCGTCCAGCCCGACGCGCAGGCCCAGAACGTGCGCCGCTCCTGCAGGTTCATGTCGCGATAGAAGGCGAGGAGGCTGGTGTCCTCGATCTCTGCGACTTCGATCGATTTGGATTCGGCCGTGCTCATGCGCGTTCCCCGGAGAACTCTTTCACCGGCTCTTTGCGATCCGCGGCCGGAATTACGCGGACCGCCAATCTATCGCGATGTTGCCGGCCGGGCAAAGGCGGGTTTACCCGCCTCTATAGCGTTTTCGAGCGAAGTGGATGCCGGTTCGCGTGAAGAAAACGTCCAAACAAGAAGCTAGAGCTCCGGTTCTGATTCAACCAGAACCGAAAATGCTCTAGTATCCCGCGGCCTCCGCGCCGCGCGTGCGCGGATCGGGTGCGCCGAGCAGACCGTTGGTCGTGACGACGATCGAGTTCGCGGAGGAGTAGCCGAGCGGCTCGAGCAGTTTGTGGCCCTTGGCACGCAGCTCGGCGAGCACCTCGTCGGGAAAGCCGCGCTCGATCCGGACCTCGTCGGGCAGCCATTGATGGTGCATGCGGGGCGCGGCGACCGCGGCCGCGATATCCATTCTGTAGTCGATCACGTCGACGATGATCTGCGTCACCGCGGAGATGATGCGGCTGCCGCCGGGCGATCCGGTCACCAGCACCGGCTTGCCGTCCTTCAGCACGATGGTCGGCGACATCGACGACAGCGGGCGCTTGCCAGGTCCCGGCAGATTGGCCTCGAAGCCGACCAGGCCGAAGGCGTTGGAGGCGCCGGGTGCCGCGGTGAAATCGTCGAGCTCGTTGTTGAGCAGCACGCCGGTGCCGTCGGCGACGAGGCCGACGCCGTAGGGGAAGTTCAGCGTGTAGGTGTTGCTGACAGCGTTGCCGCTGGCATCAACGACGGAATAGTGCGTGGTGTTGTCGCCCTCATGCGGTTGCTTGGCGTTCCGCACATCGGTCCAGGGCGTGGCGCGGGCAAGGTCGATGGTCGCGCGCTGCCTGGCGGCATAATCCTTGCCGATCAGTAGCTGCGTCGGCGCGTCGACGAAGGCGGGATCGCCGAGATAGCGTGCGCGATCGGCATAGGCCCGCTTCATTGCTTCGATCATGACATGCAGCGAGGCGGCCGAGCCCTGCTTCATGTCCGACATCGGAAAGCCTTCGAGGATGTTGAGGATCTCCAGCAGCACGACGCCGCCGGAAGACGGCTGCGGCATCGAGACGATGTCGTAGCCGCGATAGCTGCCGCGGATCGGCGTGCGAATGATCGGCTGGTAGGATTTCAGATCCTCGAGGCTGAAGATGCCGCCGGCATTCCTGATCCCGCTGACGAGCTTTTCGGCGATCGCACCCTCGTAAAAGCCGCGCGGTCCCTGTTCGGCGATCGCCGTCAGTACGCCAGCGAGATCGCCCTGGATCAGGCGGTCGCCCTCATGCAGCGGTGTGCCGTCGGCGTGCGAGAACGTCTTGGCCGAATTCGCCCAACGCGACATGCGGCGATACATGTCCGGCAGCGTGTCCGATGTATCGTCGGTGACGGTGAAGCCGTCGCGGGCGAGATCGATGGCGGGCTTGACGATCTGCGCCAGCGTGAACTTGCCGGAGCCGTATTTCTCCAGCGCCAGCGCAAGGCCCGCGACCGTGCCCGGCACGCCGATCGCGAGCGCGGAATTGCGCGACTTGTCCGGATCAGGCTTGCCGTCGGCGTTCAGGAACATATCGCGCGTTGCGGCCTGCGGCGCGATCTCGCGATAGTCGATCGCGACGTCTTCATTGCGCCCGGCGAGGTGGATCACCATGAAGCCGCCGCCGCCGATATTGCCGGCGCGTGGATAGGTCACCGCCATCGCAAAGCCGGTGGCGACCGCGGCGTCGACCGCATTGCCGCCCTGCCGCAGGATGTCGGTGCCAACCCGCGCGGCGATCCTCTCCTGCGCCACCACCATGCCGTTTTCGGCGCGAATGCTCCGAATCGTATCAGCGACCGGCGGTTCGTAGGCGCGACGCTGCACCTGACCGAGTGCCGGCGCAGCGATGCCAATAACCAGAAGAGCGGCAAACAGCCGTCGTGACATCGTTGCTGTCAGCGCCATCGAAGTGTCCTGCCCTGTTCATCGCCGTCTCAGCAAACCGGCCCATGCTATATGGGAGCGGATCGAAGTGGCGAAAGCCTGCTTGTGGTTCGACTTGAGGAATATCTTTCGCGATGACGGCAACAATGCAGACGGCCACTGATGAAACGAAGGCCTATCCGGGCCGCGCCGCCGTCATCAGCTGGATCTTCTTCGACTGGGCCGCGCAGCCCTATTTCACGCTGATCACGACCTTCGTGTTCGCGCCCTATTTCGCGAGCTTCGTCGCGTCAGATCCCGCGAGCGGGCAGGCGCTGTGGGGCTTTGCCACCGCGGCTGCGGGACTTGCCATCGCGCTGTTGTCGCCGGTGCTGGGTGCGATCGCCGATGCCAGCGGCCGCCGCAAGCCGTGGATCGCTGTTTTCGGCGCGCTGCTGGTGATTGGCTCGAGCGCGATGTGGATCGGCAAGCCCGGCAATCCCGACATCGTCCCCGCGCTGCTGCTCGCCTATGCGATCGCGAGCGTCGGCGTCGAGTTCGCGACCGTCTTCAACAATGCGATGATGCCGACGCTGGTACCGCCGGACAGGATCGGGCGTCTGTCGGGCACCGGCTGGGCCACCGGCTATGTCGGAGGCATCCTGAGCCTCGTGCTGGTGCTCGGTTTCCTCGCCGCCAATTCTGAGACCGGCCGCACGCTGTTCGGCTTCACGCCGCTGTTCGGTCTCGATCCCGTCATGCATGAAGGCGATCGCATCACCGGGCCACTGACCGGGCTGTGGTTCATCATCTTCGTGACGCCGATGTTCCTGTTCACGCCGGACTATCCGACGAAACGCCCGATGCGGGAAGCGCTCGGCGAAGGCCTGCGCGAGCTCAGGGAATCCCTGGCGAGCCTGCCGAAGCGGAAATCGCTGGCGCGGTTTCTGCTGGCGAACATGATCTACACCGACGGGCTGATCTCGCTGTTCGCCTTCGGCGGCATTTATGCCGCCGGCACGTTCGGCTGGGACACGATCCGGATCGGCACCTTCGGCATCATCCTGGCCATGGCCGGCACGCTCGGTGGCTGGCTCGGCGGCAAGCTCGACGATGCGTTCGGTCCGAAGCGCGTGATCACCGGCAGCCTCGTGATCCTGCTGTTTGCGATCGTCGTGATCCTCACCGTGAACAAGGATTCCATCCTGTTCATCCCGGTCGCGCCGCCGGTACCTGGTGGTCCATTGTTCGCGGGCGCCGCCGAGCGCGCCTACATCGTGCTGGGCTGCCTGATCGGCGCCACCGGCGCGCCGCTGCAGGCGGCCTCGCGCTCGCTCCTGATCCGGCTCGCGCCGAAGGATCGCATCGCGCAGTATTTTGGCCTGTTCGCGCTGACCGGGAAGGTAACGTCGTTCATCGGCCCACTCCTGATCGGTGCGATCACGGCTGCGACCGCAAGCCAGAAGTACGGCATGGCGGTGCTGGTGGCGTTCTTCGTGGTGGGGCTGGCGCTGTTGGCGAAGGTGCGGGAGTAAACCACCGCTGTCGTCCCGGCCAAGTGCGCAGTTGCGCACGGGGGCCGGGACCCGGGACCCATTACCACCGGCCATGCTTGGCGAGGGACAACTAACCCCAGCGCGCCTTCGATAGATCGCGCGGTATGGGTCCCTGCTTTCGCAGGGACGACAACTGATGCATCAGTGCCGGAAGTGCCGCACGCCGGTGAACACCATGGCGATGCCGTGCTCGTCGGCGGCCTTGATCACCTCGTCGTCGCGCATCGAGCCGCCGGGCTGGATCACCGCGGTGGCGCCGGCCTCGATGCAGGCCAGCATGCCGTCGGCGAACGGGAAGAACGCGTCGGAGGCAACCACCGACCCCTTGGTCAGGGGCTCGGCGAGCTTCAACTCGGCCGCCGCATCCAGTGCCTTGCGCGCGGCGATTCGCGCGGAATCGACCCGGCTCATCTGGCCGGCGCCGATGCCGACGGTGGCGAGATCCTTGGCATAGATGATGGTGTTCGACTTGACGTGCTTGGCGACGCGGAAGGCGAATTTGAGATCGCGCAACTCGGCGTCGGTCGGCGCGCGCTTGGTCGCGACCTTCAGGTTCATGTCCTCGACGACCGCGTTGTCGCGGCTCTGCACCAGGAGGCCGCCGGCAACGGTCTTGGCGGTGAGGCCGACCGCGCGCGGGTTCGGCAGGGCGCCCGCGAGCAGCAGGCGCAGATTGCGCCGGCCGGCGATGATCGAGATCGCCTCCTCGGTCGCGTCGGGTGCGATGATCACCTCGGTGAAAATGCCGATAATGGCGCGCGCCGCATCCGCATCGAGCTTGCGGTTGACCGCGATGATGCCGCCATAGGCCGAGGTGGAATCACAGGCGAGCGCGCGGGCATAGGCGGTGGCGAGATCGGGACCCTCGGCGACGCCGCAGGGATTGGCGTGCTTGACGATCACGCAGGCCGCGGTGCGCTTCGGATCGAACTCGCCGACGCATTCAAAGGCGGCGTCGGTGTCGTTGATATTGTTGTAGGACAGTTCCTTGCCCTGCAGCTGCCGCGCGGTCGCAACGCCCGGCCGCTTTTCCGGCGTGGCGTAGAATGCCGCGGTCTGGTGCGGGTTCTCGCCATAGCGCAGCGACTGGATCAGCTTGCCGCCGAAGGCGCGGAAGTCAGGCGCCTTGGTGTCGAGCTGCACGGCAAACCAGTTCGAGATCGCGGCATCATAGGCCGCAGTGCGCGCGTAGGCCTTGGCGGCGAGCCGCCGGCGCAGGCCAAGCGAGGTCGCGCCCTTGTGCGCGGCGAGCTCGTCGAGCACGGCTTGATAGTCCTGCGCCTCGACCACCACGGCGACGTCGTCATGGTTCTTCGCCGCGGCGCGGATCATCGCGGGACCGCCGATATCGATGTTCTCGATGCACTCCTCGAAGCCGGCGCCTTTGTCGACGGTGGCCTCGAACGGATAGAGGTTTACCACCAGCAGGTCGATCGGCGCGATGCCGTGCGAGGCCATCGCAGAGGTGTGTTCCTTGTTGTCGCGGATCGCGAGCAGGCCGCCATGCACCTTCGGATGCAGCGTCTTGACCCGGCCGTCCATCATCTCGGGGAAACCGGTGAGCTCGGAGACGTCCTTGACCTTCAGCCCGACCGCCGCGATCGCCTTGGCGGTGCCGCCGGTCGAGACCAGTTCGACGCCGTGGTCGGCAAGCGCCTTGGCGAAATCGATCAGTCCGGCCTTGTCGGAAACGGACAACAGAGCGCGGGTCACGCGGCGAAGCTGTTCGGTCATCTAGGAAATCCCTGGCTGTTAAGGCAGCCGGGTAGCATGGTTTGGCAGGGTTCGGAACCGCGAAGGGCCGATTTGGCCACAAAATTACAGCGGCAGTTCCGGCTCGCGGCGGGCGTTGCGGCGCGCGTTGGTGGCGGTGGCCGAGGTCGAGGAGCGTACGAAGCTCCAGCGGATGGTGGCGGCCTGCCGGGCGTCCTGCCGGATCACGATCTGGGAGGTGCGGCGCGGGCCGTCATTGCCGGCCAGGAACACGCTGTCCTCGAGGTCGACCTTGTCGTCCATGGCCTCGAAGGTCCAGACGTCGCGGTTGGGCAGCACCAGCATCACGCCGCGGGCATCCGACAGCCGGCTCGCCTTCACCGAGGGGTGCAAATGGAAGCGCAGCGCGAAATCGGCCTCGCTGCCCTTGATGCGGCCGCCCGGTGCCGGCGACAGCTGGTCCTCGCCTTCGAGGCGCGTGCCGTCCTGGGAGACCATCAGCACGCGGCGGTGGATCACGCCGAACCGCGAGAGATAGCCGTCATGCGAGGCGGTGAGCACGTCGCCGTCGGGAACGGCTTCGCGGTAGCTCTCGACATTGCTCGGGCCGCTGGTGATCGGCGCGCCGCGCAACAGGCGCTTCATCGCCGACAGCTCGACGAACTGGCACGACGAGGTGTCGCGATAGGTCAGTGTCGAATGCGCCGCGGTGGAGCGCGCGAACGGCCGCCAATTGTCGCGGCCGGTCGACGGCATGCCGCAATTGACGACGATGCGGCTCGGACCCGAGGAGAGCTCGAACGACAGGCAGCCGGCATGCGCGTCCTGGCTGACGCTTGCCGGCGGCGGCTGGCCGGTATCGATAATCAGGGTCATGTTGCCGGCATCGAGGCGCTGGAAGCCGGTATGCGGCATGCTCGCCATCGGCACACCGCGGGTGTCGTCATAGGCGAGCAGCGTCGCGACCAGATCGGATGGCGCGGTGCTCATGCCATTGAACAGCGCGAAACTGCCGTCGCCGTGGCGGAAGAAGCGCACCATAGGCATCATGCGGTCGATCGCGTTGAGCAGCGCCGCCGGCGGCGCGATATTGCGTGCGGCGAAGGTCTGCCGCAGCGGCAGCAGGTCGCTAAGCAGCTCGACCAGCGCGCCGGGATTGCGCGAGATGTGGCCGCCATCGGGCAGGATCTGGCGCTGCAATTCGTCCGAAAGCCTGCGCGTGGCCGATTTGATGTTGCGCGCCTGATTGGCGAGGCAGAGCGATGCGTAGCACAGCGCGATCAGCACCTGCAGGCGCGGAACGCCGTCATTGTCGTGCATGGAGTGGCGCAGATAGCGGATCTCGCGCGCCAGCCCGCGCAGATATTTGCGGTAGAATTTTCCGTCGGTGTCGCCGAGCACCAGCGGCGCCTGCGACAACAGCGAGATCACCCGCCGTGCGCGCACATCGGCGCGGCGCTCCAGCGGCCGCCTGCGGGCCTGGTTGGAGATCCAGTCATCGACCAGCGAGCGGGCGTTGGCGCGGGTCAGCGCGGTGTCGGCGGCGCGCAGATGGCGCAGCCAGCCGAAGCCGAGCAGGGCGGCTTCCCAATCCTCCGACGGCGGCTCGAGATCGAAGATCGAGCGGCCGTGGCAGGTGACGATCTTGCCGGCGAAAACGAACCGTCCGGCATAGATCTCGGCGGCACGGGTGGCGTCGGCGGTCCGGAGGTCATGCGGGGCGATGATCAGCCGGTCGGTGCGGCCGGGCCAGAGCCGCGACAGCGCCACCGTGCTTCCGCTGGCGCGCGCGATCATGCTGCGGGCAAAGCGGCCAGCAATCAGCGTCGAGATGCGTCTGCTTTGAGCGACCGACACGCCTAACCTTGCGGGGAGGGAATTTTCAACGAATCCTTATTTAATCCGGAAACGCGGCCAAGACACCCTCTTGATACCGCACGAATCACTTCGAGCTTAGAAGACTGAAGTTTAAAATCAGGATTTAACCAGCCGGGCTGCGTAAAATCCGTCCAGCCCGCCCAGCCGCGGATCGGCGTTGGGCAAATGGCAGGGCAGGGTACGCAGGTCGCCATCGGCGGTAATAATGTCGTCGAGGCCGGCGATCTCGCTCCTCTCGACCGGCGCGCGGCGCAGGCCTGATTCGCTCGCCAGCAGCGCGGCAATCGCGTGCTCACCTTCCTCCGGCTCCAACGAGCAGGTGCAGTAGATCAGCGTGCCGCCGGGCTTCAGCAGATTGGCGGCCTTTTGCAGCAACCGCTTCTGCAGGGCCGACAGTGCGGCGATGTCGCCTTCCTGCCGCAGCCAGGCGACGTCGGGATGGCGGCGGATGGTTCCCGTCGAGGTGCAGGGCGCATCGACCAGAATACCGTCGAAGCTTTCGGCCTCCACCGGCCATTCGGCGGCGTCCGCGACGACGCTCTCGGCCTGCAAGGCCAGTCGCGTGAGATTGTCGCGCAGCCGCGCGACGCGCGCGGGCGAGCGGTCGACCGCGGTGACGTGCGCGCCGGCCAGCGCGAGCTGGGCGGTCTTGCCGCCAGGCGCAGCGCAGAGATCCGCGACCGCCTTGTCCCTGATGTCGCCGAACAGCCGCGCCGGCAGTGCGGCGGCGGCGTCCTGCACCCACCATTGGCCTTCGGCAAAGCCCGGCAGCATCGTCACGGAGCCCTGCAGCAGCGTGCGCACGGTCCCTGTCGGCAACGTCTCGCCGTGCAGGCGGCTCGCCCATTGCGCGGCGTCCGACTTCACCGTGAGATCGAGCGACGGCTCGTGGCCGAGCGCAAGCGCCATGTCGCGCGCGGTGGCCTCGCCGTAATGCGCAATCCAGCGCGCCAGCATCCATTGCGGCAGGTCCAGCGTCTGCATGCTGGTCTCGTCGATCAGGCCCTGGCCCTCGCGCGCGCAGCGGCGCAGCACGGCGTTGACGAGCCCGGCATATTTCGCCGCGCGCCGGTCGGACTGCACGAGCCGCACCGACAGATCGACCGCGGCGTGATCCGGCACGTCCATCCAGAGGATCTGCGCGGCACCGATCAGGAGCGCGCTCTGCGCGCGCGGCGCATCGGTCGGAATGCCGCGGTCGAGCAGGCGCGACAGCAAATGGCCGAGCGTGCCGAGCTTGCGCAGGATGGTCGACACCAGCCGGCGCATCAGCGCGCGGTCGCGATCGGCGAGCGATTTCAGGCCGGGATGCGCGCCGGCGCCGTCGAGCTGGTCGTCGAGCGTGCGGTGCTTGTGCAGCACGCCGTCGAGGATGTCGGCCGCGATCCGGCGCGCCGCGAGACCGGGGACTTCGGCAGGAACTGCAAATCTTGAAGGGGGCATGAAGCGGAAATATCTCGAAGGTGCTGAGTTACATTCGGCTCATGCCCATCAACTCGAAAACACCTCTGGCATGCGAATATGCCAAATGTAAGAATCGCCTTGCGGGATTTCGCGATCGTGATGCCGTCACTGAGCCAGAACAGAGATACGAAACGCGTAGGCAGAAAGTTTTGCCATGCCTGAGAAATCGCCACCGCCCTCGCCGCCGGAACCCGCGCCGCGCAAGCCGCTGACGCCGGCGGCACAGCGCGCGCTCGCCGAGGCCGAAGCACGGCGCAAGGCGGCCTTGGAGGCCGCCGCGCAGAGCGCGGCCGAGCGGCCGAAGGAATTCCAGGGACCGAAGGGTCCGGAACCGACGCGTTACGGTGACTGGGAGACTAAGGGCATCGCCTCGGACTTCTGACAGTCTATTGGAGTGTCTTGCCTGACGGCCCGACTCAAGCCAATCTGGGAATATGTCCCCACACGAGAGAATAAATGCTTATCGTGGGACGGGGCGTCCGCCTTTCCGCAGGACGGCTCCACGGTCGATTTGGGGCCGCCGCGTCTCGGCGGCGCTGCCGTGGGTGTTCGTTCTCGGGATCGCCGTCGGCAGCACGTTGCCGATCCGTCAATGGGTACACTGGCCGTCGCACTGGTCGCTAAGCCGGTCGCGTGATAGCGACATGGTCTGGCAGCGGGCAGGCGCGCCCGACGTTCGACATAGCGTTGATGTCGTGAGGACGATCGACGGCGACACCTTCGAGGCCCGGGTGCATCTGTTGCCAGGCCCCGACCTGTACACGCGGGTCCGGCTGCGCGGCATCGATGCGCCGGAGCTGAAGGCGTCCTGCGCGCGCGAACTGCAAATGGCGCAAGCAGCGACGGTGGCGCTACGCGATCTGCTCGGCCAGGGCGATGTTGCGATCTATAATGTCGGTCCCGACAAATATCAGGGACGCGTCGTCGCCGACGTCGCGACGAAGAAAACCGACAACGTCTCGGCTGCGCTGCTCGCGGCCGGACATGCGCGCGCCTACAATGGCGGCCACCGCTTCGGCTGGTGCGGATATTTTACGCGCTGAGCAGCAAGTCATGGCCACGACGGCGCAGGACGGGCCAACAAAAAGCCGCGCGGCCGCGCGGCTTTTCTTCGGCGAAGTTTTGCGCGTGATCAGCGGGTGACGACGACCGTCGTGCCGACCTCGACGCGCGAATAGAGATCGGTGATGTCGGTGTTCAGCATGCGGATGCAACCGTAGGAGACGAAGCCGCCGACCGAACCCGGCACGTTGGTGCCGTGGATCGCATATTCGCCGCCGGCCAGCGTCATCGCAGCGACGCCCATCGGGTTATGCGGCGAGCCGCCGGCGATCACGTTCGGGGTGCTCGGCTTGTCGCGCCTGACCTCGGCAGGCGGCGACCAGGCCGGGTTGCGATATTTGCCGTCGATCTGCGTGGTGCCGGCCCACTGCTTGCCGGACCTGCCGACGCCGACCGGGTAACGCATCGCGTGGCCGGAATCGAGGATGAGATAGAGCCGCCGTTCGTTGGTCTTCACCACGATAGTGCCGGGCGAATAGGCATCGCCGTGCATTCCCACCATTTCCGGCCGCGCTTCGGCCGGCTGTGACACGAAAACGCTCGCGCCAAGGGTAACAACAGCCGTGGCAGCCAACGCCACCGCAATCTTCATCGACATCAACCTCTCCACTTACCAACAGCTCCCACGAGGGAGCCAAAAACGAAGGTGCAGAGCCCTGAAAACCGGGCCTGCCGGTCTCACGCGCGCAATATTAACCGCGTATCTTAACCGGGTGGTTTCACACCGGCCGCGAGACACGTCCCGATGGTGGGAGAGAATGAAAAGTTCGGATTAAAGTAAATGACCTGAAAACAACACTTGGCCACAAACGCGCCGCAGTGGCGCCTTGCGTCTGACAATCCCGTGAAACGGGCAATTCCGGAGTATTTCCGAGCGAAATGGGAAAAGCGAAAGGCCGCGGCGGTGATCGCGCGCGGCCCTTCCTTGGTTTCCTGATATTGCCGCCGCCGGATCAGGCCGGTGCGCCCTTCTTGTTCTGGCGGTTGTGCACGAGGTCGTCGACCACGGCCGGATCGGCGAGCGTCGAGGTGTCGCCGAGGCTCGACGGCTCGTCCTCGGCGATCTTGCGCAGGATGCGGCGCATGATCTTGCCGGAGCGCGTCTTCGGCAGACTGGGCGCAAACTGGATCAGGTCCGGCGAGGCGATCGGGCCGATGTCCTTGCGGACCCAGGCGACGAGCTCCTTGCGCAGCGCCTCGCTCGGCTCGGTGCCCTTCATCAGCGTGACATAGGCGTAGATGCCCTGGCCCTTGATGTCGTGCGGATAGCCGACAACCGCGGCCTCCGACACCGCTTCGTGCGCGACCAGCGAGCTCTCGACCTCGGCGGTGCCCATGCGGTGGCCGGAGACGTTGATGACGTCGTCGACGCGGCCGGTGATCCAGTAGTAGCCGTCGGCGTCGCGCCGGCAGCCGTCGCCGGTGAAATATTTGTTCTTGTAGGTCGAGAAATAGGTCTGCTCGAACCGCGCATGGTCGCCATAGACCGTGCGCATCTGACCCGGCCATGACTTGGCCAGGCAGAGATTGCCCGAGGTCTCGCCGTCCAGCGTCTTGCCGTCGGCGTCGACGATCTCCGGTACCACGCCGAAGAACGGCCGCGTCGCCGAGCCCGGCTTCAGCTTGGTCGCACCGGGCAGCGGCGTGATCAAAATGCCGCCGGTCTCGGTCTGCCACCAGGTGTCGACGATCGGGCAGTTGCTGTCGCCGACCACGCGGTAATACCACTCCCAGGCTTCCGGATTGATCGGCTCGCCGACCGAGCCAAGCAGGCGCAGCGATTTGCGCGAGGTCTTCTTCACCGGCTCGTCGCCGCCCTGCATCAGCGCGCGGATCGCGGTCGGCGCGGTGTAGAAGATGTTGACCTTGTGCTTGTCGACCACGTTCCAGAAGCGCGAATTGTCCGGGTAGTTCGGCACGCCTTCGAACATCAGCGTGGTCGCGCCGTTGGCGAGCGGCCCGTAGAGAATGTAGCTGTGGCCGGTGACCCAGCCGACGTCGGCGGTGCACCAGTAGATGTCGCCGTCGTGATAATCGAACACGTATTGATGCGTCATCGCCGCGAACACGAGATAGCCGGCCGAGGTGTGCAGCACGCCCTTCGGCGTTCCGGTCGAGCCGGAAGTGTAGAGGATGAACAGCGGATCCTCGGCATGCATGTGCTCGGCCGGGCATTCCGTCGTCACCATGGCGGCGGCCTCGTGATACCAGAGGTCGCGCGTCGGGTTCATGTCGATCTTGCCGCCGGTGCGCTTCACCACCACGACCCAGTCGACGCCGCCGGACTCCTTAGCGTCGATCTTGGCGATCGCGGCATCGACATTGGCCTTCAGCGGCACCTTCCTGCCGCCGCGCAGGCCCTCATCGGCGGTGATCACCACCTTCGAATCGCAGTCCTTGATGCGCTGCGCGAGGCTGTCCGGCGAGAAGCCGCCGAACACCACCGAGTGGATCGCGCCGATCCGCGCGCAGGCCAGCATGGCGTAGGCGGCTTCCGGAATCATCGGCAGATAGATCGTGACGCGGTCGCCCTTCTTGACGTTCCGGGTGCGCAGGATGTTGGCCATCTTGCAGACTTCGTCGTGCAGCTGGCGGTAGGTGATGTGCCTGGATTCGGAGGGGTCGTCGCCCTCCCAGATGATCGCGGTCTGGTCGCCGCGCTTCTCCAGATGGCGGTCGATGCAGTTCCAGGCGACGTTCAGCACGCCGTCCTCGAACCATTTGATCGAGACGTTGCCGGGCGCGAAGGAGACGTTCTCGACCTTGGTGAAGGGCTTGATCCAGTCGATCCGCTTGCCGTGCTCGCCCCAGAAGCCGTTCGGGTCCTTGACCGAGTGCGCGTACATCTCGCGATATTTGGCGTCATCGATATAGGCGCGCTTGGCCCAGTCGGCCGAAACGTCATAGATCTTCTCGGACATCGTTTTCCTCCACTCCTTGCCGATCGCAAACAACGCGCAGACAAGCCTTTTAATTCAAGCCGTCTTGATCATTGCGGCGATTATGCGTTGTCGCATTCCGGCCCGGCAAGGAAAAAGGACTGTCACTTTCGTCGCGTGGAAACCGCCGGGCATCCCGCCGGATTCCGCTTGTGACAGGACGGCTTACCGCAACGCATCGGTGAGAGAAACCTATGCGCCATCGTCTGCTCCGGGTCACTGGTCTCTTGGTCGTAGTGGTATCGTTCTCTACGCCGCGAGGAGCGTCACCGCGGCAATGTCGGGTACGATGACGATACCCTGATGCCGATTTGGATGGACGGCTTCAGGCACAATTGAACGAATTGTCGGAGGCGGCCGCGATGATCTGCGTCAACAATTGCTCCACCGGCGATCCGTGCGGCTTGACGGTCGGGCCAGCCAGAAACTTGCCAATGCAGTTGGCGGGCTAGCGGTTCAGCCAGCCGGCGGCCGCCGGCATCGGGCAGCGCGCCATCGCGGCATTGCGCACCATGGGCGCGATCTCTGGCCTGATCCGCGCGTGTCCAGCCCAGCCTGATGGGCCTGCCCCAAAACCGGTTCCCGGGCGGCGCCGGCGCCAATTTGAGCGACGCCGGACAGCCCAAAATCAAGGTTAGCGGGCGAATAGCACCCATGAAAGGTAATTAGAGACCGTAGGTAACCGATTCGCGACTCGCAATGTCAGCCTCGACGCCCTAAATCGCCAATCCGAGGCCGGATGGCCCGCCGGAACGAAGCCCGAAGCAACGGCATTACCGGGAGAACAGCGGAACAAGGCGTTTTGCGAGAATGATGGATCAGCAGAATATCGCGGCTGTGCGGCCCGTTTCCGCCGATCCCGCTATCACCTTGGCTAAGGCGCTGGGCCAATGGCCGTCCAAGCCGCCGCGCGCAAAGATCAAGCTCGATGCTCCCGCCGCCATCAAGACTTCAGTCGAGGACTTGGCGCGTGACCTGGGCCTGCGGCTCGGCGACCAGAACGAGCTGACCATTCGCCGCATCAAGCGCGGCAAAAACTATTCTTTCGTTCGCGCCAACGGTTCGCACGTCCGCGACGCGCGCACCATCCGCCGGCTGCACGCGATGGCGGTTCCGCCGGCCTATCGCCAGGTGCGCTATTCCAGCGATCCGAGCTCGCATCTGCAGGCCGTCGGCCGCGATGCCGCGGGCCGATTGCAGTACCGTTATCATGCCGACTGGGAGAAGGTTCGCGAGCAGCGCAAGGCGCATCGCCTGGCCAAGCTCGTGGCGGCGCTGCCGAAGATCCGGCGCAAGGTCTCGGCGTTTCTGTCCGGCGATGAACCGACGCGCGAATTCGCGCTGTCGGCGGTGATCGAACTGATCGCGCGTACCGCGATCCGGCCCGGCAACGAATCCTATGCCCGCCTCAACGGCACCCGCGGCGCCACCACGCTGCTGAAGTCCAATGTCACGCTGGAAGACGATAGCCTGGTGCTGACCTTCAAGGCCAAGGGCGGCAAGGCCGTGCGCAAGGAGTGCGACGCGGCCAAGCTGGTGCGTGCGATCGGGATTCTGCGCGGTGTTCCGGGCAAGCGCATGTTCCAGTATTACGATCGCTCCGGTGTCGTGCGGGCCGCCTCCACCACGGCGGTGAACGCGTTCCTGCGCGAGATCGCCGGCATCAAGATCTCGCTGAAGGATTTCCGCACCCTGATGGCGTCGGCTGTCGTGGTGGAATCGCTGTCGCGGATCACGCCGGCCACCAGCCAGCGCGGCCGCAAGCGCCAGGTGCTGGACGCGATCCGCGCCGCCGCCGATCAGCTTTCCAACACGCCGGCGATCTGCCGCAAGAGCTATGTCCACGACACCATCGTCACCGCCTTCGAGGACGGCATTCTCGAACGCTTCGCCGCGACGATGGGAGGTTACCGCACCCAGAGCAAGCGCGAGCAATTGCTGGCGCAGGTGGTGATGGCGGCCGGGGCGTAAGTCACCGCATCCCTATCGTCGTCCCGGCCAAGCGAAGCGCGAGCCGGAACCCAACCACGAATGTCCAAGATGTAGAACGCTGGGGCCACAGCCCTGTGTGACTGAGAGAGTTGTGGTTATGAGTCCCTGCTTTCGCAGGGACGACAGTAGAGTTCGTGGGACGTTACAGCCCGCCCATCTTGCAGACCATCTTCCATTCTTCCGCGGTCACCGGCTGCACCGAGAGCCGCGAATATTTCACCAGCGCCATGTCGGCGAGTTTCTTGTCGGCCTTGATCGCGGCCATCGTCACCGGCGTCTTCAGCGGCTTGTCGGCCTTGATGTCGACGCAGACGAACTTGCCGGTCTTGTCGGTCGGATCGGGATAGGCCTCCTTGATGATCTCGGCGATGCCGACGATCTCCTTGCCCTCGTTGGAATGATAGAAGAACGCCTTGTCGCCCTTCTTCATGTTGACGAGGTTCTGCCGCGCCGTGAAGTTGCGCACGCCGGTCCAGGCTTCGCCCTTCGCGCCCTTGGCGACCTGCTGGTCCCACGACCAGGCCGACGGTTCGGATTTCACCAGCCAGTAATTCATCGCAACTTACCCCGTTCCTGAACGCCGATTGCGCGCAATCTACAGGCACGCAGATGCCCGCGACAAGCGCGGGCATCTGATCCTGCGCTCACTGCTTCAAATATCGATCGAAGAATTTGGCAATGTCGGTGAACGCCTCTTTCGTCTCGGGCGCATCGACGTTCATCTGGTACTGCGCGTGGGATTGCCCCTCATAGACGTTGAGATCGGCGATCACGCCGGCGCGCCGCAATTTGCGATGGGTGCGAACCGTGTTGCTGAGGAACAGATCGCGCGTGCCCGATGTCAGGATGGTCGGCGGAAAACCCTTGAAGTCCCCGTAGATCGGCGAAATGTAGGGATTCTTCAGGCTGGTCCCGTTTGCATAAAGCTTGGCCGCGCGGCCGAGCCAGCCGTCCCAGGTCACCAGCACGTTGTCGACCCACTCATTGCTCGCGTAGCTGTCGCCGATCTTGTCGATGTCGGACCATGGCGTGCCCGGCGCGATGGCGGCCGGCAGCGGCAGCTTCTCATCCCTCGCCCGCAACACCATCGCGAGCGTCATCGCGCCGCCTGTCGAGGTGCCGAAGATCGCCAGCCGGTGGCGCTCGTGCGACTTCAGAACCTCCTTCCAGACCGCCATCGCGTCGTCCATCGCGGCCGGATAAGGGAAATCCGGCGGCATCCGGTAGTCGATCGAGATCACCTTGAAGCCGCCAAAGCCGGCCATCATGATGGCTTCCGGCAACGCGGCTTCGCCGGGGCCGAATACGTAGCCGCCGCCGTGCACGTGGATCAGCAGGCGGCGCCGGTTCTCGAGCGCGATCTTGTTCGGCGTCACGATGTAGCAGTGCACGCCGGCAAGCCTGGTTTCCTCGACCTTGACGCCGAGCTTCGCCTTCATCGCCGGAATACCCGCGATCAAGAGCTTGGCGCGGCGATCGATCAACTCCTTCCATTCCGCAGGCGTCTTCGGGTCGGCGTTGAAATGCGGCGGATAGGGCGCGCCGATCATCGCCTGCATCTCCGGGGAGACGTCGCTGGTGGGATTGCCGATCGATTTGAGCGGGGCGACCCGCTTGCCGTCACTGGCATTGGCGGCCGCCTCGATCCTGGCAAGGTCATCGTATGAGGCTGCGGTCTGGGCGCGGGCTACCGTGGATGAGGCGGCGAGGGCGACTGCAAGGCTGATCAGAAGGATGGCGCGATGCCGTTGACGCATGGGTCTTTCCCTTGGGGTCCGTTTTTCGATTTGTTCGACCGGGATCCGACGGTTCGCCGCCACGCTATTACGGCGCGCCTGGATCGTGAAGCTCCGCCTCGCTCGCCTGTGACGTGCGCTGCGCCGTCTTGAATGGTCGCGTCAGCAGGCGTCGATTGTTCTGAAATCTGGAATGATCTCTGGCGAAATCTGGCAATTGTGCCGAGGCGCCTTTTCTGTGAACGGGTGCTGGCTCGTCTCGCAGGAGATCACATGCTTATGAATCGCCGCACGTTCACGGTTTTAACCGCAGCATCAGTGGCGACGGCGGCAGTGCTGCCGTACCAGGCGCGCACCGCAGGGCGCCCGCCCTTCAAGGCGATCGCCTTCGACGGTTTTCCGATCATCGATCCACGTCCGGTATTCGCGCGCGTGGAGGAGATGTTTCCGGGCAAGGGCGCCGAGTTGAGCGCCTCCTGGCGCGCCCGGCAGTTCGAGTATGGCTGGCTCAGGACCCTTGGCGGACGCTACACCGATTTCTGGCGCGTCACCGAGGATGCGCTGGTCTTCGCGGCCAGGGCGGCGAAGATCGAATTGTCGTCGGAGCAACGCGACCGTCTGATGCAGACGTATCTGGAGCTGAAGGCGTGGCCCGATGTTCTGCCGGCGCTCAGGCAAATCCGCGCGGCCGGCATGCGCCTGGCGTTCCTGTCGAACCTCACCGTGCCGATGCTCGATGCAGTGGTCATGAATTCCGGGCTTGAGGGGCTGTTCGAGGCCCACCTCTCGACCGACAGGGTTCAGGCGTTCAAGCCCGACGCCCGCGCCTACCAGATGGGTGTCGACGCGTTCGGGCTGCGCAAAGAGGAGATCGTCTTTGCGGCATTCGCGGGCTGGGATGTCGCCGGGGCGAAGTGGTTCGGCTATCCAACTTTTTGGATCAATCGCGCCGATGCGACAGTCGAGGAGCTTGGCGTCGTGCCCGACGGAATGGGATCGGGATTGAGCGATCTCGTCGCCTTCGTGGCGGCGTGACGATCATTCCTCCGCCTTGAATGGCCGTGTCAGCAGGCCCTCGATCGCCGCATCGACAGTCAGCCGGTCGCTCAGGATCGCGGCAACCGCGTTTGACACCGGCATATCGACCTTTTGCGCGGCTGCGAGTTCGCACAGAACCGGTGCGGTGAACGCGCCCTCGGCGAGCTTGCCGACCGGGGCTGCTTCACCCCGCCCGAGCGCGAGGCCGAGCGCGAAGTTGCGCGATTGCGCGGTCGAGCAGCTGAGCAGGAGGTCGCCCAGTCCCGACAGGCCAGAAAGGGTTTCGGCGCGCGCGCCGCAGGCGCGGCCCAATCGCGCGAGCTCGCTGAAGCCGCGGGTGGTCAGCGCGGCGAGCGCGGATGCGCCGAGATTCTTGCCGGCGACAATGCCGGCTGCGATCGCCAGCACGTTCTTGGCCGCGCCGCCGATCTCGACGCCGCGCACGTCGGTGGTGTGATAGGGCCGGAAGGTCGCCGAGCCGAGCGCCTGCACCAGCGCCCTCGCCAATGTCTCATCCCTGGTGGCCAACGTCACCGCGGTCGGCAAGCCGCGCGCGACGTCGTCGGCAAAGCTCGGTCCCGACAGGATCGCGGGCACGGCACCAGGTGCTGCTTCCGCGATCACCTCGGTCATGAATTTGTGCGTGCCGTGCTCGATGCCCTTGGCGCAGGCGATCACTGGCGTGTCAGATTTGAGATGCGGCGCCAGATGGCCGACCGCGGCGCGCAAATGCTGCGCCGGGGTCACCGCGAGGATGATGTCTGCGCGCGCCGCTGCGGCGATATCCGACGTCACCATGATGCTGGGGTGGAGTTGAACACCAGCCAACCTCGGATTGACCCGCGTCGCCTGGATCTGCGCGGCATGCTCGGCATTGCGCGCATACAGCGTCACCTTGCGCCCGGCGCGTGCCGCGACATCGGCCAATGCCGTGCCCCAGGCGCCGGCACCGATCACGCTGACTGACTTATGCGCGGGCATCAAAACCCTCGGTTCAATGTCCGGCGCGGCTATTGGCGTAGCCGGCCGGCGCCTTGGCGTTGGCATCGAGCAGCCAGCGTGCGCGCGGCGGCGCTTCCATCGTGTCGGTGAGGCCGAGCGCCATCCGCTCGGCGCCGGCCCAGGCGATCATCGCGCCATTGTCGGTGCAGAGCGCCGGCGGCGGGATGATCAGCGTGGTCTGCGCTTTTGCCGCCACATCCTGCAGCGCGCTGCGGATGGCATGGTTGGCGGCCACACCGCCGGCCGCGACCAGCGCGCGCGGCGTGCCGAACCGCTCCTGGAACAACCTCAGTCCGACGCTCAAGCGGTCCGCGGTCGATTCCAGCACCGCGGCCTGAAAACTTGCGCAGAGATCGCTGATGTCCTGCGGCTCGAGTGGCTCCAGCCGGCTCGCTTCATTGCGCACCGCCGTCTTCAATCCCGACAGCGAGAAGTTCGCATCGGGGCGGCCGAGCATGGGGCGCGGGAAGGCAAACCGCGTCGGGTCGCCGCCGGCGGCCGCGCGCTCGACCTCCGGCCCGCCCGGATAGGGCAGCGACAGCATCTTGGCCACCTTGTCGAACGCCTCGCCCATTGCATCGTCGACGGTGGTGCCGAGCCGCACATATTCGCCGACGCCGACCACGGCGACGATTTGGGTGTGGCCGCCCGACGCCAGGAACAGGCAATAGGGAAACGCCAACGCGCAGGTCAGCCGCGGCGTCAGCGCGTGCGCCTCGAGATGGTTCACCGCGATCAGCGGCGTATCGTGTACCATCGCGATCGCCTTCGCGGTGGTGAGACCGACGATCACGCCGCCGATCAGGCCGGGGCCTGCGGCTGCCGCGACCGCCGACAATTGTCCGTAGCCGACGCCGGCCTCTTTCATCGCGGAGGCGACGATACCGTCGAGCAGGTCGACATGGGCGCGCGCCGCGATCTCCGGCACCACGCCGCCGAAGCGGGCGTGCTCGTCGGTCTGCGAGCGCACCACGTTGGAGAGGATTTTCGCCTGCCCGTCAGCCTGGCGCTCGACCACGGCGGCTGCGGTCTCATCGCAGGTGGTCTCGATCCCCAACACCAGCATCGGTGGTTCGTGTCCCAATTTCGGCCCTTGTGCTACCAGCATGATCCGGACAGGCCGGAACCGGTTTCCGGCAAGATCATGTTCATCAAAATGTCCCCTCCGGGGTAGCATTGCGAGGTCTTAAAGTGCAATCGGTCGGCAAGGTTGAATTTACAGGGCTGGAGGCCTGAGGCGTGACCATCCTTGTCACACGACCGCATCCGGACAATGACGCGACGCTCGCGACGCTGCGCCAACGCGGCTTCGAGGCCCTGTCGGCGCCGGTGCTGCGCTTCGAACCGTTGCCGTTCCATGATGACGACGATGCGGACTATGACGCGGTCATCCTGACCAGCGCCAATGCGCTGCGCGCGCGCGATCTCGCCGGCAGCCGGCTGCTGCGGTTGCCGCTGTTCGCGGTCGGGGCGCACACCGCCGAGGCCGCGCGCGCCGCGGGCTTCGACAAGGTGATCGTGGCCAAGGGCGATGTGGCGCGTGACGCGGTGAGCTTGCGCGATCTCGTGCTCGCGCGGGTCAAGGCCGGCGAACTGGCGGCTTCGGCCACGCTGCTCTATCTGGCCGGCGCCGACCTGTCGCGCGATCTGGCCGGCGAACTCAGCGAAAAGGGGTTGACCGTCGTCACCCACACCACCTACCGGATGGCGCCGGTGGCCGGCTTCCCAAGGGAGGTCAGCGACGCCTTCATGGCGAACCGGATCACCGCGGTGCTGCATTATTCCCGCCGCAGCGCGCAGGCGTTTCTGGGCGCAATACGGGCCGACGGTCTAGAGATTTCGGCGCTGGCCTTGCCGCAATGCTGCATCTCGGCGGCGGTCGCCTCGGTGCTCCATGACGCCGGCGCGACCAAGGTGGTGGTGGCGGCGCGGCCGGACGAAAACGCCCTGCTGGAGGCGCTCGGCCGCACCTTGCGGCCATCGGCGGCATAATTCTTTCGTCTCACCATGATGTTAGGCAATGCCCGGTTTTTCGGATCGTGCTCTAAGAACTGGGGCCGATTCTGGTAGGATGTGCGGCCAGTAGTTTTGAGGACCCTCGCGATGGCTGAAGATAGGCCCGACGACCCAGGACCTTCGCCGGATTCCCGGCCCAAGCGCGCGCCGCCGACCATCGACCTTCAGGCGACCAAGATCTCGAGCGAACCGCCAAAGACCGAAGGGACCGAGGAAGCCGCCAGGGAAGGTGTCAAGGAAGGCGTCAAGGATGCTGCCAATGACGCTGCCAAGGCGTCTGCGGACGCAGCCGCGCCTGAGGCGGAGCCGCAAGGCGACCCCGCACCTCAACCGGAGCCGCAGCCCGCGACCGCCTCGGCCGCGCCGGAAGCCGAGCCGTCGAGGCCGGTATCGCCCTGGGTGGTGGCGCCGGTGTCAGGCGCGGTCGCCGCGGCGCTGGTGATCGGCGTCGGCTGGCTGCTCGGCTGGCCCGCGGTGCAGCCTGTGTCCGCGCCGCAGCCCAATGCCGCAATGGTCGACGACCTCGGCATGCGCCTGACCGCGCTTGAATCAAAAGCCGGCAGGTCGGCCGCTGCGGCCGCCGATCCCGCGGCGTCGGCACGGCTGGAGGCGCTCGACAAATCGATCGCCGCGCTGCGCACCGAACTCGCCGCAACGCGGGCGCAGTCCGACAAGCTTGCCGCTGCCGTCAACGACGCGAAGACCGCGCCGCGCGATGGCGCGGCCCCGCCCGACATCTCCGGCATCACGGCGCGCATCGACAGGGTCGAGGGCGCGGTGAAGGCGCAGGGCGCCGCGATCGCCAAACAGGACGGCAAGATCGCCGACAGCAAGGCCGAGGCGAAGGCGGACGATGTGCCGCTGCGCCGCGTGGTTGCGGCATCGCTGCTCGATGTCGCGGTTCGTCACGGCGATCCCTATGGCTCCGCCCTCGACGCCGCGAGGGCGATCGCCGACAATCCTGACGTGCTGAAGCCGCTTGAAGTCTTCGCTGCGTCAGGCGTGCCGAATCCGAACGCGCTGTGCCGCGAGCTGATCGAGATCGTGCCGCGACTTGCGCCGCCGGCGCCTGAAGCTGCGGCGGCCAGCGCCGGGCTGGTCGATCGTCTGAAGGCCGGCGCCTCCAATCTGATCCGCATCGAGCGGACCGACGGCACCGGCAGCGATCGCGGCAGCATCGTCGCGCGCGTGACATCGGCCGCCGTGCATAATGATCTCGCATTGACCGAGCGTGAATTGAAGTCGCTGTCGCCGGCCGATCGCACCGCGGCGCAAGCCTGGCTCGCCAAGGTGGACGCGCGCCGCGCCGCGCTCGACGCGTCGCGTAAATTTGCCGACAACGCCATGGCGGCGCTCGCCACGGTCAACCAGTAAGTCTTTGCAATAGGTTCTTGATGATCCGGATCATTCTGTTCCTGCTGCTGATCGCGCTCGCTGCAGCGGGTGCCGCCTGGATGGCCGATCAGCCCGGCGATCTCGTGTTGTCGTGGGGCGGTTTGCGCCTCACCTCCAAGCAGCCGATGTACCTGCTCGGCCTCGTCATCGTCATTGCGATGATCGCCGGCGTGATCCTGCGCGGGCTGTGGAAGATCCCGGGCCAAATCCGCCGCAGCCGGCGCGAGCGGCGTCACGCGCGCGGACGTCACGCCATCACGCAAGGCCTGCTCGCGATCGGGCATGGAGACTCTTCTGCGGCGCGCGCGCATGCCGAAATGGCGCGGCGCCATGCCGGAGGCGATCCGCTGGCGCTGTTGCTGCATGCGCAATCGGCGCAGCTTGACGGCGATCGCGACGGCGCGCAACGCGCCTTCCGCGCCATGGCCGAGCGCGCGGACACGCGGCTGCTCGGCCTGCGTGGTCTGTTCATCGAGGCGCAGCGCGCCGACGATCCGGTGGCGGCCGTGATGATTGCCGAAGAAGCGCTGAAAATGTCGCCGTCCTCGTCATGGGCCTCTCATGCGGTGCTCGGCTTCTGCTGCGCCAAGGGCGATTGGGCCGGCGCGCTGTCGATCATCGACAACAACCAGACCGCCGGATTGATCGACAAGGCGACCTATCGGCGGCAACGCGGCGTGCTGCTGACGGCGCGTGCGCTGGAGTTCGAGACCATCGACCGCGATTTGTCGCGCTCGAGCGCGATGGAGGCGCTCAAGCTGGCGCCGACGCTGATTCCGGCCGCGGTGCTGGCGGCCAAATTCGAGAGCGAGGCGCATCAGCTGCGCCGCGCGATGCGCATCGTCGAGACCGCGTGGCTGGCGCAGCCGCATCCCGATCTCGCCGATGCCTATTCGCATGTGCGGCTCGGCGATTCCGCGCGCCAGCGCCTGGTGCGCGTCGAGACGCTGGCGGCGAAAACACCCGGCCACATCGAAGGCGCGCTGGCGATCGCCCGCGCCGCGATCGATGCGGCCGAATTCGCCAAGGCGCGTGCGGCGCTGGAGCCGTTCACAGCGGCGCCGACGCAGCGCGTCGCGCTGTTGATGGCCGAGATCGAGCGCACCGAGCATGGCGACAGCGGCCGGGCGCGGGCCTGGACCTTGCGCGCGGTGCGGGCGCTGCACGATCCGGTGTGGACCGCGGACGGCTATGTCTCGGATCGCTGGCGTCCGGTGTCGCCGGTCAGCGGCCGTCTCGATGCCTTCCAGTGGCAGACCCCGGTCGCGGCACTGCCGTCCGACAAGGGCCATGCGATCGAGCCCTCGCCGTTCGAGGAGGCGATGCTGGCGCCGCGGCGGGTCGAGCCGCCAAAGGACGTGGCCGGCGAGCCGGCGGACGCCAGGCCGGCTGAGCCGGTCGAGGTCAATCCGGTCGAGACCAAGCCGGTCGAGACCAAGCCGGTCGAGATCAAGCCCTTGGAGCCGGCCGTACCGACCGTGCAGGACAACGCCCCGCTGCCGGCAGCCCTCGAGGCCGAGCTGGCCCCGGCCGAGCCCGCCCCGCCGGAGCCGGCTCCGCCGCCAGCCGCCGAATCGGCAGCCCCCACAGCGGCCCCCCTGTTCCGTTCCCGGACCGACCTGCCCAAGGCCGCACCGGCGCCGATTCCGGCCGTGATCCCGATCGTCCGGGCCCCCGACGACCCCGGGATCGACGAGGACGGCGCCGTGGACGAATTTGCGGAACAAATCGGCCCCGCCAAGGCCCAGACGGGCGGTTGGCGCGGATTTCTGTCACGTTTGGGAAGCTGATTCGCGGTTAGGTAACGGCTGTGCGGTTCAGTAACCGCGTTTTCCTTGCCAATCGGGGTCATGCCCGATATCAGGTGGCGCGTTGTCAGGCCGTTGCCGAACGGTTCGCCGCAATAGCTCAGTTGGTAGAGCACGTCATTCGTAATGACGGGGTCGGGGGTTCGAGTCCCTCTTGCGGCACCACAACTTCAGATGACTTGCATATTGGCAGCGATAATGAGTGTTAAGGACGCCTTGTTGGTAAGCAGCGGGCGATCGCTCAATGACTTCGCAACACGTGCTGGGCGCTTCGTGGCGGATGGAGAGCAATATCTTCATTCCAGCGTGGCAATGCTGACAAGCTGGCTAGTGCTTCCATGATCAGCGGCTCAGCTTGGCATACTATTCTGGGCACGTCTTGGGCCGCCGACCTCAAAATCCGAAAACGGACCGCGCTGCAGGGTTCGTCAATTCCCTACGCATCTCAATGCGTGTGGACCTCGCCGCAGACTTCTGCGCCCAAACAGCGTGTAACACTTGTCCGTTTTCAGGTTCGGAAACATTAGCGATAGACTATTCTTCTGTATCTTCAGGATCGGGTACATAAACGCGCTTTAGCGGTAGAAGCCCTTTGTATCGGCTATCAAACTGCTCATAATGCTGGAGAATAATATTGACCAGTTCGTCACCAGCCACGAGCCGAAGGTTTGGTTTGCTTCTGGCGAAGCTAATAGCCTGATTCGAGAAATCGCCTAGTGTCACGAACAGTGCATATTCGTCCTTGTCACACTTGCCATAAAGCGAAGACACCTCGGGGTCACCGCTCGTCCCTTCCTTACTCTTCACCTGCACCTTAATGATTGGTGGCTCAAACCCGAGTTCGTCTTTGTGCGCCAAAATATCTACGCCACCATCTGCCCCTTTAGCCACTCGACCGGCCGCCTATGCGGATAGGTCGTCTTTCCCTCGTCGTTGTAGAAGTAGTTACCGCTGATACGGCCAACGTGAATGTGGCGATCGGCTTTAGAAGGATAGATGACAATGTCCCCCACCCTCGCCTCATGTGCAAACCGAAACAGTTGACCGGCCTCGACTGGAATTGCACCGGCCTTCTTATCCGGAAATTTGCTCGCGAGCTCTGCCTTAAAAGCCTCTCTGTTCGGCGCAAGCTTACTCAGATCACCGACCTTGTGCCATCCGAGCGCAACGCAGCCCTCTTTGAGGAAGAGAGTATTGGCATCGCCTGTACGCCCCCCATGAATTCCCCACATTTGGTTCTCATTAGCCATCCGGTGCCTCCCGCAGAATTCGACCTAACCAATTCGATCCATTTACGAGAGCCTTGCGCGCGACGATCAATCGTTGACCAAAATCAGCGAAGTCGTGAGCGTCTGTTCGGTTACTTCTTCGTCGGCCCCCCGATTGGCTCCTCGTTCAAGTAACGTAAAAACTCTGGCGCAAGTAGCTTACTTCCGATCAAAACAAATGCATCAACCGCGGCCACGAGCAGTTTGACGTCTAGGCCCTTCGTCGAAGCGGCCACGAGGAACGAAAACGCCACGAGATAGAAGATCGTCACCAGAAGCAAGATCAATCCTAAAACGCCAAGATCGAGTGCATCTTGTTCAGTTTCGGCATGGTAGGCGCTGTACCAGAAGAATAGGACAATCAATGCTATTGTGACGAGGAAGGCTACTCCTAGCCCTGCTCCGAACCATTGCCAGGCATCCTTCGTGAGAGCCTCAGACTCCAACATCAGCATTGCATCCCCCGCTGCTTTATAACGGTGATATCCACCTTAGGCTGAAATCAACTACATATTCAACTGCCGGAGAGGCGGTCGAGGATCGGGGATCGCTGAACGAGGCCGGGCCGCGTGAAGCAGCTCACATAGCCGCTCTTGCGGCGTGGCTAGTCTTCCGGCCACCAACGGGAGCACAACAATGCGCGAACTCATCCTAATCACGGCGATGATTTTGGCTTCCGCTGCCGCGCAGGCCGGCGAACGAAGCCTGTCGTTGGGCGGAGCACAGTCGCTGCCGGCAGCAGCATCGAACTCGGTCACTACAGCGGGCAAGGTTGCTGATCTGCCGGTGGCGCCGGCCTTCGGCGGTTGCTGCGCCGGCGGCTGCAACGACGCCGGCACCGGCACCGGCTCCGCAGCCGAGTGCGCAACAGTCCAACGTGCAGCCGTCATCGTCGGCGCGAAATGACGAATATTACGACGACAAGCCTAGCTACACGTACAAAATCCAGCCGTGGTCGTTACGCCGGGCGCTGGACCGAGGGCCGCATCATCGGCGAGCTGCATCGTCACGGGATTTATTGGTAACGCCGAAAAGGACTGTGCTCCCTCTCCCGCTTGCGGGCAGGGCAACCGTATATGGCTACGGCCACGTCCCATGGCCCCGGGCACGACGACGTGGAAATGTCGGCTGCAGAAGTCCGCAAACGCCACATGCGATAGCCGGGGCGAGGGGCGCTTGCACGATTTCGGAATAATGGAATTGTGCCGCTGACTTGCCCGACGTGTCAAGTTGCCGTGTCGAACGCCGGCAGCCGCCGGCTACTTTGCATGGGGTTGTTTTCGATATTTTGGCATGCGCCCATGCGAAGGCGGCTATCGCCCCACGTTCCGTGGCTCGTCATGCTCGGGCTTGGCCTAGCTTGGCCCGAGCATCCATGTCTTGAGTCGTTGCCGCAAAAACGTGGATGGCCGGGACGAGCCCGGCCATGACGACGTTTCAAACGCTTTCGGCCTGATGCTTCGCGCGCTTACTCGGCGACCGTCTGCACGACGTTGCCCACGGGCCGGCCCGATGCGATCGGCTTCTCGGTCTTCGCCATCATCGCGTCGTATTCCGGCAGCGTCTCGAGCTGGGTCTTGGCCTTCATCCAGACCACCTTGTAGCCGCCCGCCTTCAGCCGGCGCAGCAGCGTCGGCAGCGCCTGGGCGGTGTGCTTCTGCAGATCGTGCATCAGGATGATGCCCTTGTGCTCCTTGTCGAGCTTGGTCATCACGTTGTTGATGACCTCGTCCGAGCTCTTGGACTTGAAGTCGTTGGAATCGACGTCGACCGAGAACATCGCGATGTTGCGGCTGCCGAGATAGGCGGTCGTCGCCGGCGTATGCGCCAGCGCCGGGAAGCGGAAGAACGGCGCGGGGTTCGCACCCAGCGCCAGCTTCACCGCGCTAAAACCCTTCTCGATCTCGTCCTTGGCCTGCTGCTCGGTGAGCTTCTTGCTCGCCAGGTGCGCGTGCGACCAGGTGTGGGCGCCGATGGTGTGGCCGGCGGCGGCGACCTGGCGCAGGATGTCCGGGTGATAGGTGGTGTGCAGGCCGATCGGGAAGAACACCGCCTTGGTGCACTCGTCCGCCAGCGCCTTGAGCACGGCGGGCGTGGTCGGCCATGGACCGTCGTCGAAGGTCAGCACGACCTCCTTGTCGGTCAGGAAGTCATACTGCTTGTACTGCAGGAAGCCGAAGCCCGGGCCGCCAGTGGTGTCGACCACGACGGTGCGGCTGATGCCGAGCGCATCGGGATTGGCGCATTTGGGCGCGGCCGCGACGGGGGCCGGCATCGGCGCCGCTGCGGGTGCCGCGGCCGGGGCTGCCGCCTGGGTGGCATCGGCGCGCTTCGACAGCGCGGCGGTCGTCTCGACATCGTCCCTGGCAGCCTGCCTGGCCGCTGCCGCAGGAAGCGGCTCGGCCTTGGCGGCGGCGGTTGTCTGCGGAGGAGCCGCGTCGGCACGCGGGGAGGAGGTCCAGAACCACACACCGGCGATCACGATCGCCGCCACAACACTGGCCAGCATCAGGCCCAACGCACTACGCATCGCTACACACTCTCTCGGAACTCAAGGATACGCCACAGCCGTAACGAGCGATTAATGCCAACAAGGTCTTAACGCGATCCCAACAAGGCGCCGGAACGACAACAAAAAGCGGGCCTTATACCGGCGTGATGACCGTCACAGTGCGCGGGCTCGCACCCGTGCGGGGCGAACCCGGCCGGCTCGCTCCTCCGTTTCAAGCTTCTTCGCGGCACTGAAACGCTATAGAATCAGCGTCGCATTCCTTAGAGGCTTTGAGAGATGACCCGATTTCTGTTCGCCGTCGTTGCACTGGTTCTGTTGACGTCGGCCGCCTCGGCACAGCAGCAGGGGCGTGATGCCTGCTCACGCGACGCCTCCCGGTTCTGCCGCGCCCATCTCGGCGAGGGCGATCAGGCCGTGCTGGCCTGCCTGAGGGAGCACCGCAGCCGTCTCAGCAAGGCCTGCCAGCAGACACTCGCCGATCACGGGCAATAAACCCACCAACTGTCATTCCGGGGCGATGCGAAAGCATCGAACCCGGAATCGCGCGCTAATACCTCGAGATTCCGGGTTCATCGCTGCGCGATGCCCCGGAATGACGATCGAGACTACGTACTGCTGCCCGCCGCGGTGGCGACCACCGGGATCACTTCCTTGGCGGCGCGATCCGGGGTCTCGTCCTTCCAGCGCACCGAGCCGAACGGCCGCTCCAGCATGCGGCGCACGCGGATCGGATCGGCGCCGATGTGGAAGTCGGCCGCCTTCTGATGCAGTTCGCGCTCGATCTGGGTGGCGCGGCTGCGCTGGCGCAGGAAATCGAGCCAGGTCGGGCAATGATAGCGCTCGGTCCACAATTCGGGATCGGCGATGTCGCGCGCGATCGACCAGCCATAGGCGCCGTTGCGCTGCCGGCTGAGCTGCACGTCCTGCATCACATTATGGAAGGCGCGGGCATTGTCCTGCGCCACCCGGTATTCGATCTCGACCACCAGCGGCCCGCTGCGCCCGGTCAGTTGCAGCCGCACCTCGGGATCGGCCAGGGTATCGGTTGCGTCCTCGTTGCGCGCGCCGACCGGCGGCATCCTGAGCCAGATCCCGAGCACTGGCGACAGCAGCATCAGACCGGCAGAAATCAACAGCGCCATCTCGACGCCGCCCACGTCGGTGATGCGGCCCCAGCACCAGCTTCCGATCGCGATGCCGCCGGCGATCGAGGCCTGGAAGGCCGCAAGCGAACGGCCCGCGACCCAGCGCGGCGCCGAGAGCTGCACGCCGATATTGAACAGCGCGATCGCGAGCATCCACACCGCGCCGGCAACCACCAGCGCGGCCGCGGTGATGACCGGCTGCTTGCTCACCGCGACGATCGCGATCGCGACGCCCATCAGGAGCGCGCAGGTGCGCACTGCGGCCTCGCCGCTGAGCCGGCTGCGGATCTCGCTGATGTTGAGCGCGCCGATCACGGCACCCATGCCGAAGGCGCCGAGCATGATGCCGTAGGTCTGCGCGCCGCCATGCAGCAGATCGCGCGCCACCAGCGGCATCAGCGCCGAGACCGAGCCGCCGATGATGCCGGTCACCATGGTGCGGGTCAGCACGATCCTGATCGACGGCGAATTGGTGATGTAGCGCACGCCCGAGACGATGGCGCGGTTCAGCCGCTCGCGCGGCAGCCGCGATGGCTCGCTGACCCGATTCCACAGGAACAGCACGGCGAGCAACGGCAGATACAGCACGGCATTGGCGGCGAAGGCTGCCACAGCGCCTGCGGACGCGACCACGATGCCGCCGATCGCCGGGCCGAAGCTGCGCGCGATGTTGTAGCTGATGCCGTTGAGCGCGACCGCAGCGGGCAGCGTCTCCGACGGCACCTGCTCGCTGACCGAGGATTGCCAGGCCGGGCCGAACAGCGCCATGCCGCTGCCGACGACGAAGCACAGCGCGAGCAGGATGTTCGGCGTCACCAGATTGAGCCAGGCCAGCACCGTCAGCGTGGTGGCGCCGGAGAGCGCGATCGCCAGCGACACCAGCGCCACGATGCGGCGGTCATGCATGTCGGCGATGGCGCCGGCCGGCATCGAAATCAGCATCACCGGCAGCATCAGCGCGGTCTGCACCAGCGCGACCTTGTCGGCTTCCGAGGTCATCTGGGTCATCGCCCAGGCGGCGCCGACGCCCTGGATCAGGATGCCGAGATTGGAGAGCAGGCTGGCGAGCCAGATTCGCCGGAAGATTGAATGCCGCAAGGGTGCAGTGATACTGTCGGAGCGCTTGCGCGGTTCGGTCATATCCGGTTCCGGTTGGCCTGTTATGGCTAGTTGAATGATTCCGGCTGCATCAACTGATGCCCGCGAAACGCGTGTCCTGTCCAGCGATTACGCTATGTTTGGCGGATCCAGGACACAGCTAAAGCACTGAAAGACCTGAGGAAGGCCTGGGGAAGGGGACCAATGGCGCTGTCGCGGCGGAGAATCTTGCAAGGGGCCGGTGCTCTCGCCCTGTTGGCCGGCCGGCTCGCCGCCCCGGCCTTGGCTCAGTCGGCCCTGGCTCAATCGGCCTTGGCGCAGCCGGCGCAGGCCGGCGACATCCCGCCGATCCTGTTCGTGCACGGCAATGGCGATCACGCAGCGCTCTGGATGACGACGCTGTGGCGGATGGAATCCAACGGCGTGCCGCGCGAGCGCATGGCCGCGATCAATTTCACCGATCCCCTGGCGCGCACGGATGACAAGGTCGAGCAGGCCAGCCGCTCCTCGACCGAGGACCAGCGGCGCGAGCTCGCCGAGGCGGTCAGGCAGCTCAAGCAAAGCAGCGGTGCCGCACGTATTGCATTGGTCGGGAATTCCCGTGGCGGCAATGCGATCCGCAACTACGTCAAGAATGGTGGCGGCGGCGACACAAGCCACGCGGTGCTGTGCGGCACGCCCAACCACGGTGTGTATGCGTGGGACGACGGGCTCGGCAACGAGTTCAACGGGCGCGGTGCGTTCCTGCGCGGGTTGAACGACGGCGACAGTGAAGTGACTGTTGGCACCGCATTCCTGACCTTGCGCAGCGATGGTCTCGACAAATATGCGCAAGCCGACGGCCGCTTTGTCGGCAAGCCGGGCACGCCGACCAATGTCACGACCGAAGGTCCGGCGCTGAAAGGCGCGACCAATCTGGTGCTCGGTGCGCTCGATCACCGCGAGACCGGATTTCATCCGCGCGCTTTTCGCGAGATCTACAGGTTCATCGCGGGGCATGAGCCGTCGCGGATCGAGATCGTGCCGGAGGCGGCGGTGAAGCTCAGTGGCCTCGTCACCGGCATGCCCGGCGGCGTGCCGACCAACCGGCCGGTGCCGGGTGCCACGGTCGATATCTATCATGTCTCGGCGGAAACCGGCGAGCGCATCGGCGGCCCGCTGCACAGCTCGCAGACCGGCGCCGACGGCCGCTGGGGTCCGGCGCAGGTCGATCCGTCCTGGCCGCTCGAATTCGTGCTGACTTCGCCAGGTGCGGTGACGACGCACATCTATCGCTCGCCGTTTCGACGCTCGTCCGGGATCGTGCATCTGCGCGCGGCGCGGCCGCTTTCGCCCGCCGATTCCGGTGCGGGCGCCATTGTGCTGATGTCGCGGCCGCGCGGCTATTTCGGGCTGCCGCGCGATATCGTACTGTTCGACGGCAAGGAGCCCACCGATGTCAAATCCGGCGTGCCGACCGATGCGGTGACGACATTGCGGTTCGCTGCGGCCGAGGCCGGCCGCCCGGTCGCGGCGATCTTCAACGGGGAACGCATTGTGATGCGGACCTGGCCGGCGTCGGAGAATCGGATTGCGGTCGCCGAGCTGACTTATTAGGTCTGGTAACGGGTCCGCGCGCCTTCATGGCGCCGGGATCGCATGGCCGGATCGGCCGTTGCGTGAGGCAGGAAGCGAGGACCATGAGCATAGCCGAAGTCCACGATATCCCGATCACGCGGCGGCCCCTGGTCCCGCCGGCCCCGCCGCGCGCGCCCGACGATATGACCGGGCTCCAGCGCATGCGGGTGATGCGCAACTCGCCGATCGAGACCTGGGGGCAGCGCGCCTATGAGGACGACATCGTTCAGGGCCGCTTTCTCGGCCGCTCGAGCTTCATCCTCAACACGCCGGATGCGATCCGCCATGTGCTGGTCGACAATTACGAGAACTACACCCGTACGCCGGCCGGCCTTCGCGTGCTGCGCCCGATGCTGGGGGAGGGACTGCTGATCGCCGAAGGCCGCGCATGGAAGCATCAGCGCCGCACGCTGGCGCCGGCGTTCACGCCGCGCGCGGTGACGACGCTGGTGCCTTACATGATCGAGGCTGTCGACGAGACCATCGCCAAGCTGAAGTCCGCGAGCAGCTGCCCGGTCGATCTGCGCGAGGTGATGCAGCGCATGACGCTGGAGATCGCCGGCCGCACCATGTTCTCGTTCGGCATGGATCGCCATGGCGCCGCGCTGCGTGAGTTCGTGATGGAGTATGGCGACACGCTGGCGCGGCCGCATATGCTGGACCTGCTGCTGCCCTTGAGTTGGCCTACTCCGCAGGATTTCCGGCGTGCTCGCTTCCGCAAACGCTGGACCGCATTCGTCGGCATGCTGATGGCCGAGCGCCGCGCCGCCGGCAAGGATGACAACGCGCCGGCCCGCGACCTGTTCGATCTGATGGGCGCCGCGCGCGATCCTGAAACCGGCGATGCCTTCACCGATGCCCAGTTCGGCGACCAGATCGCGACTATGATCCTGGCGGGCCATGAGACGACTGCGACCGCGTTGTTCTGGGCGCTCTATCTGCTGGCGCTGGATCCCGACACCCAGGAACAACTGGCGGCAGAAGTCAGCAGCGCGGCGACATCAGGCCCGCTCGACATCGAGCGGCTGAAGTTCACCCGCGCCGTAATCGACGAAACCATGCGGCTTTATCCTCCGGCGTTCCTGATCGTGCGTGCGGCGGGCGGTCCCGACACCATCGTGGGCCGTCCGGTCAGGAAGCATGACGTAATCCTGATCGCGCCGTGGCTGCTGCACCGGCATGAGAGGCTGTGGCGCGATCCGAATGCGTTCGTGCCGGCGCGCTTCATGACGGAGACGCCGCCCGATCGCTTCGCTTACCTGCCGTTCGGGGTCGGCGCGCGGGTCTGCATCGGAGCACACTTTGCGCTGGTTGAGGCGACGCTCGCGCTTGCGAAGATCATCGGCGCGTTCCGCGTCGCGCTGGCGGACAAGGATCCGGTGCTGCCGATCGGCGTGGTGACGACCCAGCCGAACCGCTCCCCGGTGTTTACGATCAAGCCGCGCTGACCTTGCGCGGCAGTGTCCCAATGCTCATCTAGGGGCTCACCATGAGCGATACGCAGGCCCATTTCGCAGTCCTCAGGCAGACGACCGATCCGGACGTCGTCGATGCCATGCAGCAGCTGATCGTCGATGGTCATGATCGGGATCTCAACCGCATCAACCTGCTGGACTTCTCGAGCCGTACTGGTCTCGATCAGGAGAAGGTGATCTCCGGCTTCCTGCATGCCTCCCGGCTCGGTCTGTTCGACATGAGCTGGAACGTGCTGTGTCCGGGCTGCGGCGGCGTGCTCGATGCGCATTCGACGCTGAAGTCGCTGCGCCATGACGATTACAACTGCGCACTCTGCGCAGCCGGCTATGAGGCTTCCGTCGACGACCTCGTTGAGGTCGCCTTCACCGTCAGTCCGCGCGTGCGCCGCATTGGCGCGCACGATCCGAACACGCTGCCAATCTGGGAATATGTCCGACAGATGTTCTGGAGCTCGGGCATCGAGCTCAACGAAGGCTCGCTGGAGCGCCTGCTCAAAGAGGTGACGCTGGAATCGCTGGAGTTGCCGGCCGGTGAAAAGGCGTTGCTATCGCTGCAATTGCCGAAGCAGTTCTTGATCGTGTTCGAGCCGGTGACGCATTCGGCGCATTTCTTCGATGTGCAGGGCGAGCCGACCACCGAACGTCAGCAGTTCTCGATCGTGTTCAACAAGCTGCAGGCGCCGACCGGCACCACCGTATTGCGGCCGGGGCCGCTCCGGCTGTCGCTCGACAACCAGACCGACACCCGCGTGCTGCCAGCGGTGTGGGTTGCAGCCGATGCGCTGCATGAGCTGCTCGGCAAGCGCAAGCCGATCCTCACCGCGAAGCGGATGCTGTCGAATCAGACCTTCCGCGATGTGTTCAAGGCCGACAACCTCACCGTCGACCAGCGGCTGAAGATCACCGCGCTGACCTTCCTGTTCACCGATCTGAAGGGATCGACCGCGCTCTATGAGCGGGTCGGCGATCTCGTCGCATTCGATCTGGTGCGTGCGCATTTCCACGCTTTGCTTGAGATCATCGCCTCCGAGCACGGCGCAGTCGTGAAGACGATTGGCGACGCGGTAATGGCGACCTTCGTCCGGCCCGAGCATGCATTGTCGGCGGGCCTGCGCATGCGGGCCGCGATGAAGCAACTCAACACCGAGCGCGGCAAGGAGGACCTGATCGTCAAGATCGGCATCCATGAAGGGCCGTGCCTCGCGGTGACGTTGAACGAGCGGCAGGATTATTTCGGCCAGACCGTGAATATCGCGGCGCGGGTGCAGAGCCTGTCGACGTCACAGGAAATCCATTTGACCCAGCCGGTGATGGAATCGGCGGAGGTCGCGGGCATCCTCGATCGCGCGGCGATCAAGCCGATTCAAAAGGAAGCGGCGCTGCGCGGCATTGCCGACAAGCTCGTGGTGTACGAGATACCGTAGTCATATTGCTGAAATGTAATGCTTGCCGAAACGTAATGCCGCGGCGGGAACCCGCGCGGATTGCGCCGGTTCTGTTTCCACGCCATATAGATTTCAACAGAGCATGATCTGGAAAAGTGCGCAGCGGTTTTTCCGGATAGATCGTGCTCAGATTAGAGGCTTCCAGCCTTCATTCCACAGAGAGAGCGATGCTCGACGGACTCCGCCAATTCATTGCCGATATCGTCTCCCCCGATGCCCAGGCCGACCGCACCCTCGATGACGGCGGCTATCGCCTCGCGGCGACGGCGCTGCTGGTGCATGTCGTCTCGCTGGACGGCGAGCCGACGCCGGCCGAGACGCGCAAGCTGCACAGCCTGATCGAGAGCCGTTTCCAGCTCGATCCCGGCACCGCCGACAAGCTGATCGCCTCCGCCATGCGCGTCGAGGGCGAGGCCGTGGATCTCTATCACTTTACCAGCGTGATCATGCGCTCGGTGAATGAGGAGGGCCGGCTGCGCATCGTCGAGATGATGTGGGAGCTGGTCTATGCCGACGGCGAGGTCAGCGAGTTCGAGGACAATGTGGTCTGGCGCGCCGCCGACCTGCTCGGCATTTCCTCGCGCGACCGCATCGATCTCAAGCACCGCGTCGCCGAGAAGCAGGCGGCGCTCCCAAAGGGCCCCTGGGGCACCGCAGACGCGGCAATCTGACACGGTCGCCTGCGCAAATGGAGCATCGTCGCCGGTGTCGCGGATGACGAAACTTTAATGTCCGCCGCGATTGTGGGCGATCCGACTGAAAATCTGGCGTTTCATCGCCAAATCAGCGGGCCGCCACTGTCCACAAGCCCATACGCGTCTTGCGTCCCACCGCATGCCTATGCTCTCGTCGCCCCGTTGGGGATCTCACTAGAATTTGCAATAAGAGTTTGAAACGTGACCGAGCGTGTGACGCTGATAACCGGGGCATCGGCGGGCATAGGCACCGAACTGGCGCGCGTGTTTGCATCGAATGGTCACCGCGTGGCTCTGGTGGCGCGGCGCGCCGATCGCCTGAAGGCGCTCGCCGACGAACTCGGGGGCAAGGGCGGCGCGGCCCCGATCGTGATCCCCTGCGATCTCCAGCAGACCGATGCAGGCGACCGGATCGCGCAAGCCCTGACCGAGGCCGGGGTCGAGGTCGAATATCTCGTCAATAATGCCGGCTTCGGCCTGTTCGGCCGCGCCATAGAGCGCGACCGTGCCGAACAGCTCAACATCATCAACCTCAACATCCGCGCGCTGACCGACCTGACGCTGCGCTTTGCCGACCAGCTGATCCGCAACCGCGGCGGGATCCTCAATCTCGGCTCGATCGCCGGATTCCTGCCGGGCCCCGGCATGGCTGTGTACTACGCCAGCAAGGCCTATGTGCTCTCGTTCTCCGAGGCATTGCGCTGTGAGCTGGCGCCGCAGGGCGTTCGCGTCACCGTCGTCTGCCCCGGTCCCGTACCCTCCGAGTTCCAGGATCGCGCGGGCTTTGCCCCCGGGTTCGATTCCGACGTCCTCAACGTGGCGCCTGATGAGGTCGCTCGCCAGGCCTATCGCGGCCTGATGGCCAACAAGCGCGCCGTGTTGCCCGGCGCCTTCATCAAGCTGGTGCCGTTCCTGCTCCGGCTGTTCCCGCGCTCCTTCATCCTGACGGCGGTCGGCGGTTTTCAGCTCCGCAAGCGCTAGCGGTCGTCCGCCTTGCTCTAAACGCTCCTATTGATCGCCCTTGGGCTGTTTCTGGCCCGCGATTTGCTTCGCACGGGGGTGTGCGCAAACTCACACGATGTTAACGACCACTTAGCTATGATCTCGCCTTACGTGCCGAATATTTCAGCAGAGGCAATGTCGTTCCGGTCTGACCAAACCCGTGTCGTGGTGCCCTTCGCGAGCCGAAGGCCGGCCGCGGTCACGCCTAGGGATCAGATCTCGGTTCAGACGCCGCCGCGGCCGGTGCTGATCGTGCTGCATCAGGAGACCTCGACTCCCGGACGAATCGGCAATGCCCTGCGCGCGCTGGGATACCTGCTCGACATCCGCCGTCCGCGCTTCGGCGACACGCTGCCCGGAACGCTCGACGCGCATGCCGGCGCGGTGATCTTCGGCGGTCCGATGAGCGCCAACGATGCCGACGATTATGTGCGGCGTGAGATCGACTGGATCGCCGTTCCGCTGCGCGAGCAGCGCCCCTTCCTCGGCATCTGCCTCGGCGCGCAGATGCTGGCGCGGCAACTCGGCGCCAACGTCGCGCCGCATCCGGAAGGCCGTGTCGAGGTCGGCTATTACCCGGTCAGGCCGACGGAAGCAGGCCGCGCGTTGTGCCCGGACTGGCCGGCGCGCGTCTATCATTGGCATGGCGAGGGATTTCAATTGCCCGCCGGCGCGGAGCTGCTCGCAGCGGGCGATGATTTCCCGGTGCAGGCGTTCCAGTTCGGCAACGCCTTCGGCCTGCAATTCCATCCCGACGTGACCTACGCGATGATGCATCGCTGGACCGCGCGCGGTTGCGCGCGGATGGATTCGCCTGGCGCGCAGCCGCGTCATCTGCACTTCGCCGAACGCGCCGTGCACGATGCCGCCGAACGCGCCTGGCTGAAGCATTTCATCGATGGCTGGATCACGCGTGTGCCGCAGCCGGTGATGCTGCAGGCCGCGGAATAGCCGCCGCGCGGAATTTCGCGCCGGCTTTTCATTCTGATGGATGTGCTACTGTCGGCTGCCGCGCGCGGGCCGCATCGCCGCGCGAATTCAGAACAACAAGGCACAGGGAGATCGCCGTGAGCTACGAACACATCCTCTATGAGGTCAGCGACAGGATCGCGACCATCACGCTCAACCGCCCTGACCGCATGAATGCGTGGACCGCGATCATGGAGCGCGACGTGCGCCACGCGATGGAGGCTGCATCAAACGACGACAATGTTCGCGTCGTCATTTTGACCGGCGCGGGCCGCGGCTTCTGCGCCGGCGCCGACATGGAAGCGTTGAAGGGGATCGATCCCAACGAGGTCAGGCGTGGCGAGAACATTCCGTTCGACATGAACCGCCGCGCCGACTGGCAGACGCGCTACGCCTATTACCCCGCAATCAAGAAGCCCGTGATCGCAATGCTCAACGGCGCCACGGCCGGCATCGGCCTGGTCCACGCGCTCTATTGCGACCTGCGCTTCGCCGCCGACAGCGCGGTGTTCACCACCGCCTTCGCGCGGCGCGGCCTGATCGCCGAGCATGGCATCAGCTGGATGCTGCCGCGCATCGTCGGTCACGCCAACGCGCTCGATCTGTTGATGTCGGCGCGGCGCGTGTCGGCCGAGGAGGCGTTGCGCATCGGCCTCGTCAACCGGCTTTGCGCGCCGGAGAAGCTGCGCGAGGAAACCTATGCCTATGCCCGCGACCTCGCCGATTTCGTCTCGCCGAGCGCGATCGCGGTGATCAAGCGTCAGGTCTACGACGTGCCGTTCCAGACGCTCGCCGAAGCCACCATCGACGCCAACCGCGAGATGCAGATCGCGCTCAAGGGCAATGACTTCAGGGAAGGCGTCGCGAGCTTCGTCGAAAAGCGGCCGCCACGGTTTACGGGGACGTGAGGGGGATTGGGTACCAGCCCGCCGTCGCCCTTCGGGCTATGGCGGGGCAGCCTTCGCTCACTTCGCTACGAGGACTTTCCGGGCTTGCCTAGCCGAAGCTCGCGAAGCCAGCGAAGGCTGGTGGAGCCAGGCGGGATCGAACCGCCGACCTCGTCATTGCGAACGACGCGCTCTCCCAGCTGAGCTATGGCCCCATCGCGGCCGGGTGTTGCTGAGTATCCCGGCCGTCAGTCGGGCGCCATTTACAGTCCCGCCCAAGGTCAAGTCAAGAACGCTGAAACAGCGGTTTTCGGCCTTTCCCGCCGGGAACTTCCCTTGTTTGCGGGGGGATGAACCGATATTTAGAGCATGATCCGGACCCGGCGGGCCGCGTTAGCGCAAAGCGCGTAGCGGTTTTCCGAAAAGATCCTGCTCAAACAAGAAGCGCGATGGCGGTTCAGTCCGGTCTCGTTGTGCTTCAATTGGTCGTCCCACCCGCGAGCCCCCATCATATGCGCGCTGTACTCGACATCGTCATCATCGTCCTCGACCTCTATGTCTGGCTGCTGATCGCCTCCGCCATCCTGTCCTGGCTGGTAGCTTTCAACGTCGTCAACACGCGCAACCAGTTCGTCTCCGCGGTGGCCGAGTTCCTCTACCGGATCACCGAGCCGGTGCTGCGGCCGATTCGCAACGTGATGCCGAATCTGGGCGGGCTCGATATCTCGCCGATCATCGTGATTTTGATCATCATGTTCATCCAGCGGGTGATCGCCTATTACGTCTATCCCAACGTGATCTGATCCTTCGCGATGGACCCAGCTGATGGAGCCTGATCGATGGAGCCCTGGCGCTATTCCACCGAGGGCATCAGCATCGCTTTGCGCGTGACGCCGCGCGGCGGCCGCGACGACATCGACGGGATCGAAACGCTGGCCAACGGCCGTTCCGTGGTGAAGGTGCGGGTCCGCGCCATTGCCGAGGGCGGCGAGGCCAATCGCGCCGTGACCGAGTTGCTGGCCAAGGCGCTCGGCGTACCGAAGGCCAGGGTGAAGCTGTTGTCCGGCGCCACCTCGCGGCTGAAGCAGGTGGCTGTCGACGGCGACCCGAAAGGGCTTGGCGAAACGTTGAGGAAGCTGACCGCGGCCGGGCCGAACCAGGAAACGAAGGACTGACATGACTGCCCGCATCATCGACGGAAAGGCCATCGCCGCCGAGCTTCGTGCCCGTGTCGCCGCCGAGGTCGCCCGCGTCAAGCGCGACCACCAGCTCACGCCGGGGCTCGCCGTCGTGCTGGTCGGCCATGATCCGGCGAGCGAGGTCTATGTCCGCAGCAAGCACACCCAGACCCAGGCCGCCGGCATGGCCTCGTTCGAGCACAAGCTGCCCGAGGATGTGTCGCAGGCCGATCTCTTGACGCTGATCGCGCGGCTCAACCGCGATCCGCTGGTGCACGGCATCCTGGTGCAGCTGCCGCTGCCGAAATCGCTGCACACCGAGACCATCATCAACGCGATCGACCCAGCCAAGGACGTCGATGGCCTGCACCCGAACAATGCCGGCCGGCTCGCCGGGGGCTTAGCTGCATTGTCGCCCTGCACGCCGCTCGGCTGCGTCATCCTGACCAAGAGCGTGCATGCCTCGATCGAGGGGCTGAACGCGATCGTGATCGGCCGCTCCAATCTGGTCGGCCGACCGTTGGTGCAATTGCTGCTGAACGAGAACGCGACGGTGACGATCGCGCATTCGCGCTCGCGCGATCTGCCGAAGCTCTGCGCCCAGGCCGATCTGGTCTATGCCGCGGTCGGCCGTCCGGAGATGGTGCGTGGCGACTGGCTGAAGCCGGGTGCGACCGTGATCGATGTCGGCATCAACCGCATTTCGGTTCCCGGCGGCAAGCCGAAGCTGGTCGGCGACGTCGCATTCCCGGAGGCGCTGAACGTTGCCGGCGCAATCACGCCGGTGCCGGGCGGTGTCGGGCAGATGACGGTGGCGTGCCTCTTGGTCAATACGCTGCGCGCCGCCTGCGCGATTCACGGCCTGCCGGCGCCGGCGGTGTAGTTCTTACCTCGCCCCGCTTGCGGGGAGAGGTCGGATTGCATCGTCAGATGCAATCCGGGTGACGGGGGTACAGGTCTCTCGACGTTCGCAACTCGTGGAGGGAAGCCCCTCACCCCCAACCCTCTAAGAGCGAGCTTCGCTCGTCTCGACCCCGCAAGAGCGGGGCGAGGGAGCCTAGGCAGCGTGCCTACTTCTTCCCGGCCCGCTCGATGCCTTCGAGGATCAGCTTGCGGGCTTCGTCGGCGTCGCCCCAGCGCAGCACCTTTACCCACTTGCCCTTCTCGAGGTCCTTGTAGTGCTCGAAGAAGTGCCGGATCTGCTGCAGCGTGATGTCGGGCAGGTCGCTGTAGTTCTGCACCTTGTCGTAGCGCTGGGTCAGCTTCGACGACGGCACCGCGATGATCTTTTCGTCGCCGCCGGCCTCGTCTTCCATCAGCAGCACGCCGACCACGCGGACGCTCATCACGGCGCCCGGCACGATCGCGCGGGTGTTGACGATCAGCACGTCGCAGGGATCGCCGTCGCCCGACAGCGTGTGCGGGATGAAGCCGTAATTGCCGGGATAGCGCATCGGCGTGTAGAGGAAGCGGTCCACCACGAGCGTGCCGGCCTCCTTGTCCATTTCGTACTTGATGGGCTCGCCGCCGACGGCAACCTCGATGATGACGTTGACGTCGTGGGGCGGATTTTTTCCGATCGATATGGCGTCGATACGCATGGATTGCTCCGCGTGGCCTTTGGAAGTTGAGAACGATGTGATTTTTTGGTTGGCGCCGCCAGGCCGCAAAACAGCATCAGGCCCGGCCTTGGGGGGCCGGGCTGGCCGTCGCACGCAGCGCTCAGGCTGGTTTAGCCTTGCTGCAGCTGCGAGAGAAGCAGGATTTTCAGTTGGCCCAGGCGAAAGCGACCTTGTCGAGCGACTTGGGCCCGAACCGTTCCGATGAGCGCGCCACCATCCGGCCGCCCAGCGCGCGGTAAAACTCGGTCGCCGGCTCGTTGTCCGAGAGCGCCCAGATCACCATGCTCTTCAAACCGCTCTGAAGGAGGTCGCGGCGGGCCGCGGCGAACAGACGCCGGCCGAAGCCGAGGCCCTGGAATTCCGGCCGCAGATAGAGCTCGTAGATCTCGCCTTCGAAATGCAGGCTGCGGGCGCGGTTGCGGCCGTAATTGGCGTAGCCCGCGATCCGGTCGCCGAACACCAGCACGCTGACGCGGCTGCCCTTGCGGATGGCGCTGTCCCACCACTGCGGGCCGCGGCGATTGATCAGCTTTTCGAGTTCGGCGCCGGGGATGATGCCCTGATACGCCGAGCGCCAGGCTTCGTCATGGGTAGACGCCACCGCAGCCGCGTCTGCAGCTTTGGCCGGCCGGACCTCGATTAGCGTTGTGCTCATGCACGTGATCAAAGCAAGTCGGAGGGCCGCCTTCAAGGTCCATCGTTAATTATCAGTTAACCTGTGGATTTTTTGCATCAGTGTCATGAAAACTTGTACCGAAAGAGGACACTCGCCGGGCTCGCGCAACCAATCGCTGATCCGGGCCTGTGCAAAGCGTCGATCGCGAGCGCAGTATGACAATGCCGCAGTTCGGGAAAAGGTTCGCCCGACCTGATTCGCCGAAGGAATTCCGCGGGCGAATCCGGTCGCGACGTGGGTGCATCGGGCGCTCGGCGTCTGCGCCGCGGCGGTGGATTTTCGCGAACGCCCGGCCTGAGGCAGCGGCGGTATTTGTGCGAGCCGAAGCCGGCCTGATCACGAGCGGATTGCGATGACGCTCTACTTCCTGATCAAATATCTGCACGTGCTCGGCGCCATCGTGATCCTCGGCACCGGGACCGGCATCGCCTTTTTCATGCTGGCGGCGCATCGTACGCACGATGCGGCTTTCATCGCGCGCACGGCGGCGACCGTCGTGATCGCGGACATGATCTTCACGCTGAGCGCCGTGCTGCTGCAGCCGGTGAGCGGCGGGCTGCTGATGATGCTGTCGGCAACGAGCCTGACCGAGCGCTGGCTATTGGTTTCACTTGCGCTCTATGCCTTGGCCGGCGTGGTCTGGGTTCCCGTCATCTTCATGCAGATGGAGATGCGCGACCTCGCGCAAGCCGCCGTTGAAAAAGGTCTTCCGTTGCCGCCGCGTTACTTCGCGCTGTTTCGCCGCTGGTTCCTGTTCGGCATTCCCGGCTTCGGCTCGGTGATGATCATCCTCTGGCTGATGATCGCGAAGCCATTTTAGAGCATGACCCGACTCCCATGAGTGATGACGCATCACACAACATCCTCGTGCTCGGCGCGTCCGGCCTGATAGGGCGCTACGTCACCGACGATCTGAGGGCGCGCGGTTTTCACGTGATCGGGATCGCGCGGCATTTTACGCCTGCGCAAAAGGTGAGCGCGGCCGACCTCGAGCTTCCCGTGATGTCGATGGATGCGGCGGCGCTGGCGGAGCTGATTCGCGCGCACGAGGCCGACGTCGTCGTGAATTGCCTCGGCGTGCTGCAGGACGGTCCGGGCAGCGACACGCGCGCGGTACATCACGACTTCGTCGCGCGGCTGCTGGCGGCGATCCGCGACAGCCACCGTGCCGTCCGTTTCGTGCACATCTCGATCCCCGGCACGGCCGATGAGGACCGCACGGCCTTCAGCACCACCAAGCGCGAGGCCGAACGGCTGATCGCGGCGTCAGGGACCGCGCACGCGATCGCGCCTTCGGCCTATGGCGGCAGCGCCATGCTGCGCGCGCTGGCGGCGCTGCCGGTCGATCTGCCCGCCGATGAGGCGGCGACACCGTTCCAGCCGGTTGCCGTCGAGGACGTCGCGGCGACCATCGCCTGGCTCGCGACGCGCGATGTGGCCGATCAAGCGGTGCGATCGGTGACATGGGATTTGATGCAGCCCCAGCCAATCTCGCTTGGCGGCGTCATCGCCCAGTTCCGCTGGTCGTTCGGCACGGCAAAACTTTTCCGCATTTCGACGCCGTCGTTCCTGATCGATCTCGGCGCCTATCTCGGCGATCTCGCAAGCCGGCTCGGATGGACGCCGCCGCTGCGCTCCAACGCAATCGCCGAGCTGCGCCGCGGCGTCACCGGCGATCCCTTGGCCTGGATGGAAGCGACCGGCATCGTGCCGAAGACGATCGCGCAAGTGGTCGACGGCCGCCCCGCGTCGATTCAAGACAAATGGTTCGCGCGGCTGTTCCTGATCAAGGCGCTGATCTTCGCAAGCCTCGTGCTGTTCTGGGTCGCGTCCGGCTTCATCGCGCTGGTCGTCTCCTATGACGCCGCCGCCGGCATCCTGAGCGCGCACCATTTCCCGCCCGCTTTGGTCGGGCCGGTGACGGTGTTGACCAGCCTGATGGACATGAGCATCGGCGTGCTGATCGCCTTCCGCCGCACCGCGGCGTTCGGTCTTGTTGCAGGCATCGTCGCTTCGCTCGGCTACATGGCGGGATCGGCGATCCTGACGCCGGATCTCTGGATCGAGCCGCTCGGCGCGCTGGTGAAGACCGGACCCGCGATCGTGCTGATGCTGGTGGCGCTGTTGATACAGGATAATCGATGACGAGCTGGCCCGACGACCACGTGATCCTCTATGACGGCGTCTGCATCTTCTGCTCGCGCTGGGTCCGCTTCGTTATCGCCCGCGACGTCGACAAACGCTTCAGCTTCACGCCGATCCAGTCCGACTACGGCACGCGGCTGGCAAAGACCTTTGGCATCGATCCCGACGACCCGGATACCAACGCCGTCGTCCATGCCGGCACTATCCACATGAAGTCGGACGCAGCGCTGACGGTGCTGACCCATCTGCCCGGCTGGGGATGGACCCGCGCGCTGTTCAGGGTCCCCAAACCGCTGCGCGACGCGGTCTACAGCCTCATCGCCCGCAACCGCTATCGCATCTTCGGCAAGTACGAGACGTGTTTTGTGCCCGACGCCGACATGCGGGCGAGAGTGCTCGAATAGTTTCCGCTCGCAATGACGATGGGGTCATTTGCGCGCCAACTCCGCCACCACTTCCTTCGCCGCCCGCTCGCCCGAGTCTCGTGCGCCGTGCGCGGTCGAGAAGAAATGCGGTGACGTAGCTTCGCCTGCGAAGAACAGCCGTCCATCGACCGGCGCGGCCAGCACGGCGCGCTTGTCGGCGTGGCCGGGCAATGCGTGCGAGTAGGAGCCGCGGGCGAATGGGTCGTGGGCCCAGCGGGATTCGCTGAGCGGCCGCAGCTTGCGGCGGAAATCGTTGCCGAGGAAGGAGACGATCTCGTCGATGCTGTGCGCGGCGATGGCGCCGGCGCCGGCATCTTCCAGCTGTCGCGCAAAACGGCCGCCGAAGAAGCCCTCGATGCAGGGCTGGCCGAACGGACGGATGTGATAGGTGCCCATCTCGGTGCGCATGGTGGCGCCGCGCAGATTGCTTTCTTTTGGCAGCGCCTCGGGCTCGGCGAGCGCCAGTGTCACCTTGTCGGCGAGGCCGAGCGGCAGGCCGCGCGCGGCATCGAGCTTGTCCGGCAGCGCCGGCGAAAAGCGGATCGCCTCATCGGCGATCAGGTTGGTCGGCACGGTGACGATCACCTTGTCCGCGTCCAGCGTGCCGCGCGAGGTCTCGATGCGGATCCGCTTGCCGGCGTGATCGATCAGCCTGACTTCGCAGTCCAGCGCGACCGGCACCTGCGCGCCATAGGCTGCGACCAGCGCGCCATAGCCGCGCCGCACCCGCCAATTGATGTCAGTGTCCTCATAGGCATCGACATCGAGGATCGAGACCTGGTCGAGTTCGCAGCCGTTTACATAAGTCGAGATCGCATCGATCATCGGGTTCCAGCGATTGCCGGGTTCGAGGTACAGGTTGGCCGGGCAGTCCTTGTCCTGCTGCGCGGCCTCTTCGATGCGGTCGTAGAATTGGTCGAGCGCAAGCGTGAATGCGTCGCGGTCGGCCTGCGGGAACGCCTTGCCGTAGGCGCGCTCGCGCCACGGCGGCAGGTCCTTGTTGAGCTCGAAGTTGAGTTGCTGGGCGATGCCGACGAAGCTGTTCTGGTCGGCTGAATGCAGCCAGCCGCAGCCGACGTCGAACACCACGTCAGGCGCGGCCTGAATCGTATGGGCGCGGCCGCCGAGGCGGTCGCGGGCTTCCAGAACGATGGTGGAAAGGCCGGAGACCTTCAGCGCATGCGCGGCGCCGAGGCCTGCGGCGCCGGCGCCGATGACGGCAACGTCAACCGTGGAGGGAAGGGAACTCATGTCCCGGCTCTAGCACGTCCGGAGAGACGCCTGAAGTCATCACGCGCATAACTGTCATCACCCGCGCATGCGGGTGATCCAGCATTCCAGACAGCTTTAATCGAGTGGATAGGCCGCGGCGTACCGGATGCCCCGGTCCCGTCTCCGCCAAGGCTTCGACGAGGCCATGCATCCTTGGCGCGCTGAAGCTTTAGCGTAGGCGGCAAGCCGGGGCATGACAGGCTGGCTTACGCCACCCGCTTACGCTACGGCTTCCTTGGCCTTTTCGGCGCGCTTGCGCTCGTTCGGGTCGAGATGCTTCTTGCGCAGCCGGATCGACTTCGGCGTCACCTCGACGAGCTCGTCGTCCTCGATATAGGCGAGCGCCTTTTCCAAGGTCATCCGGATCGGCGGCGTCAGGCGCACCGCTTCGTCCTTCGAGGTGGTGCGGATGTTGGTGAGCTGCTTGCCCTTCAGCACGTTGATCTCGAGGTCGTTGTCGCGGGTGTGCTCGCCGACGATCATGCCCTTGTAGACCTTCCAGCCCGGCTCGATCATCATCGGGCCGCGATCTTCCAGCTTGAACATCGCGTAGGCCACCGCTTCGCCCTGGTCGTTGGAGATCAGGACGCCGTTGCGGCGGCCCTGGATCTCGCCCTTGTAGGCGGCATAGCCGTGGAAGATGCGGTTCATGATCGCGGTGCCGCGGGTGTCGGTGAGCAGTTCGCCCTGGTAGCCGATCAGGCCGCGGGTCGGCGCGTAGAACACCAGCCGCAGGCGGTTGCCGCCGGACGGGCGCATCTCGATCATCTCGGCCTTGCGCTCGCTCATCTTCTGCACGACGACGCCGGAATGTTCCTCGTCGACGTCGATCACGACCTCCTCGATCGGCTCCTGCCAGGCGCCGGTCGCCTCGTCCTTCTGCAGCACGACGCGCGGGCGCGACACCGAGAGCTCAAAGCCCTCGCGGCGCATGGTCTCGATCAGGATCGCGAGCTGCAATTCGCCGCGGCCCGAGACTTCCATCGAATCCTTGTCGGAGGCCTCGACGACGCGCAGCGCGACATTGCCCTCAGCCTCGCGCAGCAGGCGGTCGCGGATCATGCGCGAGGTCACCTTGTCGCCTTCGGTGCCGGCGAGCGGCGAGTTGTTGACGATGAACGACATCGACACCGTCGGCGGATCGATCGGCTGCGCCGGCAGCGGGGTCTCGACGGTGGGATCGCAGAAGGTGTCGGCGACGGTGCCCTTGGTGAGGCCCGCGATCGCGACGATGTCGCCGGCGTCGGCCTCATCCAGCGGCGTGCGCTCGATGCCACGGAAGGCCAGGATTTTGGTGATGCGCCCCTGTTCGATGGTCTTGCCGTCGGCGCCGAGCACCTTCACGGCCTGGTTCGGTTTGATGGAGCCCGATGTGATGCGGCCGGTGATGATGCGGCCGAGATAGGGGTTGGCTTCGAGGATGGTGCCGATCATGCGGAACGGTCCCTCTTCGACCTTCGGCGGCGCGACGTGGCGCACGATCAGGTCGAACAGCGGCTGCATGCCGGCGTCATGCGACGCCTCCGGGCTGTCGCCCATCCAGCCCTGCTTGGCCGACCCGTACAAAATCGGGAAGTCGAGCTGCTCCTCGCTGGCATCGAGCGCCGCGAACAGGTCGAACACCTCGTTGATGACTTCGGTCGGGCGCGCGTCGGGGCGGTCGACCTTGTTGATGACGACGATCGGCTTCAGCCCGACCTTGAGCGCCTTCGACACCACGAACTTGGTCTGCGGCAGCGGGCCTTCGGCGGCATCGACCAGCACCAGGGCGCCGTCCACCATGTTGAGGATGCGCTCGACCTCGCCGCCGAAATCGGCGTGGCCGGGGGTGTCGACGATGTTGATGCGGGTATCCTTCCACTGCACCGAGGCCGCCTTGGCCAGGATGGTGATGCCGCGCTCACGCTCCAGATCGTTGGAGTCCATGGCGCGCTCGGTCACCTTCTGGTTCTCGCGATAGGTGCCGGATTGCTGTAGCAGGCGGTCGACGAGGGTGGTCTTGCCGTGGTCGACGTGGGCGATAATGGCGACGTTGCGAAGGTTCATGGCTCTTCTTCTGGTCGTGCAATGGTCAGATGCGCGATCTCGCCGGACCAGTTTGGCCGGCCGCTCGCTCACGTGGCCCAATCGGGGCCCGGATCACGCTCATACCCAAGAAATTTGACGGGGACGCATCACCCCAAAAAGGAAACCCGGTCAGAGGACCGGGCACCTTGCGCGTTGCGGCGCAATATAGTCAGAAATCGCCAAAAAACAACGGTTTATTGGCGGTTTGGGCGGCCAAATTTCCGGCCGGGAGCCCGGGTTTTGACGGGTTCGAGGGCCAATCCGGCGCTATTTCCGGGTCAACGTCCATATGATCAGCCCAACCCCGCAAAGTGCCACGAGCATCACGATCGGCGTAACCGGGTCGTTGCCCGATCCACCCATCGTGCTCAGCAGGATCGCGCACAGGACGCCGGGCAGCAGCAGGAGTTTCTCGATCGCTTCAATTTCTGCGTCGGCAACGTCAAGCGAAGCTGCATCCACTTCGTCACCGAGAGCGGCGCGATCATCCCGTTCGACACCTACAATCTGCTCTATCGTGACGGCAAGATCGACGGAATCCGCGCCGCGCTGGCCGGGAGACCTATCGCGAGGTGAGGCCGAGCGAGACCGTGCCGCGATGAGCGAGACCAGCCATGCTGCAATGTCGAAAACGGCGTGAAGTTCAGCCCTGCTCATGGGGCGAGTGTCGCGCGGATTTCGCGGTCCGCGATAGTCGGGCGCTTTCTCGCTCGTGGGGGAGCTTGGTCGGCGCTAGGCCCCGACGTTCTCCGTATCGTCATGCCCGGGACAGGCTCGGGCATGACGAGTCACAGAGCGCGGTCCGAGCTTGTGATATGAAGTCAGTCGCTACAAAGCGTCCCGTCAGTTCGCCGGGTTATCCTCGCTTGGATACACCCCGCGTAGCACTTCCTCGAAGTGATACTTGACCGCGTCGTTGCACAGGCAGGAGCGCAGCCGCAGCTTGTCCGGGTCGCGGATCACGATCGCGCCGCGGCGGGTGTCCAGCACGCCTTCCGCCTTGAAGTTCTGGATCACGCGGCTGGTATAGCTGCGGCCGACGCCGAGCAAGGTCGAGAGCTGCTCGTGGGTGAGCGGCACCACGCCGTTGCCATTGGTGCGCTCCATCGCCGAGATGATCCATTTCGCGGCGCGCTGCTCGATCGAGTGGATCGCATTGCAGGCGGTGGACTGGAAGATCTGGGCCAGCATGCAGTCGGCATAGCGCGCGAAGATGTTGCGCACCGAGATCGATTTCAGCTTGGCGGCGTCGAGCTTGCTGATCGGCAGCCGCACGAACGGGCCGCCGAACTTGACGGTGATGCGGGTATAGGCCGGCAGGAATCCCTGGCTGACGATGCCGCCGACTGCGCCCTCGCGTCCGACCAGGATGGTCTCGACATCGCGCCCCTCCTCGTTCGCCACCAAGTAGGATGCAAGGCTCGGTCCGCATGGGAAATGCACGATCTGGACGTCGTCGCCGGGATTGTAGAGCAGGTCGCCGGCCGCGGCCTCGACCGTCGCAAGATGCGGCGCGATCAGTTCGTAATCGGCGGCGTTTAGCCGGCGCAAGAGATTATTGAACGGCCGGTCGTTCGTCCCGACCAAATTGGTCTGTTTCGCAATCATTGGAAATCCTGAAAACCCAACGCGGATCATCTTGAGAAAGTTCCCGCCTTTATGTTCACTAGTGAACAGACGCGGCCGCTCGTGATGTGATGGGTTTCACCTCGGGAACAGCCGGCGTGCTTTCAGGCGCTGGTCGCGGGCCATCCGGCCGGACTGATCCGGTCTCTCATCCGTCGTCTAAGCAATGGACACCGAGCCATGGAATCCGCACCCGATGCCGGCATGCCCGGTGACGTCCTCGTGGTCGAGGACGATCCGATCATCTCGCTCTATTTCGAGGACACCATCCTTGGCTTCGGCGCCCGGACGGTGCGCACCGCGGCGAATGTCGCGCGCGCGCTCGAACTGATCGCCGAACGCGCGCCGGATTTCGCGCTGCTCGACGTCGGCCTCGTCAGGGGCGAGAAGACCTTCGCGATCGCCGAGCGGCTCGATGCGCTGAAGGTGCCCTTCGCCTTCGTCACGGGTTATGGCGCTGATATCAGGCTGCCGGAATCGCTCGCCGGCAAGCCCCGGCTGACCAAGCCTTGTTCGAGCGAGGCGCTCGAAGCCGCGCTGCGAAACGGACTTTGACGGATTGCCGGGCTTCGGCCTCGCAGCCGGCGCGTTCGTCGTCTACCATCCAAGGTACCGGATTCGGCGACGCACAGGCATCGGGAAGCCGTCATGGCGATCAAAGCATCTGCCGCTGCGCCCGCAGCAGCGCTATCTCTCGGACTGCTTCTCGCACCGCCGGCAGCAAAGCATCCGATGCTCGGTGTGGTCCTGCCGCGGGCCTCGGCCCTCATCGGTGGTTTCGTGCGGCCAGCCATCGCTGCGCCGGCCGCACTCACGAGCGAGCAATCCGCCGCGCTCAAGACCTACGACAATGCCCTGGAGAATTTCGAATCGATCCTGCGCCAGCGACGCGCGCAGATCGATTCCAATCAGCCGCTGCCGAACCTGCCGGGCCAGGCCCTCTACCTTGCCCGTGTCGACATGATGAGCGCATACAAGGATCTCACCGATGCGCTTCCGTCCAGGATTGGGCGACCTAGCCGATTCGGAATCCCTCCGGCCTATTTCGACGCCGACAATGAGCCGCTGCTCGATGAGTACAGGAAGCTCTTCGACATCATGGAGGCGCCGCCCGCCAGCGCGCAAAGCTCGGATACGCCATTCAAGGACGTGGTTGATCTGGCGATTGCGATCGCGCGAGCCAGGGGTCTCGACGCCGCGGACGCTGCTGTCGCGGGCCGTATCAGCCTAGGCCTCTTCTTTGCCGAGACGGGCGGCAAGCAAAATGCGGGAAATGCGCGGTCGAACACCTACAAAGGAAGCCTGCAGACCGGCCCGTCCGAAGATCGCAACGGTCGAAAGAAGTGGGCAGCCATCAAGGGATCAATCGCTGCCGTCGATCCCGCACTGAGCCGTCGCGACGACAGGGAAGAGGCACGGGTCGGCAATCTTGATCATCGGTTCAATCATTGGACCGCGGTGCGAGATGCCCTCATGAACGCACACGCGGATATTTTCCCGGACGTCCCCGCGATCTTGAAAGCGCTGCCGGATCCGATCGATCAAATGAAGGTCTTTGAGCTGATCCAGATCATTCCCACGCCGACCAGGGCGGCACTCAGATCGGGCAACCTCGTCGGCTACAGAATCTCCGACCCCAGGATCATGCGATATCTGCGCAACAACAGCGTCTTCGCGTTCGGTCGAGCCGACAGGGCAAGGACGTCTGCAACCTTCCGCGAGATCCTCGATGCGATGTGGCTGTTCAATGCCAAGTTCGAGCAGGCGCTCGCCAAGTTCAAGGAGATCAAGGCGGGCAAACCGGGTTGAAATCTGCGCCGTCCAATCGGACTGCGTTTCGCCGAAGTGCCCTTGTGGGGTGCCGTAGGAACGATCAGAGCGGACCGAGGAGGGCCCATCGCGGCTCGCAGAACTCCTTTACGGCAGAAGCGACGCCGCTGCTGATGAGGTTCTGGCGCTCGGGCGAGTCCATCTCGCGTTCTTCGTCCCGGTTGATGATCGAGCCCGCCTCCAGCAGGATCGCGGGCATCGCGGTCTTTCTCAGCACGATGAGCTCATCATAGCTGTAGACGCCGGTGTCCTTGTTCAGCAGCGGGTGTTGGTAGCGACCCATGACGGGCCGGCTGTACTGCTCGGCATAATGCAGCCCCTGCGCCTTCATTTCCCCGGCGACCAGCTCGGCGAACCGGAGGCTCGTCTGGAAGTCCGGATTGTTCCGGGAGACGAAGACGGAGTAGCCGCTGAAGCGGTCGCTGAAGTGGCTTTTCCTGCCCTCGAACTCCCAGTCCTCGAGCATCTTGTTGGGCACGGAGTCATGGTGGACCGACAGCAGGAGATCCGCGTGCAGATTGTTGGCGGCGGCGACCCGCTTGAAGAGGCTGGGTCTCGCCTTGCCTTCAGTCAGCAGCAGCCTGGTTTCGGTAAAGCCTTCGGCCTTCAATTTCTCCTCGATCAACCGCGCAAGACGCAGGTTGAAGGCGAACTCGGCGACATTGCGGGCGCTGATCGCGCCTTCCGATTCAGCGGTATGTCCCACATCGAGAACGATCCGCAATGTCGCGGGATCGCATTTCGTCGCGGTCGGCTTGGGAACGGAAGGCGGCAGGGCGACCGGCCCAAGTGCGGCAAGCCGTGTGGCGCGGGGCTTTGATGGCGCGTGGTGCCTTGCCAATCTGGTCGGCCTTGCCGACTTCGCGTGCCTTGGCGATTTGGCGTGCCTGGATGAGCTCTTGAAGAGATCAGGCAGCCAGCCGGCATTGCTGACTTCGATCGGCAGTAGCGCGAACAGCGCTATCCCGACGACAATCAGGCGGCGAGGCCGAAACCCCGCGACGATGCCACCGAGCACGCGAATCAACTCGCAGCGCCTCATGCTCCGCCCCTCCGGGCCCCCAGCATAACGGCTCTGATATCGATACCGGAAGGGGCCGGGGACGTCCATCCCCCGTCGATCGCGTCGCCTTGGCCTGGGCGTTGGGCCAAGGCCGTCTATCATGGGCGTCTGTGAAGGGGAGCGCGGTTCCCCCGTGGGGGCGGCCGAACTATACCGGCTTCGGATCGAGCGTGATCGCCCACAGCTCGGCGTCGACGCGGTCGCGCAGGCTCACAATCATCTGGCCGCTCTTGCCGTCGATCTTGACGTGGCCGAAGAACTGCATTCCGGCCGACGGCGGCAGGTTCTGGTTCGCTTCGCCCGGCGCCTTGACGAACTTCACCTCGGGTCCAAACGTGTTGTCGAGCTCGTTCGGACCGAACGTGCCGGCATGCAGCGGGCCGGAGACGAATTCCCAGAACGGGTCGAACTCCTGGAACTGGGCCTTGTTCGGGTTGTAGTAGTGCGCGGCCGCATAGTGCACGTCCGCGGTCAGCCACACCGTGTTGGCGATACCAGCGGTCTTGATGAAGCGCAGGATGTCGACGATCTCGAGCTCGCGGCCGCGCGCCGGGCCGTCGCCCTGCGCGAAGGCTTCCGAGCCCTTCTTGTTGGCTGCATCGTCATAGACGATCAGGGACAGCGGCATGTCGGAGGCGATCACCTTCCAGGTGGCGCGCGAGTTGAGTAGCGCGCGCTTCAGCCAAGCCATCTGGTCCGGCCCGATGAAATACGCGTCGGGGCCGTATTGCTCCTGCAGGTTCGGGCCGTTGGGGCCGCGATAGCTGCGCTCGTCGAGCATGAAGACGTCGAGATGCGGACCGTAGCTCAGCGTGCGATAGACCCGGCCCGGCTCGACGATGCTCTCGCGCATCGGATACATCTCGTGGAACGCTTTTGCCGCGCGCGCGGCGAGCACGGTGATGTCGCGCTCCTTGTAGGCCGCCGGCAGCTGTTTCGACAGCGACCAGTTGTTGGTCACCTCGTGGTCGTCCCACTGCACGAAGATCGGCACCTCGGCATTGAACGCGCGCAGGTTCGCGTCGAGGAAATTGTACTTGTGCGCGGCGCGGTATTCATCGAGCGTCTCGGCGACCTTGGCCTTCTCCGGGATCGTGATGTTCTTCCAGATCTTGCCGTCGGGCTGCTTCTGCTCGGCGGTGATGACGCCGTCGGCATAGATGGTATCGCCCGAGTGCAGGAAGAAGTCGGGGGCGTGCTTCTTCATCGCGGAGAAGGTGATCATGCCGCCATCGTCGGGGTTGATGCCCCAGCCCTGGCCGGCGACGTCGCCGCCCCACACGAAGGAGACGTCGCGGCGGTCGCTCGGCGCGGTGCGGAAGCGGCCGACCACGGGCTCGCCGACAATGTCGATATGGGCGAGGTCGCGGAAGCGGACGCGATAGAAGATGTCCTGGCCGGAGGGCAGGTTCTCCAGCAGCATTTTTGCGGTGAAGTCGCTCTCCGGCAGCGCAGTGATCGGCGGCAGCGTGCGGGCGTCCTTGAACGATTCTGACGTCGCGACCTCGACCATCATCTGCGACGGCCGGTCCGCACGCGCCCACACCACGCCGCCGTCGACGCCGACATCGCCGGACTGCACGCCATGGGTGATCACGGGGCGGTCGGCGGCGCGCGACAGATAAGGCATCGCGATCACGCCGGCGCCGGCCGCAGCCGCCGTCGAGAGAAAGCGTCGGCGGGTCAGATTTCGCGAGAACCGGATCGTCATGGGCAGCCTCCTCAGGTCGCAGCGACGATGCGCCGCGGGCGAGCACAGACCTAGAAAAATTCCATGACGGAGAGATTACAGGGCGGGGTATGTGCGAGACGTTAGAGACAGCGCGCTTCGTAAGGTGAGCACGCACGTCAGGCTCCCTCCCCCCCTTGCGGGGGAGGGTAGGGGAGAGGGGTAAGCCCCGGGCGACATGCTTGTGGAGAGCGGCGCCTTCGCAGCTCGGTCATTGTTGTCGAACTGCATTCAGAGAGCACATCGTGTGGCACCCCTCTCCCTAACCCTCCCCCGCAAGGGGGGGAGGGAACCCTGCCGCCGGTGACTCCCTCACTAGATTTTGGCGGATAGAGAGCGGCGACGCTTCTACGCCGTCCCCGCGGCCCTGAACTGGCTCGCAGTCCGCTGCAAATTCTGCGGCATACTGAGCAGCAGCGCCTTGCGGTCGGCAACGGCGTTGTGGAACTGCTCCAGCGCGATGTTGAACGCGGTCAGCGTGCCTTCCTCGATTGCGCCATGCTCGAAGCAGTCCAGCGTGTGGCGCAGGATGTCGTCGGCCTCGGCCTGCATCTGGTCGAGCTCTTCGGTCGAATCGCTCTGCCGCGCGGCCTTCAGCATCTCCAGCAGGCGATCGCGCTGCGAAGTGTTGGTGTTGCGCTCGTCCCGCTTGAGATAGCCGGCGAACCACGCACCGGCCGAGCCCATCGCCGAGAACGCCATCAGGCTCCACCAGATGTAGTCGCTGTAGCGGTCGAGGAAGGTCTTTTCCTCGCCGTCGACGAAGGCGGCCGCGCCCGGATGCACCGGAATGGTGGCGTCCTTGTCGGTGTCGGGCGTCTCGATCTTGGCGGCGAGCGGGAAGTCGTTCTTGAGCGACTGCCGGATCGCAAACAATTGTCGCGTGAATGCCGCGACCGTCGAGTCCGACAGGCCCTTTCGCGCAACGATGTGGTGCGAGAAGCTGATCGTCTTCACCTCATCGTCGGGCCGGTCGGCCGAGCCGAGCGAGCCGGCGGGGATTTCCGCCGCCTCATAGGCCGGATGGTTTTGCGCGATCGCCTCCGAGGCGTCGATCGCCAGGAAGGTGGGCTCGCCGCCGTCGCGAACCGACGCCGTGATCGCATCGATCGTGATCTTGCTGTTGGCCGGACCGACGGCGAGATAGGCGTCGGCCTTGAGGTTCTTGATAGCCTCCGCCGCCTCATTGGCCGGGAATTGAACGATCTCGACCTTCATCGGGTCGACGCCGTATTGCTGCAGGATCAGCTTCAGCAAATTGACATTGGCCGGCGTGCGGCCGACGACGCCGATCTTGCGGCCGGCGAGTTGCCCGATCTTGGTGATCCGCGCCGACTTCCGGACCTTGCCCTTCGCAGGCGGGACCCACATCACCACGACGTTCTTGCGCAGCGTCGCGACCGCTTGCGCATTCTTCGGCACCTCGAGGTCACCGCGGATGATGGCAAGATCGGCCTTGCCGTCGGCCAGCGTCTGCGCGCTGGCGGTGGCGCCGTCAGTCTGCACTGGTCTCAGCTTGACCTGGCTATGCTGCTGGTTGTTGAAGGCCTGCGCCAGCGCCTGAACGACTTTGAGGTCGTCACTGTTCGCGGGGCCGACCGCGATCCGCAGCGTCACCGGACGCACCGCGAAATAGTAGCCGGCGGCCATCGCGCCGACGATGGCGAGCGCGCCCGCGATCAAAACGAACATCAGCCGCTGCTTTGCCGAACGCAACGGCTTGGGCGATATGCTGGCGGAGCCGTCTGTCATCGATCTTGGGTCATCGATCTCGCAAACAATCGTCTGGGCTCAATCTCGCAAAACTACCAACGCGCACACATCTTGCATTTGTAGCAAATTCCTGAACCCACAGATGTTACATCTCCGTCATGGTTACCAGCGGCGATAGGACGCGATTTCGGCCTTAATTTGGGCGTGGATCTCATCTGGAGGCCGGTTGTTGGGCTAAGGTCGGCGCCAAACGGGAGGGTTACCATGGTCGAAAAGCTGTCAGCGGAAGCAAGGAAGGCGGCGCTTTGGGAACTGGCCGGCTGGTCGGAGCTGGCCGGACGCGAGGCGATTGCAAAGACCTTCGTGTTCAAGGACTTCAACGAGGCGTTCGGCTTCATGGCGCGCGCCGCCCTGGTCGCCGAGAAGAGCGACCATCACCCCGAGTGGAAGAACATCTACAAGACGGTCGAGGTCGTGCTGGCGACCCACGATGTCGGCGGGGTCACCAAGCGCGACATCGACCTAGCCAAGGCCATGAACGCGATCGCAAGGCAGCTCGGGGTGAATTGAGCCAGCCGCCCGCAACCTTGCGCCGGTTGGCCGAGATCCCCAGATTGGCAGCGTCCGCCGTCGAACTGTTGCGGCGTCGAGGAACCTTGCGATGGCATCGAGCGAACACGGTATGGGATTTGGGCCTGCCGACCGGCTGGCGCAGGACCCCGAAAGCGTGCGCCACCGCTTCTGGATCAAGTTCAAGAAGGTGGTGGCGCGCTTGCCCTTCGCCGAGGATTTGCTGGCCGCCTATTACTGCGCCTTCGACCGGCAGACACCGCGCCATGTCCAGGCGGCGCTGCTCGGCGCGATCGCCTATTTCATTCTGCCGTTCGACTTCATTCCCGACATGCTGCCGGTCCTCGGCTTCACCGACGATGCCGCGGTGCTCGCAACCGCGCTGCGCATGGTGGCAAGCCACATCACGCCGGAGCATCGCGAAGCCGCGCGCGCCGCACTGAAGCGTGGGGTGCCTGAGAGCGCGGAATAGGAAGTAGCCCGGACGAAGCTACCCGCCTGTCTTCAGCTTCCCGGATGCAGGATCACCTTGCCCATCGCCTTGCGGCCGGCGAGCACCTTCAGGGCTTCTGATGTCTGCGACAGCGGGAAGGTGCGGTCGACATGCGAGGAGATCTTGCCCTCCGCGGTCCACTGCACGAGCTTCTCGAGGTTCTTGCGGTTCTTCTCCGGATTCTGCCGCGCCCAGGCGCCCCAGAACACGCCGCGGATGTCGCAGCCCTTCAGCAGCGCGAGGTTGAGCGGAATCTTCGGGATGTCGCCGGCGGCAAAGCCGATCACCAGGAAGCGGCCTTCCCACGCGGTCGAGCGCAGCGCAGCCTCGGCATAGGAGCCGCCGACCGGATCGAACACGATGTCGGCGCCCTTGCCGTCCGTCAGCTTGCGCAGCCCTTCCTTGAGATCTTCCTTGGCGTAGTTCAGCGTCAGCTCGGCGCCGTGCTGCTTGGCGAATGCGAGCTTCTCGTCGGACGACGCACAGGCGATCACCTTCAGGCCCATCAGCCTGCCGAGCTCGCACGCGGCAAGGCCGGTGCCGCCGGCGGCGCCGAGCACCGCGAGCGTCTCGCCTGGCTTCGGGCTCGCGCGATCTTCCAGCGCATGCAGCGCGGTGCCGTAGATGATGATGATGCCGGCGGCGCGGTCGTAATCGAGATTGTCGGGGATCTTCACGATCGAATTCGCCGGCAGAGCGATCTTGTCGCGCGCACCGTTGTGGCCGCATGAGGCAACGACGCGGTCGCCCACCCTCAGGTCAGTGACATCGGCGCCGACGCTCTCGATCACGCCCGCGACTTCGGCGGCCGGCGAGAACGGGAACGGCGGCTTGATCTGGTACTTGCCCTGAATCATCAAGATGTCGAAGAAGTTCAGCGCCGCCGCCTTGATCGCGATCACGGCCTCACCCGGGCCGGCCACCGGATCGGGCACATCAGCCAGCACGAGATCGTCAGGTTGACAGTATTGCGAGCAGAGGATGGCTTTCATGGACACACCTGATTTTCGGACGCAGAAAGAGCTGAAAGCTTCATGCCGGATTTGCGGCGGAGCGACAATACAAAGCGGAGGGATCAAACTATGTTTGAAAAAGGCCTGCTAGCGAAAAAGCGCATCCTGATCACCGGCGGCGGCTCCGGCCTGGGCGCGGCGATGGGCCGGCGCTTTGCCGAACTCGGTGCCGAACTGATCATCTGCGGGCGGCGGCAGGAATTGCTAGAGGAAACCGCAGCGAAACTCCGCAGCGAGCTCGGCGCCAAGGTCTCCACCGCGCGCTGCGATATTCGCGACGGCGCGGCGGTCGAGGCGATGATGGATCAGATCTGGCAGGACGCGCCGATCGACGTGCTGGTCAACAATGCTGCCGCAACCTTTATTGCGCAGAGCGAACATTTGTCATTCCGTGCGGCGGACGCGATCCTCGCGCCGACGCTGCATGGCACGATGTACTGCACGCTCGCCGCCGGCCGCCGCTGGATCGAAAGCAAGCGCAAGGGCGTGGTGCTCTCGATCCTCTCGACCTCGACCATCACCGGCCGCGCCTTCACCGTGCCGTCGTCGATGGCCAAGACCGCGGTGCTGGCGATGACCAAGAGCCTCGCGGTCGAATGGGGTCCGAAAGGTATCCGCACCGTCGCGATCGCGCCGGGCGCGTTCCCGACCGCAGGTGCGACCGGGCAGTTGCGTCCCGAAGGGCGTGGCGAGAGCTGGTCGCATCGCAATCCGCTCGGCCGCGCCGGCGAGCACTCGGAGTTGGCCAATCTCGCAACCTTCCTGATCTCGGATCAGGCCGGCTACATCAACGGTGAGATGGTGGTGCAGGATGGCGGCGCGCATCTGCGCAGTTCCGGTGCCGAGGACCTGCTGCAATGGACCGACGCGCAATGGGAGAGCCAGCGCGCGGCGCGCGCCAAGGGCTGAACCAAAGGGCTGATGAGCGGTAACAAGCACCGAGCATGCACTGTGAAGGAATGGACGCGCGATGCGGCTGGGCTGGCGCGCGCGTCCAGGCGTAACTGCCTTCCCAAAAAAACGTTTCCCGGTTATCCATCCGAGCCGGCGGAGGGGAATCGCCGGGCCATCTTCCAGTCACAATGATGGGGGAACCAGTTGGCCGTGCGGCAAATTCTGACATCACTGGCTGCTTGTGTCCTGTGCGGGATCATCTCCCTTGCGCCGGTGCAGGCTGCGCCCAAGAAAGATGCGGCCAAGGAAGCAGCCAAGCCGGCGCCTTCGGCCGCGGCGGCTGCGGCCGGCGGCGCCGAGCCGACGCTGATCGGCCAATTCGGCACCTGGGGCGCGTACTCGGCGGCGCCCAACGGCAAGAAGGTGTGCTTTGCGCTCGCCAAGCCGTCGTCGTCGAGGACCATCCCGCCGAACCGGCCGCGCGACCCGGCCTATGCCTTCATCTCGACCCGTCCGGCGGAGAAGGTCGTCAACGAAGTCTCGGTCATGATCGGCTACACCGTGAAACCGGGCTCGGAATCGACGCTCCAGGTCGGTGGCGGCACGTATGCGATGTACACGCAGGGCGACGGCCTCTGGATCAAGAATGCGGCCGAGGAGGAGCGGATGGTGGAAGCCATGCGCAAATCGGCCGAGCTGACGGTAAAAGCCGTCTCGGCGAAGGGCACCGAGACGATCGACAGCTTCTCGCTGAAGGGACTGGCGCAGGCGCTCGACCGGCTGGGGCAGGACTGCCGGCGCTAAAGCATGGTCCGGAAGTGTGTGGAGCGGCCGTCCGAAGGGACTATGCTCCAGCAAAGACCGCTCAAAGACGTAAAATCGAGGTATTTGGTGGCTTTCCAGCACCGGCTGGAAGGCCTATTTGAGGTTTCATGACCGACACCGTGACCACCAATGCCGTGCCCGGCGCCAGCGCGCCGCTCGAGAAGGTTCCGCTCGAGACCTATGTGCCGCCGGCCAAGCCGTCGCTGATCGGGCTGTCGCGCGCCGAGATCGCCGATCGCCTGGGCGAGATCGGCGTACAGGCCTCGCAGCGCAAGATGCGCACCCAGCAGCTCTGGAACTGGATGTATTTCCGCGGCGCCAAGAACTTCGCCGAGATGACTAACGTCTCGAAGGACATGCGCGCCGAGCTCGAGCAGCATTTTACCGTCGACCGTCCCGAGGTGGTCGCCGAGCAGATCTCCAATGACGGCACCCGCAAATGGCTGCTGCGGCTGCCGAGCGGCAACAATCTCGAGCGGCCGCACGAGGTCGAGTGCGTCTACATTCCCGAGACCGATCGCGGCACGCTGTGCGTTTCCTCGCAGGTCGGCTGCACGCTGAACTGCTCGTTCTGCCACACCGGCACGCAGCGGCTGGTGCGCAACCTCACCGCCGGCGAGATCGTCGGCCAGGTGATGGTGGCGCGCGACCGGTTGAACGACTGGGCCGATCGCGAGGACGGCACGCGCCGCGTCACCAACATCGTGATGATGGGGATGGGCGAGCCGCTGTACAATTTCGACGCGGTGCGTGATGCGCTGTTGATCGTCGGCGACAATGAAGGCATCGGCATTTCCCGCCGCCGCATCACGCTGTCGACCTCGGGCGTGGTGCCGAACATCAAGCGCACCGGCGAGGAGATCGGCGTGATGCTCGCGATTTCGCTGCATGCGGTACGCGACGAGCTGCGCAACGAGCTGGTGCCGCTGAACCGCAAATATCCGATCGCCGAACTGCTGCAGGCCTGCCGCGACTATCCCGGTGCCTCGAACGCGCGTCGCATCACCTTCGAATATGTGATGCTCAAGGGCATCAACGATTCGCTCGATGACGCCAAGCTGCTGGTGAAGCTGCTCAAGGGCATTCCGGCCAAGATCAACCTGATCCCGTTCAATCCGTGGCCGGGCACCGCCTACGAGTGCTCGGACTGGGAGCAGATCGAAAAATTCTCCGAATACATCTTCAACGCCGGCTATTCCTCGCCGGTTCGCACGCCGCGCGGCCGCGACATCCTCGCGGCCTGCGGCCAGCTCAAGTCGGAGACCGAGAAGCTCTCGGCCCGCGAGCGCCAGGCGCTGCGCGCGATGGCGATGACGGATTGAGACTTGTCAGCAGAATTCGTAATGGCCGGGCTTGTCCCGGCCATCCATGTATTGGGTCGGTTTTCTTGGGTCGGTTTCGCGAAAGAAGACGTGGATGCCCGGGACAAGCCCGGGCATGACGAGGAGAGACGAGTGCCCAGCTTGTTTTCCGATAATGGAATGACCTAATGGCCTTGATCGGCCGCCTGTTCGTCGTCGCCTTCGGCTTCCTGATGGCCTGCTTCGTGGCCGGGATCATCGTGGTCGTCGCGGTGCTGTATCCCGAGATCAGCGATTTCGGCGGGCAGATCGACCAGAGCGCTGTTAACATCGTGCTCGGCTTCGGCTTCATCTTCATCTCCGGCTTTGCGTTGCTGCCCGCGCTGATCGTGGTTCTGATCACCGAGGCATTCTTCATCAGGAGCGTGCTGGCCTACGCCGTCGGCGGCGCCATCGTCGGCGCGGCCTGCTATCTCGGCCTGGTTCCGTTCGACCCCGACATGATGCAGTTCCACGGCATCGTGCGGCGGCACATGGAAATCATGACCGGCGCCGGCATCGTCGCCGGCCTGGTCTACTGGTTGATCGCCGGCCGCACCGCCGGCGCCTGGCGCGAGCCGCGGCGCCCGCTGCCGCCGCCTCCGCCATTGCCGTCGCCCTGATGCTTCCCATGCCCCGCTGCCTCGGTTAAACCGCGCGCCATGAACCGGACCGGACTTGTCATCGCGCTGGCGCTGGCGCTCATCATCGGCATCCTGTTCGGGATCTATCCCGAACTCGACCTGAAGCTGGCGGCGCTGTTCTACGATGCCGCGCAGAAAACCTTCCCAATGAAGCTCGACGTGGTGGCGTCGTTCGCGCGCGACGCGGCGATGTGGATCGCCTGGGCGCTGGTGCTGCCGGCGATCGCCACCATCGTGGTGAAATTCGTCCGGCCGGAGCGGCCGATGCTGATGTCCGGCCGCGCCGCGGTGTTTCTGCTCACCACGATGCTGCTCTCGGCCGGCGTGCTCACCAACTTCACCTTCAAGAACTATTGGGGCCGGCCACGGCCGGTCTTCGTGACGCAATTCGGCGGCGACCTGCAATTCATGCCGTGGTGGGACCCGCGTGGCGGCTGCCCGCGCAACTGCTCGTTCTTCTCCGGCGAGGGCGCCACCGCGTTCTGGACCTATGCGCCGGCGGCGCTGACACCGCCCGCCTGGCGGCCGCTTGCCTTTGTCGGGGCCACCGTGTTCGGCCTCGTCACCAGCGGGCTTCGAATGGCCTTTGGCGGTCACTTCTTCACCGATGTGGCGATCGCGGGTCTGGTGTCCTTTCTGGTGGTCTGGCTGTTCTATGCGCTGATCTACCGCTGGGCCGCGACCCGGCTGACCGACGAACAGGTTGATGCGGCGCTGACGCGGCTTGCGATGCCCGGCTACCGGCTGATGCAGCGCTGGCGCCGGGGCGGAAGGGCAGAGGCCAGCCGGCCCGATGCCTGATTAAAGGCGTGCCCCGCCTTCGGAAATTTGATATTCGCCAAGCCTGAAAACCTCTTCGATTTCGACCGATTGGACCGTCACATGAGTACGATTCTGAAAAGCCTGCCCACTGGCGAAAAAGTCGGCATCGCGTTCTCGGGCGGTCTCGACACGTCAGCGGCGCTGCTCTGGATGAAGCAGAAGGGCGCGCGTGTCTTCGCCTATACCGCCAATCTCGGCCAGCCCGACGAAGCCGACTACGACGCGATCCCGCGCAAGGCGATGGATTTCGGCGCCGAGAAGGCCCGCCTGGTCGATTGCCGCACCCAGCTGGTCCATGAGGGCATCGCCGCGATCCAGTCCGGCGCGTTCCATATCTCGACCGGTGGCATCACCTATTTCAACACCACGCCGCTCGGCCGCGCGGTGACCGGCACGATGCTGGTCGCGGCCATGCAGGAGGACGGTGTCAACATCTGGGGCGACGGCTCGACCTTCAAGGGCAACGACATCGAGCGCTTCTATCGCTACGGCCTGCTGACCAATCCGAGCCTGCGGATCTACAAGCCTTGGCTCGACCAGCAGTTCATCGACGAGCTCGGCGGTCGCGCCGAGATGTCGGCGTTCATGACCGCGCAGGGCTTCGCCTACAAGATGAGCGCGGAGAAGGCGTATTCGACCGACAGCAATCTGCTCGGCGCCACGCATGAGGCCAAGGATCTCGAGAGCCTTTCGAGCGGCATCACCATCGTCAACCCGATCATGGGCGTGCCGTTCTGGCGCGCCGACTGCGACGTGAGGCCTGAGAAGGTCGTGGTGCGCTTCGAGGAGGGCCAGCCGGTCGCGCTGAACGGCAAGACGTTTGCCGATCCGGTCGCGCTGTTTCTGGAAGCCAACGTGATCGGCGGCCGCCACGGCCTCGGCATGAGCGACCAGATCGAGAACCGGATCATCGAGGCCAAGAGCCGCGGCATCTACGAGGCGCCCGGCATGGCGCTGCTGCACATCGCCTATGAGCGGCTGGTCACCGGCATCCACAACGAGGATACGATCGAGCAGTACCGCATCAGCGGCATGCGGCTCGGCCGCCTGCTCTATCAGGGCCGCTGGTTCGATTCACAGGCGCTGATGCTGCGCGAGACCGCGCAGCGCTGGGTGGCACGCGCCGTCACCGGCGAGGTGACGCTCGAGCTGCGCCGCGGGAACGACTATTCGATTCTCAACACCGAGAGCCCGAACCTGACCTATGCGCCGGAGCGGCTCAGCATGGAGAAGGTCGACGACGCCGCCTTCACCCCGGCCGACCGCATCGGCCAACTGACGATGCGCAACCTGGACATAGCCGACACCCGCGCCAAGCTCGGTCTCTACAACAAGACCGGCCTGCTTTCGGGCGGCGAAGGCTCGCAGATCTTCCAGCTCGAGAACGACAAGGACTGAGGCTACGCTCTCTCACCTCGTCGTCCCGGGCAAGCGCAGCGCGACCCGGGATCCATAACCACCGAACTTTGTTCGGCGGACGCTGGAGCCACAATAGTGCGCACCAACGAACAGTGGTGGTTATGGGTCCCTGCTTTCGCAGGGGCGACCAAGCGGAGAGAATTCGGCCCTCTTCACCCTGAGCGCATCAAGCAGCGAGCGGAACGCGCGCGCGTAATCCGTGCCGGTCTTGCCGATGTCGGGGCCGGCGGAGACCGCGACCGCCGCTTCCGTCACCGCGCCGAGCAACAGCCGCGCCAGGGGCTCGATCGGCTGCTTCGCGATCACGCCGGCGTCCATCGCGGCCGCCAGCGCGCGTGGAAACTTGCCGCCGAAATGTTTGGCGTCGATCTCGCGCCAGCGTTCCCAGCCGAGCACGGCCGGGCCGTCGCGCAAGATGATCTGGCCGGTCGGGCCTTTTGAGCACGCCGCGAAATAGCCCTGCGTTCCCGCCGCCATCGCCGCGAGCGGATCGTTCTCGGCGCGCGAGATGCGGTCGAGATCGGAGACGAGGTCGATGGAGACCTGCTCGAACACCGCTTCGAACACCGCCTCCTTGGTCGCGAAGTGATGATAGACCGCGCCCTTGGCCACGCGCGCGCCGGCGGCGATGTCGTCCATCGTCGCAGCCGCAAAGCCGCGCTCGCCAAAAATGCGCCGCGCCGCCTTGACGATGGCGGCTCTGGTCTTCTCGCGCCGTTCGGCCTGGGTTGCCATGGTGCATCTCTAGCGCAGTTCCATGCTCGAGCCAATTGACTTACCGACTCTTGGTCGATAAATACCGACCATTAGTCGGTAACTGAGCACGATCCGGCGCGGCAAATCCGAAGCGTTTGCGCGGAGACCGTGCTCCGACACAGGAGAGCCCGATGCCCTCACTCAAGACGCTGCAAGCCTTCGCCGACACGGTCGAGTCCAACGACCATGTCGGCGCGATCAGGAATTTCTATTCGGTCGATGCCCGCACCCAGGAGAACGACGGCGAATGGCGCGTCGGCCGCGAGGCGCTGGCGGCGCGTGAGGCGGCGGTGCTGGCCGCGGCCGCCGGCGTGAAGACCACGCGGCTCGGGCCGCTGCTCGTCGACGGCGATCATTCGGCGATCTGCTGGCGATTCGAATTCACGGCCAAGGACGGCAAGGTCCGCAGCATGGAGGAGGTTGCCTGGCAGACCTGGCGCGGCGAGGAGCTGGTCGAGGAGCGCTTCTTCTACGACCCGCAGCAGATGGCGCGGTGACGTCCGCGACGGCGCCGCATTTGATTGCAGAAAAAAATGGCCGGGATCGCTCCCGGCCATTTCGCGTCGCGATGTCTCGCCTCTAGCGCGGCGGAGCGGCGGAGGCGGTGCCGCCGTTGAGCAGCGGGGTGATGCGGCGGACGGTGACGCGCCGGTTGATACGGCTCGGTCCGTCGGTCTGCTCCTTCAGATATTGCGAGCCATAGCCCTGCGAGGTCAGGTTCTCGGCCGGCACGCCGAACTGCTGCGTCAGCAACTCGGCGGCGGATTGCGCACGGCGGTCGGACAGCGACAGATTGTCGGTGTCGTTGCCGGTCGCATCGGTGTGGCCCTCGATCAGGAACACCTCGCGCGGATTGCGCTGGATCGCCCGGTTGAGGCCGTCGGCGATCGCCTGCAGCTTCGCCGCCTGATCCGGGGGAATCTGCCAGGACCCCGAGTCGAAGTTGATGCTGTTGACGTCGATCGACGGCATCAACATGCGCACGTTCGGGCTGTAGCGGATTTCGTCGAGCGAATAGCGCCGCGCGATCCGGTCCACTGGCGGTGCCTCCATGGTGTCGTAAATCACGTCCGGCGCGGCGCTGTCGGACTCGACGATGTAGCGATCATAGGGGATGCGGACCACCGGCGGCGGCAGGTCGACATAGAAGCCGCCGACCGCGCCCGGATCGCGATAGGAGTTGTCGATGATGACGAGCTCGCGGCCGCCCTGATCCCTGCGGATCCGGCGCAGCATCTGGCCATCGGGACCGACCACCGTGATGATCTCGCTGCCGTCGGGACGAACCACGACGGTGCGGGTCTCGCCGCCGACCGTTTCGGTGCGGATGTCGCGCGCGCCATAGCGGAAGCGATAGACATCGTCGCCGCGGACATAGGCCTGCCCGCCCGGATCGCGGATGATGACCCGGTCCGGCTCGGTGTAGATGGTGCGGCCGCCTTCGACGACTTCCTGGCGCTGGTTGTGCAGGTCGGCGATGGTCCCGCCGATGATGGCGCCGGCGACCACGCCCGCACCAACCGCGGCGCCGATGGCGAGCGGCTTGATGTTGTCATGCCGCGGAGGCGGCGGCAGCGGCGCCGTTACCGTTGGCGCGGCCCGGAACGCGGACGAAACCGTCGGCGGGGCGTATTGCGCTTTGCCGGGCGGAGGCGTTGCGGCCGCCGAGCCGGGCACGACACCCGGCGCCGAGGGGCCGGCCGGACGCGCGGGGGCGCCCATGGCCGCTCCTTGGGCTGGTGATACGCTGGGCGCAGCACCGGCAGCCGGCGGAGTGCCCGGGCGTCCCGGCTGACCCGGAGCCGGCGTCGCGCCGGGAGCGCCCATCGCTGCTCCCGGGGTTGCAGGCGTTCCGGGCGGCGTCGCCGGACGTCCCTGCTGACCAGGCGCCGGTGGCGTCGGCGTCGCGCCGGGAGACGTCGCGGCGGGCGGGGCGCCGGGTGTGCCTGGTCGTGCGGTCGGCTGTCCGGCTGCTGGAGGCGTCGGCGTCGCGCCGGGTGTGCCCGGTCGTGCCGGCGGCTGTCCGCCTGCTGCCGGAGGCGTCGTTGCAGAGGGGGCGGGTGTTGCTGCCGCGGGCGGCGTGCCTGGCGGTTGCTTGGCGCCGCCAGGACGTTCGCTGCCAGGACGTTCGCCACCCGGACGATCACCGGGCCGGCGTTCGGCCGGCGCTGGTGTCGGAGCTCCCGGCGTTGCCGGTACAGGTGTAGGCGTTGCGGCCGCGGGCGGCGTGCCGGGGCGTGTTGCGGCACCCGGCGCTGCAGGAGTGGCTCCCGGCGTGGGCGTCGGATGCGCGGCCCCAGCGCCAGGGGGCGGTGTGCCCGGCCGCTGCGGTGCTGCAGCAGGCGGCGGTGGCGTCGGCGTGGGATGTGCCGGCGCTGCTGCTGGCGGTGGCGGGGTCGGCTTTGCGGGGGCAGCTGCGGGCGGCTCCGGCCGTGCCGGTGCTGGCGCAGGCTTCGCCGCCGGCGGCTCGGGTCGTGCAGGCGCAGCTGCCGGCGGTGGCGGAGCCGGGCGTGCTGCAGGCGGTTCAGGCCGTGTGGGTGCCGCAGGCGGCGCCGGATGCGGCGCGGCTGCCGGTGGCGGCGTCGGCTTTGCAGGTGCAGCTGCGGGCGGTTCGGGCCGCGCGGGCGCTGCAGGCGGGGTCGGCTTCGCGGGCGCTGCGGCCGGCGGCGGAGCCGGACGCGCAGGCGGCGCGGCAGCGGGAGGCGGTGCCTGCGGATGCGGCGCGGCGGCCGGCGGCGCCGGATGTGCAGGAGCGCCCGGCGCCGGTCGCTCTGGCCGTGCCTTCGGCTTTCCGTCAGGTCCGGTTTCTTCCTTTTGCTGCGCTTGTGCGACGACCAGCGGCGAAGTTTGTGCATGCGATGCTGAGGTGGCGTACTGCATCACCGTCAGCGCAGTCGTGGCAAGCAGCACGAGACGAAGCTTTGTCATGTCTTGGAGTCCCCGGCGGAAAGTCTGGGCAGGATAGAAAAGTGAGAACCGAACAATTCGGCAGGACGATGAACCGCCAGCCGTTAGGCCGGATTGTGGCGGGCCACGAATCATCGGCGAAGTTTATTTCGACATTGTAACGGGTTGCGTGCGCGTTTGTTCACGACGCATTCAGAAGAAACGCTCGGACATCTTTGCAATCGATATGGAACTAAGGCGCGCGAGTGACTCACTGGGCGGCAGGTCGATCTGTCGCAGGCGGCGGGCCGGATGGACCAGGCGGTCCGCGCACCGGTGATTCGTCAGGCGTCTTGCCCGGCAACTCGTCCGGCAGCGGCGGCTCGCCGGGTTCACGCGCCGGCGGCGGGACTTCCGGACGCGGACCGCCGGGCGGAATTCCTGGCGGCGGTTCGTTCGGCGTGCCCGGCGTCGCCGGCGGAATCTCTGGCGGCTCGATCGGCATCACATCGAGACCATGCGGTTGCTGCCGAAGCCAGGTCTGCCTTTACCGAGTCGCGTCGCGCTCATTGATCGCTCCATCGCAGTTCGAAGCGACAACGGATCGCGCGCCGCAGCGTTCCTGCGCCTCATCCCGGCGTGTGGCAGACCGCCTCGATATTGTGCCCGTCGGGATCGAGCACGAATGCGCCGTAATAGTTGGGGTGATAATGCGCGCGAACGCCGGGTGGACCGTTGTCGCGGCCGCCGGCCGCCATTGCAGCCTTGTAGAAGGCGTCGACTGTGGCGCGGTCCTTGGCTGTGATGGCGACATGCACCGGCTTGTTCATCCCGCCTTCGCCGCCGATCCAGAAGTCCGGCTTGCCGTTGGCGCCGAAGCCTGCCGCAGGCGCGTGCCCCGTCACCTCCGCGGGCACTTCCATGATCAGGCTGTAATCGAGCGGCGCCAGCGCTGTCTGGTAGAACGCCTTCGCGCGCGGATAGTCGGAAACCGAAAAGCCGATATGGTCGATCATCGCGTGCCTCCTTGTCGTGACTCCTATCGTACCCACACGCTCACTTCACCTCTCCCGCTTGCGGGGTGGGCGGATTGCATCGAAGATGCAATCCGGGTGGGGGCTCTGTCCACAATACGACTCGTGGACATACCCCCGCCCCGGCCCTCCCCCGCAAGCGGGAGAGGAAGTCAAGCTCGCATGTGGCTACTCTTCAACCCCGCACCAGCAGCGTGTTGCTCCGTGTCCGGCCCTGCTCGACGTAACCGCGTGCATGCATGTCCGCAATGCAGTCGTCGGTCCATTCGTCCTTCGACAGATGCTCGATCACCACTGCGCGGGGCCACAGTTGTTCCGGCGCGTCGCGGAAGAAGCCGGTGAGCACGCGGTCCTCAAAACCTTCGACGTCGATCTTGAACGCATCGACGCTGGTCACGCCGGCCTCGTCGAGTATGCGTTGCAGCCGCAGCGACGGCACCTTGAATGCCTTGCCCGTGGGCGTGCCGGTGACGATGTGGCTGGCGCCGAGATTGTCGCCGTCGGTCTCGATCATCAGCTCGCCGTCGGCAGGGCCGGCGGCCGCCGCGACCAGGCGCACCTGCGGATAGCCGGAGGCCTGCGTGTTGAATTTAAGCCGCGCATGCGTCACCGGATGCGGCTCGATCGCGATCACCTTGCCATTAGGCCCGACATCGCGCGCCAGCGCCAGCGCATAGGTGCCGACATTGGCGCCCAGATCGACGAAGGTGCCATCGGCGCCGACATGACGGCGCAGGAAGGTGAGTTCTTCAAGATTGTAATCGGGATTGAACAGCGCGCCGCGCTCGGTCGCGCTCTGTTGGTGATAGAAGCGGAACGATGCGCCCTGATAGGTCACGTCGAGCGGCCCCGAGCCGAACAGATTGACCAGCCGCGACAGCCAGGGCCGGAACGCGCCGCGCTTCAATCCGCTGCCATGCGCAAGCCGGATGATGGCGGCCTGGGCCGCATTGGGCGCGAAGGCGCCGAACGGCGCCGGCGATATGTCGTTGCTGGGGATCACGCATAGCCTCATCGAAAGCGGCGCATGCATAGCCGGTTTTGACGGGGGCGCCAACGGCCGTTAGGCCGCCTTGCTCGATGCCTGCCGCTGGCGCAGGAAGCGGCCGAGCAGCCTCTGCTTGCCCTTGCGCGGGATCAGGTCGACGTCGCTGACCAGCTTGGCGCCGCCCTTGCGTCGCTCCAGCACGATCTTGCGGCTGTGGAATGCTTCCAGCTCGGCGCGATGGGCGACGCTGACGATGGTCGCCTTCGCCAATTCCGTCGTCACCATCTCCATCATCTTGTCCTGGCTCTTCTCGTCGAGCGCAGACGTCGCTTCGTCGAGCACGACGATGTCGGGACTGTGCAGCAGCAGGCGGGCAAAGGCGAGCCGCTGCTTCTCGCCGCCGGACAGCGTCTGGTCCCACGGTGCGTCCTCTTCGATCTTGTCCTTGAGATGGTCGAGGCCGACCTTGTGCAAGGCGTCGCCGATCTCATCGACGTTCCAGTCCTCCGCCGCTCCGGGATAGGCCACCGCGCGGCGCAGCGTACCCGACGGCACGTAGGGCTTCTGTGGCAGCATGAACAGGCGGCGGTCGGCGTGCAGGCCGACACTGCCGCCGCCCCACGGCCATAGTCCGGCAATGGCGCGGACCAGCGTGCTCTTGCCGGTCCCGGATTCGCCGGCGACCAGCAGCCGTTCCCCCGGCTCGATCACGACCTCGGTTTCGCCGACAACGGCGGTGCCGTCGTCGAGCGTGACGGAGAGGTCGTTGAGGCTCAGCATGGCTTCGCCCCTGGTCTCGCCGCGCTTGATGCGGCCGAAGCCGTCGCCGGTCTCGGCGCGTTCGAGTCCGTCGAGCGACATCATCAGCGACGCGATGCGGCGTGCGCATGCGTTCCAGTCGGCGAGCCTCGGATAATTGTCGACCAGCCAGCCGAACGCGGCCTGCACGATGGTGAAGGCCGACGCCGCCTGCATCACCTGGCCGAGCGTCATGCTGCCGTCGAGGAATTTTGGCGCGCATAGCAGCAGCGGGATCACCGGCGCAATCAAGCTCGATCCCTGCGACACCAGCGTCGTGCGCATGTGCTGTCCGGCGAGCCGCGCCCATTGTCGCAGCACGTTCGAGAACGTCCTGTCGATGCCGTCGCGCTCCTCGGTCTCGCCGCCGAGCAGTGCGATGCTTTCGCCGTTCTCGCGCACGCGGGTCAGGACGTAGCGGAATTCCGCCTCCGCCTGGTTCTTGTCCTCGGAAATCTGCGCGAAGCGACGGCCGATCGCCATGATCGAGCCTGACGCGATCGCGGCATAGATGATCGCAGCAATGACCAGAAAGCCCGGGACGATGATGGACGAGCCGCCCAGCGTCAGCGTCAGCGCGCCGCCGATCGTCCAGAGCACGACGATGAATGTGACGGCGGAGAGCAGCGCCGACGTCACGCCGGCGATGAAGTCGACCGGGGAGTCGGTCGCGATCCGCAGATCCTCCGCGAGGCGGTATTCCGGATTCTTGTGATCGCCGTCGACGAGGTTGAGTTGGTAGTAGCGCCCGTTCGTCAGCCAGCGCGACACCACGGCGTTGGTCAGCCAGGCGCGCCAGCGCCGCTGGATGCCCATGCGGCCAAATACCTGGGCGACGCCCAGCAGCACGCTGCCGATCGCGAGCGGAAAGAAGATGGCGGTCAGGTGGAAGACGCTGACCGAGTCGCGCTTTTCGATCGCATCGAAGATCGCGCGATTCCAGACATTGATGCCGTACTGGACGGCGACATTGGCGACGATCAGCAGCAGCAGGCCGATCGTGAACAACCACGCCAGCCGGTCGCCGCTCCGACCCCAATAGCCGCGCGCGCTGATCCAGAACCGCGTCAGCAAATAGTCCTTGCGCGCCTGCTCGGTCTCTTCGGGCGACAATTCGGGATCGGGTTCGAGAATGTCCGGTGGCGGCGGCTCGAGATGATCGCCGCCTTCGGCAACCACTTCGACAAATTCCGACTTGGCGTGGTCCGCTTCGGTCTCCGCGTGCTCCTTGCCTTCAGGGCCACTTCGCTTTGCGTTGGTTTGCCGAGACGAAGTCGCCTTGGCGGAAGGTTGCTTGCTCGAAGCTCCGGATTTTGCCGCGGCTTTGCCCATGCCACGACAACGTCAGGCAAATCAAACGGTTCCGTCCTGAAGGCGGAGCTGATCCATCGGCGGACCGAGGCGCGCGCTCCCGTGCGCAATTGCGCACTAGGCCGGGACGACGACAGTGGTGGCGTGATAGCGTCGACGAAAACTCGCATTCCATTGTCACGACGACGCCGGCGCCTGATCGCGCTTCAGCCTGCGCGAGCGCGTGGCCTTGTGCAGCACGCGCGCGAGCTGTTCGGCCGAATAGGGCTTCTGCAGCAGCTCGAAGCCACCGCTGCCCTGCTGCGACAGCACCTGGCTGTAGCCGGAGGCGAGCACGATCGGCAGATCGAGCCCCTGGCGGCGGATCTCCTCCGCGAGCTCGATGCCGCTGATGCCGGGCATCACGACGTCGGTGAACACCAGGTCGAACCTGTCAGGGTTGACGGCCAATTCCTCCAGCGCGTGGGTGGCGTTCTCGACCAGCACGCAGGTGCAGCCGAGCTGGGTCAGCGTGTCGGCGGCGAACTTCCCGACCTCCGCATTGTCCTCGACGATCAGGACCGATGCGCTGGTCCGGTCGACCGAAGGTGCATCCTCGGTGAGCCGCGATTGCGGGCCGTGCTCGCCGACGACGCGCGGCAGATAAAGTGTGAATGTCGCACCCTTGCCGACTTCGCTGGTGACGGTCACCTCGCCGCCGGACTGTTTGGCGAAGCCGAACACCTGCGACAGGCCGAGGCCGGTGCCGTGGCCGACCTCCTTGGTGGTGTAGAACGGCTCGAAGATGCGGCCGAACAGCTCCTGCGGAATTCCGACGCCGGTGTCGGCCACCGACACCGCGACATGGCCGTGCGGGCTCGGTGGAGTGATCGCCGCGGGCGGCAGGCTGTCCACGGCACGGACCGCGATCGTGAGCCGGCCGACGCCGTCCATGGCGTCGCGCGCATTCACCGCCATGTTGATGATGGCGGTCTCGAACTGGCCGGCATCGGCGTTGACGAGACAGCTCTCGTCCGGGACCTGCGCTGTGATCTCGATGCGCGAGCCGATCAGGGTCGCGATCATCTCGCTCAGGGTGCGGACGTTCTGGCAGGCGTCGAACAGCTCGGGCTTGAGGGTTTGCCGGCGCGCGAACGCAAGCAACTGGTTGGTCAGCTTGGCGGCGCGGTTCACGGTGTTGGAGATCGCATCGATGTAGCGCTGCCGCCGCGGCTCCGGCAGGTCCGGCCGCCGCAACATGTCGACCGAGGCGCGGATCACGGTGAGCAGATTGTTGAAGTCGTGCGCGACGCCGCCGGTGAGTTGTCCGAGTGCCTCCAGCCGCTGGCCATGCCGCAACGCCTCCTCGGCTTCGATGCGCCGGCTGGCCTCCTCCTGCAGGTGCTGGGTCCGCCGGAAGGCGAGCGCGAGCAGGCCGAACAGCAGCGCGGTCGCCGGTACGCCGAAGATCAGGTGCTGGGCCATGGTCGAGATCCAGCGCGAGCGGATCGCCGAGGTTTCGAGGCCGGCGCTGACATAGATCGGGTATTCGGCCAGCCGCTGATAGCGCATGCGCCGTTCGATGCCGTCGGCCGGGGATTGGATCGTCATGGCGCCGGCCTGCGGATTGGCGACGATCTGACGCCCGAGCGGCCCGCTCGGCTCGAACCTGACGTCGTGGTCGACGACAGGGAAGTGCGCCAGCACCGCGCCATCGGCCCGGATCAGCGCCAGGAAGCTGCCGGGCTCGCGACCGATCTTGGCGTAGAAATACTCGAAATATTCCGGAAGCACGGAGGCCTGGATCACGCCGGCAAAACTGCCGTCTTCGTTGTTGCGGCGCCGGCCGGCGCTGAAGAACCGCGAGCCAAGATAGGGCGGCCGCGGCGTCAGTACCTCGCCGATATAGGTGCCGATGTCGCCCTCGGCGTGGATCCGGAAGTATTCCCGATCCGAGAAATCGACGTCGGGGGCCGGCTGCACCAGGCTGTTGACCAGGGCTCGGCCGTTGGCATCAAACACCCAGATCGATTTCACCTGGGGCAGCGCCACGGCGACCTGGCGCAGCCGCTGGTGCAGATCCTTCTCGCGCGCGACGATGTCGGCGTCGCTCATGCCGCGGATGACCTCGGTGACCTCGGCCAGGCTGCGGTCGATGGTCTCGAACACCTTGAGCGCGTGCTCATGGGCGACGTCAAGCGTCCGCTGGATCTCCTGGTCGGCGGCGTCGCTGGTCGAAACCCAGGACATTGCGGAGGCAAAGATGAACAGTGCCAGCGGAAGGGCCAGCGAGGCGGCCATCATCCATTGCAGCAGTCTCAGCGAATTGCGGTGTGCGGTCTGCACGGGCGCTCCGGCTCCTTGCGGACCTTAACGCAAACCGTTGCGCCGGAGAAAGCGAAACCCCGCCCCGGCGTGCGGCGCGGGGCTGCTTCGTCATCCTGCGGCCGGTCAAGGTTACCGGAAGCCAACCCGGATCGATCAATTGGGAGCCGGCTCACGTCCGGGCCGGCGCGGGGCGGATGTTGCTCGATGTCATCACGGCCTCGTTAGCGCCTCGCCGGCAGTCAAGCAGAAAATCGACCCGGATGACGCTTCCGGGTGCTGTTTTTAGGAGTTCTAAAACCTCCCACGGGCAAATGCTTGACCCTGTGACTACCTGCTGAAAAACAGGCCGCATGACAGGCGATCCAAACACCACCCAGGATATTATGCAGGACATCCGGCTCGGACATGCGGATCGCGGTTTTGTCGGAAAGATCGTCAGGCTCGATGCGCTCATGACGGGTTCATCGCTCTCTCCGCAGGAGCTTGAGCAGCGCCTGGTCGAGATGGGATTTGTCGAAGGCGCGCGCGTGGAAATCCTGCATGAGGGCACGATCCGACGAGACCCGATCGCGGTGCGCGTCGACAACATCACGATCGCGCTGCGCCGGAGCGAAGCCATGGCCGTGATCGTCGAATGACAACTGCATCCCTGCGCCTGGCGCTGGTGGGCGCGCCGAACACCGGCAAGACGTCGCTGTTCAACAGCCTGACCGGCAGCCGCCAGAAGGTCGCCAATTACCCCGGCGTCACCGTCGAGCGCAAATCCGGCGCCTTCGTCACGCCGGAGGGCCGCAGCGTGACCGTGCTGGACCTGCCCGGCACCTATTCGCTGCGCGGCCGCAGCCCGGACGAGGAAATCACCCGCGACATCGTGCTAGGCCGCTTCGACGGCGAGGCGGTGCCCGATCTCATGCTCTGCGTCGCGGATGCCACCAATCTGCGGCTGACCCTGCGCCTCGTTCTCGAGCTGAAGCGTGTCGGCCGGCCGATGATGCTCGTGCTCAACATGATCGATATCGCCAGGCGCCGCGGCGTCACGATCGATCTCGATCGCATGTCGCAGGAGCTCGGCCTGCCGATCGTGACCTCGGTCGCAGTCCGCAAGGGCGGCGTCGACGACCTCTTGAAGCGGACCGACGAATTCCTGGCGAAGTCGCATGAGGCGGCAGCCAGCGAGTGGACGACGCCGACGATTGCAGATCTCAAGGCGGCGCAGCGCGAGGCGGACCGTATCATCGCCGCGGCCGTGACGCTGCCGACCAAGCCCGACACGCTGACCAACCGGATCGATTCCGTCGTGCTGCATCCGGTCTGGGGTCTCGTGATCCTGGCCGCGATCCTGTTCGTGATGTTCCAGGCGGTGTTCACCTGGGCGCAGCCGGTGATGGAATTGCTCTCGGACGGCTTCTCGGCGCTTGGGCAGCTGATCCACGATTTGCTGCCCGAAAGCTGGAGCCTGTTGCAAAGCTTCCTGCAGAACGGCGTGATCTCCGGCGTCGGCAGCGTCATCGTGTTCCTGCCGCAGATCATCATCATCTTCCTGTTCATCCTGCTGCTGGAAGATTTCGGCTACATGGCGCGCGCGGCGTTCCTGATGGACCGCATCATGGGCGGCGCCGGGCTGCATGGCCGCGCCTTCATTCCGCTGCTGTCGAGCTTCGCCTGCGCGATTCCCGGCATCATGGCGACGCGGGTGATCGACAATCGCCGCGACCGCCTGACCACGATCCTGATCGCGCCGCTGATGACCTGTTCGGCGCGCATTCCGGTCTACACGCTGATCATCTCGGCCTTCGTTCCGGCGACCACGCTGTGGGGCTTCGTCAATCTGCAGGGGCTCGTGATGTTCGGCCTCTATGCCGCCGGCATCACCAGCGCGCTGACGGTCTCGGCGATCGCAAAATTCTTCCTGTGGCGCGACCATGCGCCGGCGCCGTTCATGCTGGAATTGCCCGACTACAAGGTGCCGCGGCTGCGCAGCATCGCGATCGGCGTGTTCACCCGCGCCAAGATGTTCCTGTATCGCGCCGGCACCACGATTCTCTCGATGATGGTGCTGATCTGGTTCCTGGCCTCGTTCCCGACCGCGCCCGCCGGCGCCGAGGGGCCGGCAATCAACTACAGCTTTGCGGCGATGATTGGCCATGCGCTCGAGCCGCTGCTGCGGCCGATCGGCTTCAACTGGCAGATCGCGGTAGCGCTGATCCCGGGCATGGCGGCGCGCGAAGTCGCGGTCGCGGCGCTCGGCACCGTCTATTCGATCGAAGGCGGCAAGGAGGCGGCGGACCAGATCGGCCAGGTGCTGGCGCAGAAATGGACGCTGGCGACCGCGCTGTCGCTGCTGGTCTGGTACATCTTCGCCCCGCAATGCGCCTCAACGCTCGCGGTGATCCGCCGCGAAACCGGCGGCGCGAAGTGGATGGTGGTGACGTTCATCTACATGCTCGCGCTGGCCTATGTCGCGAGCTTGCTGACCTTCAACCTGGCGCAGGCGCTGGGCCTGCATTGATTGGGCAGCCGAGTTCCGTCATCCCGACCCGAAACCGCGATGGGTGCAGGCAGGCGAACGAAGCAGTAGAGTTGATCGAGGGCGCGTGAAGCGGCAGGCGCCTCCGCGTGTCCCCTGCGAGACCATGCAATGTCGATCTACGGCCTGGAGCGGATATTTTCGCCTCGAAGCATCGCGGTGGTCGGCGGCAGCCCGCGTCCGTCGTCGCTCGGCGCGGCGGTGCTCCGAAACGTCAAGGCGAGCGGCTTCACCGGAAAGCTGGGCGTCGTCAATCGGCACTATGCCGTGGTCGACGGCGCGCCGACCGTTCCGGACCTGAAGTCGCTTCCGTTCGTTCCCGACCTTGTCGTCATCAGCGCACCGGCGGCTGCGGTCCCGGAGATCGTGGCGGAGGCCGGCCTCGCCGGCGTTGCCGGTGCGGCGATCCTGTCGGCCGGTCTCGGCCACGGCGCGGGCTCGCTCGCGGAAACCGCCGGACAGACGGCGCGCCGATACGGCATGCGCCTGATCGGGCCGAACTGCCTCGGCGTCATGGTGCCGCGGGCGAAGCTCAATGCGAGCTTCGCCGCGCATCAGCCGTCCGACGGACATGTCGCCCTGATCTCGCAGTCCGGCGCGGTCGCGGCGGCGATGATCGAATGGGCGGCCGAACGGCGGCTCGGCTTCTCCGGCATCGCATCGATCGGCGACCAGCTCGATGTCGACGTCGCCGACCTGCTGGATTACTTCGCGCTGGACGATCATACCAGCGCGATACTGATCTACCTCGAGGCGATCAACGACGCGCGAAAGTTCATGTCGGCGGCGCGCGCCGCGGCGCGTATGAAGCCGGTCATCGTCGTCAGGTCGGGACGGATGGCGCAGGGTGCAAAGGCCGCCGCGACCCACACCGGCGCGCTGGCCGGCTCCGATGCGGTCTATGATGCTGCGTTCCGCCGCGCCGGTATGCTGCGCGTCTACGACCTGCGCCAGCTATTCGATTGCGCAGAGCTGCTTGGCCGCGGCTTTGTCCCGCGCGGCAACCGGCTGGCGATCCTGACCAATGGCGGCGGGCTCGGCATCCTCGCGACCGATCGGCTGGCCGAGCTCGGTGGCGTTCCCGCGACATTGACCGACGAGACGATCGCGCGGCTCGACAAGGTGCTGCCGCCGGGCTGGTCATGTGCCAATCCCGTCGACATCGCGGGCGACGCCGATGCCGCCCGCTACGTGGTCGCGCTCAACGCGCTGCTCGATGACGCGAACAGCGACGCTGTCCTGGTCGCAAATGTCGAGACGGCAGTGGCACCGGCCGAGGGAATTGCCGAGGCGGTGGCGCAATGCGTGCGCGATCGCAGGACGAAGCGGAGTGCGGTCGCCGCACTAGTGCTCGCGGCCTGGGTCGGCGCCGACGAGCGCACCGGCGCCATCTTCGAGGCGGCGCGGATTCCGCATTTCCCGACCGAAGACGATGCGGTCCGCGCCTTCATGTATCTGGTGCGCTATCGCGAGGCCTCCACCGCGCTCGCCGCCACCCCGCCCGGCGTCGCATCGGTGTTCACGCCGGAGACGGCAGCGGCGCGGCATGTCGTCGTGAAAGCGTTGTCTGAGGGACGCGCCTGGCTCGATCCGGCCGAGATTGTCGCGCTGTTCGAGGCCTACGCGATTCCGATCGTCACCACAGTTGTCGCGGACAGTGCCAAGGACGCTGCCGAGAAGGCGGCGCCGTTCCTCGCCGCGGGACATGCGGTCGTGGTCAGGGTGTTCTCGCGCGACATCAGGCACGCGTCCGATGTCGGCGGGGTGATCCTCGACCTGCGCACAAAAGACAGTGTCATCGAGGCCGCCAGGACGGTCATGGAGCGCGCCCGAAGCGCGCGGCCCGACGCCACCCTGCGGGGCGTGACGATCCAGCCGATGATCGTGCGGCGTGCGGCGCGCGAACTGATCCTCGGCATCGCCGACGATCCGACCTTCGGTCCGGTGATCGTGTTCGGGCGCGGCGGTCCGGCGGTCGAGGTGATCAACGACAAGGCGCTGGCGCTGCCGCCGCTTGACATGAATCTCGCGCGAGAACTGGTTGGGCGCACCCGCGTCTCGCGGCTGCTCGGCGGCTATGGCGATGTGCCGGCCGTCCCGGCCGAATTGGTGCCGCTCACCCTCGTCAAGCTGGCGCAGATGGCGGCCGACATTCCCGAGGTCGCCGAGCTCGACATCAATCCGATGCTGGCGGACGAGACCGGCGTGCTCGCGCTCGATGCGCGGGTGGCGATCCGCAAACCCACTCGGCTGTTCGCCGGTCACACCAGGCTCGCCGTCAGGCCCTATCCGTCGCAATGGGAGGGCGAGCTTGCGTTACGCGACGGCTCGCGCGTCACGGTGCGCCCGATGCGGCCGGAGGATGAGCCGATGGTTGAGGCCTTCTTCCGGCGCGTCACCGCCGAAGACCTCAGGCTGCGCTTCTTCCATGCGATGAAGGAGTTCTCGCACGCCTTCATCGCGCGCCTGACCCAGCTCGACTATGCGCGGGCGATGGCGTTTGTGGCGCTCGATCCCAAGACGGGCGAGATGATGGGAGCGGTCCGGCTGCACTCGGACTCGCTGTACGCGAACGCCGAATATGCGATCCTGCTGCAGTCCGATCTCAAGGGCAAAGGACTTGGCTGGGCGCTGATGCAGCTCCTGATCCACTATGCGCGCTCGGAGGGATTGAAGCGCCTGTCCGGCCAGGTGCTAACCGAGAACACCACGATGATCGGGATGTGCCGCGATCTCGGCTTCACTGTCACGATGGATCTGGAGGATCACAGCATCGTCGACGTCGTGCTCGACCTCGATCGATCGGCCGTCGATGCTGTCGGGGCGGATATTCTGATTCGGTCCGGCTCGGATCAAAGCGGTGCGACGGCATGGTCCCGATAGGGATGTGCCGTCCGTCTCGCGGATGAAGGCATATTCGCCGCGGCGGCAAGGACGGTGATTGATCAACGCGAGGCCGCTTACGGGGCTTTCAACAGAGCTGAAGAGCTTCGTCTGAGGGTTTCTTCAGGCGCGCCGGATGCATCGATCCGAGGCCAGTCGAGTTGGCCGATGCTGTATTGCTCTTGTCGCGCGGCAACTTCGCGCGTGGCGTCGGAAGCGTCTTTATCCCGCGATGCGATGCGGTCGAGGCGGGTGGACAAATCCGCGTACAGGAAGATCGGCCGGAAGTCGGCCGCTATCTTGCGCGCTTCCTGCTCGATCGCGGTCCGCTCGCTCTCGCGCAGGAAGGCTGCATCAAGGATCGCTGAGAATCCCTGCGCTGTGATCTGCGCGGCACGCTCGAACATCGCCTCATAGACGCGTTCGCTCACTTCGGCGCCATAGGCGCTCTCCGGCAACGCCGTGAGCGGATCAACGTCGAACAGCTCCTTGCGGATCACATCAGAACGCAGGATGATCGCGCCAGGCGGCGGCTGCAACAGGCCGGCGGCGTCGCGCGCCAGCACGCTCTTGCCCGTTCCGGACATCCCGCCGATCGCAATCAGTGATGGTCTTGTCGGGGTGATCAGCCGCAGCGCCAGCTCGAAATAGGATTTCGCCTCGGTCATCCCCGCAACGTCGCCTGATTGTTCGCATTTGGTGAAGAGCACCTGGCTGCGAATCGCCGCCCGCATGGAAAGAAGCAGCGAAAGCGATTGCAGCGCGGCGCCGTTGTCGCGCCAGGTTGGCTCGAGGTAACGATTGAACAGCCGGCTTGCTGCGCGCAGCGAGCGAAAATGAATGAGATCCATCAGCGGGAAGGCAAGGTCGTAAAGAACGTCCGTCGTGGCCATTGCGGGATCGAATTCGATGGCGTCGAACAACACCGGCTTCTGGTTGACGAGGACGATATTGCCGAGGTGAGCGTCGCCATGACAACGTCGGACGCATCCTGCTGAGGCCCGCCGCTCGAGCAGGGGCCGGCAGCTTGCCAAACAGCTATGGCTCCGTTCATGCAACCGTTCGACGGCGCGACCTTCAAGTGAGGGCTGGCTGCGGAGGCTATCCGTGTTGCGGTCGATAATGGTGGCAATGGAGGCAAGCCACGCGGCGCCACCGGAAATCTCTGCCTTCTCATGAGATCGCTGGATCGTATCGGCCAGCGCGTCGCCGATCTCCGGCCTGATCTCGCCGGCGGCAGCCAGATGATCGAGTGTGCAGCGTTCGTCGAACCGCGCCATCTCGACGGCCCACTCGAGCACGGGTCCGGCACCGCCGATTTCGGGGCCGCTTATTCCCTTGGTGATCGGGATGACCTGCCGGTAAAGCTCAGGAGTATAGCGTCTGTTGACGGCAAGCTCCGCCTCGCAGGCGTGCTTCCGCTTCTCCAGGGTCGAATAATCCAGGAACGACAGGCGAACGGCCCGCTTGATCTTCAGGACCCGATCCGGCTCGAGGAACACCGCGGAGATATGGGTGTCGACCCGTTTCGCCGCGCCGCTACGAACGCGCTCGTCCATGAAGGCAAGCACTGCTTGCTGGCTGTCCTCGCGGCTGTTTGTGCGGCTTCGCCTCGTCATGGTCGCAGCACTGCCGCGCCCACCAGCCTGCCGTCGCGCAACTGCGCCAGCGCTGCGTTCGCTTGGTCGAGCGAAAAAACCGTGGTGTGCGTTCGAATACCGGCGCCGGCCCAGGTGCCGAGAAAATCAATGCCGTCCTGCCGTGTCAGATTGGCGACGGAGACGATCTGCCGCTCGCCCCAGAGAATATCGTAGGGGAACGACGGAATGTCGGACATGTGGATTCCGGCGCATACCACGCGCCCGCCCTTGCGCACCGCGCGAAGTGCCTCCGGCACCAACGCTCCGACGGGCGCATATATGATTGCAGCGTCGAGCTCGACCGGAGGCTTGTCCTCGGACGCTCCGGCCCATTCCGCTCCCAAGGAGATTGCGAGAGACCGCGCGTCCTCATCGCCCTTGCGGGTGAAGGCATAGATTGACCTGCCTTGCAACCGCGCGACCTGCGCCACGATGTGTCCAGCCGCGCCGAAGCCATAGATGCCGATGTTGCTGCCGTCGCCGGCCATCACCAGCGATCGCCAACCGATCAATCCGGCACAAAGGAGCGGGGCAAGCGCCACGTCGTCGCCATGCTCTCCGAGCGGGAAGCAATAGCGAGCGTCGGCAACAAGGTGGCTGGCGAAGCCGCCGTCGCGGGTGTAGCCGGTGAACTGCGGACAATCGCAAAGATTTTCCCGACCCGTGCGGCAATAGGGACAGACGCCGCATGTGCGGCCGAGCCAGGGCACGCCGACGCGGATGCCGATCGCGAGTTCGGTGACACCATCTCCTAGCGCATCGATCCGGCCGACCACCTCGTGGCCGGGGACGATCGGGTAGGACAAATCGGGTAGCTCGCCATCGACGAGATGGAGATCGGTGCGGCAGACGCCGCAGGCACTGACCTTGACGCGAACCTCGCCAGCGCCCGGAACCGGGTCAGGACGCTCCGTAAGGACGAGAGGCGCACCGCGCGCCGCAAGCACCATCGCATACATGGCAACCCATCCGGAATCGTAATGGACGCAGTGTGAGCAGGCGATCGTCGCGAGCCTTGATCTCGGTCAAGGCAGAGATATTGGACCTCGCCTTAAGGACATGGTCCATGAATTGGGTTCAGTCAGGAGAGAATGAATGACCGAAGCTACAGTTCCCGTTCACGTCGGGCGCTCCGTGCCGCGCCAGTACGTCAATCCGTTCGCGCTTCTGTAGCAGATGATCGATCGGCTCTTCGACGGCTTCAGCCGCAATTCTTGCCTCCGCCGGGAAACCGCTGCGTCGGGTCAAACGACGTTCTGCCGGCTGACGTAACCTGCTCCAGCCGGAGAAGGCGTGGAACGCCGACTATCGAGCGGAGCCTGGTCGATCGATAGCCCAGGCTCCGGCGCGGCGGATCAGATCTGGCGTTCGACCAGCTTGAACTTGAGCTCGGCGATCGCTTCGGAGGGATTGAGGCCCTTCGGGCACGCCTTGGCGCAGTTCATGATGGTGTGGCAGCGATAGAGGCGGAACGGATCCTCGAGATTGTCGAGTCGCTCGCCGGTCGCCTCGTCGCGGGAGTCGGTGACCCAGCGCGTCGCCTGCAGCAGTGCAGCGGGGCCGAGAAAGCGTTCGCTGTTCCACCAGTAGCTCGGGCAGGAGGTCGAGCAGCAGGCGCACAGGATGCACTCGTAGAGACCGTCGAGCTTCTCGCGGTCCTCGTGGCTCTGCCTCCACTCCTTCTGCGGCGTCGGCGTCGTGGTCTTCAGCCACGGCTCGATCGAGGCATACTGGGCATAGAAATTGGTGAGGTCGGGCACGAGATCCTTGACGACCGGCTGGTGCGGCAGCGGATTGACCTTCACCGCACCGCCCGCGCCGACGTCGTGCATCGACTTGGTGCAGGCGAGCGTGTTCTGGCCGTCGATGTTCATCGCGCAGGAGCCGCAGACGCCTTCGCGGCAGGAGCGGCGGAAGGTCAACGTCGGATCGATGTGATTCTTGATCCAGATCAGGCCGTCCAGCACCATCGGACCGCAATCGTGGGTGTCGACATAGTAGGTGTCGACGCTCGGATTCTTGCCGTCGTCCGGGTTCCAGCGATACACCCGAAATTCGCGCGTCTCGGTGGCACCCGCCGGCTTCGGCCAGGTCTTGCCGCCGGAGATCTTCGAATTCTTCGGAAGTGCGAATTCAACCATGCTTGCTCGCCTTCGTTCTCAGTAGACCCGCGCCTTCGGCGGGATGTACTGCACGTCATTGGTCATCGTGTAGCTGTGCACCGGACGGTATTCGATCGCGGTCTTGCCGGCCGGATCGATCCAGGTCAGCGTGTGCTTCATCCAGTTCTTGTCGTCACGGTCCGGGAAATCCTCGCGCGCATGCGCGCCGCGACTTTCGGTGCGGTTGGCCGCCGAATCCATCGTCACGACCGCCTGCACGATCAGATTGTCGAATTCGAGCGTCTCGACCAGGTCGGAATTCCACACCAGCGAGCGGTCGGAGACCGAGATGTCGCTGATGCCGCCATAGACCTTGTGGATCAGGTTCTGGCCTTCGTGCAGCACGTCGCCGGTGCGGAACACCGCGCAATTGTTCTGCATCACATGCTGCATGCTGTCGCGCAGCTTCGCGGTCGGCGTGCCGCCGGAGGCGTGACGGAAGTGATCGAGCCGGCCGAGCGCGAGGTCGGCTGAATCCTTCGGCAGCTCCGGCTGCTTGGCGTTCGCGGACAGCTTGTCGGCAAGGCGCAGCGCCGCGGCGCGGCCGAACACCACGAGGTCGATCAGCGAGTTGGAGCCGAGGCGGTTGGCGCCATGCACCGAGACGCAGGCCGCCTCGCCGATCGCCATCAGGCCCGGCACCACCGAATTGTCGTCGCCGTTGCGCTTGGTCAGCACCTCGGCATGATAGTTCGTGGCGATGCCGCCCATGTTGTAGTGCACGGTCGGCACGATCGGGATCGGCTCGCGCGTGACGTCGACATTGGCGAAGATCTTCGCCGATTCGGAGATGCCCGGCAGCCGCTCATGCAGCACCTTCGGATCGAGGTGATCGAGATGCAGGAAGATGTGGTCCTTCTTCTTGCCTACGCCGCGGCCTTCGCGGATCTCGATCGTCATCGCGCGCGAGACGACATCGCGCGAGGCGAGATCCTTAGCCGACGGCGCGTAGCGCTCCATGAAGCGTTCGCCCTCGGAGTTGACGAGATAGCCGCCTTCGCCGCGGGCGCCCTCGGTGACGAGACAGCCCGAACCGTATATGCCGGTCGGGTGGAACTGGACGAACTCCATGTCCTGCAGCGGCAGGCCGGCGCGCAGCACCATGCCGCCGCCGTCGCCGGTGCAGGTGTGGGCCGAGGTGCAGGAAGCATAGGCGCGGCCATAGCCGCCGGTCGCCAGAATCGTGCTCTGGGCCCGGAAGCGATGCAGCGTGCCGTCATCGAGCTTGAGCGCGATCACGCCGCGGCAGACGCCCTGGTCGTCCATGATCAGGTCGATGGCGAAGAACTCGATGAAGAACTCGGCCGCATGGCGCAGCGACTGGCCATACATCGTGTGCAGCATGGCGTGGCCGGTGCGGTCGGCGGCGGCGCAGGTGCGTTGCGCCTGGCCCTTGCCGTAGTCCAGGGTCATGCCGCCGAACGGGCGCTGATAGATCTTACCGTCTTCGGTGCGCGAGAACGGCACGCCCCAATGCTCCAGCTCGTAGACCGCGTCGGGCGCGTTGCGCACCATGTATTCGATCGCGTCCTGGTCGCCGAGCCAGTCCGACCCCTTCACGGTGTCGTACATGTGCCAGCGCCAGTCGTCGGGATGCATGTTGCCGAGCGAGGCCGAGATGCCGCCCTGCGCCGCAACCGTGTGCGAGCGGGTCGGGAACACCTTGGTGATGCAGGCGGTGCGCAGCCCCGCTTCCGAGCAGCCCACCACGGCGCGCAGGCCGGCGCCGCCGGCGCCGACCACGACGACATCGTAGGTGTGGTCCTGGATCGGGTAGGCCTTGCCGTTGGTAGCCGGGCCACTGCCGTTGGTGGCCTTGCCGTTTCCTTCACCGGCCATGGGTTAAACTCCCGACGACAATTTGAGGATTGCGTAGATCGAGGCCAATGCGACCGCGACGCAGAAGAAGTTGTTCGCCATCACGCTGGCGATCTTCAGCTTCTCATTGTGGATGTAGTCTTCGATCACGACCTGCATGCCGATCTTCATGTGCCAGGTGCTGGCGACGATGAAGAGCAGCAGGATGATGGCGATCGGGATCGAGCCGAGGATCTGTGCCGCGCCGGCATGATTGCGGCCGATCAGCATGATTACCACGACGATGACGGGAACGATCAGGAGCGTCATCGCAACCGCGGTGAGGCGCTGGCGCCAGAAATCGCCCGTGCCGGTATGCGCGGAGCCGAGGCCGCGGACGCGCTCCAGCGGCGTGCGCATCGAAGAGCGGCCGCTCATCGTCCACCTCCGACGGCGTAGGCAATGATCCAGAGCAGCACGGTCAGCGCGATGCCGGCGACCAGCGCGCCCCAGGTCAGCGCTTCGCGCTCATTGGCCTTGAAGCCGTAGCCGAGATCCCAGACGAAGTGCCGGATGCCGCTGCACAAATGGTGCATCAGCGACCATGTGTAGCCGAACACGATCAGCTTGCCGATCGCGCTGCCGGTGAAGGCCTGGACGCTGGCATAGGCGGTGGGGCCGGAGGCGGCCGCAATCAGCCACCAGGCGAGCAGGAGGGTGCCGAAATAGAGTGCCACGCCTGTGGCACGGTGGACGATGGACAGCGCCATCGTCAGCGTCCACCGGTAGGTCTGCAAATGGGGTGAAAGCGGTCGTTCGATCCTGGCGGTCATCGGCGGGCTTTGTGTTTTGAGGGACCGCGGCCGGCCCATCGGGGAACGCGGTAGAGGAGTTCTATTTACGGAGTCGGATCAGCCCGCGCAACGGTCAAATAGCCTTCGCTCGAACCGAAGTTCATTGTTAGACTTGCCGAATTCTGATTGATCCGCAGTGTGGTATACCAGATGCAAGGTCGAGTGAACCAAGAAGTGAATATCAATCCACCCAACTTGGTTGACGCGCTTAGCGGGGCGCGATCGGGTTGCGGAAGGCGTCCATTTTGCCCCACTGTTCCACCAGATAATCGACAAATGCCCTGATCTTAGGCGCTGCGAGGCGGGACGGCTGGAGCATCAGATGCAGCGGCGTCGGCGCCGGTTCGTGGTCGATCAGCAGGCGCTGTAGGCGGCCGCTCGCGAGATCGGACTGCACCTGCCAGGCCGGCACGCGGACGATGCCCGCGCCGTCCCTCGCCGCGTTGACCAGCGCGTCGAGGCTATTCATCCAGAGCCGACCGGATATGCGGAATTTGCGACCCGTCTTCGAACCGTCGGCAAACCGCCACGCCGCGCCGCCAGGCGAATCGGAGAACACCAGGCAGTCATGCGCCGAAAGCTCGTCCGGTGTCTGCGGCTCGCCGCGCCGGGTAAGATAATCTGGCGATGCGCATACAATCATCTGAAGGTCGGTGAGCTTGCGCGCGATCAGCTGCGAGTCGCGCAGCCGGCCGATCCGAATCGCCAGATGGATATCCTCTTCGACCATGTCGACGGCGCGGTCGATCAACAGCAGATCGACGGACAGCGCCGGATAGCGGCGCAGAAATTCGACCAGCAAGGGCGCGATGACGAGCCGCCCGATCAGGCTCGGAGAGCTCACGCGAATTCGCCCTGACGGTTGGTGCGGGTCGCGCGACAGCGCCGCCTCGATTTCCCTGACCTCGCCGAGAATCGATTTCGCGCGCTCGTAGAGAACGCGGCCGTCATCGGTCAGCGCGAGCTGACGAGTGGTGCGCAGCAGCAGGCGGGCGCCGAAATGCTCCTCGAGGGCACTGATCTGGCGGCTCACCGAGGTCAGCGAGCTCGGCAGCGAGCGCGCCGCCGCCGACAGGCTGCCGGTCTCCACCGCGCGGACAAAGGCCGCCATCGCCGCAAGCTGGTCCAAGCTCGATCCTTCCACATTTTGCAAGAGAGCCTGCCTATTTGCAGCAATACCCCCGTCTTTCAGAAGGGTCTAGCCTGTCGGCTCCACGATTTGAGGAGCTCGACATGGCCTCAACTTCCATCCAACCCGATCCGCTCGAATGGCGCCGAACCGCCGGCCGCGCCAATGCCGACGATCCGGCCATCCTGCTTGTTTTCTCCTGCGCCGGACTGCTAGTCGACGTGCTGGCGTTGCTGATGCAGGGCGTAGCGCACTCCACCCCACTCCGCTTGGCCTTGATCGCGGTCGCTGCTCCGGTGGCGGCGTTGGTCGCGTTGTGGTTGGCCGACCGCACCGAGGCGGGCCGCTCCTGAAGATGCGAAGGACATGATGGCCGGCCTCGATCCCAAGGAGTTGCTCGAGCTTGCGCTGCTGCTGATCGCGGTCGGCGCGCTGTCCGGTTTTCTCGCCGGCCTGTTCGGCATCGGCGGCGGCGCCATCCTGGTGCCGGTGTTCTACGAATGCTTTCGCCTCGCCGGCGTCCCGCTCGAGGTGCGGATGCCGCTGTGCATCGGCACCTCGCTCGCGATCATCATCCCGACTTCGCTGAGCTCGTTTCGCGCCCATTATCGCCGCGGCGCGGTCGACATGGAGATCCTGAAGCGCTGGTGGCTGCCGATCGTGATCGGCGTCGTCGCCGGCAGCGTCACCGCGCGCTTTGCCCCGGAGCGGCTGTTCAAGATCGTGTTCGTGATGGTGGCCTGGTCGGCGGCGGCGCGGCTGCTGCTGGCGCGCGAGACCTGGAAGTTCGGCGACGACGTGCCGAAAGGCTTCCTGATGCGCGTCTATGGTTTCTTCGTCGGCCTGCTGTCGACGCTGATGGGCATCGGCGGCGGCCTGTTCGCCAACCTCTTGATGACCTTCTACGGCCGGCCGATACATCAGGCGGTCGCGACCTCGTCGGCGCTTGCGGTGCTGATCTCGATTCCCGGCGCGCTCGGCTATGTCTATGCCGGCTGGCCCGCCGCCGCGCGCTTTCCCGACGTCGCCGCGCTGCAACTGCCGTTCGCGCTGGGCTACGTCTCGCTGATCGGCGCGTTGCTGGTGATGCCGACCACGCTCGTCACCGCGCCGCTCGGCGTGAGGGTCGCGCACGCGCTTTCGAAGCGGGCGCTCGAGGTGGCGTTCGGGGCCTATCTCTTCATCGTCGGCGGGCGGTTCGTGATCAGCCTCGTCGGCGGACACTAGCCGCAGTCAATCCTTCAACCGGACTTCGCTGTTACCCCAGTATCGCAGATCGCCTGCGCTCTCGATACTATCCAAATCAGAGAGAGTCTGTAGTCGGGCCGCCGTCGCCTCATGACTGATAGCCCAGCCGAGCTCCTTGAAGCGTTGTTCTGCATCGGTCACGAATGCCGTAACTTTCCGCCAGCGAGACTTCAAAAGCGAGAAAATAACTTCGTCCAGTTGATCTTCGGTCACTGACGACGGAAGAGTCACCTCGCTCCATGTCAGTTCGCTGAACAGATGCGGGGGCTTGGGCGGAGGCTCTAGATCAGGATGCTGGGCATAGATGCCCGCCAACAGCCTTCGGTAGACGATTTCGTAGAGTTCGTTGAGATGCTCCCACAAGGTGTCGCGCTCGACCTTGTCGATTTGCCCCATGGCCATCACCGTACGATCGAGTGCTCCGCCCACGTTCAGTAGGCGCTTCTTCAATTCTGCCGCCTGCTCTCGATTCATTCCGGGTCTCGTCACCGCGCCTTGTAAATATCCCTATACATATCCCGCAGAATGTTCTTCTGCACCTTGCCCATCGCATTGCGCGGCAGTTCGTCGACGACGAAGACGCGCTTGGGCATCTTGAACTTGGCGAGCCGCCCGTCGAGCGCCTTCAGCACCGAGCCCTCGCTGACATCGGAGCCTTTGCTGCAGACCAAAACGGCTGTGACGCCTTCGCCGAAATCGGCATGCGGCACGCCGATCACGGCGGATTCGATCACGCCGGGCATGGCGTCGATCTCGCTCTCGATCTCCTTCGGGTAGACGTTGAAGCCGCCGGAGATCACGAGGTCCTTGCCGCGGCCGAGGATGTGGACGTAACCCTTGTCGTCGATCTTGCCGAGGTCGCCGGTGATGAAGAAACCGTCGGCGCGGAATTCGGCCTTGGTCTTCTCCGGCATCCGCCAGTAACCCCTAAACACGTTCGGGCCCTTGACCTCGATCATGCCGATGGTCCCGCGCGCGAGTTCCTTGCCGGTCTCGGGATCGGTGACCCGCACCGAGACGCCGGGCAGCGCGAAGCCGACCGCGCCGGGCACGCGCTGGCCGTCATAGGGGTTGGAGGTGTTCATGTTGGTCTCGGTCATGCCGTAGCGCTCGAGCACGGCGTGCCCGGTGCGATCAGACCATTCACGATGGGTGTCGGCGAGCAGCGGCGCGGAGCCCGAAATGAACAACCGCATGTGTTTTGTCGCGTCCTTGTTCAGGCCGGGATTCTGCAACAGGCGGGTGTAGAAGGTCGGCACGCCCATCATCACGGTGGCGCGGGCCATCAGCTTCAGGATCGCGTCCGGATCGAACTTCGGCAGGAAGATCATCGAGGCGCGCGCAAACAGCGTCACGTTGCTCGCCACGAACAGGCCGTGGGTGTGATAGATCGGCAGCGCGTGGATCAGCACGTCCTTGTCGGTGAAGCGCCAGTAGTCGACCAGCGAGTACGAGTTCGACGCCAGATTGTCGTGCGACAGCATCGCGCCCTTGGAGCGGCCGGTGGTGCCCGACGTGTAGAGGATCGCGGCGAGGTCGTCATTGCCGCGCGGCACGGTGACGAATTCCTTCGCCGCCTTGTCGGCGGCCTCGGTCAGCGAGCCCTTGCCGCTGGCATCGAGCGTCTCGACCTTCGCGCCCACCTTGGCGGCGATCGCCTTGATGCCTTCCAGCCTGGAGGGATCGCAGATCACGAGCGACGGCTCGGCGTCGGTGATGAAGTATTCGAGCTCGTTCAGCGTATAGGCGGTGTTGAGCGGCAGATAGACGCCGCCGGCGCGCACGGTCGCAAGATAGAGCACGAGGGCCGAAACCGATTTCTCGGTCTGCGCCGCGACGCGGTCACCCGGCTTGACGCCGCGCTCAACCAGCACGTTCGCCATCTGGCCGGCGCGCGCGATCAGGTCGCCGTAGGAGATGCGGCTGCCGTCGAGCTGCTCGATCGCGAGCCGATTGGGGTCGTCGAGGCCGTCGAACAGGCGGGAAAACAGGTTGGCGTTGGCGGTCGTGTTCATGCAAACATCCCGTGAGGGGCGAAAGAGCCGGAAAACTCCGGCTGGATTAGCAAAAACGCCCTTCGGAAAGCAACGGAGACAGTTTGCATGACAAATAATGGGAAACGCGTGGCCTGGGTCACCGGCGGCGGCACCGGAATTGGCGAATCCGGGGCGGAATTCCTGGCTGCGGACGGCTGGACGGTGGTGGTCTCGGGCCGCCGCAAGGAAGAGCTCGACCGCGTGGTGGCCAACATCACGAAAAAGGGCGGCAAGGCCGAGGCGATCCCGCTCGACGTCAGCAACAAGGCCGATGTCAGCAAGGCTGCCGAGGCGATCGTCGCCAGGCACGGCCGCATCGACCTGCTGGTCAACAGCGCCGGCATCAATGTGCCGAAGCGGAGCTGGGCCGACATGGAGCTGGAAGGCTGGGACAGACTGGTCGAAATCAACCTCAACGGCGTGCTCTACTGCATGCGCGCGGTGCTGCCGACGATGCGCAAGCAGCAGGACGGCTGTATCATCAATGTCGCGTCCTGGGCGGGCCGGCACGTCTCGAAGATGCCGGGCCCGGCCTACACCACGACCAAGCACGCGGTGCTGGCGCTGACCCATTCCTTCAACATGGACGAATGCGTCAACGGCCTGCGCGCCTGCTGCCTGTCGCCGGGCGAGGTCGCAACGCCGATCCTGAAGCAGCGGCCGGTGGTGCCGAGCGAAGCCGAGCAGGCCAAGATGCTGCAGCCCGAGGATTGCGGCCGCACCATCGCCTTCGTCGCCGGCATGCCGTCGCGCGTCTGCATGAACGAGATCCTGATCAGCCCGACGCACAACCGCGGCTTTATTCAGACGCCGTCGAATAGGGATTAGTCTCAACTCCCTCAACGGGTCGTCCCTGCGAAAGCAGGGACCCATATGTGGACGGCCCCCGTGGCACAAGAGCTTTTTGAGTAGATCGGATCGCTTGCATCCATATGTCCGGC
>NZ_JBNDLA010000025.1:0-102504 GCF_050435825.1 Bradyrhizobium sp. I1.14.4 | reverse complement strand
CCGATGGTGAACGCACCGGAGAAGTCCTCGGTCGCGATCGTCGCCGACGCATTGGTGTCGTGGATATCCTGGGTGCCGGTGAAGTTGCCGCCGGCAAGCCCGCCGTCGAACGTCAGCAATTCTCCCGTCTTCGACCCCGACACCGTCACCGTTGGGGTCTGCGGGCCGTCATCGCCGAACCGGATGTTGCCACCCAGATCCAGCAGCGCCGAGATCGTTGGGGACGAATCACCATCGCGGTCAGTGGTGACCGCGCTTGCCTTCAAGTCGATCAGGTTCGCAGCGAGCTGCTGGATGTCGTTGATGTAGGAGCCGTTGTAGGTGTCGGTCTGCGAGTGATCGATCGACTCAAGCTGGGTCAGCGTCACGATGCCGGTGGTCAGGCCCACGCTCAGCGTGAACACCGTGTTGCCGGCGTTGATGCCGCCTGCCGTGGCCGAGGTCGAACCGGTGATCACACCGCCGACATCGTACAGGAAGATCGCGCTGCCCGCATGGGTCAGCCCGCTCGCGGTGCCGTCAGTCACGCCGGCGTGGAAGCCCAGCGTGTAGTCGATCGTGGTCGCGCCGCCGTCGGCACCGGCAACGCTCAGATCGCCGAAGGTGAACGCCCCGGCGAAGCTCACCGACGCAACCGTCGGCGACGGGTTGGTGTCCCCGGCCGTCTGGACGCCGACGAAGTTGCCGCCGGCCAGGCCGCCGTCAAAGGTCAGCGCGACCGGCTCAACTCCGGATACGGTCACCGTCGGGCTGACCGGGCCATCGTCCAGGATCGTCAGATGCGAACCGACATCGGCGGTCGCGGTTGCGGACTGGCCGAAATTGTCCGTCACCGTCGCGGTCAGCGTGACCAGGCCGGACGCCAGCGTGATGCCTTCATTGAAGTCGCCGGGCGTTGCCTCATGAACGGCGCGCAGATCCGTCAGCGTCACATGGCCCGTGGCATCGACCGCGACCGTGAAGACGAGATCGCCACCGATGGCCGTGCGTCCTTCCACGACGCCGGCCGCATTGACCGTCAGCAGCACGTGCTGACCGGTCGCCGAATCGATCAGACCGGAGTCCTCGTTCGGTGAAGTGACGGACAGCGCATAGGTCAGCGATTGCAGGCCGCCCGGCGCATTGACGTTAAACGACACCTGAACGGACGCGACCGTTGTTCCTGCCGGCCCAAGACCCGAACCGGCAACACCATGGTTGGTCGCAGCGGTCAGGAAGCTCTCGTCGACGATCAGCGACGGTACGAGCCCGCCGGAAATGGTGGGAGCAGGAGTGGATTGCGTGAGGACAAAGCCGGTCGGCTGCTCGCCGGGCTGCGAAGGTGGTATCTCTTCCTGCGGCGCCAATGGATTTGTGGGCACAGGATCCAGCGGATCAACCGCGAACGGACTGAAGTTCGCACCGCTCGCCTGCGCATTGCCGTTCGAGTTGCCGCCATTGTCGGCCGCCGGCAAGACGGAGCCGTCCGTGCTGATCGGAAACAGACTTGCGAACTCCTGGACCGAGACGTCGCGACCGGGCGCCATCTCGATCGTGACGTTGCTCTGCCCATCCGCACGGGAGTCGAAGAACGGCTCAACCGTGACGGTCGACTGGTTGTCGAACAGGATGATCAGCTTTTCGCCGATGTGAACCAGCGTGATCTTTTCATTGGCGATCGACGAAAAGTCGACCTTCGCCTTCTGGTCATATCCAAGATTGACGACCACCGCCTGATCGGTCAGCGGCTTCGTCAGCTTGTAAATTCGTACTGGAGCCGAATTGGTGGAATTGCCGGTGCCGGTAGCCTGAGCGACCTGAAACGATCCCTGCATTATCAACTCCGCAAAATGCGATTAGAGGAAAACTTGTAGAAAAATTTAGTTTTAGGCTATTGTTAACCCTCCCCCCGGTCAAGAAATGTATTTGGTTAATCAATGCTTTCCCTGCGAGTGTGGTAAAGATCGAACACGTCGCAGCTGCAAGAACAACGGCTTAGCCGGTTCGGCTTGGCCGAAAGGCTATATTGGCCGCCTGGCCCAGTTCGTCCTTGTCGGCAATTTGGAGTGGTCGATGCGGGTGATTCTTCAGGCGTGTGCCGCGGCCCTGATTTGCGGCTTTGTCAGCGCGGCGTCCGCGCAATCAGAGGCCGCAAAGCCGGTCCCATCCGAGACCACGGTCGAACGTCAGGTTCGCGCCCAGGCCAACCGGGACACCCAAATCGGCATTTATCTCAACGTACTACCCGACTGCACGTCGGGACCGTTGCCGACCATCCGTCTGGTCAGTCCACCGGCCGCCGGAAAGGTTGTGGTGAAGTCGGCGAAGGCCAAGGCGACCAATTACAAGGCCTGCCTGGCGCTCGAGGTGCCCGCCTATGTCGCTTTCTACAAGGCGCCGCCCGAATTTCTCGGCGACGATACTCTCACCATCGAGGTCAAGTATCAGGGTGGCCGCACCGAAATTCAGAAGATCACTGTCAAGGTCAGCGGGCCAGGCGGTCAGCAAAAGATCTGATGTCGCGACCGGCGATCTTGAAGGCCCGCCGTTCTAGCTAGCTTGTTGTCAAAGCATGATCTTTTCGGAAAACCGCTTCGCACTTTTCCGGATCATGCTCTAGCAAGAGCATCGGCATCCAGTCGCCCCGGGCCTGAGCACCGCCTTAGAGCGGCTCGCCGTCTGCCGACTCCTGCTCCACTTCGTGCGAGACCTCGCTCGGTGCTGCGGCCGGCTGGCCAAGCGAAGCCCTGTCCTCGTGGCAATCGCTGATCCGGCGCGCGACCACCCGGTCCATCCTCGGCGCCCGGCCGTGGACTTCGTTGACCTCGGTATAGGCCTCGTCGCTCAGAACCGTGATCACGGTGCTGACCGGCCCCAGATAGTCGCATCTGTTGGAGAAGACGTATTTGTTACTGACCTTCTCCGGCCTTGAAGAATGGCAATTTCCAATGGATGGGGATGAGAACGTCGCCTTCATGGCCTGGGTCGGGTCGACACACCGCGTCATCTCGCGCTCGAGCAGCTTTTGCCGCCCGTTCGAGGGCGACACTAGCTCCAGCGTCCGCACGAATCGCCACATGCCTTTCCGGAAGGTCGGCCCGCTGAAGTTCTCCTGCGCCGCGGCGCATTGAGGGGCAAGCACCGACCCGGCGAGCGCGATCACAGCGCCAAGCGCGCATGTAAAGACCTTCGACCGCACGCAGCCTTCACGCGAAGTCATTTGCTGAATCCTTGTCGGCCGCACGATGCACATCGCGTGACTTCACTTGAACCACGCCCAACCTCACGTCATTCCAGAACACTTCGCGTTAAGGTCGAGTAAATGCTCGCCCTTTTTGGCTAGGTTCTCCGCGGCCAAATGCTTGCGCCGGCGCGAGGCAACATCAAGGCGGGACGCGGAAAACCTTCTCCGGAAGAATACAGTCTGGGCCCGTCGCCAATCAGGCGTTGCCCCGACCCCTGATGAGCCCGATGCCGGCAAGCTGCCCTGGCTGATCGCGGCTAGTGCTGCAACCGCGCCGCGGCGGATTTTTCGGAGTTAGCCCCAGCGCCATCATCGCAGTCGCCAATCCTCGTCGCGACGACTGTGTCGGTCCTGGGATGCTCACCCGTGCTGACCTCGTTCAACTCGGTATAGGCCTCGTCGCTGCGCACGGTAATGACGGTGCTGACCGCGCCCATATAATCGCATCGGTGCCCGAAGGTGTATTGATTGCCGACCTTTTCAGGCTTGTCCGAGACGCAGCTTCCGACCGGTTCTGTCGAAAAGGTAGCCTTCATGGCGTAGGTTGGGTCGACGCAGCGCGTGGTCTCCGCGTTGACCACCCGGTACTTGAAATTCTTGTTCGCACTCCTGACGACGTCGAGCGTTCGTATGAAGCGCCACAAGCCCTTGCGAAAACTGGGGCCAGAGAACGATTGAACGTCCTGGGCGGGCCGTACCGCCGCGTCCCGGCCGCTCGCCGGTTGAGGAGACGGCGCCTGCGCATGAGCCGTCGGCGCCGACGCAGGGACAATCATCAACGTCAGTAGCGAACCTGCAATGGCACCACGGAAGTTCATTCCCACCCCCGATGTTCGTCCGAAAGCCGTTCGCGATGCGATCCGGTCAGGCGCTTGAAGCAGTCCCACGAAACGACTCAAGCACCCCTCACCACTTGCAGGCCAATTGTGGCCAGTAAAGGCAGGTTGTCGCAGCTGGACAGCCTTTAGCTCAATTCCGCTCCACTGCAGCAAACTTGCAACACTTGACGCTCACCCCCAAGGCTTCGGGCTTAATCCGCTCCACACCGGGTGGCGAGGTTTGACCTTGGAGGTTTTTTTTGCTCATTTAGCGCGAGATATTTTTCCTCAATGACTTAGCCTATCGCTGGACGAGGGGGCACTGATGCGTATTCGATTTTGCTACACGGTTGCGAGCGTAATGGCGTTGGGCGCGACGCTATTTGGTAATTCCACGCCGGCGGCGGCCGCGGACCTCGGCCTGATCACCAAAGGTCCGGCTTCGGTCGGCAGCTGCAGCGAGATCGTCTTCACCTGCGAGAACGGCCGTCAGTATCCACTGTGCCCGCGTGCCGTATCGGTCGAGGGCGAAGTGGTCACGGCCTCACTGCTCACCAGCCATCGCGGCGGCGTGCATGTGCGGCTCGTTCCGATGGGGGTCGGATATCGCTATGCCGGCCGCGGCATCTGGCTGGACGGCTTCCGGGAAAACGCGCTGCTCAACTTCGGCAAGCACCACCAGGTGGCGTGCACCATCGCGCACTCATGAGGGCGCGCTCCGCGCCGAATCGATTGGCGTGACGCGGAGCACTCCAAGTCGCGGATCCGCTCCTCACCCCTTGGTGCGGAGCACGACGCGCGACGATCGCGAGAACATATAAGCCTTTGGATAGACGTAAACCGGGCAGCGGTCCTGCCACTGATACAGCTGCCAATTCCATTTCCAGCAGCCCGATTCGATCTGAGGCTCCTGCACATAGTCCAGCCGGTACGGTGGATCGCCGAACGGATAGTCGCCGCATCGCGCCGCGGTCGACGACAGGACGACGATTGAAGCAGCCGCAGCAATGATGACAGAAAATGACTTTTGCATAACGCCCTCGATCGAATGACGTGACAGTGCGAGAGTGCCAAATCCGCAGGCCCTTATCAAGGTGGCGCCGGCACCACGACGAGCGCCGACCTCCCTAGACGGCGCGATTTTGCGTCGGCGAGCGGCCGCCGCCGTCGGCGACAAGTACCGCGCCCGTCACGAAGGATGCCTCGCCGGAGGCCAGGAACAGGCAGCACGCCGCGATCTCGGCAGGCTTGGCCATCCGTCCCAGGGCGATTCGTCGTTCGACGCCGCGAAACTCGGCATCGGGCGTGGTGCCGTTCTGGTCCGCCAGCAGCTGCATTTCATAGCTGCTCATCGGCGTCCGCACCCAACCAGGTGCGACAGCGTTGGCGCGGATGCCGTCGGCGCCATGCGCGTAGGCCAGCGAGCGCGTGTAGGCAACGACCGCCGCCTTGCTGGCGGCGTAGCTTGCGCTATCCGGGCTGGCGTTGAACGCGGCAACGGAGGCGACGTTCACGATCGCTCCTCCGCGCTGCCGGAGCAGCGGCAGGGATGCGCGACAGATGCGCATTGTCCCGGTGAGGTTGACATCGAGTGTCCTGGCCCAGACCTCGTCGGAGATGCTGGCGGGCTGATCCGGCACGATCAGGCCGGCGGCATTGACGACAATATCGAGCCACGCGCCGCAGGCGGTGACGGCCTTGGCAACGTCGTCCGGACGGGTGACGTCACCATGGACCGCCTGCCCTCCGCACTCTGCCGCGGCGGCCTGAAGCTCGGCGTCACCGAGGCCGAACAGCACGACGCGCGCGCCGCTCAACGCCAGCAGTGTTGCCGTGGCCCGGCCGATCCCGGTGGCTGCGCCGGTCACCAGCGCCGTCTTTCCCTCCAGCCGCGGCATCTAGAGCCCCCACTGCCGTTCGACGGCAAGTCCGGTCTCCGGCAGCGTCGAGCCTCCGTCGACGACGATGGTTTGCCCGGTGACATATCTGGCCTCGGTCGAGGCGAGATAGAGCATCGCACAGGCGATGTCATCGGCGCTGCCCATGTGCCCCATCGGAATGAAGCGCTCGAGCTTCGCCTTGTTCTCCGGCGCGCTCATGGTGCCGCGGCCCGGCTTCTCGATGAAGCCGGCCTCGACGCCGTTGACCGTGATGCCGTCGCGCGCCAGTTCGAACGCGGCACCGCGGATGAACGCGTTCACGCCGGCTTTCGCCGCCGAGTAATGCGCGCCGCCGCCCATCGCGACGCGCGCGGAGACCGAGGATGTCACGAGGATGCGCCCGAAGTGGATAGCGCGCATGTGGGGAATGGCGGCCTGCGCGAGCCAGATGCCGGCGTTCAGATTCAGCGCCAGCGTATCGTTCAGCTTCGCTTCATCAAGCTCTTCAAGCGAGGCCCACGGACAACCGCCGGCATTGTGCACGACGATATCGAGCCGGCCGTACTCCACCGCGACGCGGTCAACCATCGCGCGCAAGCTGGCTCGATCGAGCCTGTCAAAGGGTACGCAATGCGCAGCCCATCCATCGGCCGTCAGTTCGCGTGCCAGCGCCTCGGCCACATCAGGCGCCCGGTTGGCAATCACCAATGTCGCGCCGGCCTGCGCAAGCCGTCTCACGATGGCCGCGCCGATACCCCGGCCGCCACCGGTGACGATGGCGACCCGGCCGTCGAGATTGAACGGCAGCCCCTGCATCAGATTGCTCCTGCTCCTCGCAGCAAATCGATGAACTGCGCGAACACCGCGGTGTGCCTGTCCACGTCCCGCGCCGACGTCGCCGGACACATCAGCAGCATGGTGTGGAATGGCGTGACCAGAATGCCCTCGTTCATGTAGAACGCGTGCAGCAAGGTCTCGAGATCGGGTTGCCGGCCGGCAATGACATCGGCACCGCTGCGCGGCGGCCGCGGCATGAACATGATCTCGGCGCGCGCGCCGATCTGCGTGACGTGCCAGGGCAGACCGGCCGCCTCGATCAACGTGCGGCTTTCCTGCGCGAGCCGGGTCGCCGTTCCAATCATCCGCTCGTAGTTCGCTGATGTCAGCACCTTCTCGAGCACTGCGCGCATGGTCGCGACCGTCAGCGCGTTTCCGGCGAGCGTGCCGCCGAATCCGAGATGCGCGGACTGCCGCTCGCGCGGGTTGACGTGGGGGACGAGTTTCCAGAGCCGCTCAGCGATGTCCTGACTGAGGCCGAACACTCCGGCGGGGATGCCGCCCGCGATCGCCTTGCCTGCGACGAAAATGTCGGGCTCGAGCCCGTGGCTCTCCGTGTAACCGCCCGGTCCGCAGGATAGCGTGTGGGTCTCGTCGATGATGAGGACGGTGCCGGCGCGACGGGTCAGGTCGCGCAGCGCCTGGTGGAACCCCGGATCGACCGGGATCATGCCGAAATTCGTCATCAGCGGCTCGGTCAGCACGCAGGCGACGTCGCCATGTGCAAGCGCCGCCTCCAATGCAGCGACATCGTTGAACTCGACGACCCGGCTCACACTGTCATGATCGATGCCGTTGGGATGGATCATGTTGCGGAGGCCGACCCGACCGTCGCGGATCTCGACATGCGCCTCCTCGACGCCACCATGGTAGCAGCCGGAAAACACCAGCACCTTGCGCCGACCGGTGATCATGCGCGAGATGCGGATCGCGGCGCGGTTGGCATCGGTCGCCGATGTCGTCAGCGTCCAGTATTTCGGACCGAAGCGGCGCGACAGCTCGGCGCCGACCCAGAGACTGTCTTCCGTCGGCAACATCATGGTCGCGCCGCGCTTAAGCTGATGCAGCGCGGCCTCCGTCACCGCCTCGGGCGCGTGCCCGCACATGCCGCCGGTATCGCCGAGGCAGAAATCGACATAGTCGCGTCCGTCGATGTCCCTGATATGTGCGCCACGCGCCTCCTCGACATAGACCGGGAAGCCGCCGGACCAGCGCCGCATCCAGTGCGACGGGCCGCCATAAAGGTAGTGCTGCCTGCCTTCCTGCCACGCCGCCGCCGATCGCGGATGCAGGTGCCGAAAACGCTCTTGCTCGGCATCGAGCAATCGGTTCAGAACGCCTGCACGTTCGGCAGTTGCTGATGTCATAGCGCGATCCAGACGGTCTTGAGGTCGGTATAGGCGTCGAGTGCGTGGAGCGACTTGTCACGTCCGAAGCCGGATTGCTTGAAGCCGCCGAGCGGCACCGTGATGTCGGCGCCGCCATAGGCATTGACGTGCACGACGCCGGCCCTGATGGCGCGCACCATGCGATGCGCCGTCGATAGACTTCCGGTCCACACCGCCGACGCAAGCCCATAGGGCGTCGCATTGGCGAGCGCTGTGGCATCTTCTTCGCTGTCGAACCGCGTGACTGATAGCACCGGGCCGAATACCTCCTCGCGCCAAATCTCCATCGACGGCGTCACGTCGGCGAGGATCGCGGGCGCCATGAAGTTGCCGCCGCTCTCGGCACGGATCTGCTCGCCGCCAATCAGCCGCTTCGCGCCCTGCTGCTCCGCGCGGGCAACGGCGTCCAGGTTCTTGCGCAACTGCACTTTGCTCGAAATGGCACCGATATCCGAGGTCAGTTCGAGAGGATCACCGACCCGCAGCCTTGCGGTGGCGTCGAGCAGCTCATCCATGAAGCGATCATAGATCTCGGATTGCACAAGCAGCCGCGAGCCGGCAACGCAGACCTGGCCCGAGTTCCGGAAGATGGCGTTTGCCGAGACTTTGGCCGCATGCTTGATGTCGGGCACATCGGCGAACACAATATTCGGCGACTTGCCGCCAAGCTCGAGATGGACGCGCTTCAGGTTCGACCGCGCCGAGCATTCGAGCAGGCGGCGGCCGACCGCGCCCGAGCCGGTGAACGCGAGCACGTCGACATCCATGTGCAGCGCGAGCGCTTCGCCGGCCGATGCGCCGCGGCCGGTGACGACGTTGGGCACGCCGTCCGGCAAACCCGCCTCCGTCGCAAGCTCGGCAAGCCGCAGCAGCGTCAGCGATGCAAGCTCCGGCGGCTTGACCACGACCGAATTGCCGGCAGCGAGCGCAGGGCCGATCTTCCACGCTCCGATCATCATCGGAAAATTCCAGGGCACGATCACGCCGACGACGCCGAGCGGCTCGCGATGCACGAGCCCGAGCACGTCGCCGCCTGTCGGCGCGATCTCGCCATACACCTTGTCGATCGCCTCGGCGTAGTAGCGGATAGTGCCGGCCGCCGACAGCGGCTCGGCCTTGTAGGCCATGCTGATCTCGGTGCCGTTGTCGCGCACACCGAGCACCGCGATCTCGAGCGCGTGCCGCTCGATGAGGTCGGCGAACCGCAGCAGCACTTTCTTGCGCTGCACCGGCGCGGCGCGCGACCAGCTGCCCTGCTCGAAGACCTGCTTCGCCTGTTGCACCGCGAGGTCGACATCGGCCGCGTTGCCGTCAGCGATGCTCGTCAGCAGCTGGCCGTCGATCGGCGATACGACATCGAGCCGTGCCTCGCTGACCGCCTGCGCCGGCCGGCCACCGACGAAAAGTTGTTGGGCCGGAATTGCGGCCGATCGTAACGGATCGATCTGGGCTTGCTGCATGCGAGATCATGATGACGAGGACAAAAGCGGCCCCCGACCGGGACCGCTGGCATGGCGCAATCCTCGCCAAATCAAGGCTTTGGCAGCAATCAACCGATAGGTGGATGTCACCGCGGCCAGCGCCCTCATAGCGTGATCGCACGATGGCCGAACGCCTTGCACGCTCGGTGCAAAACCAGTCGCCCACCCTCATTCACGCCTGCCGGCGAGCACTGACAAGGTCATGCCTGAGATTACGCAGCCCCGCATTCTCCTGATCGGAACGGGAGACACCAAGACCGACGAACTGCTGTTCATGAGCGAGTGCATCACGCGCGCCGGCGGCAGATCCATCATGATGGACATCAGCGTGCTTGGCGATCCGCCGTACCAACCCGCGCATGACAAGCACGCGGTGGCGGCCGCCGCGCACACCACGATCGCGGCGATGGCATCGAGCGGCGACGAGAACTCCGCGATGTCCCTGATGGCGGTCGGTGCCGCCAATCTGGCGCGCGAGCTCGCGCAGGGCGACGCCATCGACGGCGTGATCGCGATCGGCGGCACGATGGGAACCGACCTTGCGCTCGACGTCGCGCAGGCGCTGCCGCTCGGCCTACCGAAGCTGATCGTCTCGACCGTCGCATTCTCGCATCTGATCCCGCCGGAGCGTGTCGCCGCCGATCTGATGATGATCCTGTGGGCCGGCGGTCTCTACGGCCTCAACGGCACCTGCACGGCCGTGCTGTCGCAAGCCTGCGGCGCGATCGTCGGCGCGGCGAAGAGCGCAATCAAGCCGAGCCAGGACCGGCCGGTCGTTGCGATCACATCGCTCGGCAAGAGCTGCTTGCGCTATATGGTGGAGCTCAAGCCGCAGCTCGAGCGGCGCGGCTACGAGGTCGTCGTCTTCCACACGACAGGCATGGGCGGCCGCGCGATGGAGTCGATCGCCGCGCAGGGTGGCTTTGCCGCGGTATTGGACCTCAGCCTGCAGGAGGTCGCCAATCAGCTCACCGGCTCGGTGGTCAATTCCGGCGCTGACAGGCTGGAGAATGCCGGCAGAGCCGGCATTCCGCAGATCGTCGCCCCCGGGGCGATCGACATGGTCGACTTCCCGGCATGGCTCGGGGTTCCGAACGAGCTGTCGGATCGTCCGTTTCACGCACACAACCGGCTGCTCGCGTCGGCGACTTCGGGATCCGCCGATCGTCGCCGGATCGCAAGCGCGATTGCGCAGAAACTGGCTGGCGCCAGCGCGCCGGTCGCCTTCGTGCTGCCGGCCGGCGGCATCCAGCAATGGGACCGCGAGGGCGAAGCCTTGCACGATCCCGACGCCCTCGCCGCGTTCGTCAATGCGATGCGGTCGGCGATCCAGCCACCGGTCGAGCTGCACGAGATCAAGGACCACATCAACAGCACGACATTTAATGAAACGGTGCTCGGCATCTTCGACCGATGGGTCGCGGCCGGCATTGTCCGCCCTGGCCGCGCGACGGCTGCGGCATGACGCGGCCGCTCGCCCGGGCGCTGGTGCTCGACTTCGGTGGGGTGATTTCAAAAACCCTGTTCGAGACCCATGACCTGACCGAGCGCGCGCTCGGGCTCGCACCGTGTACGCTGAAATGGCTCGGACCATTTGCCCCCGACAGCGATCCGCTCTGGACGGCGATGCAGCGCGGCGAGATTTCGGAACGCGACTACTGGCTGACCCGCAGCCATGAGGTCGGGCGCATGGTCGGCGAAGACTGGCGCGACATGGAGACCTTCGTGAAGCGCGCGCGCGGTGCCGATCCCGACACCGTGATCCGCCCCGAGGCGGCGCGTGCGATCGCCCTCGCCGCCGACGCCGGGTTCCGGCTTGCCATCCTCTCGAACGAACTCGACCTGTTCTACGGTGCCGATTTCCGCACCCGCCTCTCCATCCTCAAGCGCTTCGACACCATCGTCGACGCAACCCATACCGGGATCCTGAAACCGGATTCCCGCGCCTATCAGAGCGTGCTGGACGAACTGGCGCTGGAGGCAGAAGATTGCGTCTTCGTCGACGACCAGCGCCGCAACATCGCAGGCGCCGAGGCGTGCAACATGCGCACGGTACTGTTTGACGTGCGCAATCCAGCCGCGTCCTACAGCGAGGCGCTGCGGCATTTCGGGCTGCAATTCGACTAAAGCGTTTTCGAGCGAAGTGGGTACCGGTTCGCGTGAAGAAAACGCGTCAAAACTCGAATCTGGAGCCCCGTTCCGATTCCATCGGAACGGAAAAGGCTCCAGCCGGACGGAGAGCGATCATGCGCGACAGAAACTTCCTGGTTGAGAACAACGCCAAGCCGATCTGGCACCCGATGGCCCATCCCGCCGAGATGCGGGCGCAGCCGCCGCGGATCGTGATGAAGGGCGACGGCGTTCACGTTACCGACATCGACGGCCAGACCGTGATCGATGCGGTCGGCGGGTTGTGGAACGTCAATCTCGGCTACAGCTGCGATCCGATCAAGCAGGCGATCGCAGACCAGCTCAGCGCCCTGCCGTATTACTCGGGCTTCCGTGGCACTTCGAGTGGTCCCTCGATCGAGCTCGCCTACGAGCTCACGGAATGGTTCAAGCCGGAAGGCATGGTTCGCGCCTTCTTCACCTCGGGCGGTTCGGACTCGGTCGAGACCGCGCTGCGGCTGGCGCGGCAATACTGGAAGATCAAGGGCCAGGCCGACCGCACCAAGTTTCTGGCGCTGAAGAAGGGCTATCACGGCACCCATTTCGGCGGCGCTTCCGTCAACGGGAACGCCAATTTCCGCCGCAACTATGAGCCGATGCTGCCCGGCGTATTCCATATCCCCGCGCCGTCGAGCTATCGCAATCCCTTCAACGAGACCGATCCCGGAAAGCTCGCGCAGCTTTGCGCGGCGGCGATGGAAGAGGAGATCGCATTCCAGGGCGCCGACACCATCGCCGCGTTCATCATGGAGCCGGTGCTCGGCGCCGGCGGCGTGATCGTGCCGCCGGACAGCTTCATGAAGCTGGTGCGCGAGATCTGCGACCGCCACGGCATCCTGATGATCGCGGACGAGGTCGTCACCGGATTCGGACGCACCGGCGCGTGGTCGGGTTCGCGCCTCTGGGGCGTGAAGCCCGACATGATGACGATGGCCAAGGCGATCACCTCGGGCTATTTCCCGCTCGGCGCGACGCTGATCGGCGAGCAGGTCGCGGAAGCCTTCGAGACTGACACGACCAATTTCGGCTCGATCGGCCATGGCTATACTTATTCGGGCCATCCGGTCGGCTGCGCCGCGGGCCTCGCGGCGCTCGCCGAGACCCGCCGCCTCAGGCTTGACGAGAATGCCGCCGCGCGCGGCGAGGACCTCGCGCGGGCGCTGGCCGCGCTCAAGGCGAAGCATCCACTGGTCGGCGACGTCAGGGGCAAGGGTCTGATGGCCGCGCTTGAACTCGTGGCCGATCGCGACAGCAAGAAGCCCGCCGACAAGAAGACCATGGCGAAGGTGGCCGATGCCGCCTACGAGGCCGGCGTGATGCTGCGCGTCTCGGGCAACAACCTGATCCTGTCGCCGCCCCTCATCCTCACCTCGGCGGACGTGAAGGCGATCGCCGAAGGGATCGACGCCGGCCTCTCAGCGGCCGGCTGACAGCGCACTCACGCATGCCATGGCGCGCTCGAACGGCGCACCATCCGCCGCGTTGCGGTCGAGGCAGTCGGCCAGCGATGCTGCCGACATCCTCTGATCGGTGCAGAATATCCGCATGAAGTCGGCCGCGAGCGCGACCTTGCGCGGCGCGGATTGGCGCGCCCAGTCGCCGCTGCTCAGATAGAGCAAGGACGCATCGACAGCTCCACTCTCGAGCGTCGCGCCATGCGCGACTGGCGTTGTCGCCAACAGCGCCAGCAGCGCGCTCTCTATCGCTCCGATGCGATGCACGCGGCCACTCATTTGGTGTCCTTGGTGGTATCCTTGGCATTCACCATCGGCGGCACATCGAGCGCGGGATTCCGATCGAAGAAGTTGAATGGACGCAGCCGGAAGCCATGCCACAGGCCCGGCATCACCGGCCAATCCTCGGCGCGCGGCACGTGGCGGAAGCCGACCGTGTACCACAGCACGAGGTCGCGATCCTCGATCGGCCGCTTCGCCGCGGTCCATTTCGGCAGGCCATCGACCTCAGGGTTTTCATTTGGGTACTGGCCCGCGGCGTAGCGCTCGTCCTTTGCGTAGGCCGAGGCCCACAGCGTGTAGGCGCTGAAGCCTGCGCGCAGCTGGATCGGATCGTCCTTGGCGAGCAGCGAGACGTCCGAATGGCCCGGCATCAGCTGATAGCTCGTGCGATAGCCGCGGCTGTTGGTCTTGCCCGTACTTTCGATCCTGAACTGCGCCGCGCTCAGCGGCGTCGTGATCGGGCCTTCGGTCGCGACCGGCCTGGTGTCGACCTGCCAGAGACTCTTGCGCTGACCCTGGTCGAGCCGCCGCACGCTGAAGCGGTCCTCGACCAGCCGATTGCCGGTGCCGTCGACGTCCATGTCGATTCGGAACGTCATGTAGTGATCGTGATTGACCGCAAGCAGCCGCTCGTCGACCAGCGTTCCGTAAGCCGTATCCTGCGCGGCCGTCGGGTCGCTCAAATTGCGGCTCGCGACGCCCTTGGTCGCGTCGATGCCATAGGCGCCGAGCCGGACATCGATATTGCCGGCACGGTCGAACACGTAGTCCACCAGATAGTCGTAATTGCCGACCACCGGCGCCATCCGCACCACCAGCTCATTGTTCGGCCGCACCTCGGCGGTGTTGTTGATCAGCTCGCTGTGGCGCCAGATCGGATCGCCGGTCGCGCGCTCGAAGATGCAGACCGCGCCTTTGGAAACAACCGGATTGCCCTTGGTGTCCGAGATCGTCAGGTCGAGGAAATGCGCACCCTCGGGACAATCCACGCCGCGCTGCAATTCGCTGGAGAGCACGCCGAAGCCGTATTCGCCGATATCCATATAGGCGCGGAACGACCAGGTCGGCGACGGGTCCATATAGGGCACGAACATCTCGCTCGCCGAGATCTGGTAGGCGATGTCGCGGAACGTGCCGTGGTCGTCGTAGCGGATCAATGACAGCACGGCACCGACGCGTGGCTCGAGACGAACATGGAACGACCAGTTGTCCCAGCGGACCTGGCCGCCCTCCACCTTCACATTGCTGCCGTCCGGCGCGGTGATATCGATCGGCTTCGGCGGCTTGCGGTATTTTCCGGAGTCGGCATAGGCGTGCGACGGCGTCTGCGGCGGCGGCGGCACCACGCCGAGATCAGTCACCGACAGCACGGTCCTGCTCTTGAGATCGACCTGGGCGAACAGGTTCTCGATCGGCTTGCCCCAGAGGTTGTTGGCGGCGCCCGTCGTGTCGACGCAGGGAACGTTGAGCAGGCGGCGGCCTTTCATAGCAGGATTGGTCACCGGCCCGACCGTCAGCGGCAGGCACATGATATTGCGGAAATCGGTGATGCCGCGCTTGGCCATCGCGGCGACCCAGCGCGGGTCCTGTTTCGGCAGATCACCGGCTGACATCAGCTCGTCGATGGTCAGCGCGGCCTCACGATCCCTGATCTCGTCCCAGCCGAGCAGGCTGCGTGCGGCAAGATCGATATGCGCTTCGCAGAGATGACCGCCGCTCAGAAGCGTCGCGTTGGCGCGGCGCGCGAATGGCTGCCCGGGCCGCCACGCCCGCACCCCGTCCTTGGGATCCTCGTCGACCGTCATGGAGACGACCCGCGCCGCGTCGTCGAGCTTGCCGGCGGCGCGGAGGATTTCGGAGACCGAGCGGATTTCGTCCGTCGTCAGCCCGTCCATTGGGTGCGTCGCGGCCGCCTGCGGCCACATCCTCCGCTCGGCCTGCGCGGGCGGAGGCGCGGCCAATGTCACCGCGACCAGGCCGGCCAATGCGCATGCGTTCACCCGGAATATCAGAGCCATTCCGTCTTCTCCTCAAGCTGGGGCCGTCAGAATACAAGCAACGGTGGCGGCGTGAAGGCCTGCCTCATCCGGTAACCCGTTCCGACGCACCCGGCAGGATCGCGGCCGCGGCCGGGCGCGGCGAAGCGCGGTGCACGTCCAGCAAGCGCACGCCGAAGCGATCGCGCAAGGCCGGCCAGATGCCGCGCGGCGCCACAATCATCACGACGACGGCGATGATGCCGAGCCCGACCAGATACCAGCCGCCGGACAGGCCGAGCGGGCCGGTCATCAGCTCGCGCAGGCCGAAGAAGATGATAACGCCGAGGATCGGGCCCTCGAGGGTTCCGATGCCGCCGATGATCACGATGAACATCATGTAGACCGACCAGTTGACGTCGAATGCCGCAAGCGGCGCGATGAACAGATTGCCCATGAAGCTGAGCGCGCCTGCAAGCCCGCATCCCGCCGCCGACAGCACGAAGGCTATGAAGCGATTGTGGCGGACGTCAACGCCGACGCTCATCGCGGCGAGATCGTTGTCGCGCACGCTCATCAGCCCGAGCCCGAAGCTCGACGTCATCATTTTGTACAGCGCCGCGATGGTGACGAGCGTCAGGCCTCCCGCGAGCCAGAACATGGTCGGCTCGAACCAGTCGAAATCGATCAGTTTGCTGGTGGCGAGCGGCAGCCCCGACGTGCCGCCGACGGCCTGCGATTTCATCGTGAACGCGCCGATGATCTCGGCGAACACCCACATCGCGATCGAGAAATAGGCGTCGCGCAGGCGGAACAGCGGAAAGGCGATGACGGCCGCGACGGCAGCCGACACCAGCGGCGCCACCGGCAGCACCCAGACCGGCGTGACCTCGAGCCAGCCGGACGTCAGGAACAGCGCATAGGCACCGAAGGCGATGAAGACCTGGTGACCGAGCGACACCAGCCCGGCATAGCCCGCCAGCAGGTTCCACATCTGCGCCATCGTCAGCAGCAGCAGGCACTCGGTGGCGAGCCGCAGGATGCCCTCGTTCAGCACGAAGGGCGCACCGGCGACGACCGCAACGAGAACGGCGGCGCAGGCCAGGAGAATTGTCCGCGTCGGCATCGGCGTCACACCCTGCTCGACACGAGACCCGACGGCCGGATCAACAGCATAATGAAGAACAAGAGATGCGCGTAGAGCAGCCCGGCGTTCGGATCGATCTTCAGCCCGATCAACTGCGCCATGCCGAGCGCGATGCCGCCGAGCAGCGCACCCCAGAACGAGCCGAGCCCGCCGAGCACCACGACCTCGAAGGCGATCAGCAACCGCTCGGCGCCCGAGAACGGCGTGAAGCTCGAGCGCACCGCGAGCAGCACGCCGCCGATCGCGCCGAGCGCCAGCGACAGGCCCATCACATAATTATAGACCCGGTCCGGCTTGACCCCGGACAGCCGGACGATGTCGCGGCGATCGGCGGTGGCGCGCACGATCCGCCCGAACTCGGTATGGCGCAGCACGAGTTGCAGCGCCATGAACAGCAGTGCGGCCAGCACCAGCGTGAGCAGCGGCATGATGCCGATGCTGAGGCCGGCAATTTCGAGGCTGGCGCGCGACAGCTCGCCGACCTGGAGGCTGCGCACGTCGGCGCCGAACATTTCGACCATGACGTTGCGCAGGATCACCGAGACGCCGAAGGTCAACAGCAGCGGCGACAGCGGATCGGGCGACGTCACGACCCGGTTGACGATGGCCGCCTGGTAGAGCCATCCGACCGCAAACGACAGCGCGATCACCGGAATCAGCATCAACAGCGGCGAGACTTGCGGAAACAGATTGGCGAGCAGCACGGCGCAGAACGCGCTCAGCACCATGAACTCGCCATGCGCGATGTTGACGACGCGCATCACGCCGAACACCAGAGCGAGCCCGATGCCGAGCAGGCCATAGAGCCCGCCCAGCAGGGCCCCATTGATCAATGTCTCAACCCAGATCATGTCGTGCCAATCCTGGCTAGTTACCGAAATAAGCGTGCGTCAGCTGCTCCGGCTGCAACCCTTGCGCCGGGCCGGTCAGCGACACCCGCCCCTTCAACAGGCAATAGATCCGCTCGGACGTCGCGAGCGCGCGCTTGACGTCCTGCTCGACCAGCACGACCGCGGTCCCCTCGCGGCGGATGTCGGCAAAGGAGCGATAGATCTGCTCGACCACGACGGGCGCGAGCCCGAGCGAGATCTCGTCGCACAGCAGAAGCCGTGGATTCGACATCAGCGCGCGGCCGATGGCGGCCATCTGCTGCTGGCCGCCGGAGAGCTGCCCTGGAACCATCCGCCGCCGCTCTTCCAGGATCGGAAACAGGTCGAACACCCGCCGCAGCGTCCAGCTTCCCTTGCGCCGGTTGACGCTGCCCATCAGCAGGTTCTCCTCGATGGTCAGCGAGTCGAACAGCAGCCGGCCCTCCGGCACCATGATGAGCCCGAGCCGCGACACCTGTTCGGCGGGCATCTGCGAGATGTCGATGCCGTCGAAATGCACTGCCCCTTGCCGCTCCTCGTTGAGCCCGACCAGCGCCTTCAGGAACGTCGACTTGCCGGCGCCGTTGGCGCCGACCAGCGCCACCGCCTCGCCGTCCGCGACCGTGAAGTTCATGTCGAATACGGCCTGGAGATCGCCGTAGAATATCTGCAGGCCGTTCACATCAAGCAACGCCATCGGCCTTCAATCCCATGTAGATCTCGCGCACCACGGCGCTGTCCATAACATCCGCCGGCGGACCTTCCAGCACCTTGCGGCCGAAATCGAGCACCAGGATGCGATCCGACACCGCGCGCAGGGCGTGCGGAATATGCTCGATCCAGATCATCGCATGATCTGCTTTCACCGACTGGATGATGGCGACGAGACGCTCGACCTCGGGCTCGGTCAGCCCGGCGGCGATCTCGTCGAGCAGGATCAGCTGCGGCTTCGAGGCCAGTGCCTTGGCGAATTCCAGCCGCTTGCGGTCGATCAGCGGCAATGCGCCGGCGAGCTTGTCCGCCTTGGCGTCGAGCCCGGTCCGATGCAGCACCTGCATCGTCCAGTCGGACGCCGCCTCGCCATGCAGGCCCGCGCCGTAGGACGCGGCCACCAGCGCGTTCTCGTAGACCGACAGATGCGGGAACGGCTGCGGGATCTGGAATGCTCGCCCGAGCCCCATCCGCGCCCGGCGATGCGGCGAGAGGCCTGATATCTCCTTGTCGTCGAGCATGATCGAGCCGCAGTCGGTCGCGAGCAGGCCGACGATGAGGTTCAGCAGCGAGCTCTTGCCGGCTCCGTTCGGGCCGATCACGCCGAGGCATTCGCCGCGCGCCAGATCGAAGCTGACGTTGTCGGCGACCACGATCTCGCCAAAACGCTTGCACAGTCCGCTGACGCGCAGAAGTGCCGGGCGATCACTGATGGGCTTCGGCACGATCAGTATCTCCGCAAACTCGTCATGCCCGGGCTTGTCCCGGGCATCCACGTCTTCATTTCGGCAAGAAGAAAGACGTGGGTGGCCGGGACAAGCCCGGCCATGACGGTGCCAAACGGTCCGTTCATTCCAAACGCGATAGCCGTGCGCAGAAGCGGTGCCATCTCAGGCCAGCTTGGAGAGCAGCGCGAGGTCGGCCTGCTTCGGGATAAACGGCGCGGTTCCGTTGTGCACGATCAGCAGCTCGTATTTCGACTTGCCGCCCTTGGTCTTGCGCCATTGCCCGCCCGACAGCGAGGTCACCGCGACACTCTTGATCGGGCTGTCCTTGAACTTGACCCGGCCGACGACGGTCTCCATGTCGAGTCCGGCGATCGCATCGCGCAGCGAGTTCTTGTCCTTGGGGTCGCTGTTCTGCAGCGCCGCCAGCGCGACCTCCCAGAGCGCGTGGGCATAGCCGATCGGCTGGGTCCATTGCTTGCCGGTGGTCTTTTCCCATTCCGCGGCCAGGTCGCCCGCGCTCTGCCCGGTCAGCGACGACTTGAACGGATAGGCCGGCGTCCACCACACCTCGGTCGACATGCCGTCGCCCCGATCGCCGAGCGCGTTCACCGCGCTAGGGAACAGGAAGGCGGCCGCCACCGTGCAGATCTGCGGCTTGAAGCCGGCCTGTGCCGCTTGATTCCACAGCGTCACCCAGTGATTGCCGTAAGTGAATCCGGAGACGATATCGACGCCGTTGTTCTTGAACGCCGAGACCTGGTTGGTGAAGTCGTCCGTCGCGATCTGGAATTTGCCGGCAGAGAATTCCTGATAGCCGGCTTTTGCGATGCCGCCGGGCAACCCGACCTTCGGATCGGAGAACGCCTGTCCGGCCGGGTTGTCGATATAGAGCGTACCGACCTTCTTGTTGGTGTCCACCGATTGCCACATGCCGAGGAAGTTCTTGACGACGTCGTCGGCGCCCCAGAAGAAATGGAAGCTGTAGGGGAAGCCCTTGTCCGGCGTCGATTTGCGCGGAAACATCCAGCCCTGCCACGGCACCATGGTCGAGATCGAGGGTATGGCCCGAGCGTCCGAAAGCTCCTGCACCGGTGCCTGCGCGTCGCCGTCCTCGACCAGGATCAGGTCGCATTTCTCGCGCAGCACCAGTTCGCTGGCGACCACCGACGAACGGTTCGGATCGGACTGGTTGTCCTTGAACACGAATTCGATCTGATAGGTCTTGCCGCCGATCTTCAGGCCATCCTTCACGCGCGACTTGATGCGCTCATGGATCCAGGTGTCCGGCTCGGCAAACGGCGCGCGCACGCCGGAGAGGCATCCGACCCAGCCGATCTTGATGGTGTTGCTGGCAGCACGGGCGATATTGACCAGCGGCACGTTCATGGCGGAGGCGAGACCGGTAGCGCCGGCCGCTTTCAAGAGCGTGCGCCGGTCGAGCCGGCCGGAGGACGGTATCGTCTTTGAATTCTCGGTCATGTCCCTCTCCCTGAAACAATTGTCTGAAGTAAGCGCCGCCTAGGCCGCCGATCGCCGGATCGCCGCACGGCTCACCGCCGCGAATTTGCACAATGTGTTTTCGATAATCTGGCGCGGGATGCCGCGCACGATGAAGACGAGCCGCGAGCGCCGGTCCGCCGACGGCCAGCCCTGCAGCGTGATCGGCGGATGGAAGACGTGCTGCACGCCATGCACCACAATTGGTGCATCGGGCTGCTCGGCGACATGCACGATCGCCTTGAAGCGCAGCAGGTCCTCGCCCTTGAGCACGGCGACATAATCGAGCCAGCGTGCAAACGCCTCACGCCGGATCGGCTCGTCGATGATCAGGCTGTAGGACGACACATCAGTGTCATGCGCGTGGTGGCTGTGGTGGCCGCACTCCTCGCCATCGCAATGGTGGTCCGTATTGTCGTGCGGTGCGTTCGCCGCCTGCGATGCCAGATCGAACCAGCGCACGACATCGGCTGAACGGGCCGACGGATCGAACAACCCGGCATCGAGGACTTTTGCCGGGTCGACCATTCCATTCCGGACGTGGTGACGAACCGCGAGCGGATTGATCGCAGCGAGCCGCGCGTCGAGCCGCGCCAGCGCGTCGGCGGCGGCAAGGTCGGTCTTGGTCACGAGCAGCCGGTCGGCGACCGCGATCTGCCTGACGGCTTCGCTGTGCGCCTCGAGGGTCCGCGCACCGTTCACGGCATCGACGGTCGCGACCACGCCGTCGATCCGGTAGCGGCCAACGACGCCGGGCGCCGTCATCAGCGTATGCAGCACGGGCACGGGATCAGCGAGCCCGGTGGTCTCGACCAGCACACGGTGGAACGGCGGTATCGTGCCGGCAGCGCGGCGTGACGCAAGGTCCGTCAGCGTCTCGATCAGATCCTCGCGCACCGAGCAGCAGACGCAGCCATTGTCGAGCAGCGCCAGCCGGTCCTCGCTGCTCTCGACCAGGAGGTGATCCAGCGCCACCTCGCCGAACTCATTGATGATGGCGACGACGCCGTTGAGCTCCGGCTGGCGCAGCAGGTGGTTCAGCACCGTGGTCTTGCCGCTGCCGAGGAATCCGGTGAGCACCGTGACCGGGATCTGATCCACCCGGCCCATCACGCGCCCCGCTCGTAGACCTTGCGGCCCTCGAAGAAGGTCATCTCGACGCGTGTGTCTGCGAGCTGATCCGGCGGTATGTCGAAGATCATCTGGTCGAGCACGATCAGGTCAGCCGATTTGCCTGTTTCAATCGAGCCGATCGACTGGCCGAGACCGGCCGCACGCGCGGCGTCGATGGTGTAGATGTCGATCACGGTGGCGAGATCGAGGGCCTGCTCGGCCCACAGCGACTTGCCGGGAAAATCCCCAGTGGGATTCTGCCGGGTCACCATGCCCTCGATGCCTTGCCAGGGATCGGGGATCGGGATCACCGGCCAGTCTGAGCCGCCGGCCATCAGCGCGCCGGCCTCTTTCAGATCCTTGTTCGGCCAGAAGCGCTGCGCACGCTCCTCGCCCATCGCGGCCTTGTGCGCCTCGAGGAAGATGGTCGGATACCAGATGATCGGCGACAGATCGGCCGCGACACCGAGCTCGGCGAAGCGCTTGATGTCGTCGGGCGCGATGTAGCTCGCATGCGCGATCTGGTGGACCAGATGGGTCGGACCGTTGAAGCTGCGTACGACATCAACAGCGTCGAGCGCCTGCGACACGGCGGCATCTCCCGCGCAGTGGATCTTTGCGGCAAGGCCCAGCTTCTCGCAACGTCCGAGCCAGCGGATCAGGTCCGGCACGGTCAGCATGGTCGCGCCGCGGAAGCAGCAGCCGCGTACGGCATCCGCTAAATAAGGCTCGTGGAAGGCTGCGGTCTTGGCGCCCGGGACGCCGTCGAGGAACACCTTCGCATAATCGGGCTTCACATGCGCGCCGCGATACTGTTCGCGCAGCGCAAACAGCTCCTCGCCGGCCTTGCCGAACATGAAGCCCGGCTCGACCACCGGCATCGCGCAGACCGCCCAGGCGCTGAGTTCGCCGCGGTCGTCGAGCCCCTTCAGCGCCGCCATGATCGGCTGCATGCTGGCAGCGTCGATGAAGGCAGTGACGCCGTAGGCGTTCAACACCGAGATCGAGCGAGCCACCGCGGCGCGATCCATCTCGGCCGTGTAGTGACCGGAGGCCGCAAGCGCCCGCTCGACCAGGCCCGAGGCGGCCTCGATCATGATCCCGGTCAACGTCCCGGTCTTGAGGTCGCGGCCGATCTCGCCGTCGGTGGGATCAGGGGTAGCGGCCTGAACGCCGGCAAGCCGCAGCGCCGCCGAGCTCGCCCAGCGATTGTGATAGGTGTCGTCGCGCAGCACGACGGGATGCCCGAGGCACGCCGCGTCCAGCAGCGCGCAGGACTCCGCGGTGTTCATCTCGTTCAGCAGATTGTTGCCGAACTGCCCGCCGACGATCCAGGCGCCGGGCGCAGCCGCCGACGCAGCCTTGTGCAAGGTCTCGGCGATCCTTGGAACGCTGTCGGCGTTGGAGAAGCGCAGCTCGTAGAGATCGGCCTGCCCGCCCATCATGATGTGATTGTGGATGTCGACGATTCCCGGCATCGCCATCCGTCCGCTGAGATCGACGGTTGCGGTCGCCTCGCCGACCCGCGCCGCAACGTCGCGCTCCTCGCCGACGGCGACGAACCGTCCGGCCTTGACGGCCGCGCATGTCGCCCAAGGCTGCTTGCGGTTCGACGTGTAGATCCGGCCGTTGCGGAAGACCGTGTCGGCGAATATCCTGTTCATGCGGATCAACTTCTCGATTGGGAAAGCCTGCAGCGACCAGCCTTTCGCCGCGCGGTGCACAGCGGCGAACCGCGCCTGACGCCGGCATGATGGCCAAACGTTCGGCATGTCGGCATTTGGAACAATCCACCATCCGGTGGATGCTCCGCCGCCTCGCGCAATGCGGGCAGGCGGCGCCGAGCCGGAGCGTGATCACTCTATTTCGAACGGAGCAGCGGGCCCCGCTTCACCTCGCCCCCAGCGCCAGGCCGTCCTTGCGGTGGTCGGACGCACCGAACAGCCCTCCCCGCGCGCATGGTCGATGCGGATCGCCGACGATATCGTCGTCTCCAGCGACAACACGCCGTCGAAGGCAAAGCAGCGCGGCGCTTCAACTAATTTTGTTCGGCTTTTCCGAATTTAACTTGACAAGTGACCCAACTCAGATGTTCAATGTTGCCGTCTCACCCGACACGAGGGGCGGATCGCGATCGTCACGAACGCGGTGTGAGATGCGGTGGACGCCGGGCGTGCAACTGACGAGTGCGTGCAGGGCGGACGGTGAAGTCGTGTGGTCCTGACGCCCTAGTGGCAGGTGTCTTTTCGCATTGCGCGATGCGCGTTGTGAAGGCGGTGACAAGCAAGCCCAGTCTCGCCGGGGAGAGCACGAAGTAAGCCGTAGCCCATCGCGCAGGGAAAGCCGGATTGCTCCGGTTACACCTGTGGTCCTACCCCCGAGCTTTCTACCCTTTGCTCGGGGCCCATGGGTGCGATCGGCACCCGGCTTTCCCTGCGCCCTCTGTACAAGAGAGGGTGAAACCAAGAGCAAAGCTCGGGTGAAACCAAGAGCAAAGCTCGGGCGATTCATGTCGCGAGAACGCGAAGCTGCGTCCCATCCTCATCTGTCATCGCCCGGCTTGCCGCCTTCGCTAATGCTCCGGCGTGCCAGGGATTCGTGGCCTCGTCGAAGCCTTGGCGTAGAAGCCGGCGTAGACGGGACCGGGCGACCCAGTACGCCGCGGCCCATCGATTCAAGCGCAGGCGCCCCTGGAATACTGGATCACCCGCATGGGCGGGTGATGACACCGAACAACTGTTTGACAGTTGAATCAGAACACACCGCCTCAATGCGGCCGCGACATCAGCGCGACGACGGCGGAGCGGGTCTCAACGCCGAGCTTCTCGAAGATATGGATCAGGTGCGTTTTCACCGTCGCAAGACCGATGTTCAGGCACTCGCCGATCTCGCGGTTGGTTCGGCCGCAGCACAGAAGCTCGACGACCTCCATCTCGCGCGAGGTCAGGCCGTAGCGCGCCGGCTCGTCGGCATTCGACGACAGGCGGCTGGTCAGGTTGAACTCGAGATAGTCGTGGATCTTCTCGGCAATGTGCATGCTGCCGTCGGGGATGGTGCAGCCCGGCGCCCAGAGCACGCTCATTCCGGCGACGATCCGGTCGTTGCGGCGGAAGAAGAACTCGATCATGTCGGCGACACCACATTGGCCGGCGAAGGCGCGGTAGGTCGCCGCCTCCTGGGACGCGCATTGGTCGAGCGCGACGCTCAGCCGCGCAATCGGCCGGTTGCTCGCAGAGCGCGGATGCAACGGATCGAGCCGGTTCATGCCGGCGAGGTACTGGTCGTGGAAGCTCGGCGGGACGTTGCTGCTGAGCACGAAGCGGTTGAGCGTCAGGTTGCCGTCGACCTCGTAGAACGCGGTCGCCGACCCTTCGAGAATCCCCCGTGCGAACTGAATGGCTTGCGTGGTTGCCGGATCCGGTCGGCCCAGAAGCGCGATCATGACCTACCTCCCGATGTTTCCCGATGGCGAACGTCTGCGCGTCGCATGGTCGTCACGCTGGGGCAGCCGCGGGCTACAGTCAAGCAAAATGCGGGCCAACCGCACGGAGCACACATCCCGGAAACGGTTACGCTGAAGTAACCCGATGGCCACCTCCACCATCCGGTTGATTGCAAGCGACGCGGCGCATGCGGAACTTTTGCAGGTCTCCCAATGTCATTGCTGGATCAAGAATGAATTCGCGTCGCATCATGGCCGCCTTCCCATCGGCAGCCGACGAACAGGTCACGCTCGCCAACTGGCGTCAGCATCCCTTCAGCGAGTGGGCATTTCGCAACGTCCGCGAACTGCTACCCACCGCGAACATCGCACGCGCCCAGACGCCGGCGCCGCTGTCCCTTGCGCCGCGCTATCTCGACGACGTCAGCTTCGCAAACCCGCGTGGCGAGACGGTGGGCGTCGGCGAGGCACTGCGCGCGAGCCATACCGACGGCATCGTCGTGTCGCATCGCGGACTGATTGCCTTCGAATGGTATGCGCACGGCCTGACACCTGATACCCCGCACCTCATCTTTTCCATCAGCAAGTCGGTCGCAGGAACGCTGGGCGGCATCCTTGCGGACCGCGGCAAGCTCGATCCAGACGCGTCGGTGACGCGCTACATCCCGGAGATGGAGGGATCGGTCTATGGCGGCAGTTGCACGGTGCGTCACCTGCTGGACATGAGCGTCGGCATCCGGTTCGACGAGGACTACATGGCGCGCGACGGCGACGTCATGAACTACCGGCGTTCGACCGGCTGGGAGCTGCCGGATCCGACCGTTCCGCCGAGCAACCTGCGCGACTATCTGCGCACGCTGCGACCGAATGGCGCGCCGCATGGGCACACCTTCCACTACGTTTCGACCAACACCGACGTGCTCGGCTGGGTCTATGAGCGCGCCTGCGGCCTATCCTATGCGAAAATCCTCTCGCAATATCTGTGGCAGCCGATGGGCGCCGAGCACGACGCCTACATCACCGTCGACTCGCGCGGCGCGGCGCGCATCGCCGGCGGCGTCTGCGCGACACTGCGCGATCTCGCCCGCTTCGGCGAGATGATGCGCAATCAAGGGATCAGCAACGGACGACAGGTCGTGCCAAGCTGGTGGATCGACGACATCAGGCAGAACGGCAATGCCGAGGCCTGGTCGCGCGGCGACCTGACCAAGGTGTTTCCAAACGGCAATTACCGCAACAAGTGGTACACGATCGACCGGCGCGAGACGCCGTTTGCGGCAGTCGGCATCCATGGCCAGTGGATCTACATCGATCCGGCCAGCGAGACCGTGATCGCCCGCGTCTCCTCGCAGCCGCTGCCGATGGATCTCGATCTCGATCACATGTGGATGCGCGGCTACCGCGCGATCGCGGCCAGGCTTGGCGGCAAGGCCTAACCGGTTGCGACAGGCGGACGTTTGACGGCTATCTCATTCGACCGGCGGCCGCCGCGTATGCCAGTCGGTCACCGCCTGGAACGCAGCGCCGGCGCGGACCAGCATGTCCTCGGAGAGATGCGGTCCGACCAATTGCATGCTGAGCGGCATCCGGTCCGAGGCAATGCCCATCGGCAGCGTGATGGTCGGGCTGCCCGAGAAGTCGAACACCGCGGTGAAGCGCAGAATGCTCAAGAGAACGTTGGGGTCGGCGCCGTATTCGCTCATCTTCGTGAGCGTCGGGATCGGCACCGGCATCGTCGGGATCAGCAGCAGGTCGATATCCTCGAACATAGCCGCCAGGCTGCCGCCGAACTTCAGGCGCTCGTGATGGATCGCCGCAATATCGACGCCGCTTACCGACCTGCCCTGCTCGATCAGCTGGGCAAGATCCGGTCCGTAGTCCGACTTGCGCGACGGGTAGGTGTCCAGATGCGCCTCAGCCGTCTCCACCGAGCACATCGCAATCCACTGGCTGACGAGCTTCTGGTAGGGAGGGAAATGCACCTCGCGGATGTCGGCACCGAGACTGGCGAGCGTGCGCTCGGCTTGCAGCAAGGCAACCACAACCTGCCGATCGATTCCCTCCTGGGTGTACCTGCGATCAACGCCGATCCTCAAGCCCCGGATGCCATCGCCTGCCTCGGCCAGATAGTTCGGCACCGGCGCGCGCAACGCGGTCGGGTCGTTGGCATCTGCACCCGCGATGACGCCCAGCATCGCCGCGGCATCCGCAGCGCTCCGGCACATCGGTCCGATGTGATCGAGCGAGTCCGCCAACGGAAAGATGCCGTACCGGCTCACGCGACCCCAGGTCGGCTTGATGCCGGTCAATCCGCAGGTTGCCGACGGAAACCTGATCGAACCGCCGGTGTCGCTGCCGATCGATCCGTAACAGAGCCCCGCCGACGTTGCGACGCCCGATCCGGTCGACGAGGAGCCGACCCAATAGTTCACATTCCATGGATTGAGCGGCGCCTGAACGGCAGGATGGTGACTGGTATAGGCCCCCTCCGTCATCTTGAGCTTGCCGAGCGTCACCGCGCCGGCGAGTTCGAGCCGGTCCACGATCGTGGCATTGAAGGACGGCACGAACTTCGCGTGGATCGTCGTGCCGCCCGCGGTCGGAGCAAACGTCGTGTAGCAGAGGTCCTTCAGCCCGATCGGAACGCCATGCAGCGGGCCGCGCCAGATGACCTTGGCGATCTCGGCGTCGTAATGCTTCGCCTGGGCCATGGCCCGCTCCGCAAGGACGAGTGCGTAGCCATGAAACTGTCCATCCAGCTTCGCGATCCGGCCCAGGATCGCCTCCGTGATCTCCGAGGGTTTTGCCTCCCCGCGGCGGATGAGCCCGGAGATCTCGGTGATCGACTTGTAGTGCAATGGATCCGCTGACATCTGACGCCCTGTGGTTATCGGAAAATACCCGCCCGGACTACCGCCGCCGGCGGCGATCGCGTCGCCGTGCTGGTAGCCGCGCCTAGAACTGGACGCCGCGCGTCAACGCACCGTCCACCACGAGGTTGGTGCCCGTGATGAAACTCGCTGCCTTGCTCGCAAGGAATACCGCGGCGTTTGCCATCTCCTGCGGCGTGCCCATCCGGCCGGTCGGGTTCAGCGCCAGCGCGGACTTGTACAGTTCGGGATTGCCGTCCTTGATCATGTTCCAGACACCGCCCTCGAAATAGGTGTTGCCCGGCGACACGGAGTTGGCCCGAATGCCCTTGCCGGCGAGCTGGTAGGCGAGGCCCTGTGTGTAGTGGATGATCGCGGCCTTGAATGTCCCGTAAGGACCGCTGGCAAAATCGACTTCGCGCCCCGATACGCTGGCGATGGTGACGATCGCGGCCGCGGCGCTCTTCTCGAGATACGGCATCGCCGCGTTGACGAGGCGCACCGTCCCCATCATGTCGGTGGAGAATTCCTTCTCCCAGCTCTCCTCGTCCTGCCCGATCGACAGCGCGCTGACATTGGCGACCACGACATCGATACCGCCGAGCTTCGCAGCCATGTCGGCGACCCAGGCCTTCAGCGCCGGTCCGTTCGAGACGTCGACGGCAGCGCCGAACGCCGCAACCCCTTTCGCCTTGATCGCGGCAATCGCCGCATCGACATCCGCCTGGTTGCGGGCACAGATTCCGACATTGGCGCCCTCGGCCGCAAACGTGTCGGCGATCGCCCTGCCGATCCCCTTGGTGCTGCCGGTAACGAGAACCTTTGCTCCCTTGAGTCCCAGATCCATGTCCATTCCCTCCGTGATTATCGATTATGGAACGCGCACTTCCTCACCACATGGCGCGGCCGATCAAAGCAACAGCTGCGCGCGAACATTGTCCGCGTTGACCTCCTCGCCGGCCAGCGATCGCGTGATCTGGCCCTTTTCCATGATGTAGCAGCGCTGGGCGATCGCCAGGATGGTGTCGAGGTTCTGCTCGACGAAGATGATCGTCGTCCCAAGCTCGTCCCGGAACGATTTCAGCGCCTCGCAGATGTGCTGCACGATCGACGGCTGGATCCCCTCGGACGGCTCGTCGAGGATCATCAGGGACGGGTTTCCGATCAGCGCGCGACCGATCGCGAGCTGCTGCTGCTCGCCGCCCGACATGGTGCCCGCGATTTGCCGCCGGCGCTCCTTCAGGCGCGGAAAATACGCATAGACCAGCTCCGGCAGCTTCTTGCCGTCAGGGCCGCCGATCAGCTCGCCGACCTGCAGGTTCTCCTCGACGCTCATTTGCGGAAACACGTCGCGGCCCTGCGGGATGTAGCCGAAGCCGGCGCGCGCCCGCGCATCGGCCTCGAGTTGAGTCACATCCTGGTCCATGAAGGTGATGGTGCCGCGCCAGGTCTGGAGCAGGCCGATCAGGCATCGCATCAGCGTCGACTTGCCAACACCATTGCGGCCGATGACGCCGACGATCTCGCCGCGCGAGACCGACATGCTGACGCCCTGCAGGATCGGCGTCGCGCCGTAGCCCGCCCAAAGTCCCGACACGTCCAGAATGCGATCAGTGGGCATGGGTCTTACCCAGGTAGATTTCCGCGACCTTCTCGTCTTCCAGGATCGCCTCCAAGCTGCCGCGCGCGAAGATCTTGCCAAGATGCAGCACGGTGACCCGTTGGGCGACCTGGCGCACGAACGCCATGTCGTGCTCGACCACCAGGACGGTCATGCCCTCGGCATTGAACGACTTGATCAGTTCGCCGGTCTTGTAGGTCTCTTCCGGCGACATGCCGGCGGTCGGCTCGTCCAGCAGCAGGAGCCGCGGCTCCAATGCCAGCGCCATCCCGATCTCCAGCCATTGCTGCTGGCCATGCGACAGCGCACCGGCGAGCTTGCCGCTGTCATCCGCCAGATTGAGCAGCAACAGCAGCCGTTCCTCTTCAGCCACGCGTTCAGCGCCCGAAAGACGCTCTTGCAGCGCGATCTGGATGTTCTGCCGCACCGGCAGTTCCTTGAAGACGCTCGGCGCCTGCATCTTGATGCTCATGCCGCGCTGCACCCGCGCGTAGGGACGCTCGGCGGTGATATCGATGGAATCGAAAAAGATGCTGCCCGTGGTCGGCGGATAGAGGCCGACGATCAGCTTGAACAGGGTGCTCTTCCCGGCTCCGTTGGGCCCGATCAGGCAGTGGACCTCGCCGGCATTGACCGTCAGGTCGACATCGGAGACGGCGGTCAATCCGCCGAAGCGCTTGGATACGCCTTTCACATCGACCAGTGGCATGGATCAGGTCTCATCCGATTGCAAACGGCCGGTATCGGCCAGCGCGGGAGCCTCGTCACGCCGCCGGCGTCGGGTCCACCAATCGACGACGACCTTTCCGATCCCCAGCACGAACCCCTGCGGCGCCAACATCACGGTGGCGAGCAGGAGTACGCCCATCAGCACCAGCGCCGCCTGCTGGCTGTAGACCGTGATGGTCTGGAAGCCGAACAGCAGCAGGAACGACCCAACCAGGGTCGCGGTCAGATCGTTGCGTCCGGAGAACGCCACCCACACGATCGGCATTGCCGCAGCCGGCAGGCCGATGCTGGATGGGGTGATGAACTGCCCCCAGGACGTGTAGAGCGCGCCGCTGAGGCCCGCGAGGCCGCTGCCGATCACGAATGTCAGAAGCTGATACTTGCGAACATCGTAACCCAGCATCTCGGCGCGCTGCGGATTTTCCCGCGTCGCCACGATCACGTTGCCGACGCCCGAATTCACCAGCATGCGCAGCGCGATGTAGACGATCACGATCAGCGCGATCAGGACGTAATAGAGCGCAGATCCCTCGATGTCGAAGTTTCCGACGGTGAGCGGGTCCATTCCCTTCATGCCATTGAAGCCGTTCAGCCGGGCCGGACCGATATGCCATTCAGGTCCCGCGGTCTGCCCGAGGAAGAAGGCAAGCACCAGCGTTGCCGACAGCGTCACGATGCCGAAGAATATCCCGCTGATGCCGCCCCAGATCATGAAGTATCCGAGGACCCCCGCCGCGATCATCGCGATGACAACCGAGAGGACGAGCGCGGCGATGGTGGCCGTTCCCCCGCCCATGTTGATCGCGAGCACGCCATAGCCGTAGCCGGCGATACCGAAGAAGAAGGTCTGGCCGAACGACAGCATGCCGCCGTACCCCCACATCAGGCAGAGGCCGAGCGCCATGAAGATCCAGATCAGGAAGTAGGCGAAGTTGCCGACATCATAGGAATCGGCAAACAGCGGATAGATCAGTGCGCCCGCCAGCACAAAATGGAAGCAGGACCAGAAGATCTTGCCTCGTCCGAGCGTCTGCGGACCGTCGAGCAGCTTGAACATCCAAAATTCCCGTCTAGCGCCCACGGCGAACCAGCACGCTGGATAGTCCCTCGGGCAGGACACGTATGATCAGGATGACGGCAAACAGCATGCCGATCTGTCCGATGATCTGTCCGTAGCTTGCATTCAGTGCCATCCGGATCATCGCCAGAAACACCGCGGCCGGTGCGGTTCCGAGCAGCACATTCGCGCCTCCGATCACCACCGTGACAAAACTCTCGACCACGAAGGTCGCTCCCATGGTCGGAATCAGCGTCATGGTCGGCGCGTAGAGCGCGCCACAGAGTCCCGCGAGCGCCGTTCCGATCCCGAAGCTGATCGAATAGATCCGTCCCGTGCGCGCCCCGAGTGCCTTGGCCATCGCCGCGTTCTGCATCGTTGCGCGCGCGATCACGCCAAAGCGCGTCTTCATGAAGATGATATAGAGCCCCGCCAGCACCGCCACGGCACAGCCGAACAGAACAAGGCGGTAGGTCGAGAACGTGTAACCACCGATCGCAAAGCTTCCCTCCGGCGTGCCGATACCGCGCACCGCGGAGCCAACGATCAGCAGCATCGATTGCGTCACGATCAGGCTGAGGCCCCAGGTCGCGAGCAGCGAGTCGAGCGGACGCTTGTAGAAGCGCCGCACGATCAGGAACTCGACGATGACGCCAAGGATTCCTGCCGTCAGCGCGGCCAATATCTGGGCGATCGGCAGCGGTACGCCGAGATTCACAAGCCCTACGGTCACATAGGCGCCGCACATGATGAACTCGCCATGCGCCATGTTGATGACGCCCATCATGCCGAACACGATGGCAAGGCCCGCCGCCGACAGGATCAGGAACGCGAAGACGTCGGCGAACTGATAGAATACCGAGAAGAGTTCAGCCGACATTCCTGTCTCCCTGATCGCGGCGCCGCAGCATTGCGGCGCCGGTTCGGTTCAAAGCCGTGATGCACAGCACGAGCAAGATTCGTGCCCGTCCGCATCACGATTTGCTGGGAAGATGACTCGGCGTGTACTGGTCCTTGTCGTTCTTCTTGGTGAGGTCGCAGCCGATCTCGCCAAGCCAGTACGGCTGGATCGTCCCGTAGTCCTTCTCGACGGTCACCTCATGCTTGGGCCCGACTGAGATCAGGCGCATGCGGTGCGACGTATGCTGACTCTTCGGATCGATGCAGACCTTGCCCTCGGGGGCGTCGATGCAGGCATCGCCGGTTGCGATCACCTTGCGCAGGTCCTCGAGCTTGGTCGACTTCGCCTTCTCGACCAGCGTCTTGTACATGTAGAGCGCGTTGTAGGCGTTGTAGCCCATGTCATTGATGTAGAGCTCGTCAGGGAATTTCGCGTGCCAGCGCTTTTTGAAGTCGTTGGCTTCGGGCGTGTCGATCTCCTCGAACCAGTTCGCGGTCGCATGCATGTTGTTGAGCGCCGGCGGCTTGAACCGCTTGTGCTCGAAGCCGAGCATGATCTTGATCGAAGACCCCATCGGCAAATTGAGGTTGGCCGCGGCCGCCTGCTCGAAGAATGAGTCCTGCGCGGCGCCGACATTGATCGTCAGCAGCCAGTCCGGCTTCGCCTTCTGAATGTTCTGGATCGTCTGCGCGAACTGCGACACGCCGAGCGGGATGAACTCCTCTCCCACCACCTCGCCGCCTAGATCCTTCATGATCTTGCGGTTCCACTCCGCGGAGATCTGGCCGAAATTGTAGTCGGCGGCGATGACGTAGACCTTCTTGCCGAACTTCTGGACCATCCAGGGGATCAGGGTCGAGAACTGCTGCTCCGGCACCGCGCCCATGCTGATCATGCTGGCGTCGCACACGCCGCCTTCATATTGGTTCGTATAGAAGTACGGCGTGGTGGTGCGATCGACGATCGGACGCAATGCCTCGCGCGATGCCGAGGTGATGCCGCCGATCAGCACGTCGACTTTGTCGCGATTGAGCAGCCGCCGGCCGAACTCCTGATAGCGGGCGTTGTCGCCCTGCGGATCGAGGTGGATCAGCTCGATCTGTCGCCCGAGGATGCCACCGCTCTTGTTGATCTCCTCGACCGCAAGCTGCGAGCCGTGCAGCTTCGGCATCCCCATGAATGCGAGGTCGCCGGAGACGTCCTCCAGCAAGCCGATCTTCAACGGCGGCTCGGCCGCCTGAGCAGCACCAATTGCCGCCGTCCCGAGCACTGCACCTAGCAGAGCCATTCCGACTACACGCCCCGAATACATCGCGATATCCCCTGTCGTTGAAGGATGTTTGAAGTCACGCCTTGAGGTAATTCTTCAGGATCGACGCTCCCATCGTGTATTTGGGGTCGACCATGTTGCCGAGCCGCATGCGGCCGGCCTGGCTGAGCAGCATGTAAGCGTCGATCTCATCGAAGCCGTAATCGGCGCTCATCCACCGCACGAGCTCGCGATAGGCGATACGCGCCGCGTCTTCGAGCGGACGCGCACTGCCGATCGTCATGATGAAGTCGCGCGTCTCCAGCCGCGGCCAGGCAAAGCTCCAGTTCTTGATCAGATCGATCTGCAGCGTGACGGTCGCGCGTTGTTCGAGCGCGACGCCCGACAGCTCGCCATCGCCCTGCGTGGCGTGGCAGTCGCCGACATAGAGCAGCCCGCCTTCGGTGTGTACCGGCAGATAGAGGACCGCACCGGGCGCAACGTCAGGCAGGTCCATGTTGCCGCCGTGATAATCGGGCTGCAGCGAGGAGATCGCCTCGATTTCGGGCGACACGCCGATCGTGCCGATGAACGGTTCGTAAGGCAGCGTGATCTTGTCGTTCCAGCGCACGCCATTGCGGTCGACATGCAGCTTCCTGACGCGCTCGGGCAGCGGCGGATTGAGCATCGCGGTTGAGCTCGTGCTGACCAGGCCGCCAAACTCCGGAATGATGCAGGTCGTCCCGGCCGGCTGCGCGCCGCGGGTCTCGACGTCGCGGATATAGACGGCGAGACAATCGCCTTTCTTGGCGCCCTTGACCGCGATCGGCCCGCATTGCGGGTTGAGGTAAGGGAAGTTCAGCTTCGCCGTGGGGCTGTCGCTTTCGCTGGTAAGCACGCCGCCGAAGGCGTCTTCGGTCTCGACCACGACCACGCCACCGGGATCGATCGACAGGGTCGGCTTGGCATAGGGTCCATAGACGTAGTGGAAGCCGCCTTGTTGCTCGATCGTCAAACTATGGGTCGTGCCCGGCGCGCCCCTGGCAACGGCCCGCGTGGCCATGATGGAATTCTTCAACCAGTCTTCGGTCATACGAACGGCTCCTCAACTCAGATCGCGGGATGGCGCTTGTGCCAGTCGGTGACGCGCTGGAAGGCATCCCCCGCGCGAACGAGACTTGCTTCGTCGAAGTGACGTCCGACGAACTGGAAGGCGACCGGACCGCCGTTCGGCGCGAAGCCGCCGGGAAGCGTCACAGTCGGGCTGCCGGTCATGTCGAACGGACAGGTGAAGCGCAGCAGCCCGGTAATCAGCGACGGGTCCTCGCCGAGCGCCGCCATCTTGGCCAATGTCGGCGCGGCAAACGCCTGAGCCGGGACGGCGATCAGATCGACCGTCTCGAACAGCAGCCGCACGGCGCCGCGAAACGCTTCGCGCCGCAGCACGATCTTCTGATAGTCCATGCCGGATTGCGCCCGACCGAGATCGAGCAGGCCGGCGAGTGCCGGACCGTATTCATCCTTGCGTGCGGGATAGGTGTCTTCGTGCGCAACGGCCACTTCGATGCCGCACAGCGGGAACCAGTCCTCGATGACGGCCTTCGGATCGGGAAACGTGATGTCCTTGATCTTCGCGCCCAGATCGGCGGCAACCCGCAGGCCTTCGCTGAGCACTTTGCCGGCAGCCTCGTCGGTCCCCTCGCTGGTCCAGCGCCGATCGACCCCGATCGTCACGCCGCGCAGGTCTCCGGACAGGCCGGCGAGATAGTCCGGCACAGGCAGCGGCACCGACGTGGTGTCCTTGGGATCCTGACCCGCGATCACCGCCAGTATCGCGCCGCAATCGGCCGCGCTGCGCGCCATCGGCCCGATGTGATCCAGCGTTGCGGCGAGTTCGAACGCGCCGTAACGGCTGACGCGGCCCCAGGTCGGCTTCAGCCCGGTGATGCCGTTGGCGGCCGACGGAAAGCGGATCGAGCCGCCGGTGTCGGTTCCAAGCGAGCCGAAGCAAAGCCCCGCTGCCGTGGCGACGCCGGAACCGCTCGACGAAGCGCCGGACCACAGATCGGCATTCCATGGATTCTTCGGCGGATCGATCTTCGGGTGATGGTCGGCATAGGCGCCCTCGGTCTGCTGCAGCTTGCCGAGGATGATCGCGCCGGCACCCTTCAACCGCGCGACCACCGTGGCGTCCTCGCTCGGACGGAAGTCACGGTGGATGGTCATGCCGTGCGCGGCTGGCGCGCCCTTGACCCAGCACAGGTCCTTGACGGCGATCGGCACGCCGTGCAGCGGCCCCTTGATCTTGCGGGACGCGATCTCCTTTTCGGCTGCCGCGGCCTCGGCAAGCGCTGCATCGCCCATCAGGTGGGCGTAGCTCTTGAGCTTGCCGTCGAGCTGCTCGATACGCCCGAGCATCGCCTTGGTCACCTCGACCGGCGAGAGCTTCCTGGCCTGGATTTGCTGCCCGACCTCAATGAGTCCGAGATAGTGAAGATCCGTCGTCGGCATTGTTCTCATCCCCCCACTTGACATGACGCAAGCGCCGGCACTGCCCATCACCGCGCATGCGCCTCCGGCAGGCGACACGGACGTGTCGCCGATTTGTTTGGCGGCAAAAGCAAAAAGCCACCCGCCCCTCCGAAACGAAGGCGACGAATGGCCCAAATGCCGCGGCTATGAACTATCGCTTGGGGCTCAGGATCGAACGGAGCACTCTGCGCGGCGATCGGGACGTCATCGGCCAAATCGACGCACGCAAGGTTCGACAGGAAGCCCTGTAGGAGAAAATTCTAAGGAGATGTCCTGCGCATTGTCAACGAGGCTGGCTGCACAAATTTCGCTAGGTGCATGCGCAGCAAATCGGCATGATCTCTTGCCCCGACCTCTGCGATGATGATTTCCTCCATGCGTTGCGCCGCAGAAAGCTATCAATGACAAAGCCGTCGATTCCAGTTGGCATCATCTGCTCGCAGCACGGGCCCTACCAGGCGATGGGCCGTGAGCTCCTCAAGAGCACCATGATGGCGGTCGACGAGATCAACGATCAGGACGAGTTCGACTTCTCGATCGCCGCGCATGTCCGCGATCCGCGCGGAGTCGTTTCCGAGTATCACACGGCCTGCGACGACCTCATTCGCAATGTCGGTGTCGAGCATATCGTCGGCTGCTACACCTCGGCATCGCGCAAGCAGGTGTTGCCGATCGTCGAACGTACCGACCGTCTGCTCTGGCATCCCGCCCGCTATGAAGGGTTCGAATGCTCGGACAACGTCATCTATGTGGGCGCCTCGCCCAACCACAATGTGCTGCCGCTCGTGCGCTATGTGCTAGACAACCTGTCGCGCGAGATCTTCTGCGTCGGCTCCAACTATGTCTGGTCCTGGGAGACCAATCGCGTCACCCGCGAGCTGGCGACCGCTGCGCACGGGCGGATTCTCGCCGAACGATTGCTCGAGCTCGGCGAAAGCGCGGTCGGTCACATCGTCGACGAGATCATCCGCCGCAGACCGCCGGTCGTCTTCAATACGCTGGTCGGAAGCTCGAGCTACGATTTCATTCGTGCCTTCCACGCCGCGACCACGGCTGCGGGTCTCACGATTCCGATGGTAAGCTGCAGCCTGTGCGAACCGGAGCTCAAAATCGTGGGGCCTGCGTCGGCCGGATGCATCACCTCGTCCGCCTATTTCGAAAGCATTCGCCTGCCCGAGAACCGGGCCTTCGTCGCGCGCTGGAAGGCACGTTACGGCGAACACAGCAGCCCGTCCGTGGACGGGCAATCCGCCTATGTCGCGGTCTTCCTGCTGGCCCGTGCGCTGCAGCGCGCCGGCACGTCCGATATCGGTGAGGTGCGACGCGCCGCAGCCGGCCATCGCTACAATTCGCCACAGGGTCCGGTCTGGATCGACGGCAGCAACAACCACTGCGTCCTGACGCCGCGGCTGGCCGTATCCAACGCCGAAGGACAGTTTGACATCTTCTGGGAAGCCGAAGCTCCGGTTAGACCGGATCCTTATCTAACGCAGCTCGACGTCGCCGCCAGTCCTGCAAGGGATCGGACGTTACCGAATGCGCCACACTTGCGGGTTGTGAAATGAGCAAGCCGTCTTCATTTTCGCTCCGGGGGCGCAAGGCACTCGTCGCCATCAAGGATGAGCGCGACGCCACCATCGTCAGGCGCCAGTTCGAGCGTCTCGGGATCGACATCGTCACATGGGATGGCAGTGCCGATATCGACTGCCGGCCGGATGTGACGCTGATCGACGACGAGTTGCTGCCGCTCACCTCAGCGGCGCAGCGTGCGTCGCTTGGACGAAGCCCGGTGATCGCTCTGCTCGGCACCGAGACGCCCAGCCGCCTCAAGCTGGTGCTCGACCTCGATCCGGCATCGTTCCTGGTCAAGCCGCTGCGCTCGGCCGGCATCTATGCCGCGCTCGTCCTGGCCTTCGAACGAAGCGGGCGCACCAACGAGCTGAAGCAGCAGGTGCTCAAGCTCGAACAGCGTCTTCGATCGCGCCGTGTCGTGCTCGCCGCCGTCCTTCAGGTCATGCACACGCGTGCGCTGGCGGAGCCGGCCGCCTTTGCGCTGATCCGGCGGGCCGCCATGGAACAGCGCAAGACGATCGAGGAGCTCTCGGCCGAGATCACGGCAAGGGGCTCCCTGCCCCGGGCAATCGGCTAGATTCTACGACTATTTCTTCAGTTCCGCGTAGAGCTGCATCACCCGTTGCGGCAACACCTCGATGCGCGGCACGCGGAGCGTGTAGCGTTCACCGAAAATGCGATCGAGCTGGGGAAAGCTGTCCTCACCGATGCCAAAAGCGAAAATATCGATGCCACGCCGCCGCAGCTGCTGCGCGGCACGGCGCGCGTCCTCCACAAGATATTGCGGGTCCGGCGCATCGACATCGCAAGGCTCGCCATCGGTCAGAACCAGCAGCACCTTCCGGAACGCGCGTCGTCCTGCGAGGTAGCCCCCGGCATGGCGCAACGCCGCGCCAAGCCGGGTGGAATGGCTGCTGCCAAGGCCGGCAAGACGCGAACGAACGACGGCGTCCATCGGCTCCTCAAAGCCCTTGATGCGCAGATAGCGCACGCGCTCGCGGCCGTCGGAGCTGAAGCCATGCACCGCGATTGCGTCATTGGCGGCGTCGACCGCCGCCGCCATGATCGCGGCCGCCTTGCGCTCGACATCGAGAACCGTCCGGCCACGGCGGTCACGATCGGCCGTCGATTGCGACAGGTCCAACAGTTGCAGAATAGCGAGATCGCGCGGTCCCGGGGTATCGCGCTGATAAACCCTGGGCTCGCTGATAGCGCCGGCCCGCCGCTCGATCGTCAGGGCGATCGCCGCGTCAATGTCGAGCGCGTCGCCATCACGCTGGCCTTTGTGACGGACGCGGCGGCCGATTGACGCATCGCGGGTCAACTCCGTGATCCGGCGCATCGCCTCGGCGTCCGTCGAAGGAGCGAAGGGCTGCGCGGAAACGGCGGCTTCGGCTTCCAGGATCGTTGTCCAGTCCGCCCGCTCGGTGCGCGTGGCATAGTCCCATTCCGGGTAGGTCGCGACGGGAAATCCGTCCAGCAACGTCACCGCGCTGGCCTTCGCGCGCAGCGTTTCGTCCGGCTTTACGTTGTCGTCGGTCGAACGTCCGCCCGTATCGTCGCGTTGTTCGATCCGCACCGAATCCACCGCAAGTTCGATCGTCTCGGTCGGGCTGTCCGGTTGAACACCAAAATCCCATAGTGCCAGATTATCGTCGCGATAGGCCGGTTCGACGACATAGCTCCTGGCGTTGAACTGCAGCCGCATCTGCCCGATGTCGTTGCCGAGCAGTCCGCCGATCTCGCGGCTGATAGCGGGATCCGTCCAGCGGCCGGCGGCATCGGCAAACAGTGTCCGCCCCTTGGTCACCCACGCGTCTGGATCCCGATAGTCCCGATCGATCAGCGCCCGCGCCAGCCGCATCATCAGCCCGGCCGCAGTTGCCTGGCCGGGCGGCGTCGCGGTGTGGAACGGCAGCCACAGCCGGCGCAGGCCGGGCATCTCGCGGCACGCCAGCGTCTCCACCCTGGCATCCTCGATCAGCGCGACCAGCGCGATCTGCAGTGCCTTCAGCCGCCCCACAGGAAAGCGGACGGTGGAATGCGCCTGATGGGCTCCAGCATGCGCGGCCGCCGCGAGATAGACGGCATCGGCCGTCTCACCCTCGAAGCCGGGAAAGGTCTCCGGGAGGCCGATGAAGCCGGCAGCGAGCGAGGTACGCCGCGGCACCTGCGTCGGCGTGATGGCAAGCTTGCGAAAGCGAGGCTTTCTTTTCCAAAGGGCCATCGTGGTCGCAGCGAGGCGCTTCTCCAGCCGCGCAAAATCATCGCCAGTCCGGCCGACTGCGAACAGCCGGGCCGACAGCGGATCGTCGAGCGCGAAATAAGCGCGCCGTCGAACAGCGCGGCCGCCGCTTGCGCGCAAGCCGGCGGAAACCCAGGCGGAAAAATCCTCGCCTCCGGCATGCGCCAGCAGCGGCCCCAGCCGGCCGATCGCAAGGCCCACCGATTCCGGCCCCGTGTCCGCGAGTTGGCCAAGCGCGCCAAGAACGGCGGTGAGTTCGCCAACACCCGCAAGCCGCGGCAGCACTTTGGACATTTCGGTCAGCAACGCATGGGCAATGCGGCTTCCGGCATTGCGGCCGATATCCCCGGCGGCGCGTCCGATCACGATCAGATCGTCGATCGATCGCTGCGTCGGCCATTGCACCGATAGCTGCAGAAAGCCCAAAACCACGGCCTGGCCGAGGTTGGCCTCGAACAGACCATGCACAACCTCATCCCAGACCGCGAGGTGATCGGACGGACCTACCCGGTGCAATGCGGCCCGCGCCGCCTGCACGGCCGAGCCTATGTCATCGTGGCCGCGCAACAATGCCGCAAGCCGGCGCCCGGATCGGAAGCTATCGAGCGAACTGATTTGCGCGACCGCCACCTCCGAGCTTCCATTCACGCACAGGCCGAAATCACGTCACGCAACGTGTTCCTGGTGTCCGCGTCGTCGGTCAAGGGAACGACGATCGTGGTCTCGCACGCCTTCTCGAGGCTGATGCCGCATCCGATCAAGCGGCCGGCATTGACCAGCATCCGGGTCGACGCACCTTCGTCGAGCCCCTGGCCCTTCAGGTTGCGGCTGTGTTGCGCGATCTTCACCAGGAGATCGGCGAGGTTCAGTTCGATGCCAGCCTCGCGCGATACCACCTCGGTTTCGGCCGACCGGTCAGGGTATCCGAAATCCAGCGCCGCGAAGCGCTGCTTGGTGGATTCCTTGAGGTCCTTGATGGCGCTCTGGTAGCCCGGATTGTAGGAAATCACGAGCTGGAAGTCGGAATGGGCGTGGATCAACTCGCCACGCTTTTCCAGCGGCAGCACACGACGGTCGTCGGTCAAGGGATGGATCACGACCGTCGTGTCCTGGCGCGCTTCGACGACCTCGTCGAGGTAGCAGATCGCGCCAAGACGCACTGCCGTCGTGAGCGGCCCGTCACTCCACACCGTGCCTTCTGCATCGAGCAGCCATCGTCCCACCAGATCCGCCGCCGTCATGTCTTCGTGACAGGCCACCGTGATGAGCGGACGGCCGAGCCGCCAGGCCATATATTCAATGAAGCGGGTCTTGCCGCAGCCGGTGGGGCCTTTCAGCATCACCGGCATGCGGCTCGCATAGGCTGCACCGAACAGTTCGACCTCATCCTTCAGCGGCCGGTAATACGGCTCCTGCCGGAGGCGGTACTGGTCAAGCAGCAAAGCGTTATTGGACAAGCTCACGCCTCCCATGATCGCGCAGCCAGCCGTTTGCAACCGGTCGAAATCACGATGCGAGCAGTTCCTTGAGCTTGCTATCGATGAAGGCGACATCGACCGGGTTGGTCCCCGGCCCGCCTGCGAAGTGGCCCCAGATCGACGGCACCGGCACGAACTTGGCGTTCGGCATGTGCGCCACCTCGAACTCGCTATCTTCAGGCGGAAAGTAAAGATCGGTCTGCCCCGGCATAACATAGGCCTTGGCCTTGATCGCTCTAAGCGCAGCCTTGAGGTCGCCGTTGTAGATCTCGTTGGCGCTGACGTCGCCGTTCTGCCAGGTCCACAGCATGGTGAGCAGGTTGTTTGGATCCTTCGGCAGGAAGAAGCCCTCCCAGAACGCCACCAGGAAATCCTCCAGCGACGAATAGCCCATCGTCTTGATGTCGAGCTGCTGGCGATAGAAGGCCTGCGAAAAGCCCCAGCCGGCATAGACACGGGCGGCGGCGCGCAGGCCGCGGGCAGGCTTGTCGGTGTACCAGCCCTCCTTCCATGCGGCATCCGCCGTCAGTGCTGCCTTCACGCCCTCGAGGAACACGTAGTTGTGGCGCGAGCATTTGGCCGAGCCGCAGAACGGCGCCAGCAGAGCCATCATGTCCGGATAGAGCGCGCCCCAATGGAAGGTCTGCAACGCGCCCATCGACCAGCCGGTTACCAGGCGGATGTGCTTGATACCGAATTTCTCGGTAACCAGCCGGTGTTGCGCCCGCACGTTGTCATAGGCCGTTACTTGCGGAAAGCGGGGTCCGTTGTACGGCTCCGGCGTGTTGCTCGGCGACGACGACAGGCCATTGCCCAACATATTGGGAATGATGATGAAGTATCTCGCGGGATCGAGCGCCATGCCCGGCCCGATCAGCCATTCATTGTCGTAGTGCTGCCCGGAGTACCAGGTCGGATAGACGATCACGTTGTCCTTGGCCGCGTTGAGCTGGCCAAACGTCTTGTAGGCGAGCTTGCAGTCGCGAATGGTTGCGCCGCTCTGCAAGGTCAAATTGCCGAGATCATGGATCTGATAGTCGACGCTCATCGGTGTATCCTTCTTGCTTGATTGAGCTCGTTGCTTACGCGGGACGCGCCACCTTTTCGGTCGACGACTCCACCCGCACGATCGCCCCGTACACGATGCCGGCGACCAGCGCAGCGGAAATCGCAGTGGACAGCCCCGGCATCAGATTTTCAACCGCAAAGGCGCAAAGCGACCCGATGCCCCAGGCAAGGAACGGTTTTGCCCGCCAGTCCACGTCGGCTCGCGCATCGGCACGAAGCAGATACTGATCGACCAGAATGATCGCGCCGATCGGCGGTACGAGGATGCCGAGCAGCGACAGCCACTGGATGAAGAACGCCCAGACATTGCCCGCGGCGACAACGATACCGATGGCGCCGAGCACCACCGCCATCAGCCGCATATTGGTGCCGAGAATGCGCGACCAGCCGGTTGCCGCATTGTACAGGCAGTGCGAGCAGACCGAGCCGAGATTGGTATAGAGGAAGATAAAGGCGAGGATGCTGAGCCACGTGAGCTGCTTGCCGTTCATGTAGCCGAACATGTTGTCGACACCGAATGGATTGGCGTTCGGCACGGCGAGCGCAGCCGTCATCACGCCGCCAACCAGCATCGCGACCAGATTGGCGAAGGGAAACGCGCTGAACGTGGCGAACAACGACGCCCGTGCACTCGGCGCCCAGCGATTGAAATCCGCAGTTACGGTGCCGGCGTCGATGAACAGTGCAAGCACCACCGTGAGACCGACGCCCATCGACATGCTGGCTACGCCATTATTGCCGGCATAACCGAAGATCGCTGCCGCGGTCGTGGTCGAGGCCGCATCAGCCGCGACCCAGAGGCCGAGCACGACAAACAGCGGCACCGAGGCCAAACCGATCCAATGCAATCCCTTCACGCCGACGAAGGTAATCCCGATATAGAGCACGCCAGCGACGACGGTCATCGCCACGTAGTTGAGGCCGTAGGTCGAGGAGATCAATGCGCCCGTGATGCCGGTCTGCACCGCATACCAGCCGAGCAGCAAGGTCGACAGCAGGCCCGACGCCAGCACGTAACCCTTCCTTCCGAATACAATGCTCGCGATCAGCGCGAAGTTCATGCCGCGCCTGGTGCCGATCAGGCCGAGCGCGCCGACATAGACGAACATGATCAAATTGCCGACGATCATCGCCACCAGTGCGTTCTTGAAACCCATGCCGAGCACCAGCAGCGATCCGGTCATGGCGCCGGTGATGATCATCGGAAAGCCGAGCCACACCATCGTGACCGAGAAGGCGCTGCGCCGGGCGCTCATCGGCACCGGCTCGTGCTCGAATTCATGGCCGAGGAGCTCGTCGATCTGCTCCTCGGTCTGATGAACTAGCCCGCTATTCGATTGACCGCTCATGATGTCCCCTCTGTTTCCTCCGCGAGGCAGCGCCCGCCGCTGCATCGAACCGCGCCGGCGCGAAACCTCGCGCCGGCGCCGATCGTCGATGTCGCTCAGCGATGCGCGACTTTCTGATTCGGAATGCCCTCGATGGGGCATTCGTCGGTTCCGACGGTCGGACGGGTCATGGCTTCAACCATTTCCCGCGTGCCCTCGGGGTCCGTGATCCAGTTCTTGTAGAAGGTGTAGGGGCACACCGCGTGGCCGCGGTCGCCGTCTCCGGAGTTGATGAGGCCGGTATAGCCGCGGTGCATCAGCTTGAAGAGATGGTTCTGCGACTGCATGTTGCGGCGGGCGTCGCGGATCAGCGACACCGAGAGCTGCGCGTACTGGATGCCGTTCTCCTCGGTACCGCACTCGCCGAGTGTCCTTCCGTCGAAGCCGATGATCGCGGAATGGCCGAAGTAGGAATAGACGCCATCGAAGCCCGCGGCGTTGGCGACCGCGACGTAGCAGTTGTTGGCCCAGGCCATCGACTTCGAGATCTGGATCTGCTGCTCCTTGGCCGGATACATGTAGCCCTGGCAGCGGACGATCAGTTCGGCGCCGCGCATGGCGCAGTCACGCCAGATCTCCGGATAATTGCCATCGTCGCAGATGATCAGGCTGATCTTCAGTCCCTTCGGCCCGTCCGAGACGTAGGTGCAGTCGCCCGGATACCAGCCTTCGATCGGCACCCACGGCATGATCTTGCGATACTTCTGGACGATCTCGCCCTTGTCGTTCATCAGGATCAGGGTGTTGTACGGTGCTTTGTTGGGGTGCTCCTCATGGCGCTCGCCGGTCAGCGAGAACACGCCCCAGACCTTCGACTTGCGGCATGCGTCGGCGAAGATGCGGGTTTCCTCGCCCGGCACCGACGATGCCGTCTCGTACATCTCCTTGGAATCGTACATGATGCCGTGGGTCGAGTATTCCGGGAAGATCACGAGATCCATGCCGGGCAGGCCGAGCTTCATGCCCTCGACCATCTTGGCGATGTTGTGCGCGTTATCCAGCACCTGCGCCTTGGTGTGCAGACGCGGCATCTTGTAGTTGACCACGGCGACGCCGACCGTGTCCTTGCTGCTCGATATGTCTCCATGCAACATGTCTCGACTCCCTTTCTTGAACCATAGTTCCCGCTACACCGCCATGTGCAGCTGGATGAGATCATCGGTGAGCTCACCGATCGCGCCCTTGGCAACGACGCGTCCCTTTTCGAGCAACGCGAAGCGGTGAGAGGCGCGCCGCGCGAACGCGACATTCTGTTCGACCAGCACGACCGTGATCCCGCGCTCGCGATTGAGCCTGACGATCACGTCCTCGATCTGCTCGACGATGTTTGGCTGGATGCCCTCGGTCGGCTCGTCCAGCAGCATGACCTTGGGCTGGGCAAGCAGCGCACGCGCGATCGCAAGTTGCTGCTGCTGGCCGCCGGAGAGATTGCCGCCGTAGCGATTGAGAAAATCCTTGAGCACGGGAAACAGCTCAAGCACCCACTCCTCGATGCCGTTGGCCGATTTCGCGGCGAAAGTTCCCAGCGTCAGATTCTCCCGCACGGTGAAGCGTGGCAGGATTCCGCGGCCTTGCGGCACATAGGCGATGCCGGCCTTGGCGCGCTGATAGGTCCGCAATGGCGAAATGTCGGCGCCGTCGAGCGACAAGCGCCCGGTGACCCGGTCCATCAGGCCGAGGATGCTTCGCATCAGCGTGGTCTTGCCGACGCCGTTGCGGCCGAGCACCGACAGGAATTCGCCGTTGCCAACGATCAGGTTGATGCTCTGCAGGGCGCGGCTGTTGCCATAGAAAGCGTCGATGTCGGTCAGCTCAAGCATGGCTGATGCCTCCCGATCCCAGATAGGCACGGCGCACTTCGGGATGCGCCTCGACTTCCGCCGCACTGCCTTCGGCGAGCATCTGGCCCATATGCATCACCGAGATGATGTCGCCGATCGCCTTGACGAATCCCATGTCGTGCTCGACCACGATCAGCGTGTGCTTGCCCTTCAGCCGTGCGAACAGTTCGGCGGTCTTGCGGGTCTCCTGCGCCGTCATGCCCGCGGTCGGTTCGTCCATCAGGATCAGCTCGGCGTCCTGGGCGACCAGCATGCCGATCTCGAGCCACTGGGTCTGGCCGTGGGACAGATAGGCGGCCGGCCGGTCGAGCTGCTCGGTGAGCCCGACCAGTTCGGCAAGACGTTCGACATGCTCACGCCCGGAGTTGCCGATGCTCCAGCGAAGATTGCCGAGCACGGAGGTGCGGCGGGCCCGTGCCACTTCAAGATTCTCGGAGACCGCGAGCTCCCGGAAGACGCTCGGCACCTGGAACTTGCGGCCGACACCGGCGCGGGCGATCTCGTATTCCTCAAGATCCTGCAGCGCCGTCCCATCGAAGCTGACGGTGCCGGTGCTCGGCCTGACCTTGCCGCAGATGATGTCCAGCGCCGTGGTTTTGCCCGCACCGTTCGGCCCGATCAGGCAGCGTAGCTCGCCCTTGCGCACGCTCATGTTGAGGCCATTGAGCGCCTTGAAGCCGTTGAAGCTGACCGAGACGTCACGGAGATCGAGATGGGAGTTCATGTGCTGCCCTCCGTCTGGCCGACGCCTTGCGCAACGCCGCGGCCGGCGGCCTGGCGGCGCTGCACGATCCAGCGCAAGACGAGTTGCGCGAGGCCGGCGAGCCCCTTCGGCAGGAACAGAACCACAAGCACGAACAGCGCGCCCATCACCAGCGTCCAGGTCTCGAGGAACGCCGCAGATTCCGACAGCGCGCCCTGCATCCCCGCCACCAGCACCGCGCCGAGGAACGCGCCGACCAGGCTCTGCCGGCCGCCGACAGCGCACCACACCACCACGGAAAGCGAAATCTGCACGCCAAGGAAGGTCGGCGAGGCAAACTCCATCACCACCGTGTAGAGCATGCCGGCAAGACCCGCGATCGCGGCCGACAGCGCGAACACGAAGATCTGGTAGAGCGCGACGTCGTAGCCGAAGTAGCGCACCCTGCTCTCATGGTCGCGGATCGCCTGCACGATCAGGCCGGCCCTGGTCCTTGTGAAGGCAAAGGCAACCAGCAGGCTGAGCAACACGCAGCCGGCGACGAGGTAGTAGGTTGCACGGCCATAGGCGTCGAAAGCGACCCCGAAGATCTCGAGCTGGGCTAGATCGGTGATGCCGTTGAAGCCGCCGGTGTAGCTCTGCTGGTCGATGATCACGAGATTGATCACCACCATGGTGGCGAGCGTGATGATCGAGACGTAGACACCGGTCACGCGTCCGCGGAACATGAACCAGCCGAGCGCCGCCGCAACCAGCGCCGGCACGAGCAGGCCCGCTGCGATGGCGAACGACAGCGACCGGAACGGCTCCCAGAACCACGGCAGATGCTGGACGTTGTTCCAGACCATGAAGTCCGGCAGCCCGCTGGCTCCCGTATGCACCGGCACGGTCTTGAGCTTCAGCGCCATCGCCATGGCATAGGAGCCGAGCCCGAAACTCATCGCCTGGCCGAGATTCAGGATGCCGCCGAAACCCCAGGACAGGCCGAGCGATATTGTCAGGATGCCGAGCACCAGATAACGCGCGACTTTGTTGAGCAGGAAGTCATTGTTGAGCAGCACCGGGAGCGCGAACACCAGCGCGGAGACGATGAGCAACGGCGCAAGCTGCGCCATGAGGCGCTGCAATCCGCTGGAGGTAGCTACATGCGACGGCATGAATGAGCGATCTGTCTCAGGCCCGCACGCGTGCGGTGAAAAGCCCCTCGGGGCGGAAACGGATGAGGACGACGATGGCGAGCAGCACGATCGCCTTGGCTACCGTGTCGTTCTGCAGGAAGGCGATGCCACCGGAGAGCTCGCCGAGGATGAAGGCGCTCGCCACGGTCCCGGCGAGGCTCTGCACGCCCCCCAGCACGACCACCATGAAGGCATCGACCACATAGCCGGTGCCCATATCGGGCGACACGCTCTTGAGCGGCGACACCAGCGCGCCGGCAAGTCCCGCAAGTCCCGCGCCGTATGCGAAGGTCAGCGCATAGACCCGCTTGGCGTTGATGCCGAACGATGCGGCGACCGAACGGTCCTGGATGATGGCGCGCAACTTCATCCCCACCGTCGTGCGGTTCATCAGCAGCCATGTCGCACCGAACAGCGCGATCGACACGACGAAGAGGAACACCCGATACGATGAGACCGAGATGCCGAACAGGTCCATGCTGTCGGACAATGCCGGCGGCAATTGCACGTAGCGCAATTCGCTGCCCACCATCAGCCGCACCGCCTGCTGCAGCATGATGCCGACGCCCCAGGTCGCAAGTATCGTATCCAGCGGCCGGTTGTTGAGCAGGCTCAAAACGTAGCGTTCGATGACCCAGCCGAACGTGGCAACCACAAGGAAGATTGGAACGAGGCTCGCCAGCAGGCCGAGCCCGAGATAGGTGTGGAACACCCAGGCGGCGTAAGCGCCGAGCATCACGAACTCGCCATGCGCGAGATTGATGATGCCCATCGAGCCGTAGATGATCGACAGTCCCAGCGCGACCAGCAGCAGAATCGACCCGATGCTGAGGCCCGTGACAATTTGTTCGATGAATTGGTCCACGTCGGGATCCGCTTTTCCGTGTTCGTTTGGTGCGCCCTGTCTCTCGCACGCCTTTGTGCGAGAGACGGCATTCGTTGGCGGAAGCTGGCCGCCGGCGCCGCACGCCGACGGCCCTCGTCAGCCCCCGTCGTCAGCTCTTCTCGACCAGGCCCTTCTCGGTGCAGGACTGTCCGGGATAGGCCGCGTAAGGCACCGGCTTCAGCCATTCCTTGGCCTCGACGAGAATCTCGAACTGGCCGTTTGACTTCGCCTGGGCAATCTTGGGCCATAGCCAGGTGTGCAGGTTCTCAGGCTCGATCTGGACCTTGCCCTGCGGCGCAATCATTCCCTCGCCCTTGACCGCGTCGCGGATGTTCGGCGGCGTGAGGTCGCTGGTCGCGAGCTTCTCGACCGCCTGCTTGAACAAATAGGTCTGGAAGTAACAGGCCTCCGACACGAAATGCGTGACCTTGTCGGCGCCCCAGCGCTTCTTGTAGGCCTCGACGAACTTCTCGTTCTCCGGCGACTTGTGCACCATGAAGTACGGCGCCGAGGTGAAGTGACCGGCGGCCGCCTCTCCGCCCATCGCCGCGACTTCGTTCTCGGACGTCGTCAGGCTGGCCATCGGCATCTTCTCGGGATCGAGGCCGGCAGCGCGATACTGGCGGTGCAGCGCGACCACGGAATCGCCGACCACGGTGGAGAAGATCACGTTCGGCTGGCTCGAGCGGATCTTGTTGATGACGGAAGAGAATTCGGAATGGCCGAGCGGCACATATTCTTCCGCCACGACCTCGCCGCCGAGTTTCTCAAGCAGCTTCTTGCAATAGTTGTTCTCTTCCTTCGGATAGATGTAGTTGGAGCCGATCAGATAGAACTTCTTGCCGAATTTCTTGACCAGCCAGGGCACGAACTCGTCCTGCTGCTGGTTAGGCACCGCGCCGGTGTAGATGACGTTCTTCGAGCACTCGCGGCCTTCATAGAGCGTCGGATACCAATAGAGGTTGTTCTGCCGCTCGAAGACCGGAAGCACCGCCTTGCGGCTCGCCGACGTGTAGGAGCCGAACACGCTCACGCATTTGTCGCCGACGACGAGCTTGCGCGCCTTCTCCGAGAACGTCGCCGGATCGGACGCAGGATCCTCGACGATCGGCACGATCTTGCTGCCCTTGATGCCACCGGCGGCGTTGATTTCCTCGATCGCGAGCAGCGTCGCCTTGTTGAGCGATTCCTCGATGATCGCGGTCGTTCCCGTCAGCGAGAACAGCACGCCGACTTTGATCTCGCCGCCGGCGGCGTAAGCGAGGTCGGCGTTCTTGATCCAGATGTGCGGCAGTCCGGCGCCGGCAAACGCGCCAAGCGCAGCGGTATTCCTCAGCAAAGTCCGCCGTGAAATGCTCATCCTTAGCTCCCTTCAGGACTGAAAAAACAAAAAGCCCTCCCGATGCGCGCTGACGCGAGCATTGGGAGGGCTTTGTTGCCGGTTGTGTCGAAGGCGGCGCTGTCGCCGCCGGCCCCGCTATTGGGGCTTACTGTTGATGATCGTAGCCAAGCAGTTCGAACGAGTCAACAATCGCCGCGGCGACTGCACTTGCCGACACGCGACGATCCATCGCCTGTCGCCTGATGAAGCCATAGGCTTCGGTTTCCGGCATTTGTCGCGTCGCCATCAGAATGGCCTTGGCACGTTCCACCGTGCGCATCGAGCGCAGATTGTCGTCAAGCTTCTCGATCTTGCTGCGCAGCCGCCGTTCGTAGCCGAACTGGCTGCGCGCCAGCACAAGGCTGGACAACACGGCATTCTGCGTGAATGGCCGCGGCAGAACGGCGTTGGGCGTCGCATGACACAGCGCGTCGGCGTGAACGGTTTCCGTCGCCGGCAGGATCACGACGAGCGCCGAACGCGCGTCGCCGGGAATCCAGGGCAGGCGCCGCGCCAGATCCGGAGAATATTCGCAATACACCACGTCGGCATCGGCCGGCACGCTCTCCGGCATCGGCCAGACCTGCCGCACCCGCATCCTGAATCGCTGCAATTCGCGTAACAGCATGCCGACCTGGTCGTCGACCGGCGCGACCACCACGGCCGACAGATCGGCAAGTTCCTGAACCATGGTCTTGCGTCCGCCGACGTCTCGGCTCAGCGACGGCTTACGCGACATCTCGTTCATTGGACGCTTCCTGTTTGCGTTGCACGACCGTATCCGATCAGGAACGGATCCGCATGCACCGGCTCCTTCGACTGGCTGACGACATCGAACTGTCCCTGACGGTTGGCGCGCCCGATGCGCGTCCACAGATCGGTATGACCGGACATCGGATTGACGGTGACGGCACCTTGCGGTGCATCGAAGCTGGTGCCGAACACCATGGAGCGGAGCACTTCGGTGTCGAGCGAATTGACCTGTTCGAGCGCCTTCGCAAACAGATGCAGCTGGAAATAGGATGCCTCGGCGCACATGTTGGTCGAGATATCGGCGCCGAATCGCTTCTTGAAGCGCTGCACAAACGCGTTGTTGGCGCTGCCCTCGACGCCCTGAAAATACGATGCCGCCGTCACATGTCCTTCGCCGACGTCGAAGCCCATGGCGGCTATTTCGGCTTCTGTCGTGGTCAGGCTGGCGATCGGCATCTGCTTTGGATCGAGCCCGACATTCGCATAGGCCTGATAGAGGAACACGGTGCCCTCCCCGACCACGGTCGAGAAGATCACGTCGGGCCTGACACGCTTGATGTCCTGGATGATCGGCACGAAGTCCTGCCAGCGCGCATAGACGTTGACATAACGTTCGCCCACGACTGAGCCGCCATTGCTCCTAAGCAGTTCCCGCATCACCCGGTTGGACTCGCGCGGATAGATGTAATCCGACCCCACGAAGTAGAACCGAGTTCCGAACGTATCCATCAAATAGCGGCACAGCGCGAGGCTGTTCTGGTTCGGCGAGGCGCCGGTGTAGATAACGTTCGGCGATGCCTCGAACCCCTCGTAAAGCGTCGGGTACCAAAGCAGGCCGTTCAGCCGTTCGACCACCGGCAGCACGGCCTTGCGGCTCGACGAAGTGTAGCAGCCGAAGATGGTGCTGACCTGGTCCTCAACCATCAGCCGCTTGGCGTAATGCCCATAGGCTGCCGAATCCGAGCCGGGGTCATAGGCAACGGGAACCAGTTCGCGGCCGCAGACGCCGCCCGCTTCGTTCACCTCTTCGATCGCGAGTTGCGTACCTTGATACTGGGTCTCCTCGATGACCGACATGAAGCCGGTGCGCGAGAACAGCACTCCTATCCGCCACGGAGCGGACGTCGTTTGGGTAAGGTTCGACATGATCAGGCCCTCGACAGAATTGGAGGGACGAGAGGGATTATTGTTGTTGTTGCTCTCGAACAGCATTGCCGGCTGCGGAAGATTGCATGTCGTCTGCCACGAAACAAGGACCCCGACCGCTCATCCTGTCAGCGAAGCTGACGCGAAAGCAGGCAGATTATTAATGTGTCACCAGCGACGGATCACAGGAGCGGCGCTCCACGGACCAGCTATCTCCGGTAGCTACACCACCGATTTCCCGTATCAAGGCATGTCTGGCCGGTCACCTCGCCTACATCAACCGGAAGGTTGAGAGCCACACAAGGATTGCTCGCTAACCTGCGAAACCCGATCAGGAGATGCGCTGAACGGCGAGTGACTCCCGATCCATCGACTCCGGTCAGCGCAGGCTCGGCAGATCGAGCCCGTTGGCGTCGGCGCATTCGATCGCCGTCTCGTAACCGGCGTCGGCATGGCGCATGACGCCTGTCGCCGGGTCGTTCCACAGCACGCGTTCGAGCCGGCGCGCCGCCTCCGGCGTCCCATCCGCCACGATGACCATGCCGGCGTGCTGTGAATAGCCGATGCCGACGCCGCCACCATGGTGCAGCGACACCCACGTGGCGCCGCTCGCACAGTTGAGCAGTGCGTTGAGCAACGGCCAATCGGACACCGCATCGGAGCCATCGCGCATCGCCTCGGTCTCGCGGTTCGGGCTCGCCACCGACCCGCTGTCCAGATGGTCGCGGCCGATCACGATCGGCGCCTTCAGCTCGCCGCGCGCAACCATCTCGTTGAACGCAAGGCCAAGGCGATGGCGGTCGCCGAGGCCGACCCAGCAAATCCGCGCCGGCAGCCCCTGAAACTTGATGCGCGCCTTTGCCATGTCGAGCCAATTGTGCAGGTGGCTATCGTTGGGCATCAGCTCCTTGACCTTGGCATCGGTCTTGAAGATGTCTTCGGGATCTCCCGATAGCGCCGCCCAGCGGAACGGTCCGACGCCGCGGCAAAACAGCGGACGGATATAGGCCGGAACAAAGCCCGGAAAATCGAACGCCTGCTTCAGGCCCATGTCCTTGGCCATCTGGCGGATGTTGTTGCCGTAATCCAGCGTCGGGATTCCCCGCGCGTGGAAATCCAGCATGGCTTGGACGTGATCGACCATCGAGGTCTTGGCTGCGGTCTCGACCGCCTTCGGGTCAGCCGCGCGCCTGGCTTCCCACTCGGCGAGCGTCCATCCCTTTGGCAGGTAACCGTTGATCGGATCGTGCGCGCTGGTCTGGTCGGTGACGATGTCCGGGCGCACGCCGCGGCGCACCAGCTCGGGAAATATCTCGGCCGCATTGCCGAGCAGACCGACCGAAACCGGCTTTTGGGTCTTGGCCGCATCAGCAATGATTGCGAGCGCTTCGTCGAGCGTCGTCGCCTGGCGATCGAGATAGCCCGTACGCAGCCGCATCTCGATGCGGCTCGGCTGGCACTCGACTGCGAGCATCGAGGCGCCGGCCATGGTCGCGGCCAGCGGCTGGGCACCACCCATGCCGCCGAGGCCCGCCGTGAGGATCCATTTGCCTGCGAGACTGCCGCCATAGTGACGTCGGCCGACCTCGACAAATGTCTCGTAAGTCCCCTGCACGATCCCCTGGCTGCCGATATAAATCCACGACCCTGCCGTCATCTGGCCGAACATCATCAGGCCCTGCCGGTCGAGTTCGTTGAAATGATCGAGCGTCGCCCAATGCGGCACCAGGTTCGAATTCGCGATCAGCACGCGCGGCGCATCCGCATGCGTGCGGAAAATCCCGACCGGCTTGCCGGATTGCACCAGCAGCGTCTGATCGGCCTCGAGCTTGCGCAAGGAGGCTGCAATCCGGTCAAAACTCTCCCAGTCGCGCGCCGCACGCCCGATACCGCCATAGACCACGAGCTCGCTCGGACGCTCGGCGACGTCCGGATCGAGATTGTTCATCAGCATCCGCAGCGGCGCTTCCGTCAGCCAGCTCTTCGCGCTGATGTCGGTGCCGCGGGGAGCGCGGATGATACGTTCGTTGTCCAGTCGGCGGTTCATGACGGATGTCCCTGTCGGCTAAGCAAGTTTTGGAAACGGATCGGTCGGAAGGACCGCGACCACAGCCGCGGGCAACGCGCTGGCTTCGATCAGCCTCGCGGCCCGCGCGAGATCATCGGCCATGTAACGGTCCGCGGCGAGCGCCGGAACATGCTCACGCAACGCGGCGATCACCGCAGCGAGCGGCGCGCTGGTCGCATGCGGTGCGCGCAGCGTGATGCCTTGCGCCGCGACCAAAAGCTCAATGCCAAGGATAGCCGCGAGATTGTCGGCCATGTCGGACAGCCGGCGCGCAGCATGCGCAGCCATCGAGACGTGATCTTCCTGATTGGCGCTGGTCGGCGTGGAGTCGATCGAGCACGGCATCGCACGCTGCTTGTTCTCGGCATAGAGCGCCGCCGCCGTCACCTCGGCGATCATGAACCCGGAATTGATGCCGGGCTCGGGCGTCAGGAACGGCGGCAGGCCGAAGTTCAGGGCGGGATCGACGAGGGTCGCGATCCGGCGCTCGCTGGTGGCGCCGATCTCCGACAGCGCCAACGCGATCTGGTCGGCGGCAAACGCCACCGGTTCAGCGTGAAAATTGCCGCCCGACACAATCTCGCCGGTCTCGACCAGGACCAGCGGGTTATCCGTCACAGCATTGGCCTCAATCGTCAATCCACGGGCGGCTTGTACGAGCAGGTCGAGCACGGCGCCCGCGACCTGCGGCTGGCAGCGCAGGCAATAAGGGTCCTGCACGCGCTCGTCGCCATCGAGGTGCGATTGCCTGATGTCGCTCCCGTCCAGCAGCGCGGTCAGGACAGCGGCCGCCGCGATCTGCCCCTCATGGCCGCGCAAGGATTGAATTTCCGGACGAAACGGCACCGTCGAGGCCATCGCGGCATCGACCGACAGCGCACCGGTGACCAAGGCGGCACAAGCCAGGCGATGCGCGCGAAGCAGGCCGGAAATCGCGTAAGCGGTCGAAAACTGCGTACCGTTGATCAGCGCAAGCCCCTCCTTGGGACCGAGCGTCAACGGCGCGAGACCGGCGGCCGCAAGCGCTTCATGGCCAGGCACGACCATGCCATCAAGGATCGCCTGCCCTTCGCCGATCATCACCGCGGTCATATGGGCGAGCGGCGCGAGATCGCCGGAGGCGCCAACCGAGCCCTGCTGCGGTACCAGCGGATAAACGCCGCGAGCCAGCATGCCCTGCAACTGCTCGATGACATCGCGGCGCACGCCGGATGCGCCGCGCCCGAGCGAGATCACTTTCAACGCCATCATCAGCCGCACGACCGGTTCGGGCGTGGCCGGCCCGACCCCACAGCAATGCGACAGGATCAGGTTGCGCTGAAGCAGCGCGGTCTGGTCGGCCGCGATGCGCGTCGATGCCAGCTTACCGAATCCGGTATTGATGCCATAGACGGGAACGTCGATACGCGCAGCCTTCGCCACGATCGCCGCGGCCGCCTCGACGCGCGGCCAGAACGATGGATCGAGCACGATGGGCGCGCCCGCGAGCACGCGCGCCAGAACATCCAGACCGACGGTCCCAGGCGTCACGACGACCGGCGCATCAGGAGCGCTCATTGCCCTCTCCACACGCGGCGGTGCAGCGGGTTGAAACCGATGCGGTAGACCAGTTCGGCGGGGCGCTCGATGTCCCAGATCGCCAGATCGCACCATTTGCCGGCTTCGAGCGTGCCGGTCTCGGCGAGCATGCCGAGCGCGCGCGCCCCTTCCCGTGTCACGCCAGCGAGGCATTCGGCGACCGTCATCCGGAACAACGTTGCGCCCATGTTCATGGCAAGCAAGAGAGAGGTCAGCGGCGAGCTGCCGGGATTGCAGTCGGTCGCCAGCGCCATGTTGACACCGTGGGTGCGGAACAGCTCGACCGGCGGCTTCTGCGTTTCACGAATGAAATAGAACGCGCCGGGCAGCAGCACCGCTGTTGTCCCCGCCCTCGCCATCGCGGCGGCGCCGGCTTCATCGGTGTGCTCCAAATGATCGGCTGACAGCGCGGAGAATTTTGCGGCGAGTGCCGCGCCGCCGAGATTCGACAGTTGATCCGCATGCAGCTTCACGGGGAGCCCCAACGCACCTGCCGCCTTGAACACTTGCGCTGTCTGCTCTCCGGAAAATGCGATGCCCTCCATAAAGGCGTCGACGGCATCGGCAAGGCCGGCCTTGGCCACCGCCGGCAGCATCTCGCTGCAAACCAGATCGATGTAACGGTCCTTGTCGCCGTTGGCTTCAGGCGGCAGCGCGTGCGCACCGAGAAAAGACGTGCGGATCGCAACCTGCCGCAAGCGGCCGAGGCTGCGTGCCGCCGCCAGCTGCCGCATCTCGGTCTCGGCACTGAGGCCATAGCCGGACTTGATCTCGACGGTGGTTGCCCCCTCGCCGATCAGCGCGTCGAGCCGCGGCAGCGCGCCGGCGACAAGCTCGGCCTCGGTCGCACTGCGCGTAGCCGCAACGGTCGAGACGATGCCGCCGCCCGCGCGCGCGATCTCCTCGTAGCTCGCGCCCTTCAGGCGAAGCTCGAACTCGTGCGCGCGATTGCCGCCAAAGACCAGATGGGTGTGGCAATCGACCAGTCCCGGCGTGATCCAGCGGCCGCCGCAATCGATCCGTTCAACGGCATCCGCATCCACAGGAAAGTCCGACTGTGCGCCTGCGTAGACGATGCGACCGGCGCGCGCCGCGATTAGGCCTCGCTCGATCTCGCCGAGATCGGCGCGCATCGTGGCGAGCCGGGCGTTGTGCCAGATAAGGTCGAAGCGCTCTGCCATGCGATCGTCCCTCAAGGTGGGATGCTTGACTTATATGTCTAGACATATAATCGTGTCCGGGTTCTGTCCAGCCGACGTGGAAAAATGACACGACTGCATTTCGCATTCGCGCTTACGCCTTCGGGCTGGGCCAATGATGTGCAGGTCGTGGTCACCGACGGCACGATCGCCTCGGTGATATCGGGCATTGCGCCGGCCGCCGGCGACGAACGTCACCAACTGGCGGTTCCCGGATTGGCGAGCTTGCACAGCCACGCGTTTCAGCGCGGCATGGCCGGCCTTGCCGAATTGCGCGGCGACACGACCGACACGTTCTGGACCTGGCGCGAGACGATGTATCGCTTCGCGCTGACGATGACACCGGACGACGTCGCGGCCGTCGCGACCCTGCTCTATGTCGAGATGCTCGAGCGGGGCTTTACCCGCGTCGGCGAGTTCCACTATCTCCATCATGATCGGGACGGCTCGCCTTACGCCAATCCGGCCGAGATGGCCGTGCGCATTGCGGAGGCGTCTGACGCCTCCGGCATCGGGCTCACGCTGCTGCCGAGCTTTTATGCACATGGCACTTTCGGCGGCGCAGCACCGCATGCCGGGCAACGCCGCTTCATCTGCTCGGTCGATCAGTTCGCCGCCTTGATGGCAGCCTCGCGCGAGGCGATCCGAAAATTGTCCAGCGCCAATATCGGCATCGCCCCGCACAGCCTGCGCGCCGTGGCGCCGGATGAGCTCGCGGCGCTCATTCCGCTTGCCGGCGCGGATCCAATCCACATTCACGCCGCCGAACAGGCGCGCGAGGTGGAGGATTGCATGGCCTGGTCGAGGCGGCGGCCGGTGGAGTGGCTGCTCGAAAACGCCCCGATCGATCAGCGCTGGTGCCTGATTCACGCGACTCACATGACGGAACAGGAGGTCGATGCGCTCGCCCGCAGCGGCGCTGTTGCCGGCCTCTGCCCCGTCACTGAAGCAAGCCTCGGTGACGGCATCTTTTCTGCGCGCGAGTTCCTTGCCGCGGGCGGCCGGTTCGGCATCGGGACAGATTCCAATGTGCTGGTCGGGGTCGCGGACGAACTTCGTCAACTCGAATACGGCCAGCGGCTGAAGCACCGCGAGCGCAACGTGCTTTCGGGACGTCCGGGCGCCTCCACCGGCCGCGCCCTGTTCGATCACGCGTTCGCCGGCGGCGCGCGGGCTCTGGCACAAACCCAAGTTGGGCTGGCGCCCGGTGCGCTGGCCGACATCGTCACGCTCGATACTGCGCATCCGTCCCTGGCGGGACGGTCGGGCGATGCGGTCCTCGACGGCTGGCTGTTTGCGGCCGGAGGCGACGCGATCGATTGCGTCTGGGCCGGCGGCGACAAGGTGGTCGCAAGTGGGCGGCACAGATTGCGCGACAAGGCGCGCGAGCGGTTCAATGCCAGCATCCGGAGGCTCGTCGCATGAGCCTCGCCTCCGATCGGGTCCGCCCTGCTGCGGCCGGCAAGCCGACGCTCTACAAGCGCATCCGGCTCGATATCGAGACCCGGATCCTGACCGGCGAATGGCCACCGGGCCATCGTATCCCGTTCGAGCACCAGTTGATGGCGCGCTATCGCTGCTCGCGCATGACGGTCAACAAGGCGCTGTCGGAACTGGCGCAGGCCGACCTGATCGAGCGGCGCCGGCGTGCCGGCACATTCGTGCGCCGTCCGCAACATCTGTCGGCGGTGCTCAAGATCGCCGACATCAGGGCCGAGATCACCGCGCTCGGCCGTAGCTACGGCTATCAGCTCATCGATTGCCGGCGGCGTGCCGCCACCGCCGCCGATCGCGCCCGGCTCGGCGTGAGCACGGCCGGCAAGGTGATTGCGATCGCCTGCCGGCACAGCGCCGACGATGTGCCGTTCGCCGTCGAGGACCGGCTGATCGATCTCTCCACGGTTCCGGAAGCCGCAAACGCGGACTTCGCGCGCGAACCGCCGGGGTCGTGGCTGCTGCACCATGTGCCGTGGACGGAGGCTGAGCATACGATCAGCGCAGTGGTTGCCGACGACCGCACGGCAAAGGCGCTCGACATCGCGGTCGGTGCGCCCTGCCTCGTCATCGACCGCTACACCTGGCGCAGTGCGCGCACGGTGACGGCGGTGCGGCTGCACTATCCAGGCGAAACGCACCGCTTGGTGGCTCGCTTCCAGGGAGGCTGAGGACGCCTTGCGCGGCATATTTCATGCAATGCATCATGCGCCACCATCCACCGACTTGCATCATGCGGCAATCCGCCGCGACTGACGTGAAGAAATCACCGGGTTCAATCCATCGTTCAAGGGGTCGACAATGCGTTCCTTCAAGCTATTGCCCGCAATCGCAGCTCTGCTCGCGTCCACCGCCGCATTCGCGGATGACGTCAAGGTCGGCGTCGGCATTTCCGGCTGGACCGGCTTCGCGCCGCTGACGCTCGCCAAGGAAGCCGGCATCTTCAAGAAGAACGGCCTCGACGTGACCTTGAAGAAAATCCCGCAGAAGGACCGGCATCTCGCGATCGCTTCGGGCGACATCCAGTGTGCGGCGACGACGGTGGAGACCTGGATATCCTGGAATGCCAACGGCGTCGCGACCAAGCAGATCTTCCAGCTCGACAAGAGCTATGGCGCCGACGGCATGGCCGTGCGCAACGACGTCGCCGCGATCAAGGACCTCAAGGGCAAGACCGTCGCGGCATCGGCGCCCGGCACCTCGCCCTATTTCGCGCTGGCCTGGATGCTGAAAAAGAACGGCCTCTCGGTGAAGGACGTCACGGTGGTGAATCTGGAGCCCGCCGCCGCGGCGCAGGCTTTCGTCTCCGGCCAGAATGATGCTGCGATGACCTACGAGCCCTATTTGTCGACGGTGCGCGCAGCCCCTGACAAGGGCAAGATCATCGCCACCACGCTCGACTATCCGATCGTGATGGATACGTTCGGCTGCACGCCGAAATTCCTGACCGACAATCCGAAGGCGGCCCAGGCGCTGGCCAACAGCTATTTTGAGGCGCTCGACATGATCGCCAAGGATCAGGCCAAGGCCTACGAGATCATGGGCGCGGACGTGAAGCAGAGCGGCGAGCAGTTCGGCAACTCGGCAAAGTATCTGCGCTGGCAGGACAAGGCCGCCAACCAGAAGTTCTTCGCCGGCGACTTCCTCACCTTCAACAAGGACGCCGCGGAACTCCTGCTCGAGGTCGGCATCATCAAGGCCGCACCGAAGGTCGAGGACCTCTACGACGCCGGCTTCATCAAGTAATGCAGCCATCATTTCGGCCGGCCCTGCCTCGCGGCAAAGCGAGCGGGACCGGCGCATGAGATACGCCCGGATAAATTGATGCGTCCCCTCGAGCCCACAACATCGAAGCAGCGCGTGGCCTATGGCCTCGCCTTCTTCGTGCTGTTCGTCGCCCTCTGGTCCTGGGCGACGTTCGGCGGTCATGTGTCGAAGACATTCCTCGCCAACCCGCTGACCATGGTGCAGGAAGGCTACGAGCTGCTCGCCAAGCAGGGCTTCCTGTTCGACATCGGAATGACGATCTGGCGCGTCATCGGCGGCTTTGCCCTTGCCGCCGTGATCGCGGTGCCGCTGGGCGTGCTGATGGGGGCCTACAAGCCGGTCGAGGCGTTTCTCGAACCCTTCGTGTCCTTTGCGCGCTATCTGCCGGCGTCCGCCTTCATCCCGCTGTTGATCCTGTGGGCGGGCATCGGCGAATTGCAAAAGCTGCTCGTGATCTTCATCGGCGCGGTGTTTCAGATCATCCTGATGGTGGCCGTGACCGTCGGCGCCACGCGGCGCGATTTGGTCGAGGCCGCCTACACGCTCGGCGCCGGCGACAGCGGCGTCATCCGCCGCGTCCTACTGCCCTCCGCGGCCCCCGAGATCGCCGAGATCCTCAGGCTGGTGCTGGGCTGGGCCTGGACCTACGTCATCGTGGCCGAATTGATCGGCTCGTCATCCGGCATCGGGCACATGATCACCGACAGCCAGGCGCTGCTCAACACCGGCCAGATCATCTTCGGCATCATCGTCATCGGGCTGATCGGCCTGATCTCCGATTTCCTGTTCAAGGCGTTCAACGCCTGGCTATTCCCGTGGAAGTTCGCATGACCGCGCTCAGGATCGACCAGGTCTCGCGAACCTTTCCCGCCCGCGCGGGCAACGCGCCGACGAGAGCGCTCGAGCCGACCACGCTCGATATCGGCGACAATGATTTCGTCACCATTCTCGGCCCCTCCGGCTGTGGGAAATCCACCTTGCTCCGGATCATCGCCGGGCTCGACCGGCCGACCAGTGGATGGGTCACGCTCGATGGGCGCGAGGTCACCGGCCCCGGCGCCGACCGCGGCATGGTGTTTCAGTCCTACACGCTGTTTCCGTGGCTGACCGTACGGGAGAACATCGCCTTCGGCCTGCGCGAGCGCGGTGTTGCGCAAGGAGAGCGCAATGACATCGCCGACGCCTTCATCCGACGGGTCGGGCTATCGGGCTTCGAAAATCATTGGCCCAAGCAGCTGTCGGGCGGCATGCAGCAGCGCACGGCGATCGCCCGCGCGCTCGCCAATGATCCGAAGATCCTGCTGCTCGACGAGCCGTTCGGCGCGCTCGACAACCAGACGCGAGCCTTGATGCAGGAGATGCTGCTCGGGATCTGGGAGCGCGATCAGAAGACGGTGCTGTTCGTCACCCACGATATCGAGGAGGCGATCTTCCTCGGCAGCCGCGTCATCGTCATGAGCGCGCGTCCCGGCCGCATCAAGGCGGAGATCGCGGTCGACCTGCCGCATCCCCGCTCCTACAAGATCAAGACCACGCCTGAATTCGTCGCCCTGAAGGAACGGCTGGTCGAGGAGATCCGCACCGAAGCGTTGAAGGTTGCTGAACAGGCCTGACGGTCAGCCACGTCGTCAGTGGCTGATCATCCAGGGACGCGCGGTCGGAAAGCCCTTGGCGCCGCTCTTCGTCTTGGTCATCAGCCGCGCCGGCTTCTTCTCTCCCGTGGAGCAGCAGCCACACCCCGGACCGTGCGCCGCCTTGTACTGATCGAGCGTCTTCGGCGCATGCCGGCTCTGCTCGTTGGTGGCGTGCGCCTTGCGCTTGTCCGAGGGCATGCAGAAGAACGCTGGCGCGGTCAGGATCACGCGCGGCGACGTTGTTTCGCATTGCGGGCAGTCCTGCGGCAGGTCGCATTCCGCCATCGGCCGCATGTCGGTGAAGGGACCGCAATCGTTGCAGAGATATTCGTAGATGGGCATTTCCGTATCCTTGCGCAGTCGTGTGAAATCCGGCGATGGATGCGGGGCGGCCAATACGCAGCCGTCCCGCACCCTTCGCGCAGGGATCACCTAAAGGATCACTTATCGGGCGAGATCGGCATCTGCACGTCGCCCTTGATGTGCTTGATCGGACCTGCCGACGACGGCATCACGTCGAAGTCGAAGATCTCCGTCGGCAGCCACAGCGTGGCGCAGGCGTTGGGCACGTCGACCACGCCGGAGATGTGGCCCTGGCACGGTGCGGTGCCGAGGATCGAATAGGCCTGGGCGCCGGAGTAGCCGAACTTCTTCAGATATTCGATCGCGTTCAGGCAGGCCTGCCGGTAGGCGATATGGACGTCGAGATAGTGCTGCTTGCCGGCCTCGTCGACCGAGATGCCCTCGAAGATCAGATAGTCCTTGTAGTTCGGCGTGATCGGCGACGGCTTGAACACGGGGTTCTTGATGCCGTATTTCGACACGCCGTCCTTGATGACGTCGACCTTGATGTGCAGCCAGCCGGCCATTTCGATGGCGCCGCAGAAGGTGATCTCGCCATCGCCCTGGCTGAAATGCAGGTCGCCCATCGAGAGGCCGCCGCCCGGCACATAAACCGGGAAATAGATCTTCGAGCCGCGCGAGAGATCCTTGATGTCGCAATTGCCGCCATGCTCGCGCGGCGGCACGGTGCGGGCGCCCTCGAGGCCGATCTTGGCCTTGACGTCACCCTTGGCCTGGCCGGCATGCGCGGTCGGCGCGAACGGCGGATTGGCGAGGCCCGGCACGCGGGTCGGGTCGGTCGCGATCAATTCAGCTTCGCGTTTGTTCCAGGCCGCCAGCATCTTGGCATCGGGCAGACAGCCGATCAGGCCAGGATGGATCAGGCCGGCAAAGTTGACGCCGGGGACGTGACGCGACGAGGTATAGAGGCCCTTGATGTCCCAGATCGACTTCTGCGCCAGCGGGAAATGGTCGGTGAGGAAGCCGCCGCCATTCTGCTTGGAGAAGAAGCCGTTGAAGCCCCACAGGCTCTCCTTGAGCGGACCGACATCGAGCAGGTCGACGACCAGGAGATCGCCGGGCTCGGCGCCCTTGACGCCGATCGGGCCGGACAGGAAGTGCACGATCGAGAGATCGATGTCACGCACGTCATCGGCGGAATCGTTGTTCTTGATGAAGCCGCCGGTCCAGTCGACGGTTTCGATGATGAAGTCGTCGCCGGGGCTGACCCACTCGACGATCGGAACCTCCGGATGCCAGCGGTTGTGAATCTTGTCGTTTTCATAGGCCGATTTGCTGAGGTCGACCTTGATCAGTGTATCTGGCATCGAGATGCTCCCCTTGGGTTACGCAGTTGAACGTTTGAGCATGATCTTGCCGGAAAACTGCATCGCACTTTTCCGGATCAAGCTCTGGTTAGACGGACAGGTATTTGGAGATCTGCGCGGCATCGACGCCGGCGCGGGGATCGTCGCGGACGATCTCGCCATTCTCGATGACGAGCACGCGGTCGGCGATGTCGAGCGCAAAACTCAGGACCTGCTCGGAGACGACGATCGACAGCCCCCGCTCGTCGCGAATGCGCTTCAAGGTGCGCGCCAAGTCCTTGATGATCGACGGCTGGATGCCTTCGGTCGGCTCGTCGAGCAGCAGCACCTTCGGCTTGGTCGCAAGCGCGCGGGCGATCGCAAGCTGCTGCTGTTGCCCACCCGAGAGATTGCCGCCGCGGCGGCCCTTCATCTCGAGCAGCACCGGGAACAATTCGTAGATGTCGCCGGGAACCTCGGAACCGCCTGACACCACGAGCCCGGTCTCGATGTTTTCCTTCACCGTCATGGTGGAGAAGATCATGCGGCCCTGCGGCACGTAGGCGAGGCCCTTCGCCACCCGCTCGTAGCTCTTCATCGCGCCGAGTTCGGTGCCGTCCATGGTCACCTTGCCGCTCTTGGCCGGCAGGATGCCCATCAGCGACTTCATCAGCGTGGTCTTGCCCATGCCGTTGCGGCCCATGATCGCAACGATCTCGTTGGGCGCGACGGAGACGTTGAGGCCGTGCAGCACCTCGCTCTGGCCGTAGGCGACATGAAGATCATTGATTGCCAGCATCGCTTTAAATCCTTAATGGCCCAGGTAAACTTCAATGACCTTGGGATCGTTCTTGACGTGCTCCATCGTCCCCTCGGACAGGATCTGTCCCTGGTGCAGCACCGTGACCTTGTGCGCGATGTCCTCGACGAACTTCATGTCGTGCTCGATCACCAGCACCGAGCGGTCCTTGATGATGCGGTTGAGCAACTCGGCCGTCTTGGCGCGCTCGGACACGCTCATGCCAGCGACCGGCTCGTCGAGCATCAGCAGGTCCGGATCCTGGATCAGCAGCATGCCGATCTCGAGCCACTGCTTCTGGCCATGGCTGAGCTGATCGGCATAGGTGTTGAGGCGGTCCCTGAGGAAGATCATCTCGGCGACCTCCTCGACCCGTTGCTTGACGGTGTCGTCGCGCTGGAAGGTCAGTGAACCGAACACGGTGCGGCCGCGCGGGAAGGAGATTTCGAGGTTCTCGAACACGGTGAGATCCTCGAACACCGACGGCGTCTGGAACTTGCGGCCGACGCCGGCCTGCACGATCTCGTTCTCGCGCAGCCTGGTCAGCTCCTGGCCACGGAACTGGATGGAGCCTGACGTCGCCCTGGTCTTGCCGCAGATCAGGTCGAGCACCGTGGTCTTGCCGGCGCCGTTCGGGCCGATGATGACCCGGATCTCGTTCTCCTCGACATAGAAGGAGAGATCGTTGACGGCCTTGAAGCCGTCAAAGGACACGGTGAGGCCGGAGACCGCGAGCAGGAAGTCCTTGGGCTGATGACCGACGAGCATGATGGTTCCTCCTCACTCAGCCGGCGCGCCGTCGGCGACAAGTCCCGCCGATTTTGATCTTCGCGATGCCAGCAGGCGATCGATGCGGGGCTGGACGTGGTCCGCCCAGATCCCGGAGAGCCCGTTCGGGAAGGCGAGCACGACCGCGATGAACAACGCGCCGAGGCCGAACAGCCAAAGCTGCGGGAAGGATTCCGAGAGACTGGTCTTGGCGAAATTGACCAGCAGCGCGCCCCAGACCGCGCCGAAGATCGACATCCGGCCGCCGACGGCGGTGTAGATCACCATCTCGATCGACGGCACGATGCCGACAAAGGACGGCGACATGAAGCCGACCTCGAGCGTGAACATGGCGCCGCCGATCGCCGCGAACACCGCCGCGGCACAGAACGCGAAGATCTTGAAATTGGCGACGCTGTAACCGGAGAAACGCACGCGATCCTCCTGCTCTCTCATCGCCACCAGGATCCGCCCGAGCTTTGTCAGGCGGATGAATTGCGCGGCGACGATGCAACCGAACAGCAGCACAACCTCGACAAAGTACAGAATGAACTTGGCGTGATCGGTGCGGATGTCCCAGCCGTGCAGCGTGCGCAGGTCGGTGATGCCGTTGATGCCGCCGGTGTAGCCCTGTTGCCCGACGATCAGAATGGTGAGGATGGCCGCAATGGCCTGGGTGATGATCGCAAAATACACACCGCCGACCCGGCGCTTGAACATCGCGGCGCCGATGACCAGCGCGAAGAAGGCGGGAACCAGCAGGATCGCCAGCACCGTAAGCGGAAAGCTGTGGAACGGTTTCCAGAACAGCGGCAGCTGCGTGATCTGGTTCCAGTCCATGAAGTCCGGGATGCCCGGCGTCGACTGTATCTTGGTGTTCGCGACCGAGGATGCCTCGAGCTTGAGGTACATCGCCATGCAGTAGCCGCCGAGGCCGAAGAACACGCCCTGCCCGAGGCTCAGGATGCCGCCATAACCCCAACACAGCACGAGACCGATGCCGACGAAGGCGTAGGTCAGGTATTTGGCGACCAGGTTGAGGCGGAAGATGTCGAGCGATAGCGGCAGGATGAGAAGCAACAGCACCGCGAGCGCAAGGAAGCCGAGCAGTTCGGAGCGATTGAAAAAGCGCGAGTTGATGATCATGACCTGCCTGCTTGTTCTTATTTGCGGACCTTGAGCGCGAACAGCCCCTGCGGACGCACCATCAGGATCGCGACGATCGTGAGCAGCGTGATCACCTTGGCCATCGATCCCGACAGGAAGAATTCCAGCGTCGACTGGGTCTGCGAGATCGAGAAGGCGGAGGCGATGGTGCCGAACAGTGAAGCAGCGCCGCCGAACACGACGACCAGGAAGGTGTCGACGATGTAGAGCTGGCCGGCGGTCGGCCCGGTCGAGCCGATCATCGTGAAGGCCGAGCCTGCGATCCCGGCGATGCCGCAACCGAGGCCAAAGGTGTAGCGATCGACCTTCTCGGTGTTGATGCCGACGGCGCCGGCCATCACGCGGTTCTGCACCACGGCCCGCACCTGCTTGCCCCAGCTCGACCAGAACAGCACGTAGGCGACCGCAATCGTGATCAGGGTGGTCAGCGCCATCACGAACATGCCGTTGATCGGGATCTGGATCGAGTCGGTCGCCTGCCAGGAGCCCATCATCCATTCCGGCAGCTCGACGCCGACCTCACGCGCGCCGAAGATCGAGCGATAGGACTGTTGCAGGATCAGGCTGAGGCCCCAGGTCGCGAGCAGGGTATCGAGCGGCCGCTTGTAGAGATGGCGGATCAGCGCCCATTCGACCAGCATGCCGAGCGCGCCGGAGGCGATGAACGCCAGGATCATCGCGATGAAGAAGTAGCCGGGGAACAGCCAGGGCGCGACGTGCTGCACGGCGTTCGACGTCATCCAGGTGACGTAGGCCCCAAGGATCATGAACTCGCCATGAGCCATGTTGATGACGCCCATCTGGCCGAAGATAATGGCAAGCCCCAGCGCCATCAGCACATAGACGGAGAACAGGATGAGCCCGGCAAATCCCTGCATCGCGAGGATGGCGCCGAGGTCGCTGATCGAATAGTCACCGAACATCGTGGTCCTCCGTCATTCCAAGGGGCATACGCCGCCAGTCAAGCGTCGCTCGTTCCGTGGCGTGGACGATGACGTCCACGCCGCGATGCGTTATGGAGATTCGTAGCCCGGTGAGCAGTAGCGATACCCGGGACGGCCCGCATATCGCTCCGCTCATGCGGGCTACTGGCTCACTGGTAGCCCTTGGGGAACGGATCCGGCTCGACGAGATCGGCGGTCTCGTAGATCAGCTCGTACTGGCCATCGGCCTTGGCGCGTCCGACGCGGGTCTTCGACCAGAGGTGATGGTTTTCGTGGATCCGGACATAGCCTTCCGGCGCGCCCTTGAACTCGACGCCGGGTGACGCGGCCGCCACCTTGTCGATGTCGAAGGAACCGGCCTTCTCCACAGTCAACTTCCACAGCCACGGGCCGAGATACGCAGCCTGCGTCACGTCGCCGATCACGGTCTTCTCGCCCCACATCTTCTTGAACGCGGGCACGAAGGCCTTGTTGTTCGGATTGTCGAGCGACTGGAAATACTTCATGCAGGCATAGGCGCCGGCGATGTTCTCGCCGCCGATACCGTCGATCTCGTCCTCGGTGACCGAGATCGTCAGCAGCGTCTGCTTGGACAAATCGATGCCCGCCGCCTTGAGCTGCTTGTAGAACGCGACGTTCGAGCCGCCGACGATGATCGCGTAGATCACGTCCGGCTTGGTCAGCTTGATCTTGTTGATGACCGAGTTGAACTGGGTCGAGCCGAGCGGGAAGTATTCCTCACCGACCACCTTGCAGCCCTGCAGATGGTTCTCGATGTGCTTGCGCGCGATCTTGTTCGAGGTGCGCGGCCAGATGTAGTCCGAGCCGAGCAGATAGAAGCTCTTGGCGCCCTTGGTCTTGTTGACCCAGTCGAGGCCGGCGATGATCTGCTGCGTCGCCTCCTGACCGGTGTAGATCACGTTCTTCGACTGCTCGAGGCCCTCGTAGAAGGTCGGATAGTACAGCATGCCGTTGTACTGCTCGAACACCGGCAGCACCGCCTTGCGCGAGGCCGAGGTCCAGCAGCCCATCACGGCCGCGCATTTGTCGTTGACCAGGAGTTTCTTCGCCTTTTCCGCGAAAGTCGGCCAGTCGCTGGCGCCGTCTTCCTGGATGAACTTGATCTTGCGGCCGAGCACGCCGCCGGCGGCGTTGATCTGCTCGATTGCGAGCTTCTCGGCCTCGACCGATCCGGTCTCGGAGATCGCCATCGTGCCGGTGACGGAGTGCAGGATGCCGACGGTGACCTCGCTATCGGTGACTGCAAGCCCCGTGGTGTTGACCGCGGAGGTTGCAGGAACGTCCGCAAATGCGGGACGGCCCAGCATCGAGATGGCCGGCAATGCGGCCATTCCCATCAAAAGCTTGCGCCGAAGCGGAGAATGCAGTCCTGGTTTTGTTTCGTCTGACATGAGCACCCCATTGGTTCGAGAACGCTTATTGATGAGGCGAGGATTGCTTACTTTTGTGCACCGCACTGATACGCAAGATCGCGTATACTGCACCGCAAAATAGCGACGTAGATTTTTGGTACGGGATTTGCCCGCGATCAAAGCATCGTGGACCAGGAGTAAGAGCGAGTGGCAGGGCGGCAGCGGATAGACCGCGTCAGGCGCCAATACAATCAATGGGTCGCCAACCAGACGCTGGAAGACTATGCGCTGCGCTTCACGGCCAAGAGCGCCAGGCGCTGGTCAGCCGCCCGCGTCGCCAACACCGCGTTGGGGGCGATCTCCTTCCTCGCGCTGGAAGCGATCGGCGGCACCATCACGCTGAACTACGGCGCGATCAACGCCTCCGCCGCGATCCTGGTCGTCAGCATCATCATCTTCCTCTGCGGGCTGCCGATCGCCTACCATGCCGCGAAAAGCGGCATCGACATCGACCTGCTGACCCGCGGCGCCGGCTTCGGCTATATCGGCTCAACCATCACCTCGCTGATCTATGCCTCCTTCACCTTCATCTTCTTTGCGATCGAGGCCGTGATCCTGGCCAGCGCGCTGGACATGTGTTTCGGCATTCCGCGACCGATCGGCTACCTGATCAGCGCGGTCGTGATCATTCCGCTGGTCATCTACGGCATCACGCTGATCAGCCGCTTCCAGCTCTGGACCCAGCCACTCTGGATCATCCTCCACATCATGCCATTCGCGGCGATTGCCTGGGCCAATCCGCACTCGTTCACCGAGTGGCGCAAGTTCGCCGGCGATCACGGCGATCCCTCGGGCAATCTCGATCTCCTGCTGTTCGGCACGGCGGCCTCCGTCGTGTTCGCGCTGGTGGCGCAGATCGGCGAGCAGGTCGACTTCCTGCGCTTCCTGCCGCGCGACCGCCGTACCTCGCGAAAGGCCTGGTGGATCGCGCTGCTGAGCGCCGGTCCGGGCTGGATCGTGCTTGGTGCGCTCAAGCTGCTGGCCGGCTCGTTCCTGGCCTTCTTCGCGCTCAGCCACGGCGTCTCCGCCGAGCACGCGGCCGAGCCCGCGAACATGTACCTCGAAGCCTTCCGTTACGTGCTGTCGCAGCCGGACCTGGCGATGGCGTTGACCGGGACGTTCGTGATCCTGTCGCAGGTCAAGATTAACGTAACCAACGCCTATGCCGGTTCAATCGCCTGGTCGAACTTCTTCTCCCGCCTCACCCATTCGCATCCCGGCCGCGTGGTGTGGCTCGTCTTTAACGTCGTCGTCGCGCTGCTGTTGATGGAGATCGGCGTCTACAAGGCGCTGGAGCAGACGCTCGCGCTGTACTCCAACGTCGCGATCGCCTGGGTCGGCGCGCTGGTCGCCGATCTCGTCATCAACAAGCCACTCGGTCTTCGCCCACAGCACATCGAATTCAAGCGCGCCCATCTCTGCGACATCAATCCGGTCGGTGTCGGCGCAATGACGATCGCGACCGTGGTCTCGATCAGCGCGTTCTATGGCCTGTTCGGGCCGACCGCGAAGGCGCTGTCCGCCTTCGTGGCGCTTGCGGTCGCATTCATCACTGCCCCGCTCATTGCCTGGGCGACCGACGGCAAGTACTACATCGCGCGCAAGCCGAAGCGGAGCTGGCAGAACATCGAATCGATCCAGTGCTGCATCTGCGAGCATTCGTTCGAGCCCGAGGACATGGCTTCGTGCCCGGCCTATGCCGGCCCGATCTGCTCGCTGTGCTGCTCGCTCGATGCGCGCTGCCACGATCTTTGCAAGCCGCACGCACGGATCGGCGCGCAGGTGTCGGAAACACTGGGCAAGCTGTTGCCGCAGCCGATCTATGCCCGCATCAACTCGCAGCTTGGACATTACCTCGGCGTGTTCGCAGTCTCGGCCGGCCTCGTGGCGCTGGTGCTCGGCCTGATCTACCTGCAGACCACAGCGGCCGTGCATGCCAATGAATTGTTGGCCGACGTGCTGTGGAAGGTGTTCTTTGCGCTGACTCTCATCATCGGCGTCGTCGCCTGGCTGTTCGTACTGGCGCAACAGAGCCGGCGCGCCGCGGAAGCGGAAACACGCCGCCAGACCACGCTGCTGATCCAGGAAATCGACGCTCACAAGCGCACCGATGCCGAGTTGCAGCGCGCCAAGGAGGTTGCCGAGTCCGCCAATCTCGCCAAGAGCAGATACGTCGTCGGCCTCAGCCACGAGCTTCGCTCGCCGCTCAACGCGATCTCCGGCTATGCGCAATTGCTGGAGCAGGACGACAGCCTCCAGGTGCGGCCGCGCGGGCAGGTGCGCGTGGTCCGCCGCAGCGCCGACCATCTGTCGGGACTGATCGACGGCATTCTTGACATCTCCAAGATCGAAGCCGGCCGTCTCTATCTTTCGCGCGACGAGGTGCGGCTGAACGATTTCCTCGAGCAGCTGGTCGGCATGTTCCGCCTGCAAGCGGCGGCCAAGGGCATCGACTTCGTGTTCAGGCGGCCGGCGGTGCTGCCCGTCGTTGTCTATGCCGATGAGAAGCGGCTGCGGCAAATCCTGATCAACCTGCTCTCGAACGCGATCAAGTTCACCCAATGCGGCCGGGTGCAGTTCGTGGTGCATTACCGCAGCCCGGTCGCCGAGTTCGAGGTGATCGATACCGGGCCGGGCGTCCAGCCCGACGACCTCGAGCGGATCTTCGCGCCGTTCGAGCGCGGCGCGCTCGGCGTCACCCAGCCGCAGACCGGCACCGGGCTTGGCCTGACCATCAGCCGCCTGCTCGCAGGCGTGATGGGTGGCGACATCAAGGTCTTGAGCACGGTCGGCACCGGCAGCACGTTCCGCGTCAAGCTCCTGCTCTCCGAGGTCACCAATCCGCGCCGCGAAGCGCCGGTCGAGGCCCCCATCTATGGCTATCACGGCCCGCGCAAGACCATCCTGATCACCGACGATGACCCGACCCATCGCGACCTCCTGCGCGAGATCCTGGCGCCGCTCGGCTTCATCCTGCTCAGCGCACCGGACGGACCGGGCTGCCTTGCGCTCGCCCAGCATTGCCGGCCGGACATGTTTCTGCTCGACATCTCGATGGCGGCCATGGACGGCTGGACGGTCGCCGAGACGCTGCGCTCGGAAGGCCATCACCAGGCTCGAATCCTGATGATCTCGGCAAGTGCGCTGGAGGCCCATGGCGCGCCGCTGGCGCAACCATTCCACGACGGCTACCTGATGAAGCCGATCGACATCCCGCGGCTGTTAGAGACCATCCGCCAATTGCTCAAGATCGAGTGGCAGTATGAGGCCGAGCCGGCCCCGCCCCCGCAATGGAAGCCCGACAGCGGTTCGCGCCCGCCGGTGAAATATGTCGAAGAGCTGATCAGCCTCGGCCAGCTCGGCTATATCAGGGCGATCCAGCTCAAGCTCGACGAAATCGGCAATGAGTGTCCCGAGCATGCCGATTTCGTCGGCCAGATGCGCACGCTGATCGACCGGTTCGATCTCGATCAATATATGGCGACGTTGAAAACATTGCACAGCTATGACCATTGAACAGAGAAAGCGCGACGTCGCGCTCGTCGTCGACGACTCTCCCGAGACGTTGCGCCTGCTGACCGACGCGCTCGACGGCGCCGGCATGACCGTGATGGTCGCGCTCGACGGCACCTCCGCGATGCGTATCGTCGACCAGATCACGCCCGATATCGTGCTGCTCGATGCCGTGATGCCCGGCATGGACGGCTTCGAGACCTGCCGGCGGCTGAAGCGCGACGCCGGGCTCGACGGCGTCCCGATCATCTTCATGACGGGGCTGGCCGAAACCGAGCACATCGTGCGTGGGCTCGAGGCCGGCGGCGTCGACTATGTGACGAAGCCGATCGTGGTCGAGGAGATGCTGGCGCGCATCCGAGTCCATCTCGCCAACGCGCGGATGACGCACAGCGCCCGCGCGGCGCTCGACGTCTCCGGCCGCTATCTGCTCGCGGTCAACAGTGCCGGTGCGCTGCTGTGGGCGACGCCGCAGGCGCAGCGACTGCTATCGGATACGCTCGCCGACGCCGCCGACAATTTCGTGCTGCCGGACCCGATGCCGCAATGGCTCGAGCAGGCGCAAAAAGGCAAGGCGGGATCGAAGACCGCGACCGTGGCGGCATACCCCGGCAACGAGCAGCTTCGGCTGCAATATATGGGCAAGCTAGGCCCCAACGAATTCCTGCTGCGGCTGGCCAAGGACACCAGCGGCGACATGCCGGCCGAGTTCTCCAGCGAGCTCGGCCTGACCACCCGCGAGGGAGAGGTGCTGTCCTGGCTCTCCAAGGGCAAGACCAACCGCGACATCGCGCAGATCCTGGGCTTAAGCCCGCGCACCGTCGACAAGCATCTCGAGCAGATCTACGCCAAGCTCGGCGTCGAGAACCGCACCGCCGCCGCCGCGATCGCGGTCAACGCAAGGCATCGCAAGTCTTAGGGATTGATCCTCCGCCTGCCCAGGCTTGCCTGGAAATGGCCAATTACCCCAGACCGTGACAGGATGGGCGATATCGCTCATTCCCGGGGAGAATAGCCATGGATCGTCTTGCGGCGATGGAGACGTTCGTGCGGGTGGTCGAAACCGGTTCGTTCTCCGGAGCGGCGCGGCAGCTCCTGGTCGGCCAGCCGGCGGTCTCGAAATCGGTCGCGCAGCTCGAGGAATTTCTCGGGGTCAAGCTGCTCACGCGCTCGACTCATGGCCTCACCCCGACGGAAGCCGGGCTTGGCTATCTCGAGCGCGCCAGGCGCGCGCTTGAAGAGGCTGCCGAAGCCGAGATCGCCGCGCGCGGCGCCGGAGCCGGCCTCAAGGGACGATTGCGGATCTGCGCCGCGGTCACCTTCGCCCGGATCCATCTCATTCCAATGCTGCCGAAGTTTCTCGCGCAGCACCCGGAGCTGGAGCTCGAAGTCGTGCTCGACGACCGCCAGATCGATCTCGTGCAGGAAGGCATCGACGTCGCCCTGCGGATGGGCAGGATGGCGGATTCGACGCTGACCGCACGCCGTGTCGCGAGATGTAAACGCCTCGTGCTGGGCACGCCGGCCTATTTCGACCGCGCCGGCATACCGGCCACGCCGAGCGAACTGAGCCGGCACCAGGCCGTCGTCTATCTCCGCGAGGGCGGCGTATGGTCATTTCAACGTGAAAGTACCGAACTGGCCGTCACGGTGCGGAGCCGGCTGCGGGTGACCGCGGCCGAAGGCGTCCGGGCTGCGGTGCTCGCCGATGCCGGGCTCGCGATCGCGTCGGAATGGATGTTCACCCCCGAGCTCAAATCGGGCGCCGTGCGCGCGGTCCTGCCGGAATGGAGCCTCCCCGCGCTTGATCTCTGGGTGGTGCTTCCGACCGGGCGCGCCGCGACGGCCAAGGCACGGAGATTCGCGAGTTTCTTCGAGCGCAGCTTCAATGCATGACGCATCATCCGGCAGTTGAAGCGGACCACGCTTATTCTGGTCAGGAATAAGCACTAGTCCAACGGCAGCGCTAGCCGGCGCGGCCATCTCCTTTAGCTTCCTGCGTGTGAGTTCAACAAGCCGGATGGCGCCGCCGAAAGCCGGAAAACCACCGTACAACGTTCCGCGAACGGTCATCGATATCATGCACCGCGCCACCGCGGAGCTGATCGCGTCCGGTGCCGCCCAGCGCGCCAGGAAGGCCGGCGATGTTGCCCCCGCCTTCTCACTGCGTGACCCCGAGGGCAATATCGTCAACTCGGCCGATCTGTTGAAGCGCGGCCCGCTGGTGCTCAGCTTCTACCGCGGCGTCTGGTGCCCGTATTGCAACATGGAGCTACAGGCGCTGGAAGCCGCCAAGCCGGCATTCGACAAATACGGCGCCTCGCTGGCCGCGATCTCGCCGCAGACCGCGCCGAACAGCCGCAAGTCAGTGCGCCAGAACAAGCTCTCCTTCCCGATCCTGTCCGACGTGAAGGGTCAGGTCGGCGACGCCTTCGGACTGCGCTTCCATCTGCCCGACTACCTGGTCGAGCTCTACAAGCAGCTGAAGAACGATCTGCCGACCTTCAACGACGATCCAAGCTGGACACTGCCGATGCCGGCCCGCTACGTCATCGGACAGGACGGCGTGATCCTCTACTCGGAGGTGAACCCCGACTATACCCGCCGCCCGGAGCCAGAGGACATGATTCCAGTTCTTCAGCAGGCAGCCACTGTCAGGGCATAACGGCTCGCGAAGCGACCGATGGCGAGCAACCATCGGCCGCTTGCCTGTCCTTGATCAAACTTGCATGGCGCGCGGCGGATCGGCTGGTGCACCAGGGCCCGTCGCGACATCCAGTTCGAACGACTGCGCCTTTCGCCACTGCGCCGGCGTCACGCCCATGTGGCTCTTGAAGGCACGCTGGAAGGCGGCCTCCGATTGGTAGCCGACCGTCTCCGCGACGGCGCCGGTCGACAGCGATGATCTCTTCAACGCATTCGCCGCAAGCGTCATCCTGATATCGGTGAGCAGATCGCTGGCGGATCGCCCGAGCCTCTCCTGGAATTGCCGCGCCAGCGTGGCGCGCGACATGTTGCAGAAGCGCGCCAACTCCGGCAGCGACCATGCGCGCGCAGGCTGGTTGAACATGGCCGCCACGGCCGGCGCAAGGCGGGGATCACCGACCAGTGCAAGCAGACCGCGAGACCTGTCATCGGTCTCGCTCGCAAGCCGCAGCACAAGCGCGAACATCGCCGTGGACAGCGCGTCCAGCATGGCGCGACCGCCCAGATGATCGTCGGCCGTTTCGCTGCGCATCAGGGACACGAGTCCGGCGAGCTGCGCGGCCGTCCCCTTTCCCACACGCGGGCCGGCATGCACGACAAGACGCGGCGGAAGATAGTTGCGCAACAGACGGTCGTGCGGAGGTGCAATCGCGAAGTGCCCGCACAGCAGGTCGAGCCGTTCGTCCGAACCCAGGTTTTCGCTGATCGTGAAATTCTGTGCCGCCCGATTGCGCGCCGGCAGCGGCGTCGCCCCGCCGCCATCATGCATCACGTGTCGCGGGTTGCCGGGCAACAGAAGAATGTCGCCGGTCTTCAGCAGCAACGGCTGACCGCTTGCGGGATCGTCCAGGATCGCCGAGCCGGCAAGCACCGCATGATAGGGGATCTCGTTGGCCGCGCCCGGCCCTTGGTCGATGCGCCAGGGCACGCTGTAGCTGCAGCGAAGGTCGAGCCGCCCGCGCACCGGCATCATCTCGAACAGCCGGCTGAGCCAATCCATGGCAGTCCCCCAAAGCGATCTGATTGAGACGATCGAGCATATATCTGAGCTAAATTGACATTCAATGTCTCACATCTCGACCCTATTGTCACTCCGCAATCGTTCACCACCCCCAACAAGGAGTGCCACCATGTCCCGTCTCTCAGTCCCCAATCTCGAAACCGATACCGGCCCGTCGGGCCAGATCTACGCCCAGATCAAGAAGGCGATCGGCGGCGTTCCGAACACCTACACGGCGATTGCGGCTCATGGTCCAGCCGCGCTCAAGTCGATCCTTGCGGCCGATGCCGTGCTGACTGGCGGCAGCCTGCCCAAGCGCGACCTGGAGGTCGTGAAGCTCGTCATCAGCACCGCGGGCGGCTGCGACTACTGTGTCGCCGCGCATTCTCATCTCGCCAGGCTCTCCGGCGTGACGGCCGATGTGCTGAAGCAGATCCGCAACGGCGAGCCGAGCGGTGATGCCAAGCGCGATGCGCTCGTCGGCTTCGTTCGCAAGCTCGCAAAGTCCAGCGGCACCGTGAGCGACGAGGATTTCGCCGCGATCAAGGCCGCCGGCTACAGCGACGCGCAGCTGGTCGAGATCAGCCTGGCGTTCGCGACCACCGTCTTCACCAACGTCTTCAACCGCATCAATGACACCGACATCGACTTCCCCGCAGTCGCGTGAAGCGATCGAGCGATGTCACGCGAAAGGATCACGACCATGACCACGCTTACCAACACCACACAAAATCCGCTTGTCCGCGCACTCTACAGGTCCGGGCTGCTCGCGGAGGATCTCGACTACCACGTCGTCCGGGCCTCGATGGTGATCATGTTCCTCTTCTTCGGTTACCAGAAGTGGTTTCCCTACGAGTTCGAGCGACTGGTCCCGTTCATCAGCAACGGTCCGCTGATCTGGTGGCTGTACCCGCTCTTCGGCCACGCCGGCGCCAGCTATTTCCTCGGCGCCTCCGAGTGGACGTTTGGATCCCTGCTGCTTGCAGGCTTCTGGGACAAGCGGCTCGGCGCTCTTGGCGCGCTCGGATCGACCGGCACCTTTGTCGCGACGGTCACCATCATCCCGTTCATGCCGGAAGGCTGGGACGTCGCCGCCGGAGGCTTTCCTGCAATGACCGGCAACGTGCCCTTTCTGATGAAGGACGTCGTCCTGCTCGCCGTCTCGCTCTACCTGCTGCGACAGGATGTGGTTCGCCTGACGCGGCAATAGGTGGCATCCGCTGATCGCGATGGATCGCCGGCGAACCTTGCGTTCGCCGGCGATCGCGGGTCGATCTGGGACTGGGGAACCGACGGCATCGCAACATGGCAGCCCTTGTTGCGGCGCAAGCCGGGTCAGATCGTCCTTGGACCTCACGCGATAACTCATTGCTGAATTTGCGGAATGCGTTTGCAGCTACCGATCCATTCCCGTGAGAGATCCGACTGTTCGATCCGGCCGCGTCCGCGTTGCCATGCACGAAATGACCCGTAGCTCTCCAGCCATGAACATAGTTCCGCCGCGCGGTCTGGGTTACAAAATACCGCCGGTGTTGTTCTGGGGTGAGTTGATGAAGAAGGACGACGTCACCTGCCCGCGCTGCGGGGCTGGATTCCGGCGCCTTGAGCTGGCATCCGGATCAGGAAGCAAGGGCGAGTATCGCTGCCCGGTCTGCGAGACAACCCTCGAGCAGTTCGACGGTGACAAGCTCGTCGCCTATCGCCTGACCATCCAACCCTCGATTCGCGGGTTGAAGACCTAGAGCAATTTCGGTTCTGATCGAATCAGAACCGAAGCCCTAGATTCTTGGCGTCCACTTCGCACGAAAGCGCTCTGGCAGCGCACGCTGCGTGGAATGCCGACGCAATCCCTGGATCACGATCTCCGCTTGAGGACATAGCTGTCCATGATCCAGCCGTGCTGCTCACGCGCATCCCGGCGCGTGGCGACGATGCGAGGCCCGACCTCGGCTAACTCCCCTGCCATGACGATTTGATCGGGCATGCCAAGATAGGCGCCCCACCAGATCTGCAGCCCGGCGGGATCCAGCGTCTGGAAGACGGCGCCGCCATCGAGCATCACGACGACGGTGTCGACACCGGAAGGCCAGCCGCCCTCGCGCAGCCGCCGACCCGTCGTGACCAGGAACGGCTCGCCGATCTCGTTGAGCGGCAGCGCATGCGCCGCGCATAGCGCCTGGATCGAGGTGATGCCCGGGATCACGTCGATCAAGGGCACCGGATCGAGCCGTTGCGCAATCCGCAGGCTCGAATCGTAGAGCGAAGGATCGCCCCAGATCAGCAGGGCGACGCGTCCGTCGCCGCCGAGATGGCGCGCGATTTCCTGTGACCAGGCCGCGGCGATTGCATCATGCCAATCGTCCACGCCCTTGCGATAGTCCTCCTCACCGCCGTCACGCACCGGCAGGTCGAACTCGGCAATGCGTGTGCGGTCATTGCTCAGTGCTTGCGCGCAAATCGTTCGGCGCAATTCGGCGAGATCCGACTTCGCGGTACCCTTACGTGGGATCAGGATCAAATCGGCGGCGTTGATGGCGGCGATCGCAGCGAGGGTGAGCTGCCGGGGATCGCCACAACCAATGCCGATCAGGGAAAGCGTCAACATGGCCGCGTCAACCTTGCTCCGGCGCCAGCGAACCAAACAGGATGACGGCAGCCGCCGTGGCAGCGCCGGCATCCGTGAGCCGTTCGGCCAGTTCAGCGATCGTCGTACGAACGAGCCGCTCGTCGGCGTGGCCGAGCGACTCCGCCAACAGTGCAGGCGTGTCGGGGGCGAGACCATGCGCAATCAGTCTTGCGGCCAGGGCCGGGAAAGTGCGCCGCCCCATATAGACGACGGTCGTCGCTTCCGGATCGGCCAGCGCCGCCCAATTCAAATCTGCCGGCAACTGGCCGGTGACGTCGGCACCGGTCACGAACTGGACCCGGCGCGAGGTCAGCCGTCGCGTCAGCGGAATGCCGGCCTGCGCGGCGGCGACCGAGGCCGAGGTCACGCCGGGAATGATCTCGTAGCCGATGCCTGCATTGCGCAGCGCCTCGATCTCCTCCTCGAGCCGTCCAAAGATGCCGGCGTCACCGGATTTCAGCCGCACCACCCGCACGCCGGTCGCTGCGTAGTCGACCAGCAGCCGGCTGACATGATGCTGCCTCGCCGACAGGCGGCCGGCGCGCTTGCCGACCGCGACGAGATTGGCGCCTGTGCGCGCGAGATCGAGGATCGCGCCCGAGGCGAGGTCGTCATAGAGCACCACGTCGGCCTCACGCAGACGGGTGGCTCCCTTTATTGTCAGGAGTTCGGGATCGCCGGGGCCGGCCGAAACGAAGGAAACAAATCCGCTCACCGGTCCTCCGCAATCATATGGAAGAATGTACCCGTTGTGTTGCCCCGCCGCGATCCGGTCTCCGCAACGACTACGCCAGTCGCATCACGCACCACCGCGAGCGGCGTATCGGGCTGCCCGACGATCGTCGAATAGTGAAATTCGTGACCGCGCAACCGTGCTCCTGGGCTGTGCCCGGGTATCGGTTCAGCAAGCTCGGCGAGGCGGTAGCCCAGATGCATGCGGCGCCTGGCATAGCTCGTCTCAAGGCCGAGCAAGCCCGCCATCTCGTGGCGCACGCCTTCGGCGTCGGTCAGCGCGGCGCCCAACACCATGTAGCCCCCGCACTCGCCATGCACCGGCCTCGTCTCGGCGAAGGCGCGTACCCCACTGAGAAATCGCCCGTTGGCAGCAAGCCGACCGGCATGCAGTTCAGGATAGCCGCCGGGCAGCCAGCACACATCGGCGTCCGCGTCGGGGCCTTCGTCGGCAAGCGGCGAGAATGTCACGATCTCAGCGCCGGCTGCGCGCCAGGCTTCAAGCATGTGCGGGTAGACGAAGGAGAACGCGGCGTCGCGCGCAAGCGCAATGCGCTGGCCGGGCGGCGTGATGTCCAGGCCACGCGCGGCTGATTGCGGCGACCAAATGCGTGCCGACTGCATCACCGCGTCCAGATCGACATGTTCGACGACGAAGCGTGCGGCTTCGTCGATCAGACCGTCGATTTGGGCCTGCTCTTCGGCCTGCACCAGGCCGAGATGACGCTTCGGCAAGGCGATCTCGGCATGGCGGGGCAGCGCACCTAACACCGGAATGCCCGCGCCTGCCATGGCATCGCGCACCAGAGCTTCGTGCCTCGCACTCGCGACACGGTTGAGAACGACGCCCGCAAGCCGCACGCCGGCGCGAAAATCACGCAATCCCGCCGCGACCGCCGCGGCCGTCTGCGCCTGGCCTGACGGATCGATCACCAGCAGCACCGGCCATCCCATCATCTCGGCGATATCAGCCGTGGCGCCGGTACCCGAGACGCCACGCACAGCGACGCCGTCAAACAATCCCATCGAGCCTTCGGCCAGCACGAGATCGGCGTCCGCGCCGCGGCTTGCCAGATGTGCGATCGCGTCGCACGCCATCGCCCAACTATCGACGTTGACGGATGCGCGTCCCGTAGCGACCGCGTGAAAGGCGGGATCGATGTAATCCGGCCCGCTCTTGAGGCATTGCACCTTCAAGCCACGATTGCGATAGGCGCGCGCCAGCGCCAGGGTCAGCGTCGTCTTGCCGACACCGGATGCCGGCGCAGAGATGACGAGGCCCGCGGTCATCGCGACGGCTCGGGAAAGCGCGGCTCCGGCCCAACCGGGCGGTAGCGGCGGTCGTAGTCGGCCGCATAGAGCCGGCTTTCGGTGAATTCGCCCGCGCCGAGCGTCTTGCCGACCAGGATGAGCGCGGTGCGTTCGAGCTCGGGGCCAACCGCGGCATCGAGCGTCGCAAGCGTCGCGCGCACGATGCGCTGGTCCGGCCAGCTCGCGCGCCAGACGATCGCCACCGGACAATCCGCGCCATAGTGCGGTGTGAGCTCGGCGACGACCTTGTCCAGCAGATGGATCGAGAGATGGATGGCGAGCACCGCGCCGGTCGTGGCAAAGGCCGCCAGCGTCTCGCCATCAGGCATCGCGCTGGCGCGGCCCGGCGTGCGCGTCAGCACCACCGATTGCGCAAGGCCGGGCAGCGTCAGTTCGGCCTCCAGTGCCGCTGCGGCCGCCGAGAACGCCGGCACGCCGGGCGTGACCGAATAGGGAATCTGTAACGCGCGCAACCGACGCAGTTGTTCCCCCATTGCCGACCAGATCGAGAGATCGCCCGAATGCAGCCGCACGACGTCCTTGCGCTCTGCATGTGCCGCGGCGATCTCGGCGATGATGTCGTCAAGCGAGAGCGGCGCGGTGTTGACGATACGCGCGTCCGGCGGGCAATGCGCCAGGACACCGGCCGGCACCAGCGATCCGGCATAGAGACAGACCGGGCAAGAGGCGATGAGATCGCGCCCACGCAAGGTCAAGAGATCGGCGGCGCCCGGTCCTGCGCCGATGAAATGCACCGTCATTCACCGTCTCCTTCTGCGATCGCCGCGGTGGCCATCCGATCCTGTGACGTCGCCCGGCGCGCAATCAGGCGCGCGCCGCGCCCGGCGGCCGCGACCGCCGCCGCTTCGGCGATCGAGCCCGTCCCGAACCTGGCCCTGATGAATTCGGATTGTGTTGCGGTCTTTATCTTAGCCAATATCGCGGCAGGAATGCCGCGGATCGGCACTCCCAACTCCTGCGCGAGCGCTTTCAACGCCACCGCATCGGCCTTGTCGCTCACCGTTGCAACTGCCGCAAGGCCTTCGGAACCGCCGGCGGCGTCGAGCGCTTCGCGCAACGACGTGACAGTGGAACCGCGCCTGAATCCCAAACCCGCGACCTTCATCGGACCGCGCTCCATTGCACGATCGGCCGCGCGGCTTTCCAGGAGCGATACAGGCCCAACGGCTCGGCCTGGGCGATCTCCAGGCGCATCAATTCGCCGCCGTAGCGTTGATGCAGATCGGCAAGCAGCGCCTCGGTTTCCAGAGTCACCGCATGCGCAATCAGTCGCGCTCCCGGCGCGATGCGCGACCAGATCGCATCGAACATATCAGCATCGAGGCCACCGCCGATAAACACGGCATCGGGCGCCTCGAGGCTCGATAAAATGCCGGGCGCCTCGCCTTCGATGACGGTGATCCGGTGGATCAAGCCGAAGCTCGCCGCATTGCTGCGGATGTTGGCGGCGCGATCGCCGCGGGCCTCGATGGCAACCGCCGTCCCTCCGCAGAGCGCCCACTCGATGGAGATCGAGCCGGAGCCCGCGCCGACATCCCACAATCTCTCACCCGGTCGCGGCGAAAGTGCCGACAGCGCAAGCGCGCGGACCGGCCGCTTTGTCAATTGCCCGTCATGCGCAAAGAGCGCGTCGGGAAGACCCGAGCTGTGTGCGATCCCTTGCATTCCCCTCGCCTCCAGCGCAACTGCGACCAGGCTGTCGCCCGAATCGCCGGCATAGTTGTCGGCGCGATGCTGCGTGATGGCTTCACGCGGTCCGCCAAGTGCGGAAAGCATCCACATCGCCGATGGCCCCCAGCCGCGCTCCGTGAGCCAACGCCCGAGATCGGAAGCCGCGTTGCCATCCCGCATTAGGCAGATGATCCGTGCGCCACGCGCCAGATGCGGCAACAGCCGTTCGAACGGTGCGGCATGAAGTCCAAGGCAGGTGACATTCTCGAGGCGCCAGCCCAGGCGGGCTGCCGCCAGCGAGAACGTCGACGGCGCGGAGTGCGCGATCCACTCATCGGCTTGCAGCTTCTCGGCGAGGCTTCCGCCGACGCCGTGCCAGAACGGATCACCCGAGGCGAGCACAACAGTCGGGCGACCGCGGCAGCCCAGCACGATGTCCGCATCGAACGGCACCGGCCAGGCACGACCACGGTCGATGATGCCGGCCAGCGCGAGGTGACGTTCGCCGCCGAAAACCGTTTCGGCTTCACGAAGCGCCTTTCGGCTTGCGTCGGAAAGGCCGGCAAGGCCATCTTCGCCGATGCCGATGATGGTCAACCAGGGATTACCCATGATGCGCGCCCTGATTCTGGGCGGAACGGCCGACGCCAATTTGCTCGCTGCTACAATCGCGCGCGCGGGGATCGACGCGATCTATTCCTATGGCGGCCGCACCCGTGCGCCGGCCGATCAGCCGTTGCCGACGCGTATCGGCGGATTCGGCGGCGTCGGCAGTCTTGCCGATTATCTGCGTCGCAAAAGCATCACGCATGTGATCGATGCGACGCATCCATTCGCCGCCGAGATGAGCCGCAACGCGATCGCCGCATGTGCGCAAACCGCGACGCCATTGATCGCGCTCGAACGTGCGCCCTGGAACAAAACCTCCGGCGATCACTGGATCGAGGTCGCGGACCTTGTCTCGGCGGTCGCGGCGTTGCCCGACAGCCCCACGCGCGTGTTCCTCGCGATCGGCCGCCAGCACATCGCGCCCTTCGGCAGCCGGCCGCAGCATGCCTACACGTTGCGTTTCGTCGACCCACCCGACGAGAGGCTGCCGTTGCCCGGTGCCGACGTCATCGTCTCGCGCGGGCCATTCACGCTCGACAACGAACTCGCGATGATGCGTGCGCGTCGCATCGAATGGATCGTCGCCCGCAATTCCGGCGGAACCGGCGCGCGCGCCAAGATCGATGCCGGCCGCGCGCTTGGCCTTCCCGTCATCATGATCACGCGGCCGCCGCTGCCCGAGAGGCCGCGGGTGGAAAACGTGAGCGAAGTGATGGAGTGGCTCGGTCATCGGACCTGCCTCGGCGCGTAGACCCAGCGGCCGACCCGCCGCGTCGCCGAATTGCCGAGGATCACGAGCGTCCGCATGTCGGCCATCTCGGGCCGCGCGTCGCGCAATTCGACAGTCTCTATCCGCTGCTCGGGCGTACTGACGGCACGCGCGAACACCACGATCCGCTCGTCATTGCCCGCCTCGCGCAGGATCTCGAGCACGCGACGGAAACCCTCCGGCCGGCTCGCCGAGCGCGGATTGTACATCGCGATCGCGAAGTCGGCCTCGACCGCGAGCCGCAGGCGCTTCTCGATCAGCGGCCATGGCTTGAGATTGTCGGAGAGGTTGATCGCGCAAAAATCATGACCGAGCGGCGCACCGGCGCTCGCTGCCGCCGCTAGCATCGCCGTAACGCCGGGCAGAACGCGAATCGGCAGGTCGTGCCATTGCGGCGCATCCTCAAGCGCTTCGAACACGGCGGATGCCATGGCGAAGACCCCCGGATCGCCTGAGGACACCACAACGACATGGTGTCCTTCGGACGCAAGCCGCAGCGCCTCGCCGGCGCGCTGTAACTCCACGCGATTGTCCGAGGGATGCAGCGTGAGCCCGGCGCGCGGTCGCACCCGTGTCACATAGGGCGCATAGCCGATGATGTCGCTCGCAATTGCGAGCGCCGCGGAGACTTCCGGCGTGATCAGCGCCTCATCGCCCGGCCCAAGTCCCGCGATGGTCAGCGTTCCGGTCATTGCGGCGCCTCCCTGCGCCGCCCCTGCCCGTGCACCAGCACGATCGCAAAATACGGACAGTCTGCCTCGCCGGTATCTGCGAGCCGGGCGACCCGCTGATCCGGCATGGTGCCGCGTTCGACGAGCCACGCATCGTCGAGACGCCCGGCGGAAGCGAGTGCGCGGCGGATCTTCTTGAGATTGCGGCCGGTCTTCATGACGACGAGCGCGTCGGAGCTGCGCATCCGCTGCTCGAGCTCGGCCTCCGGCAGCGTGCCCATCAGAACCATGGTCACATCGTCGGCGAGCGCGATCGGCCGACCGACCGAATTCCAGCAACCGGCCATGCCGGGAATGCCGGCGATCACCTCGATCTCGATACGTCCCTGCAGGCGCGCATGCAGATGCATGAACGAACCGTAGAAATAGGGATCGCCCTCGCAGAGCACGATGATGTCGATCGCGCGCGCAAGCCGCGCCAGGCGCTCGGCCCATTCGTCGTAAAAGCCCGCGAGCAGCCGCGCGTAGTCCGGACTGTCGAAAGCGATCTCCGTCGTGACCGGATATTCCATCGGATATTCGCTGACGTCGGCGGCAAGTAATCCTTCCACGATGCGGCGCGCCTGTCCCAACTGCCCCTTCTTGCGAAAATAGGCGACATGCTTCGCGGCACGCACAATGCGGTCGGCGCGCACGCTCATCAAGTCCGGATCGCCTGGGCCGAGGCCGCAGCAAATGATGCGCCCCATCGCTATTCGCTCCGGCTCGCCAGCGCGTTGACGGCCGCAACCGTGATCGCCGACCCGCCAAGACGCCCTTCGACTGTCAGCGCCGGCACGGGGGGATCAGCCATCAATGCCGCCTTGGACTCGGTCGCGCCGACGAAGCCGACCGGACAGCCAATGATCGCCGCCGGCCTCGGACAATCGGGATCCTCCAGCATGTTGAGAAGATGGAACAGCGCCGTCGGAGCATTGCCGATCGCAACGATCGCACCGGCCAGATGTGGCCGCCACAGCTCGAGCGCTGCCGCGGAGCGCGTATTGCGCATCGATTGCGCGAGTGCCGGAACCTGGGCATCACCAAGCGTGCACATGACGGCGTTGCCGGCCGGCAGCCGTGCGCGCGTGATGCCCTCAGACACCATGCGCGCGTCGCAGAGGATCGGCGCGCCGCTCTGCAAGGCTGTCCGTGCGCGCGCAGCCATGCCGGGCGTGAAGCGGACATGCGCTTCCAGGCCTATCATGCCCGCGGCATGGATCATGCGAACGACCACCGGCTCCTCGTCGGGCGTAAAGCCCGCAAGGTCGGCCTCGGACCGGATGGTGGCAAAGGACTGCCGATAGATCGCCGCACCGTCGGTCTGGTAGACATGCGGCATCAATGGCCTCCCGTCAGCACGGAGGGATTTGCGACAAGGTACGAACCGGTCAGTCCGCGCAGGGCCGGCACACCCCGGGTCGTGCCGCGGCGGATGAGATCGAACCCCTCGCTTGACGCAACGAGGGTGACGTCAGCAGAGCCGGAATGGGCACAGCCCTTGGTGCAGCCGGAGACGTGAAGCCGTGCGTCCACCGGGATAAACGATGCAAGCGCCGATGCCAGTGCACGCGTATCCGCATGCGCCTCACGACAGCGCGGTGCGCCGCTGCAAGCGATCATGCGGAGCGCCGGATCACTGGGATCAGTGACGAGGTCCGCCCCACGGGGCATCTCGTGCATCCCCTCCGCCAGCACCATCCGCCACGGCGTTATGCGGAGAGCCTGCGTGCACCCGGCGAGATGGCTGAGCGTCTGATGCGGCATTTGCCCGAAGGCAACACCAACCATCGCACCGATCGGATAGAGGCCGGGAACAGGCTCTGCCGATCGGGCCACAGGCTCCGCTTCACCGCGAAGCGACTGCGGCAAGCTCCCGCCGCCGGCCAGATGAGACGCCATCCGTCGCTTCTCACCCTTGGCTCCGCCGGAGGTGACAAACCATTCGGCCATCGCGAGCGCGATATCCACCGCCTCTCTGCGCGAGACAGAGCGACCGTAACGTGCGCCATCGGCACGTACCAGCAGTCCGCCGTCGCGGTCGCGCTCGATCCTGATATCCGCCGACGCGCGAGCCAACACCCGTTCATTGCCATCATCGATCGCGAATCCGAACTTGGTCGGAAGATCGAGCGACGTGCCGGCCAGCGCCCGTTCGAGCTCGGCCGCGAGCAAGCGCGTATCGTCATCGGCGGTCCAGAATGGCGCCACCAAAACGTTGCGTTGCGCCTCGGTATCCCTATCCGCGTCCAGCAACGCGAGTTCGGTGAGCCCATCGATCAAGAGTGGATAACCCGCATCGCCAACGCCGCGGATCTGGAGATTGGCGCGGCTGGTCAGATCGATCAGGCCGTTGCCATATCGCCCAGCGAGCTCAGCGATTCCTGCCGCCTCCGTTGCGTCGAGCCGCCCGTCGCGCGGGCGGATGCGCACCACGAGGCCATCGCCGGACTGCATCGGCCGCAGCGCGCCTGGACACCAGCCCTTGATAACAACCGCGCTCACGAGGCCTCCTGCAATGCCGCCGCAATCGAGTTGCGCCGCGTCGGCCAGAGCGAGGCTTCGTGCAACCGGGTGAAGCAGGTTTCGATCGCAGCCAGCGTCGCCGGGTTTTCACGCGCCATGAACGCGCGAACCTCGTCATTGCCGAGCGTCGCGTCGTAGTAAAGGTCAAACAGATGTGGCGGCACCACACCGGCGAGATGCGCGAACGCCGCCATGTGCTCCAGCGTTGCCGATATCTCGGCGGCGCCACGGAAGCCGTGGCGCATCATGCCGGCGATCCACGCAGGATTGGCGGCGCGTGCGCGCACCACCCGCGAGATTTCCTCGGTCAGTGAACGAGCATGCGGTTGATCCGGCCGTGTCGCATCGAGGTGATAGAGCGACGGGACCTTTGCGCCAAGCCGACGCGCCGCCGCGGCGATACCGGCCTCGTGCACGGCATAGTCTGCCGCCAGCAGCAGATCGGTCTCCGGCAGATCCTGGGTGTGGACGAAGCTGTCGGCAGCAGCGAGCCTTGCCTCGATGCCGGCGCGGTCGGGCCGCATCTCGCCATCGGACGCGAGTGCCCAGGACGATGCCGACAGCCAGGCTTCGCCGGCCGCGTCGCGCGCTTCCTCCGTGAAAACATCGGGCACCGACGCGATGCCGGCGCCGTAGTGTCCGGGGCTAGGACCGAACACGCGCGAGATGCGCCGCCGGTAGGGGTTCTCGTCCACCTCCTCGCTGCGCTCGGACAATGCCTGCGCCGCGGCTTCGAACAACTGCGCCAGCCCCGTAAACACGTCGCGGAACAATCCCGACACGCGCAGCGTCACGTCGATGCGCGGACGGCCGAGCTCCGCCGGCGCGATGATGTCGTAGCCCGACACCCGGCCCGACCCATGATCCCAGCGCGGCGCGATCCCGGCGAGATGCAGAGCCATCGCAAAATCCTCGCCGGCGGTGCGCATCGTCGACGATCCCCAGAGGTCGACGACAAGTCCTTTCGGCCAGTCGCCGTGATCCTGCAGGTGACGGCGCAGCAGCTCCTCGGCAAGCTTCACGCCTTGCGCTTGCGCCGACGGCGTCGGCACCGCGCGCGGATCGACCGCAAACAGGTTGCGGCCGGTCGGCAGCACGTCGCTCCGCCCGCGATAGGGCGAGCCCGACGGTCCCGGCGCAACACGCCGGCCGGCGAGTGCATCGCGCAACGCCGCCCTTTCGGCTTCGCCGCAGGCGCCCTGCCCGAACACGTGCAGGCCGTCGCCGAACTGGCTTTCCTTGAGATCGCAGACGAAACGATCGATCTGCGGAATGGCCTCCGCCGCTGAGATCGACGCGGCGAGACCTAGATCGTCCTCCAGGCCGGCCAGCCGCGCTTCCTCGCGGATATCAGCAATCAGGCGCTGCCGCCGCGCCGGATCAAGACCGTCGGCGGTGGAATATTCATCAAGCAACTGCTCAAGCCGGCGCAAGCCTTGCGGCAGCGCCGCTTGCGCGAGCGGCGGCGGCAAATGACCGATCGTCACGGCGCCGATCCGGCGCTTGGCCTGCGCCGCCTCGCCGGGATCGTTGACGATGAAGGGATAGACAACGGGCAGATCGCCGATCAGCGCTTCCGGCCAGCATGCGGATGACAGCGCAACCGATTTGCCGGGCAGCCACTCCAGCGTTCCATGTGCACCCATGTGAACGACGGCATCGATACCCTGCTGCTTGAGCCACAGATAGAACGCGACGTAAGCATGACGAGGTGTGCGCGAGAGATCGTGATAGTCGGCATCGCGGTGACCGGCCTCACCGCGCTCGGGCTGAACGGCGATGATCGACTTGCCGCACCGGAGCGCCGCAAAATGAAATGCGCCGTCACGGCAATCGGGATCATCTTCCGGCGCGCCCCATGCGCGGGCGAGTTCGTCTTGCAATTGTTGCGGAAGGCTGGAACGTGCAGCGCAATACTCGGCGGTGCTCCAATTCAATTTCTGGCGTGAGAGCACCGCGCCCAGCGACTCCACCGGCTCAAGATCAAATCCCTCAGCCCCGAGATCAGCCAGCAACGCCTCGACCGACGCAAGTGCGTCGAGGCCAACGGCATGCGCGATCTGATACGGGCGGCCCGGATAGTTCGAGAGCACGAGCGCGAGTTGCTTGTCCTGCGCCGGCTTGTCGGCAAGCCGCTGCCAAGCTGCCACGCGCGCGGCAATCGCTGCAACGCGCTCGGCATCCGGCCGATGCGCAAGATGCGCGAACTGCAGATCTGGATCGCGCTCACCGGGCGACTTGAAGCTCACGACGCCCGCGAACAGGCGTCCGTCGACCTCCGGCAGCACCACATGCATTGCGAGATCGCCCGGCGAAAGACCGCGGAGCGACCCGGCCCAATCCTCGCGCCGCGCCGTGGACAGGGCGACCTGGTACACCGGGCACGATGCGGCGTCGAACGCCGTCGTGCCATCATCACCAGCCGCGGAGAACGCAGTCGCATTGACGATTGCGGCCGGCGGGCATTGCGCAAACTGAACGCGCAGCCAAGCGGCCACGTCCGCCGCCTTCAACGAGGTGACGAACACACCGTGGGCATCAAAGCCTTTCCCGCGCAACGCATCAATCAGCGCATCGACCGGTGCCGTGTCGCCGGCTGCCAGATAGGAGCGATAAAAGGTCACCAGCGCCCGCGGGCGACCATCCGATGCCGGCAGCGCCGCGACGGCGCCGCGACGGCAATCGTAGACGCCGATCTCGGGAAGATCGATCTCGCCAGTGACAGGCCCGGCATAAAGTCCTGACGCCAGCGCCAGCTGCGCGATCACGGCCTGCGCGGCAACCGGGCCGCCCTTGTCGCACAGCACCTTGAGCCGACGGAGCGTCGAGACCGGCAGCGTTGAAAATTCATCCAGCCGCAAATCGTCGCGGCCATCTGCCGGGAGCACGACCAGCGCGATGTCGCGCTCCTTCGCCAGACGATGCACTGCGGCCAGCCCGTATGACCAATACGGCTCGCCGCCGATCAGCCGCACCAGGATGCCGCGGGCGTGCGACAGCGTCCGCTCGATATAGGTATCAACCGACAGCGGGTGGCGCAGCTCCGCGAGATTGGCGAGCCGCAGCGACGGCAACGCGGCGCGGCCCCGCCGCCAGCCGGCCGCGAAGGCAGCGAGATCGCTGTCGGAAAACGACAACACCACGAGATCGGCCGGATCCTGGCCGAGGTCCCTCGGTGTCGCGGTCTCCTCAAGGCCGCGGCTCTCGCGGAAGACGACGTGCATCAGACACCAAGCCGAGCCCTGATCGCGGCTTCATCGATATCGCCGTGTTCGCCGATCACGACGAGCTTCGACTGCCGCGGGCGTACGCCCCAGGGCATGTCGAACTGATGCCTGACCCGCTCGCCGACCGATTGCACCAGCAACCGCATCGGTTTGCCCTCGACTGCAATGTAACCCTTTGCGCGCAGCACATTCTGCTCGCGCGCCAGCCCCTTGATCGACGTGACCAACGCATCGATATCCGCGATCTCGGGAAGATCGATCACAACGGAATTGAAATCGTTGTGTTCGTGCTCGTCCTCGCCGTCGTGGTGAGACGGCCGCGACGCGAGGTCATCCTCCGCCGCGGCACCGAGCCCCAGGATCACGCGCGCGTCGATCGCGCCATCAACGACAGGTAACATCGGCACCTCGCGCGGCATTTCAGCTGCGATCAGCGCCTTGGCCGCCTTGATCCCCGCCGCCCCTGCGAGATCGGCCTTGGTCAGCAGCACGATGTCGGCGCATGCGATCTGGTCCTCGAACACTTCCGACAGCGGCGTCTCGTGGTCGAGATTCTCGTCCGCAGCCCGCTGCGCATCCACCGCGGCTGGGTCCGGCGCGAAGCGGCCGGCCGCAACGGCCTCGGCATCGGCCAACGCGATCACGCCGTCGACCGTGATCCGCGAACGGATCTCCGGCCAGTCGAACGCCTTCAGCAACGGCTTCGGCAGCGCGAGCCCCGATGTCTCGATCACGATGTGGTCTGGCCGCACGCGCCGCGCCAGCAATTGCTCCATGGCCGGGATGAAATCGTCGGCGACGGTGCAGCAGATGCAGCCATTGGCGAGCTCGACGATGTTCTCGGTCGGGCAATTGGCGTCGGCGCACGACTTCAAGATGTCGCCGTCGACGCCTTCGCTGCCGAATTCATTCACCAGCACCGCAAGCTTCTTGCCACTGGCATTCCGGATCAGATGCTGGATCAGCGTCGTCTTGCCGGACCCGAGAAAGCCGGTCACGACGGTGACCGGAACCTTGGCGAGCGTGGTCATTCTGCGGCCTCCGGCACGACGGTGATGGGTGGAATGCGGGCAAGCGATTGCTTGCGAAAGATTTCCGGACGGCTGCGCCATGGCACAATGCCGTCAGGCGCCGCCGCATAAGCGGAGGCGCCGGCAATCACATCCCGGGCATTGGCTTCGGAAAGTCGGCCATAGACATAGGACCACCGCCCCGGCGCGCTGAGCGCGACCGAGCAACCCTGGCTGCAGGCTGACAGGCATTCGACGGGAACCAGATTGACGTCATCGGGCACGCCGGCCTCAAGAAGCGCGGCGTGCAGGCGCGCGCCAGGCGCAGTCTCGCCTTCCGCCGGCGTTTGGCCGGCGCGACAGGTGACACAGACATGAAGAGTAACGCTCATCGCCCTTCCTGGATTGACTGCGGGAAGCGATGAGGCACACGAACCGGTGGACAGGTTCGTTCCCCGTCGCGGAACACCCCGTCCGCCGGTCTCACAACATGCTGCGTTGGCAGGTCTCCCGGCTTGCGGAGCAGGATTTCTCCCTTTGATGCCCACCTTCCCGACTCCATATGGAATCAGTGGCTTGGGCATCTCTCCGGTCACGGTCGCGGGGGCGGCTGCGTTTCAGGCCCACTTTGGGCCCTATCGCATTCCCTCTTCGCCTGTCGTAGGACAGGAACCAACGCGGGCCCACCATTCGTCCAAGCCTCGCACTTGTCAAGCCGAAGGAACGTGATGATTTCTGATGGAAACGACGCCGGGAATGGCACCGTCGGCACCGACCCATCGCTCGATGCGCGCCATGCGGCCAAGATGGCGAAGAAGAAGGTCGCCCGCGACAAGATCATGGCGACCAAGGGCGGTGAAAAGGGCCTGGTCATCGTTCATACCGGCGCCGGCAAAGGAAAATCGTCCTCGGCCTTCGGCATGATCGTGCGCTGTGTGGCGCATGGCTTTCCCTGCGCCGTGGTGCAATTCATCAAGGGCGCCTGGGATACCGGCGAGCGCCGCCTGCTGACCGGGCATTTCGGCGATCTCTGTCAATTCCACGCGATGGGCGAAGGTTTTACCTGGGAGACGCAGGATCGCGCGCGCGACATCGCGGCCGCCCAGGCCGGCTGGGAAAAGGCCAAGCAGCTGATCGCGGACCCGAGCTTGCGCATGGTGGTGCTCGACGAGATCAACATCGCGCTGCGCTACGATTATCTTGCGGTCGCCGATGTCGTCGACTTCCTGACGACGTCGAAGCCGCCAATGACTCATGTTGTGCTCACCGGGCGCAATGCCAAGGACGAATTGATCGAGGTTGCAGATCTCGTCACCGAGATGACGCTGGTCAAGCATCCGTTCCGATCCGGCATCAAGGCCCAGGCGGGCGTCGAGTTCTGACTGACATCACCATGGCGCGCGCATTGATGATCCAGGGAGCCGGCTCGGACGTGGGCAAGTCGCTCATCGTCGCGGGCCTCGCGCGCGCCGCCAGACGGCGCGGCCTGCACGTGCTGCCTTTCAAGCCGCAGAACATGTCGAACAACGCCGCCGTGACCGTCGACGGCGGCGAGATCGGACGCGCGCAGGCATTGCAGGCGTTCGCCGCCGGCGTCGAGCCGCACACCGACATGAACCCGGTGCTGCTGAAGCCGGAAACCGATGTCGGAGCGCAGATCATCGTTCACGGCAAGCGCGTCGCGACCGCCCGCGCGCGGGAATATGCCGGCATGAAACCGTCATTGATGGGCGCGGTGCTTGAGAGTTTTGCGCGTCTGAAGGCGCGCGCCGATCTGGTGCTGGTCGAAGGCGCCGGCAGCCCCGCCGAGGTCAATCTGCGCAAGGCCGACATCGCCAATATGGGCTTTGCGCGCAGGGCTGACGTCCCTGTGGTGCTGGTCGGCGACATCGACCGCGGCGGCGTGATCGCGCAGCTCGTCGGCATCAAGACGGTGATCGATCCGGAGGATGCCGCAATGATCCGGGGCTTCGTCATCAACAAATTCCGTGGCGATCCGACGCTGTTCGACGACGGCTACCGCCTGATCGAAGCCCGCACCGCGTGGCGCGGCTTTGGCGTGCTGCCCTGGTTCGTCCGCGCCGGCGAGCTTCCGGCTGAAGATGCGCTCGGACTCGGCGACGCGCGCAAACCCGGCCAGTGCAAGATCGCCTTTCTGGCGTTGTCGCGGATCGCCAATTTCGACGATCTCGATCCGCTGAAGCTCGAGCCCGGCGTCGATCTCGTGATGGTTCGTCCCGGCGAAGCCATCCCGGGTGATGCGCGGCTGGTCATCCTGCCCGGCTCGAAATCGACCCGCGGCGATCTCGCCTTCCTGCGTGCGCAAGGCTGGGACATCGATCTCCTCGCGCATCATCGCCGCGGTGGCCATGTGCTCGGTCTGTGTGGCGGGTACCAGATGCTCGGACAGACCGTCGCCGATCCCGATGGGATCGAGGGTCCCGCCGGCGAAACGCGCGGGCTCGGATTGCTCGATGTCACGACGACCATGTCCGAGCAGAAGACGCTGACGCGCGTCAATGCGGTGCATGCTGCGACCCATCAACCGATCAGCGCCTACGAGATCCACATCGGGCGCACCGATGGCGTGGACCGCGCGCGGCCATTTGCGTCACTTGACGGTGCAGCTGAAGGTGCCATTTCCGCAGACGGGCGCGTTCACGGCAGCTATCTGCATGGCCTGTTCACCTCCGACGATTTCCGCAAGGCCTTCCTTGCGCGACTCGACATCCCCGCGGCTGACCAGCCGTACGGCGCCAGGGTCGAGAGCGCGCTCGACGCACTTGCCGATCACATCGAGACCCATCTTGATGTCGAGGGCCTGCTCGCGCTGGCGCGTTAAGCCGACAGCACGGCGGAAAGGTGGGACCACTCTGTTTCGCTGCCCGGCAAGCCCAGGCGCAGCCATCCCGGCTTTTGCTGGAAGACGCGCGACCAGATCCGCGCACGGGCAAGCTTCTCTTGCGCGGCCAACGCATCGCCGGTCTCGTAGAGACGGAACAGCGGCGTGCCACCGACCAACGTCCAACCCTGCGATCGCGCCTCCGCATCGAGCCTGACGCAGTCGTCCACGAGCCGTGCGGCCGTGGCCCTTGCCCAGTCGTGATCGCGCAGCGCGCGCCGCCCGATCGCGATCGCGGCGCCCGAAACCGGCCATGGGCCCGTCGTCGCCGCAAGCGCGGCGATATCCGACTCGCTGCCGATCGCGAAACCGAGCCGCAAGCCGGCAAGTCCGTAAAACTTGCCGAATGAGCGCAGGATCAGGAGCCTCGCGCGCCCTGCCTCCGGTGCAAGCGAGATGCCGGGTACGGAATCCGCAAAACTCTCGTCAATCACGAGGCGTCCAACGCGCGGCAGCATCGCGAGCAGTTCGCGCCGATCATGGTGTCGCCCATCCGGATTGTTCGGATTGACGACGACGGCAATGTCCGCTCCTGCGAGCGCTGCGAGATCGGGCACCTCGGCAACGTCCCAACCGGCGGCCGACAACACCGCGGCATACTCGTTGTAGGTCGGCGCAAGGATACGCGCACGCCCGCGAGACGCCAGATGCGGCAGCAACTGAATGGCCGCTTGCGCACCGCCCATCGCCACGATCGGCGCTGAGGTGGCGTAGGCCTGCCGCGCCGCGCGGTGGAGGGATTTAATCTCGGATCGCGACGGCAACGCGCTCCATTGCCGCGGCTCCACATCGACATCAGGATAAGGCACCCGATTGATCCCGGTCGACAGATCGATCCAGTCTTCGGCAGCCCCGCCGAAGCGCTGCTGGGCGACATCGAGATTCCCGCCATGCTCACGCATGCGCCGCTCCTTCACGCCAGCGCCAGGACAACGAACGCCCCGGCCAACAGCACCATGGCGTAACGATAGAGCTTCAACCCGGTGAGGATATCTGCGGCACCCGGATCGCGCGCCCCTTCGTTCAGCCAGGACTCATCCGCAATCTGACCGTGGTAGATGCGCGGCCCGCTGAGCCGCACGCCGAGCGCGCCGGCCATCGCGGCTTCCGGCCAACCGGCATTCGGCGAGCGATGGCGCCGCGCATCGTGCAGCATGCATGACCACGCCTGCGAAGGCCGTGGAGCGAGCAGCACGAACAGAAAGCCAGTCAGCCGCGCCGGAATGATGTTGGCGAGATCGTCGATCCGGGCAGCGGCCCAGCCGAAGGCTTCGTGCCGCTCGGTGCGATGGCCTATCATGGAGTCCAGCGTGTTGATCGCCTTGTAGCCAAGGATTCCCGGCAGGCCGAACAGCGCCCCCCAGAACACCGGCGCCACGATGCCGTCGGAGGCATTTTCGGCGAGGCTCTCGATCGTCGCGCGTGCGATGCCGGCGTCGTCGAGCATTGCCGGATTGCGTCCGACGATTTGCGCGACCGCCGAACGTGCACCCCTGATGTCGCCGGATGCCAGCGGATTGGCCACCGCCGCGACATGCTGATGCAGCGAGCGCAAGGCCACCAGCGGCCACGCCACGACACCGACGAGGACGACGCGCACCCATCCTGATGCGAGCACGGACTGCACGGCCCAACCGAGTAAAGCTGCCAGCGCGATCACGAGGATGGCGGCCGCAACACCCGCCATGCGCCGAAACGCCGGCGGATCAAGGGCCCGGTTCCAGGCGCCATCGACAAAATTGATCAGCCGGCCGAGCCAGGTCACGGGGTGCCCGATGCGGGCAAACAGCCACGACGGCCAGCCGGTCAAGGCATCCACAGCCATCGCCACCGCCATCGCTCCCGCAAAACCCACGCACCTCTCCTCGCCTTGATCCCCCTGATGCGCAAGACGTCGGCCGAGTGCAAGCCCTCCGTGACGGATTTCGGCTTTGTCTTTCACCGCGATTGGTGGTTAGAGCGTTTTCGGGCGAAGTAGTACCGCTCGCAACAGGGGATCATATGGCCGTCATTCTGATCACGGGCGGAGCCCGTTCGGGGAAGAGCCGGCGCGCCGAACTTCGCGCGCACAGCTTTCCGGGTCAGCCGGTCTATATCGCCACTGCCGAGGCGCTCGATGCGGAAATGAACGAGCGGATCGCCAAACATCGCGCGCGGCGCGGCAGCCACTGGATCGAACGCGAGGTGCCGCTCGACCTCGTCGCATCGCTGTCTGAGACCGATGGGGGCGGCGCAAGGCTGGTCGATTGCCTGACGCTCTGGCTATCCAACCTGCTGCATGCGGAGCGCGACTGGTCGCAGGAAGTCATGCGGCTGGCAGATGCGCTGCCGGGTCAGCACAGCCCGGTTATCCTGGTCACCAACGAAGTTGGCCTCGGCATCGTGCCCGACAATGCGCTGGCGCGGACCTTCCGCGACGCCGCCGGTCTCATGAACCAGACAATCGCCGGCGTGGCCGACGAAGTCGAATTCGTCGTTGCCGGCCAGCCGATGAAGCTTAAATGAAGTCTGCGATCGATCCAGTCAAAGGCCCCGCGATGATCTCATTCGACGACGCGTTTCGCCGCCAACTGCACGAGCTGTTCGTGTGGCGGCGCGACGTACGGCGCTTCCGAACCGATCCGCTGCCGGATGGTACGATCGAGCGGCTGATCGAGATTGCCTGCCTTTCGCCTTCGGTCGGCCTGAGCCAGCCCTGGCGGTTCGTCATTGTCGACGATGAGGCACGTCGCGGCGCGGTGATCGAAGACTTCAAGGCCTGCAACGCCGATGCGCTGCGGTCCTATTCGGGCGAGCGGGCCGCAAAATATGCAGCCTTGAAGCTATCGGGCCTCGAGGAGGCGCCTGGCCATCTGGCCGTGTTCGCCGAGAAGACCGATCATATCGGTTCCGGGCTTGGGCGCGCGACGATGCCCGAGACGACAGAATATTCCGTGGTGGCCGCGATCTGCTCGATGTGGCTTGCCGCGCGCGCCGAAGGCATTGGGCTGGGCTGGGTGTCGATCCTCAATCCAGGTCGCGTTCATCAGATCCTGGAGATACCGGACGGGTGGAAATTTGTCGGCTACCTCTGCATCGGTTACCCTCAGGCAGAATGTGATCGTCCGGAGCTCGAACAGGCCAAATGGGAATCGCGGCGAGGTCCCGGTGAATTCACCATCCGACGCTGACGTCGCACCTGGAGTCGGCAGCGCCGCGAACGGCGACGTTCACTGGCGTGCCGATATCGCCTCCCTGATCTTTCCCGTCCCGGAGCATGGTGCCATCTGCGCGGTGCATCGGGGTGCTTTCCGGACGCTGCTCGGCCTGGACCCAACGCCGGAGGCCTGCATCGGCTATTTCGCGCGGTTTGAATGCGCGTTCAAGTCCGCGGCGTGCGCCAAGATCCAGCGCAGGCGCATTCCGGTTGGAACAAATCTGCATCTTACCAGTCGCGACATCGCTCGAAAGCTGCTAGAAGCCGACCAAATCGAACGTGGAGAACGACCATGAGCCATTCCCAGGTCACGCGAACCCAGGTCAGGCAAGCTCAAGTCACGCATCTGCCGGTCGCTACCGGACAGGTCGGACGGCTTGCCCAGTCCCTGATGGCGATGACGCTGGGTCTGTTCATCGTCGGAGTGGTCGGCTTCTCGCATATCGACGTGATCCACAATGCCGCGCACGACCTGCGCCATTCCAACGCATTCCCCTGCCACTGACTTCGTTGCAATGAGCACGTTTCGCTCGATCGTCTTCTCGTCGGTCATCGCGGGATTCATCGTTGGCCTGATCGTGACGGCAGTCCAGCAGTTCGGCACCGTTCCCCTGATCCTCAAGGCCGAGGTCTATGAGAAGGCGGCCGAGCACCGGCACCAGGCGTCAACGCTGCCGCAGGCGACCCTCGTGCACGATCATTCAGATCATGATCATGGCGCGGAGGCATGGGAGCCACGGGACGGACTCGAGCGCAACGCCTACACGGCAGCGGCGAACATCCTGACCGCAATCGGCTTTGCACTTCTGCTCGGCGGCTTCTTCGCCGTCCGCAGTGGCGCGACCGGCGAGCCGATCTCGTGGCACGAAGGCTTGATGTGGGGGCTCGCAGGCTTTGCCGTCTTCACGATCGCCCCGGGTCTTGGGCTGCCGCCTGAGCTGCCGGGCGTCCCCGCCGCTCCGCTGCTCTCGCGGCAGATCTGGTGGACGACAGCGGTGCTGGCGACATCAGCCGGCCTCGGGCTGATCGTTTTCCGGCGCTTGATGCCCGCCGCCATCGCCGGCGTGGTCCTGATCATGCTGCCGCATTTGATCGGTGCGCCTGAGCTCGAGCACGTCGAGACCAACGTGCCCTCGTCATTGTCGCACCAGTTCGTGGTCGCCGTCACACTGACCAGCCTGGTGTTCTGGACGCTGCTCGGCAGCCTGACGAGTGCCGCATTCGCGTATTTCGACCGGCCCGCGTCGGCGTGAGGCCACTGTCCGGTACCTTCATCCCGAAAGAACGCATCGGCCCGGTCGCTTGGCGATAGCGCTAGGAATCATTTGAGATTCTCGGCGGAGCCTGATTAGGTTCGGCGATGCTGTCTGCCGCGCGCCGCAATTGGCGCGCCTGGCGGCGGCAATGCCGAACCGACAGGACCCGACCACCGATGACCAAGGCACGGCGGACACGACCGACGATTCGTGACGTCGCGGCCGAGGCCGGCGTCTCCGTCAGCAGCGTCAGCCGGACGCTCAACGGCGGCATCTACACCAGCGCGGAACTGCATGCCCGCATCATGCGTGCGGTGAAGCGCCTCGGGTTCGAGCCCGACCAGGCGGCGCAGGCGCTGCGCTCGCGGGCCTCCAGCACGATCGGCTGCATGGTGGCCGATTTCTCCAATCCGCACTACACCGGCATGGTGAGCGCGGCGGAAGAGGAATTCCAGCGCGCCGGCTTCCTGCTGATGCTGGCGGCGACCAAGCACGAAGAGGCGCGCGAGGCGGCGTTCCTGTCGGCGGTGCGGCGGCGCCAGATGGATGGATTGCTGCTGTTCGCGGGCGACAATTCCCACAAGGACTTCATGAAGGGGCTGGCAACGCTCGACCTGCCCTGCGTCACCGTCGACCGCGAGGTGCCGGGCAGCGTCCCGGTTCGCGTCGATCACCGGGGTGGTGCGTTGGAGGCGACGCGCTATCTGATCGGACTCGGACATCGCCGGATCGCGCTGCTCACCGGAAGCGCCGCGGTGCTGCCGAGCTCGGAGCGGCTCGCGGGTTATCGGCAGGCGCACCAGGAGGCGAGGATCGAGGTCGATCCAGGCCTGATCCGTCCGCACATGCAGGGCGCCAACACCGCCTTCAGCTCGGTATGCCAGTTGCTGCAGTCGGCGAAGCCACCGACCGCGATCATCTCGCTCGGCACCAGCATGCTGGCCGAAGTGCTCGAGGCGATCACCAGCAACGGCCTGCGCTATCCGCAGGACGTGTCGCTCGTGTGCAGCGGCGACACCGACCTCGCCCGCCATGCGACGCCCGCGATATCGGCCTTGAGCTGGGACATGAACGAGGTCGGCCGCACCGCCGCGCGGCTGTTGCTCGAGCGGATCCGCGGCGACAAGGCCGGCAGCAGTGAACCGATCTTCCTGCCGACGCGCTTCATCCTGCGCCATTCCTGCGCCGCGCCGGCGGCGCGAGGACGGAGGTAATGTCCTGATCTGCGATCCCCCACTGGAAACGGTTCCAGTGCTAGATAACCTATCCGCGTCATTGCGAGCGAAGCGAACCAATCCATCTTTCGTGCAATGGAGAAATGGATTGCTTCGCTTCGCTCGCAACGACGGAGGCGAAAGACCGGCTTCAACGCAGCTCAAACCCCTCATAACCGCGCTGCGCGATCTGCGCGATGCGGTGGCGATAGCCCTGGCCGACATAGGGCATGAACACGCGCGGCTTCCCGGCGATGTTAGCGCCCTGGTACCAGGAATTGGCCTTTGGATAGAGCGTGCGGCTGGCAGCATCCGCGACATGCGCCATCCAGGCGCGTTCGGCGTCGCGTTCCGGCTCGATCCGCGTCAATCCCCTGGCGCGCATGCTGCCGAGGCAGGCCGTGATCCACTCGACATGGTTCTCGCAGGCATGAATCACGTTGCCGATGACAGATGGGCTGCCCGGCCCGGTCACGACGAACAGGTTTGGGAAGCCCGACACCATCAGGCCGAGATAGGCGCTCGGTCCGCCGGCCCAGGCCTCCTTCAACGTCGCACCGGCGCGCCCGCGAATTTGCATCGCGGCCAGCGCCCCGGTCATCGCGTCATAGCCCGTCGCCAGCACCAGCGCGTCGAGCGCGAAGGACCGCGTCGCGGTCTCGACGCCGGTCTCCGTGACAGACTTCAGCGGCTCCGCGCGCAGATCGACCAGCTCGACATGCGGCAGGTTGTAGGTCGCGAAATAGCCGGTATCGATGCAGATGCGCTTGACGCCGAGCGGATAATCCTTCGGTGACAGCGCCTCCGCCGTGGTCGCGTCGTTTACGATGCCGCGGATCTTGTCGCGCACGAAGTCGCAGGCGACATCGTTGACGGCCGCATCGGTCAGGATGTTCGGGAACGCGGTCAGAATGCCTCCGCCGCCCTGCTCCCATAGCTGTTCATAGCGCGCCCATTGCACGTCCCGCGCCGGCACCGGAGCGTCGAACGCATTCGCAGGGACCCGTCCGAACTCCGGTGTCTCGAGGCTCTCGCGATATTTCGCGATGACGGGCTCGGCGGTGGCGATGTCGGCGCCAGACAGCGGCGCATTGCGCGCCGGGACCGAGTAGTTTGGCGTGCGCTGGAATACGGTCAAGCGGCTCGCCGCCTTTGCGACCATCGGGATCGTCTGCACGCCCGACGAGCCGGTGCCGATCACCGCAACACGCAAGCCGGAAAAGTCGATCTCCTCATGCGGCCACTGCCCGGTGTGATAGACGGGCCCACCAAAACGCTCCAGGCCCGACAGCTTCGGCTTGTTGGGCACCGAAAGATTACCGGTCGCCATCACGCAAGTGGATGCGACGATGCAATCGCCGTGATCGGTGCGCACGGTCCAGCTCTCGCCTGCCTCGTCCCAGTCGGCGCTCGTCACGCGGGTGTCGAAGCGGATCAAGGAGCGCAGATCGAACCGGTCGGCGACGCGTTGCGCATAGCGCAGGATCTCGGGCTGGGCGGCGTATTTCTCGCTCCAGCGCCATTCCTGCCGCAGCTCCGGCGACCAGGTGTAGGAGTAGAACAGGCTCGGCACGTCGCAGCGCGCGCCGGGATAGCGATTCCAGTACCAGGTGCCGCCGACATCGGACGCGGCCTCAATGCCGATCACCTTCAGCCCGAGCTCGCGCAAGCGATAGATCGCATAGAGTCCGCCGAAGCCGGCACCGACCACGACGGCATCGCATTCGGCGACCAGCGGCGGCCTCGAGCCGCGGTCCGGGCTCGTCTGCTCCAGTCTGCTCATTTGTCACATCTCTCCGGCCGCAGGGAATATTGCCATCGGCAGCAACACGCGCTAATCTGGAAACGTTTCCAGACTGGAATCGATTACGACAATCTTCGCCGGGCGTCAACGCATCGGCCCTCAAGCGGGTCCACGCCGACGTCACAAGGCGATCAGCTGATATCGGGGAGTAACTCAGGGATGTTGAACGGTTTTTGCCTTCGCGCGTGCGCAGCGATCGCTGCAACGGTCGGCGCGTTGTCGCCGGCGCTCGCGCAAAAGAACTATGGCCCGGGAGTGTCGGATACCGAGATCAAGGTCGGCAACATCATGCCCTATAGCGGGCCCGCGTCCGCCTACGGCGCGATCGGCCGGACCGAATCGGCCTATTTCAAGATGATCAACGACCAGGGCGGCATCAACGGACGCAAGATCAACTTCATCAGCTATGACGACGGCTTCTCGCCACCGAAATCCGTCGAGCAGGCACGCAAGCTGGTCGAAGGTGACGAGGTGCTGCTGGTGTTCCAGCCGCTCGGCACCGCGCCCAACGTCGCGATCCAGAAATATCTGAACGGCAAGAAGGTCCCTCACATCTTCATCGCATCGGGCGCGACGCGCTTCGGCGATCCCAAGGACTTTCCCTGGACGATGGGCTGGCAGCCAAACTACCAGAGCGAAGGGCGCATCTACGCCAAGTACATCCTGGACAAACTCCCGAACGGCAAGATCGCAGTGCTCTGGCAGAACGACGATGCCGGCAAGGACGCCCTCAAGGGGTTGCGCGATGGCCTCGGCGACAAGGCCAGCAGCATGATCGTCGCCGACAAGTCCTACGAGCTGACCGATCCGACGCTGGATTCGCAGATCGTGGCGCTGCGCGCCTCGGGCGCCGACATCCTGTTCACCTGGGCGGCACCGAAGGGCGCGGCGCAGACCATCAAGAAAGTCGCCGAGCTCGGCTGGAAGCCGACCTTCTTTCTGACTTCCACCGCGACATCGGTCGCCTCGGTGATGCGCGCTGCCGGCATCGAACATTCGCAAGGCATCATCTCGGTCGCCTACCTCAAGGATCCGACCGACACGATCTGGAACGACGATGCCGAGACCAGGGAGTGGCGGGCGTTCATGGACAAGTACATGCCCGACGGCGACAAGACCAACGGCAACCACGTCTATGGCTACGCCGCCGCGCAAACACTCGCGCAGGTGCTCAAGCAGTGCGGCGACGATCTCACGCGCGAGAACATCATGAAGCAGGCCGCCAGCCTGAAGGACTTTGCGCCGAAGATGATCCTGCCGGGGATCAGGATCAACACCAGCGCGACTGACTTCCGCCCGATCGAGCAGTCGCAGTTGATGCGGTTCGAAGGCGAGAGCTGGAAGCTGTTCGGCAACATCATCACCGGCGAGGTCGGCAGCGAATAGTGCCGCCGTGCCTCTGTTCAATGAGAGGACGGAACGGGACGCAAAGCTGAGGCAATTCGCGTCGCGACAACGCGGGTGTTTGACTCACGGGCGTGCAGCATGTTCGACGTCGTCCCTGCGAAAGCAGGGACCCATATGTGGACGGCCCCCGTGGCACAAGAGCTTTTTGAGTAGATCGGATCGCTTGCATCCATATGTCCGG
>NZ_JBNDLA010000024.1:0-106135 GCF_050435825.1 Bradyrhizobium sp. I1.14.4 | reverse complement strand
ACCTCGTCAACTTTTCTGGCGAGAGGCTTGGTACCGGACAGACCGAAGATGTAGTCGATGCCGTTGTTCTCGCACCACGTCATGGCCTCCGGCCGGGCATAGTGCCCATCGCCACGGAACGTAATTCGCGTCTTGTGCCACCGCGTGCGGATATGCCGTACCAGGCGTCGAAGATGGGCACGCACCTCGACGCCGCCCGGCGTCTTGCCGGGCCGCAGCACGACCGCCACGGGCCGGCTCGTCTCCGTGTCGTAGACGTGGATCGGCAGGAAGCAGCGTTCGTCATAATGGGCGTTGAACAGCGAGAGCTGCTGATGGCCGTGGACGACATCGCAGGTATCATCGATGTCGAGCGTGACGGATGCCGGCTCGCGCGGGTAGCTATCCATCCATGCGTCAACCAAAGTGTAAGTCAGTCGGTATTCGAGGTTAGGCGCCCACCATCGAAGGCAGCTGTGACTTTCTTGGCGTGAACGGCTGGAAACGAGAAGGGCAGAATCGTATCATTGGTCATGGCGGGCGTGGCGTTCGCGGTTGAGGTGATGGGGTTGGCTTCGCAACCGAATCCTACGCCGCATCAGCGCTTTACACCACGCTCGCCAGCCTCTCAGGCACCCTCTCGCGAATAAGACGGGCTAGCAACCGACACTGATTGCCTACAGCGTCAAAGAACGCGAGGGTAAAGTCGCCATTTGGAGCAAGATTGGAGCCGTCTTCCCGCACACTAAAGGTGCCGGCATGACCATCCAGCTCGACGTCCTTCCATTGCGGGCCGCACGCGCGAGCCCAAGGCCGACGAACCAGCAGAGGCTCAGATTCCGGTTCGAGTCAAAGGGAAGGCGCTCTCCCAGCGCCTCCCTACCTTGGCTGAAAGCGAAGCCGTTCGGACGCGACGGGGTTGTTGGAAAAAGCGCTCCTGTTCAATACGTGCGGCGGAGCTTTGCGCTCGCTTGCCATTGGCTCAGTTGCATGGCGCAATTACATTTGGTCGATTTCAATGTAGATTGCGCGCCGTCGGAGCGAGCGCGAGCCTTTTCTCACAGGGCACTTGCTCGGTGACAGCTGCAGGGGGACAGAAATGGCTTGCCGGACTGGTTGGGTGCTCCGCATCGTTGTCGTATCGCTCCTCGTGATGCTGCTCCCCCTCATGTCCGCCCAGGCCGCCAGCATGGCATTTCGGATCAATCCGCCCACCATCTCGGCGCTAACCGACGCCAGGGAGAGCCTGAAGCCCGCGGAGCAGGCGATCGTCGGGACGGCGGTAAAAAAGGCAATGCCGGTCTTCATTTTTATCCCGGGCATTCTCGGCTCCGCTCTCTCACGAACCGTCGCCGGACGTGACGTCATGTTCTGGGGAAAGTTCTCCGCAAGTGACTTTGTTCAGGACAACCCGGCCTTCAAATATACGGACGGTGAGACGGTTACCACCAATGTGCTGGATACGCTTTACGCGCCTCTCAAGAATATCGACATTTACGGCAAAGCTTATGCTGAACTCAGCATGATCATGGGTCCCGCGAATGTGCTGCGGTTCTCCTATGATTGGCGGCAATCGAACATTCGTAGCGCAAACGATTTGTCGCGCTGGCTATGCCGGGACGACGTTCGGAGCATCGTCAAAGGACGGCCTGTTGTGTTCCTCGCCCACAGCATGGGCGGCCTCGTGCTCAAATATTGGCTCGAACACATCTATGCCAGCGAGCATTGCCCGGCCGATGGCGAGGTCTTCGAAGCCTGGATGCCTATCCAGAAGCTCGTTTTTGCCGGCACCCCGAATTATGGCGCCCCCAAAGCCGTGCTGTCCTTCTCGCGAGGTGAAACGCTCTACGTCGATCCCGCCAATGACGGTCCGTTGTGGAACGCGCTCGTGGCGCTCGACATGAACACCATCTCGCGCAATCTCAACAAATACGGCATCCGCTATCCGAGCGCCTATCAGCTGCTGCCGGTCGTCAATACGACCGCGTGTTTCTCCCGGCCCGGTTGGGAGACCGACCTGGAATTTCGAACGCCGAATAACGTCCAGGCGAACATCGATATCTTCGAACCCCAATCCTGGAATCTGCTCGGTTGGCCGGCGCAGCTGTCCGCTCAGGAGCGCAGCGCGTTCATCGCCAATGAATTGCCGTCGCTTCTGAACGAAGCGCGGGCGTTTCTGTGCGACGTCGCGGCCTATGACGTGGATCACGCCTTCGAAGGCAAGGTCGTGCATTTTTCCGGTCTGGACCAAAAGACGGTTTGCAAGATCGTCTTCAAGGCGCCGGATTACCAGGGCGATTACGTTCCGGGCATGTGTCCCGGCGATGGCACCGTTCCGAACTGGATTGCCGCCGATTTTTATCACCTCAAGGCCGGACAACCTTCCGATCGGCAGCACCACGCCGCGCTGATGTCCGCAGTCGAGTTCTCGACATTCCTGGCGCAGCTGCACAACGAGATCTATTCCAACCTCACGCTGAAGGCGACCGAACTAGAAGGAGGAGCGCAGACCATCACCAAACTGTTCACCCAACTGCGTTATCTGCCGCACGCCGATCCCACGATGCCCACACAACAGACCGCCGTGATCGCAAAGGTCGCCGATCAGGTGGTGGCCGATCTCGCGCTCTCACCCGGCAAAGACATCCTGCGTTTCGCCGACGATAAATCGGTCCTGCCTACCGACCGCTCGAGCGCGCTGTTGATCTATTCGACCCTCTCGGGCGTCACGTCGGCCCAGCGGGCACAGGCGATCAATAGTGCTGCGGAGATCAAGCTCGACACCCAAGACTGGTATCAATCCTTCGAACTGTCGAAAAGCGCGCTCATCTGGGCAGATGCCGTGCCAAACTCCGATCCTGCATCCGCCAAGATGCGTACCGTAAAGTCGCAGGCTGCTTTCACGGCGGCAATCGCCTCCGCGCGCCTTGGCGATCGATCCGCGGCAACGCAGTTTCGTCGCCTGGCCATCGAAAGCGGAAACAAGAAGGCGCTCAATGTCCAGCTGCCGTTCCCGGCTGCCCCCGGAGGCTTTACGCTGCAATGATCGGCCGACCGCGCTTCATGCGGCTCTTGTTGCGTCCTGAGGGTTTCCGGCGTTCGCCGCCGCCGATCGCGCCGCGCGAGCCGTTGCTCGGATGCCGTTAGAGGATCGGTTAACAAAACATTAAGTTGTTGCGTTCCGGATACAGCCAGAACGTGCGCTGCTTGCTATGTTCGCTCCCATTTGAGGGAGTAATTTCATGACGAGCGGGCGCATTTTGAGCGCCGGGCGGAGCTTTGCCTCGCTTGGTGTAGTGCTGGGCTTGATGGGGTGTGCGATCCATCCGGTGCCGGAAGACGTGACGGGCGCCACCACCTATCAGATCGCCCGGCAGATCCGCTGCGAAACTCGCGCAGCCGCCAAAGCCCATGTGATCGGCTTCTTGCGGCAATTCGGCAACGACAGTCCTTACGCGGCTGGCGATCTCAGAGCCAAGCAGCTGCTGGCGCTCTATGACGAAGGCGGCTCCCAAGACATCAGTACGTTCCGGCCGGGTTTGTTCGCAGGCCCGTACTATGAGGAGGTACGCAACTATCTCACGATGATCTACACGACCGCGGTCGCCTACAGCTTTGATCTCACCGGCGATGTGCAGAACAATATCGGCACCACCGTGAACCTGGTTGGGCCATGGGCCAACAACTTCACGCTCGGGATCTCGGCCGACGCCAATCGCGAGCGGCAGAACGAGCGGGTGTTCACTCTGACCGATACGCTCGGCGACCTGTTGATGAGCCTGAGCAAGCCGCAATATGGCGTCCCTTATTGCGGAGCCGAGCAGCTGGTCGGTCCAAACTATCTCTATCCCGCCGCGGGCAATATCGGCGTCTACGAGACACTCAAGACATTCTTCGAGCTCAACTCCTTCACGAACGTCACGGCAACCGACGGTTCAAAAGCCGGTAACGTCGCCGCGACGGCGCCAACCTTCACCGACAAGCTGACATTCACGACCACCGTCGACTTCTCGGGCTCGCCAAAGGTCACGTTCGCGCCGGTCGGCAGCCGCTTCCAGTTCGCGGACGCTATGGTGAAAGGTTCAGTGCAGCGCACCGATACCCACAAGGTGTATGTCGCCCTGGCGCTGGAGCCGGCAGGCGTGGTGAGCTCGGCCGCGCTGCATAATTTCCAGTTTGCATCTCCCGTGCTCGTGACCGCAGGAGGCAAGCGAATTGCGAAATCCAAGACCGTTGTCGGAACGACCGTGACGGCCCAGATCCGGACCCGGGGTCAAGAGATTGCTGTTTCTGCGGTCGATCAGCTGCAGAGCAGGGAAGTTCAATTCATTCTGTCTCGATAGTGGAGAAGAGATATGCCGCAAACGCCCAAGACGGCCGCCAAGGGGGCTGCGATCAGCAAGGGTCGATTTCCAACGATCGCGTTCGTGAACAAGGCCACAACCCCGCTGGGTGTACCGCTCGACAAGCTCGTTGCGGCGCTCACGAGGCAATTGGAGGAGCATTTCGTACCCGTCTGGGGCTATCATGCCGAACTGTATGTCACCGCCGAGCCGAAAGCCGGCGAATGGCAGATCGTCTTCCTGGACGATGCGGATGCCGCCAATGCGCTCGGCTATCACGACCTCACGAAAGATGGTCAGCCGATCTCCAAGGTCTTCGTCAAATCCACGCTGGCGGCCGGCCAGAAGGTCAGCACGACCGCATCCCATGAACTTCTCGAAATGCTGATCGATCCCGGCGCCACGCTCTGGGCGCAGGGAAGCGACGGCAGGTTCTACGCTTATGAGATGTGCGATGCCGTCGAAGGCGAGGAATACGAGATCGACAATATTGCCGTCAGCAACTTCGTGTACCCTTCATTTTTTGAAGCTTGGCGGCAGCCGCGATCGGTCCGGTTCGATCATCTCAACAAGGTGTCGCAGCCGTTCGAAATCCTGCAGAACGGCTACCAGATCATCAACGATGGCCTGTCGGTCCGTGAAATATTCGTCTCGCGCGCCAAGGAGCGGGACTTCCGCACGGTCGAGGTCCGCACCCAGCACCGCAGCGAATACCGGAAGATGATGGCTTCGGATGGCAATGCAGCGCAGCCACCATCCCCGGACATGGAGGACCATGCCGCGGTGCTCTACCATGCCGGGCAATTTCTGACGGCCTTGGCGGTGAGCAAGAAGCGAGGGCCCGTAAGTCCGTTCAAGTGGCCCTGGAATCTCTACCCGCCGGGTTCCCCGTGGCCTTCTCCATGATCGATCGGCGAGCGACTCGCGGACGAGTGAGGGGTTGGGCCGGTTCATCTGTCACGGGATGGAGTATCGGCGGCGCATCGCGAACCTCGCCGTACGGCGACGGAAATTCCGGCCTCAGGCTGGCTTGCCGTCGCCGCCGCCTCGCTGGGGCCGGTCCCGGCACTCGTGGCGTCCAGCTCTTGGGCGCCGCGCTCAACCATGGCGGTCGAGTCATTGAAGCGCTGCACCGCCAAAAAGGAGGCATAGGAAGACGGGTAATATCGCAGCGTGATCCACATCGGTATTCTCCGGGCTTTCCATCAGTGTGGTGGAATCGACGATCAGATATTCAAAGTCCGGATCATCGGACATCGCCTCGAAGATCCGCCACCAAACACCCTTCATGCTCCATCGGCTGAAGCGCCGGAACACGCTGTTCCAATCCCCGAATGCTTCCGGAAGATCGCGCCAGGGAGCACCGGTACGCACGATCCACAGCACGCCTTCCACGAACATCCGGTTGTCGCGCCCGGTCGAGCCTTTCTGGTCAGGCCGGCCTATGATCAGCGGCGCTATCCGCTCCCACGCCGCGTCGCTCAAAACCAACCGCTCCATCACACCCAAGACTGCCTCTCCAAAAGCAGCCTTGAATCTGATTTGCTCCGAAATGGGAATCCCTAGAGTCCACACCACCTAGTTGTCAGATCTGGTCGCATTGTCTGTCCCAAGACGTTCTGAATTGCCCTGTAACCTATTGATCGGATTAGACGCAGAACTGGTCCGTAATTCAGAACTGATGTTGATACTGCTCGAAATCCTCGCGGATTTTGATTCCGCCATTCGGAGGTTCGATCCCTCCCGCCCCAGCCATAATTAACTATTTGAATTCATTGTAGTAATTGTTCAGTTTGAGCCGAAATTGGGAGCATTTGGAAACAGATTTGCCCCGGCGTTTGGAAATCTGTGCTCATTTCGTTTCCTGTCACCGGCCGATCAAGTGCTAGTCGCTCGCGCCCTGAGCGACGATCATGCTCAGTACGCTTGCGCGAGCTGGTCATGGCCGGGCAGCGGGGAACGGAAGGATCGCTGGCCTTCCCAATCTCCGGGAAAGGCCACGGGTTGAGTTACGACGCGTTCTGTCGCATAACACTGCTCGCCGCGCTCTGCTCACCCGCGTCGGGATCGGCTTCCTCCAGTCCGGTCATGCCGCCATGTCGGCAAGCATCAAGCGAAAACAGCTCCGACACGCCGTCGATCTTCTGCTGCGCGACTTTTTCCAGGCCTGGGTAGGACCACACCTTGGAAACGGTCCGTTGACTTCAGTAGCCCAACGGAAACGTTTTCTCGACAGAAAACACTGCCTCGTGCGCCGCTTGCCGGCATTCCCGACGTTCTATTTGGGATGTAACTGGAGAAGCCTGTCATGGAATTGCGAGGCAGATTTCACGCGGATCAATGAAGTCATCGACGATGCGAGGACTCCGCCTCAGAGCATCATACTCCGGCTCGCCCCCAACGTTCATCCGGCCAGTGTTGCGCCGACGACGAATCTCAGCTGCAAGGAGTCGTCGCTCTATTCAGGCATCACCGTGAAGTTCCAAAAGGTGCAGTCCTTGCACCACAGCGAAAGAGCGAAAGGCTTCGGATTCCGAGGTCACATCCATGATGCAATCGAACTGCTGCGGGAAATCGAGATGATGGCTGCCGGCCATTCACCGCTGCGGTTGCAAGGCGTAGGAAGGGCTCGTTGCATTCGGGCAACACTCTTTGGAAAAGCTGATGACCTGCAGTTTCCACCATTGCGCATGCACATCTTGATCCGAAAAAATCAGCGCGATCGCATGCTTGGCTGTGCAGCAGGGCTCAGGTGGAGCCTTTGGAGGCAAGGGCATCATGAATGCGCGGCGATTTCCGGCGGTGGGGGCGGCGTTGTGCGGGATGGTCGTTCTCGCGATTTGGGGCCTCGCGTCGTTTGCTGTCCTCGGTTCGGCCGGTATCGAGAGGGCCGGCGCCCTGCCAATCGAGGCGCACGGCGCACCGTCACTCACCGCTGACGCCGAACTCCCGGACGTACCACAGGCTCCCGCAGCCGTTGCCGCTAACGCCGATGTGGTGACGGCCGCCGAATCGGTGCCGGCGACGGCCGCCGACACGACGGCGGCCTCGGATGAACCAAAATCGATCGTCGAGGCTGCGTTGCCCGCTTCGTCGCAGATGATGCCGCCCGAAGAGCCGCCGGTGCAGGTGGCGACAGCGAGCACGGCTGATCCGGTGCCGGGCGACGCCAAGGAGGCCGAGAGTCCCGTCGAAATTATCGACGAGTGTCTGGTCGCAGACATCTGCATCGACCGCTACCTGTGGGCGCTTTACCAACGGACGCCCAAGGAAGATTCCATCAAGGTGGATGAGCGGAGGAAAGTGACGGTCAAGAAGAAGGGCAAAACGGTGACCGTCACCAAAAGCTTTACCAAACTCGTCGATGAGGACTTCGCGTGGAAAGATCCGAAGGCGGCTGAAAAAGCCGGTATGCCGATGATGGACTACGTGATCGGAGGCATGGATCGGAGCTTCAAGCTGAAGCTCTTTCATACGCTTCGTGCGGCGGAAGAGGCCGGGCTGTCGCCTGGCATAACCAGCGCGTTCCGCGATGACTACCGTCAATCGATTGCGAGCGGCCTGAAGGCTGCGATTGACAGGTCGTTCCATGGCGGGAGCTTCCGCGGCGGCTATGGCCACGGGCTCGCCGCGGATGTCGTGAGCGTCGAAGGCGCGACACGGGAGCAGCGATGGATTTCCTCCGACAGCCTCTGGAAGTGGATCGACGCACACGGTAAGGACTTCGGAATCGCGCGACCGTATCTCGATAGAGATCCGCCGCATGTGGCACCGATCGACGGCAAGGAATATGCCGCTCACCACCGCGAGACGAAAGTTCAGCGCGCGGGATCGGATATCAAGAAGCGCAACCGGCTCGCTGTGCGGGACGATCACAGCATGGCGAAACGACCAAGAACCGCAAGATCGTCGAAGACGAGTTCGATCTAACTGCGCTTGGCTGAATCGAAACGCGAGCCTGCAATTTGCCACGCAGCCGTTCGCGCCTGACGACTGTTCGGTCCAGCCGCCCACCTCGGTTCTTTCGCGGCCAGCCTTCGCAATCAAATTCGGACGAATTGTGCGGGACACTGCTCTCGTTCGCCATTGCCATGGAACGTTCAGTAAACGTAGATTGCTAAACAGTGCGTCGAGCTAAGGCTTTCCGCACCCCGGCTGAAGAGGATGTGAGGTCTGCTGCTGTGCAGCGAGATTTCCGGTGATTGCGAATCTTTTGGCGGCCTCACAAAATCGGCTTGACGGTCTCGTGCGTTCAGTAATACGTTTAGTATTATAAAAAACTAAACATCACGCATCGAGCCGATGTGTGGGAGGAGCCCAACCCTTTCCGAACCGTTGTCCGGAAACGGTCCGTCTCGTTCCTCACCCATCGCTCCTCAAACTCGATTTCAGGTCTTGGCGTCGCTCCGGCAAGGCGCGCGCTGAGCGGGTCGGTTGTTTCAACGAGGGAGGAAACGGATATGCGACGATTCAAGTTGGTAGGCAGCTCAGCGGCAGCCGCGGTTCTGGGAGCTGCGCTACTGGGGACTTTCGGTGCAAGCGAAGCCGCAGCACAGGGCAAGCAGCTCACCCTGTGCTGGGCGGCCTGGGATCCGGCCAATGCGCTGGTCGAACTCGGCAAGGACTTCACCAAGCAATCCGGCATTGAGATGAAATACGAGTTTGTCCCGTGGACGAGCTATGCCGATCGCTTCCTCAACGAGCTCAACTCCCACGGCAAGCTCTGCGATCTGATTATCGGCGACAGCCAGTGGATCGGGGGGGCCGCCGAGAACAAGTGGTACGTCAAGCTCAACGACTTCTTCGACAAAGAGCACATCTCGATGGACGACTTCGTCCCGGCAACCGTCGTCGGTTACTCGCAGTGGCCGAAGAGCACGCCGAACTACTGGGCGCTGCCGGCAATGGCCGATGCGGTGGGCTGGACCTACCGCAAGGACTGGTTCTCGCGGCCCGAGATTCAATCCGCGTTCAAGGCCAAATACGGCCGCGATCTGGCGCCGCCGAAGACTTATGACGATCTGAAGCAGATCGCCGAGTTCTTCCAGGGCCGCGAGATCGACGGCAAGAAGGTCTATGGCGCCTACATCTTCACCGAGCGCGGCTCGGAAGGCATCACGATGGGTGTCACCAACGTGCTCTACAATTACGGTTTCGCCTACGACAATCCGAAGAAGTCGTACCAGATGCAGGGCATCGTCAATTCCGCCGACGCGGCAAAAGGTCTCGCGTTCTACAAGGAGCTCTACAAGTGCTGCACGGCGCCGGGCATGACCAACGCCTACATGCAGGAAGGGCTCGATGCCTTCAAGTCCGGCCAGGTCGCGATGCAGATGAACTGGTTCGCCTTCTTCCCCGGTCTCTACAAGGATCCGAATGTCGGCGGCGACAAGATCGGCTTCTTCGTCAATCCGGCCGGTCCGAACGGACACTTCACCCAGCTTGGCGGACAGGGCATCTCGGTCGTCGCGACCTCCGACCACAAGGACGACGCGCTCGCCTACATCAAATGGTTCGCGCAACCGGCCGTGCAGCAGAAATGGTGGCAGATCGGCGGCTATTCGGCGCTCAAGGCGGTGGTCGACGCGCCCGACTTTCCCAAGAGCGCGGCGTTCGCCCCGCAATTTCTGGAGTCGATGGGCATCGTCAAGGACTTCTGGGCCGAGCCGTCCTACGCGCAGCTGCTGCTCGACATGCAGAAGCGGGTGCATGACTACGTCGTAGCCGACAAGGGCACGGCACAGCAGGCGCTCGATCTCCTGGTCAAGGACTGGACCAAGGTCTTCAAGGAGCAGGGCAAGGAAGTCGCCTCGCAATAGCCGGCGCCAACACCTGAACTGGCTTCCCCGAGGGCCGCCTCGGGGAGGCCGAACCAGCCCAGCTGATGGACACGATGACGACGATCCTGCAACCCGATCATGCTACGATCCCAGGCGTGAACACGCCTGTTAAATCCCGCGCCGCCCGGCGGGTCCGCGGCCTGTCGGACCGGACCATTGCCTGGCTGTTCGTCGCGCCGACGATCGCGCTGCTGCTCGCGATCAATATCTTTCCGCTGATCTGGATGATCCGGCTGTCCTTCAGCAACCTCAACCTCAGCATGTCCTATCTGCCGTTGCGGTTCGTTGGCCTCGACAATTTCAGGGACATCCTCACCGACGAGGACGTCTGGTTCCGGCTGCAGACCACAGCGCAGTTCGTGATCTGCTCGGTGGCTTTGCAGGTGGTCGTCGGATTTGGCCTGGCGCTTTTGATCAACCGTCAGTTTCGCGGCCACAGCTTCTGGACCACGATCATCCTGCTGCCGATGATGCTGTCGCCGGCGGTGGTCGGCAATTTCTGGACGCTGCTGCTGCAGCCCCAGATCGGGCCGTTCAACTATCTGATCAGCCTGTTCACCGGCGTGCCGCCGAGCTCGTTCAGCATGACCGGGCAGGTGTCGCTTGCGCCGTGGACCATCGTGCTGGTCGATACCTGGATGTGGGCGCCGTACGTCATGCTGATCTGCCTCGCCGGGCTGCGCTCGATCCCCGATTACATCTATGAAGCGGCGGAAGTCGATCGTGCCTCGGCATGGCGGCAGTTCTGTTCGATCACGCTGCCGATGACGATACCGTTCCTGATGCTCGCGGTGTTGTTCCGCGCGATCGAGAACTTCAAGATGTTCGACATGGTCAATCTCCTGACCTCGGGCGGGCCGGGCTCGACCACCGAGCTGGTGTCGATCTCGCTGAAGCGCGCGGCGTTCGAGAAGTGGCGCACCGGTTATTCCTCGGCGCTCGCCATCATCCTGTTCGTGACCGTGTTCGGTGCCGCCAACATCTACGTCAAGACGCTCAACAAGGTGAAGCAACGATGACCGCTGCCGCCACCAAATCTGTCCTGACCAAGTCCACTGCGCATTCCATCGTCGAAGCCTCGCCGCGCGCCAAGGCGTTCGCCGGGGGCCTCGTCATCCTTTATGCCGTGATCACGATCCTGCCGCTGCTGTGGATCGTCGCCACCGCGTTCAAGTCGCAGAGCGACGCCATCGCCTATCCGCCCAAGGTGCTGTTCGAGCCGACCCTCGAAGGCTATGTGAACCTGTTTACCGTGCGCACCCGCCAGACGCCGGACTTCATCGCCAAGCTGCCGCCGCCCGAGACCTGGTACGACAAGCTGGTGCGCAAGCGAGACATGGTCATCGCCGGGCCGTCGAAGGTCGTGCCGCGCTTCGTCAACTCGCTGATCATCGGCTTCGGCTCGACCTTCCTTGCGGTCTTCCTCGGCACGCTCGCGGCCTACGCGTTCTCGCGCTTCCGCATTCCCCTGGCTGACGATCTGCTGTTCTTTATCCTCTCCACGCGCATGATGCCGCCGGTCGCGGTGGCGATCCCGATCTATCTGATGTACCGGCAGCTCAATCTGACCGACACCAGGCTCGGCATGATCCTGCTCTATACCGCAGTGAATGTGTCGCTCGCGGTCTGGCTGCTCAAGGGTTTCATCGACGAGATTCCGCGCGAGTACGAGGAGGCCGCCCTCGTCGATGGCTATACGCGGCTGCAGGCGCTGCGCAAGGTGGTGTTGCCGCAGGCCGTCACCGGTATTGCTGCGACCGCGATCTTCTGCCTGATCTTTTCCTGGAACGAGTACGCCTTCGCGGTGCTGCTGACCAGCGGCGAGGCGCAGACCATGCCGCCCTTCATTCCCTTCATCATCGGCGAAGGCGGGCAGGATTGGCCGGCGGTTGCCGCCGCGACCACGCTGTTCGTCGTTCCGATCGTCATGTTCACCGTGCTGTTGCGCAAGCATCTGCTGCGCGGCATCACCTTCGGAGCGGTGCGCAAATGAGTGGCTCTGTGGTTGCCAAGGGTGGCGTAGCTCGCTGGTTTCGTCGCGGGCCGTGGGAGGCCATCGCGATGACCCTGATCGGAGGCGGCATCATCATGCTGGTGCAGCCCTGGTCGATCGATCTTTACAGCTGCTCCTTCGTAACGATCCTTGCCGGCACGGCCGGCTTTGTCATCGTCAGCCATTTTCCGGAATAGGGCCATGGCACAGATCCGCATCGAGAACCTGCGCAAGTCTTTCGATCAGTTCACCGCGGTGGAAGGTTCGACCTTCACGATCGACGACGGTACGTTTTTCGCGATGCTCGGGCCCTCCGGCTGCGGCAAGACCACCACCTTGCGCATGATTGCTGGCCTCGAGCTGCCGACCGAAGGCAAGATCCTGCTCGATGGCGAGGACGTCGCTTTCCACCGTGCTGCCGCGCGCGATATCGCTTTCGTGTTCCAGCTGTTCGCGCTCTATCCACACATGAACGTCGGAGAGAACATCGGCTTCCCCCTGAAGTGCCAGGGCATGGGCCGGCGCGAGATCCGCGAGCGGGTGCAGGAGACCGCACGAATGTTGCGGATCGAGCATCTGCTGTCGAGCAAGACCTCCAAACTCTCGGGCGGCGACCGGCAGCGCGTCGCGCTCGGGCGTGCCATGGTGCGGCGGCCGAAGGCGTTCCTGATGGACGAGCCTCTGGGCGCGCTCGACGCCGAGTTTCGTCATCTGATGTGCGGCGAGCTGCGCGACCTGCACGATCGCATCAAGGCGACCACGGTCTATGTCACGCATGACCAGCTTGAAGCGATGTCGATGGCCGACCAGATCGCCGTTATGAACAAGGGGCGTGTCGAGCAGATCGGCACGCCGCAGGAGGTCTACGACCGGCCAGCGAGCATGTTCGTTGCCGACTTCATCGGCTCGCCGCCGATGAACTTCCTGCGCTTCGAGGGCGGCTTGCGATCCGGCGATCGCGCGGTCAGCTTCCACGACACCAGGCTTGCGGTGCCGGAGATCTGTGAGGACCGAGCCAGCACGCCGCTGGCGCTCGGCGTCCGTCCGGAGCATATCCGCTTCGCCGACGAGGGCGCCGTTCGCGGCGAGGTGTTCGGCGCGGAATATCTCGGCACCACCCAGATCGTCACCGTCGACACAGCCTATGGGCGGGTCGCGGCGCGGCTGCCTTCCAGTGCATCGGTACGGATCGGCGAAACGATCGGTCTCGAATTCAACGCCGAGCGGCTGGCGCTGTTCGACATCGGCAGCGGCCTCGCGATCAGGACCGCGAGCGAGAGAGGCCCGCGCCATGGCTGACGTCACCCTGCGCAACGTCAACAAGCGCTTCGGCGCGGTGGAGGCTGTCCGCGACCTCTCACTGACGGTGAACGACGGCGAGTTCCTGGTCCTGCTCGGACCAAGCGGCGCCGGCAAGACTACGACGCTGCGGCTGATCACCGGACTGGAGAACCCTGATACAGGCTCCGTCATGATCGACGGGCGCGACGTGACGCACGATCCGCCGGGCTCGCGGGATATCGCTTTCGTGTTCCAACAATATTCGTTGTATCCGCATCTCACGGTCTACGACAATCTGGCGTTTCCGCTGCGCTCTCCCGCGCGGCGGGTGGCGGAGCCGATCATCCGCAGGCGCGTCGAACAGACGGCGGAGCTGCTGCATATCGCAAGCAAGCTGAACAACCGGGCCACCCGGCTGTCCGGTGGAGAGATGCAGCGCGTGGCCATCGGCCGTGCCCTGGTCCGCGATCCTTCGATCTATTTGATGGACGAGCCGCTGTCCTCGCTGGACGCAAAACTCCGCGCGGAGCTTCGGCTCGAACTCAAGCGGATCCAGATCGAACTGGGCGCGACTATCCTCTATGTCACCCACGATCAGGTCGAGGCGATGACGATGGCCTCGCGAATTGGCGTGATCAGGGACGGTCAGTTGCTTCAGCTCGGCACGCCCCGAGAGATCTACGAAAGCCCATCCAGTAGCTACGTCGCCTCGCGGCTCGGGACGCCTCAGATCAACTTCCTGCCGGCTCGTCTGCTCTCCGATGTAGCGGTGCCGCCCGGAACGGAGACGGTCGGCATTCGCACCGAGCATCTTCAACTCGGCGCGCGCAATGGCGGGCAGATGGTCGGCCGCGTGCATCGGGTCGAGCACCTCGGCGAGCAGAATCATGTTCATCTGGACTATAAGGGCGAGACACTGGTGACGCTGGCGGACCCGCATCAGCCGCTGCAGGCCGGCCAGGAGGTCGAACTGCATCTGGTGCGTCCGTTGTGTTTCGACCGTGCGGGGCAGCGCATTCCCGCGGCGGTTCATTAGAGGGGCGAGAGGATCGAACAGATGTCGGTGCAACCCGAAACATTCAGGTCGTTGGTCAAGGCGGCCGCGGAGCAGGTCATCGCCAGCGCGCCGGAGCTGACCAGCCTGGATCAGGCGATTGGCGATGGCGACCACGGGACCAACATGAAGCGCGGTTGCGAAGCCGTACTCGGCAAGCTCGATGCGATCTCGGCGCAGCCGCTCGATGAAGCGCTGAAGATGATCGGCAAGACCCTGGTGATGACGGTCGGTGGCGCCTCCGGCCCGCTCTATGGCAGCTTCTTTCTTGCCGCGGGCGAGGCGCTGTCGCACGACAAGCGCCTGCCCGACGATCTCGCCGAAGTCTTCGGCAGTGCCGTGAACGCGGTGAGCGCGCGCGGCCGCTCGCAGGTCGGCGAGAAGACGATGCTGGACGTGCTGGTTCCGGTGCTGGAGACGTTGAAGACGGCGGCCGGCAAGCCGGATCTGATCGCGCGGGTGCGCACCACCGCGACCGAGGCGGTCGAACGGACAGCGCCGATGCAGGCCACCAAGGGGCGCGCGTCGTTCCTCGGCGCGCGCAGCGTCGGGCACGTCGATCCCGGCGCGCGGTCGAGCTGCGTGCTGGTGCAGGCGGTGTGCGCGGGCCTGGAGGCACGGGCATGACTGAGACCGTGGGGATTGTGATCGTCTCGCATTCCAGCGACATCGCCAAGGGAACCGCCGACATGGTGCGGCAGATGGTCGGCAGCGAAGTCAAGGTGGCTTTCTGTGGCGGCAATCCCGATGGCGGATTGGGTACCAGCGTGCCGCTGATCATCGACGCCATCAATGACGCCTGGTCTCCGAAGGGAGTCGCGGTGCTCGTTGATCTCGGCGGAGCCGAGACCAACAGCGAAATGGCCGTTGAGATGCTGGAGCCTGCGCGACGAGATCTCGTTGTCGTATGCAACGCGCCGATCGTCGAGGGCGCCGTGATGGCGGCGACCGAAGCGGCGGGCGGTAGCTCGCTGGCCCAGGTCAAGGCCGTGGCCGAGGAACTCTCTGCCGACTGAGATGTCGGCGATGCGATGAATGGATGATGAGCATGCTTGATAAGGCGGACGGACAGATCTTCACCGGCAATGTGCGGCTGGTGCACGCGGTAGGCATGCACGCGCGCCCGGCGGTCAAGCTGACCAAGCTCGCCAAGAAGTTCCAGGCCCAGATCTCGGTGCGGGTCGCGGGTGCGCCGGAGTGGATCAATGCCAAGAGTGTGGCCAAGATCATGGCGATGCGCGCCGCACACGGCAGCACGATCGAGATCAAGGCATCCGGCAGCGACGCCGAGGCCGCCGTCGCCGCGCTGGTCGATCTGGTTGCCAGCGATTTTCCAGATGGAGCGGGCTAGCATGCAGGGCGGCGCTACAGGACTGGCTTACCGCGGCAGGACCGCCTCGATCGGCTTTGCCCACGGTCCGCTGGTCCGCGTCGATGCGGGCGCGGGCGGCGAGCGGGTGGCCGGCACGCTGGTCGAGGAGGCGCTCGCTTTGCGCAAGGCGATCGATCTCGCAAGCGGGCAGATCGCCGATCTTGCCGCCAGCGCCGGCGGTGAAGCCGCGCAAATCCTCGAGTTCCAGGTCGCATTGCTGGAGGATGAGGATCTGATCGAGGCGATCTTCGCGTCGATCGGCGAGGGGCGTCCGGCCGACGTCGCATGGCGCTCGACGCTCGACGAGCAGATCGCGGAGTACAAGTCGGCGGCGGATGAGTATCTGCAGGCCCGCTCGTCGGACCTTGCGGACCTGCGCGACCGCGTGGTCCACATTCTGCGCGGCGACGAGGGCGAGCCGCTGAAGATCCCGAGCGGAGGCGTCATCTGTGCCGACGACTTGCCGCCGTCGCGCTTCCTCGAGATCGACTGGTCCGGCGGCGGCGGCCTGGCGCTGCTGCACGGCAGTCCGACGAGCCACGTCGCGATGCTGGCGCGTGCGCGCGGCATCCCGATGGTCGTGCAACTCGGCGCCATTCCGGCTGTCGGCGCCACGGCGCTGCTCGACGGTGAAGGCGCGACACTGGAGCTAGATCCCAGTGCCGAGCAGGTGCGCATCTTCGAGAAGCGGCGCGAGAGCCATCGCAAGAGCAGGGCATCCGCTCGCGCAATCCTGCGGCGGCCGACGGCCTCGTGGCGCGGCGAACACATCAAGCTCTTGATCAATATCCAGCGCGTCGACGACCTCGATCATGCGGATGCGCAGTATGCCGACGGCATCGGCCTGATGCGGACGGAATTCCTGCTCGCCGGGCGGAGCGACCTGCCGGATGAGGAGACCCAATTCCAGGCCTATGACGCGGTGTTGCGCTGGGCCGGACAGCGGCCCGTCACGATCCGCACGTTCGATGCCGGCGGCGACAAACCGGTGCCCGGCTTTACGTTCGACAGCGAAGCCAATCCGTTCCTCGGCGTGCGCGGCTTGCGGCTTTGCCTCGCCCGGCCCGAGATTTTTGCTGTCCAGCTCCGCGCGCTGGCCCGCGCCGCGGTGCGCGGCAATCTCAAGGTCATGTTCCCGATGGTGACGTCGGCGGACGAGCTCGAGGCGGGACGGAAGCTGTTCGCCGACATTGTGCAGCGCTTGCAGGCCGAAGGCGTTAACGCGATGCTTCCCGAACTGGGAATCATGGTCGAAGTCCCTGCTGCGGCCCTCGCGATTGCGACGTTCAAGACCGCCTTCTTCTCGATCGGCTCGAACGACCTCGCACAATACGTCCTTGCCTGTGATCGTTCCAATGGAGCTCTGGCGGCCTTGCTCGATCCGCTGCATCCGGCTGTGCTCGAACTGATCGCGCGAACCGCGGAGCACGGACGTCGCGCCGGAATCAGCGTCAGCCTGTGCGGTGACATGGCGAGCGACCCGCGCTGCATTCCGGCGTTGCTGAACTGCGGCCTGCGCGAGCTTTCCGTGAACGCATCCACGCTCGCGCAGATCAAGCAGTCGATCGACCGGCTGAGCGGCGGAGGTGGCCTTGGCTGACACGGCAACCGATGAGCCAGCCGAGGCCGGCGCTGTTGCGGTTTACAAGCGCATCTTCAAGGAGGTGCTGGAAAGCCGTCCGTCAGGGATGCGGCTTCGTCTTGCGCATGCCATGGGCAAGAATCGCAGCTTCGTGAGCCAAATCAGCAATCCCGCTTATCCGGTGCCGATCCCGGTACAGCATCTCAACACGATCTTCGATGTCTGCCACTTCCCTCCGCAGGCGAAGGCCGCCTTTCTTCGTGCTTATGCGCGCGCGCATCCGCGTCGGATCGGTCGCCTGACCGAAGGGGCGCATGAGCGGACGCTGACGCTGCACTTGCCTGATCTCGGCAGCGCCAAGCGCAATGCCGAGCTCGATGCGCTGCTCCAGGAATTCGCGCGGCGCTTGAGTGCGATCATGCGAGAGAAATAGCCGCGAAGCCAAATCGAGTAAGCGGGGAGGAGACAATGAAAAAGTTCATCAATTCAGTCGACGACGTGCTCGCGGAGAGCCTAGACGGGTTCGCAGCCGCGCATGCGGATATCGTCGCGCTCGGCTCCGAGCGGAAATTCGTGCGGCGGCGTGTGCTGAACCCGAAGAAGGTTGCGCTCGTGTCGGGCGGCGGCAGCGGGCACGAGCCGCTGCATGCGGGCTTCGTCGGCCACGGCATGCTCGACGCTGCCTGTCCGGGCCAGGTTTTCACCTCGCCGACGCCGGATCAGATCGTCGAGGCGGCCCAGGCGGTTTCCGGCGAGGCCGGCGTGCTGTTCATTGTGAAAAACTATGCGGGCGACCGTATGAATTTCGAGATGGCGGCCGAGATCGCCGAGGGCCGCACCGCAACCATCGTGACCGACGACGATGTCGCGGTCGAGAAGTCGACCTACAGCATCGGGCGCCGCGGCGTCGCCGGCACATTGATCGTCGAGAAGATCGTCGGCGCGGCCGCCGAGAAGGGCGCCGATCTTGAGGCCTGTGTCGCGCTCGGTACACGCGTCAATGCGCGGACACGCTCGATGGGCGTAGCACTGACGAGTTGCACCGTTCCCGCCGCCGGCACGCCCACCTTTAGGCTCGGAGAGGACGAGATGGAAATGGGCGTCGGCATCCACGGCGAGCCGGGACGCCGCCGCGTCAAGCTCGAGCGCGCCGATGCGATCGCCCACGAGATGATCGCGGCCATCGCGGGCGATTTCGACGCACGTGCCGGGACCGAAGCCCTGCTGCTCGTCAACGGCTTCGGCGGCACGCCCACGATCGAGCTCTATTTGATGTACAACGCGGCACGCCGGATGCTCGAGAAACGTGGCCTGCGCATCGCTCGTTCGCTGGTTGGCAGTTTCGTCACATCGCTGGATATGGCCGGGTGTTCGCTCACGCTGAGCCTGCTCGACGCCGAGACGACCGCGCTTTGGGATCATCCCGTGCGTACGGCAGCGTTGAAATGGTGATTGCGGGAGGTGATCGCAGGGTCGGTCCCGGTCCGGGATCGGCTTGGTGACGGCTCACTCCTGATCCGGGATTCTCTCGGTCTTGCCTTCCTCAAACTTGCCGTCTCGCTCAGACGCGGCACTTCTTTTGCTTGGATTGCGAGACGCTGACGGAGGAGGACATAGGTCTTATTCCGGTCGCGGTCTTGCTCGCTGCCGGCGCCAATGGTTTGCTGTTCGTGAAAGGCGGCGATCGACTTGAACAGTGAAGATCAGCGGTCACGAAACTGGATCGAGCGGGCGGTCTGGTGGCAGTTCTATCCGCTCGGCTTTGTCGGGGCCGAACGCGAGGCGTGTGCGGCTGTCACGCATCGCCTTGGCCATCTTGTCGCCTGGTTGGATTATGTCGTGAATTTAGGCGCCTCCGGGATCCTGCTCGGACCGATCTTCGCCTCGTCCACGCATGGCTACGACACGATCGATCACTTCCAGATCGACAGGCGGCTCGGCGACGAGAGCGATTTCGATGCGCTTGTCAAGGCGGCCCGTGATCGCGGGCTGCGTATCGTGCTCGACGGCGTGTTCAATCATGTCGGCCGCGAGTATCCGCTATTTCGGCGCGCGATTGCAGATGGCCCGCATTCGCCTGAAGCCTCGTGGTTTCGCCTGACCCGGCCAACGAACGGCGCTTCGGATGAATCGCCCGATTATGCGACCTTCGAGGGCCATCGCCAGCTCGTTGCTCTCAATCATGACGAACCGGCTGTCGCCGAGTATGTGATGCGCGTGATGAGCCATTGGCTCGAGCGTGGTGCCGACGGCTGGCGGCTTGATGCGGCCTACGCCGTCCCAAGACGGTTCTGGGCCGATGTCTTGCCTGCGGTTCGTGCCCGGCATCCGGATGCCTATATTTTCGGCGAGGTAATCCACGGCGACTATTCCGCCTTCGTTCGCGAGACCGGTGTCGACGCGGTTACGCAGTATGAACTATGGAAGGCGATCTGGAGTGCGTTGAACGATCGCAATTTCTTTGAACTGGCCTGGGCACTGGAGCGACACAATGCGATGCTCGACAGTTTCGTGCCGCAGACCTTTATTGGTAATCACGATGTCACGCGGATCGCGAGCCAGCTTCGCGATGAACGGCATCTTGCCCATGCGCTGGTCATCCTTATGACTTGCGGCGGCCTGCCATCAATCTATGCCGGCGACGAACAGGCGTTTCGAGGAGTCAAGGAACGTCGTGCCGGAGGAGACGACGCGATCCGTCCGGCATTTCCCGCAACATCAAGGGATCTGGTACCTTTCGGCTGGCCGACGTTCCGGATTCATCAGGAACTGATCGGATTGCGGCTGCGGCATCCGTGGCTCCATAGGGCCCGCACTCGAGTAACCGAGCTTCGCAACGCCGAGCTCGTGATCGAAGCATTCCACGAAGAAAACCGGCTGTGGGTTGCGCTCAATGTGACCGACGCGCCGATCGCGTGCGCGATCCCTGCTGCGGTCGATAGGTTGGCTGGAGACCTCGCGGTCCGCCAAAAGCGAGGGATGACAGAGATTACGTTGCCGCCCCATGGCTGGGGAGTTCTTGCGAAGCAGTCAGACGGTTCGAGCGCGTGACCTTTGCCGTGGGAGGGAAGGGTTTTGGGTGAATGTTTCCAAATGCGCCTCGAAATCGTCGGACAAATAAGCGGATCTTGATTCCGCCATTCGGAGGTTCGATCCCTCCCGCTCCGGCCTGCAAACAAGCCATTGAACTCAAAAAGGGAACGGATCTTTCCCGGCCGGCTTCGCCGTGCGGAAAAAGTGTGGGCGCGGTCGCTCGGCGACGCGCTGGCGATCGTGTGCGGCGCGGAGGTCGGCGGAGACCAGATCGACATCGCGGGCGTGTCTGCGGGGTATCCGCGCCATGACGACGAGGTCCTCAAATTCGAGATCGCTGGATGCTGAACTGAAATCAGATCCAAGCGCGAAAAACTTCTGCAGGTTAGCCCAACGTGAATCGTCGCAGTTCACCAACAGCTCGCAGATAGCGCGACGTGACGTCAGCGCTTCGCGCGTAACGCAAAACGCAAGCCCGGCCAGGTGGCCCGCTGCGAACGCTCGGCATTGCGCAGCCATTCACGTAACGCAACGCGGACAAGACAATTACAACGGGAAACGCCACAAAACTGCAATGCCGTGATGCTATCGTCTATTGCCTGCCACGCGGCAGCTGCAATGAAATGTCCGCAGTGCGTTCGCTTCCATGCATCGCCTATGTAATCGACAACTCGTTGTGACGGCGATGGCGGCGATACTCTCGTCTGCTGCTGCTGGCGCAGCTGAATTCACGATCGTCAACGCTTCGAACACGCCGCTGCAGCACCTCTACATTTCGCCGTGCGGCGCGGGGGTTTGGGGGCCGGATCAATTTGCGGGGGCGTTGCCGCCCTCGCGGTATCACACGGTTTCGAGCATTTCGCCGGGCTGCTACGACATTCAATTCGTGGTTGCTCCCTGGAATAGCTGTGTCCTTGCCGGCGCGTCGCTTCGCAGCAACGAAGTCTGGAAGGTCACGCAGTGGACGGTGTTCGGCTCGCAGAGCGGCGATTGCTCGCATGTCGCGGGCTACGTTCCCGCCCGTCGACATCCGTGGGTTTGGCCGCAGGCTTCACGCTCGGACATCAAGAGAGAGTGACGTGGCAAAGGTGCTGGTGACCGGCGGAGCCGGATTTCTTGGCTCGCATCTGTGTGAGCGGCTGGTCGAGCAGGGCCACGACGTGCTCTGCGTCGACAACTACTTCACCGGCAGCAGGGGCAATATCGCGCGTCTCATCGGCAATCCTCGATTCGAGGTCATGCGCCACGATGTGACGTTTCCGCTCTATGTCGAGGTGGACCAGATCTACAATCTGGCGTGCCCGGCTTCGCCGATCCATTACCAGTTCGATCCGGTGCAGACGACCAAGACCAGCGTCCACGGCGCCATCAACATGCTTGGACTCGCCAAGCGCGTGAAGGCAAAGATCCTCCAGGCCTCGACCTCGGAAGTTTACGGCGATCCGGAAATCCATCCGCAGGTGGAATCCTATTGGGGACACGTCAACCCGATCGGACTGCGCTCATGCTATGACGAAGGCAAGCGCTGCGCCGAGACGCTGTTCTTCGACTATTGGCGCCAGCACGGCCTGCGGATCAAGGTCGTGCGAATATTCAATACCTATGGTCCCCGCATGCATCCGAACGACGGCCGCGTGGTGTCGAACTTCATCGTCCAGGCGCTCGGAGGCAATGACATCACCATCTACGGAGATGGCCGCCAGACCCGCAGCTTTTGCTACGTCGACGATCTGATCGAGGCCATGATCCGGACCATGGACACGCCAAACGATTTCACGGGGCCGATCAATATCGGCAATCCGCGCGAGTTCACCATCCGTCAGCTGGCCGAGCAGGTCATTGTAATGACCGGATCACGAAGCAAGCTGGTGTTCGAGCCGCTGCCGTCCGACGATCCCCGGCAAAGGCAGCCGGACATTTCGCTGGCGCGTGCAGTGCTCGGCTGGGAGCCGACCGTTGATCTCAGCAATGGCCTCGAGCGAACGATCGAATACTTCCGCGGCCAGTTGAGAGAAGCTGCCGAATAGCATCGTTGGCCGCCTTGCGCAGTTGCGATCGATCAAGCCGTCCTGCGGCGCCAGAAGGCGTGCACCGTCAGATTGACCTTCAAGACCGGATCACCCGCAGTTCGCTCAGTGGATCCTCCCGGCTGCACCAGCAGTGCGTCGACGAATACATAGGGCGCGCCGCTTTCGAGCCGATAGAGCAGCGTCTGCAATGCAGCGAGCGTGGCATTCAGCGAGATCTGAAGCCTGATTGCGTCGCTCTTGTCGTCGCGATCGGCGGGAATCCCGGACGAGACCAGGACCGCGTGCTGACTCGTCACCAGTTCGGAGAGATAAGCCTGGAGCTGCGCCGTGGCGAGGCCGCTGGTCGACGCATCCAGGAACGCGGCCGCCGGTGCCGCAAGGCGTTGGCTCGGCGTGCGCTTATTCGCAGCCGGCCGCGAATGCGCCTCGAGTGCAGCCAGCTGGTCGCGCTGTTCGGCGAGACGCTGCAGGGCATTGGCCCGCGTCTGCAGCGCGCCCGCGATCGCGACCGCGCAGATCAGCAGCAGCGCGCAGAGGCCGCCGACCGCGAGGACTTGCTCACGGTTGACGTCGAATTTGAAATTGAGCTTCGCCTTCAGCACGATTTACTCTCCATCGATCCTGAGATGCGGTTCGACGCGCGCCTCGATATGGAACACGAAGCGCCCGCCGTCGGCATTACGTGTTGTCGGGGCAAAGAAATGCACATCCTTGAAATGTCCGGAACGTTCGAGCGGTGCGATCAACGACGGTGCGTCGCCAGCGAGGCCGACGATGCGCAGCGTCGAACCGTCCATATTCAGTTCCGTAAGATAGGACCTATCGGGTAGGGTGCGCGACAATGCTTCGACGACGACCACCGCAACCGGAGATGTTTCCTTCAGGGCACGCGCCCGTTCAGCCGGCGCGAGCGAGGCGATCGCCTCTTTCGACGAGCTTCCCCTGATCTGACGCTGCAGCGTCGCAAGGCGAGGTCCGACCTCATCGCTCTCGCCATCCGCGGATGCAGCAGTCACGAAAGCCCAGACGTTCACCACCAGCGTCGAGCAGACCGCTGCGACGATCAGGCCGCTGATCATTCGGCGTGTCCGCGAGAGATTGGTGTCGGTCGCGTCGGTGAGCCGCGACCACAACGTGACTGCCGGTGTCGCGTCATCGCGGCCCCGGCCGGCAACGACACGATCGACCCGGAGGCCCCGCGCGCTGAACTCGCTGCACACGTCGTCGAGCGTCGCGCGCGAGGTGGCGAGGACTTGCACATTGAGGATGCTTGCATCTTCGCTGGCCGCTGCATTGAAGCCATAGGCGACCTGGTTCGCCCGCCACGGAAACAGCCGCTCGATCTGATTGCGCACGATGCCGGCCAGCAGATCGCGCGCCTGCGCGGGAACGGTCATCGACCGCGCGACGACATCACCGGCTTGAAGCTCCAGAATGACGAAAGATTTCTGCGCGGCGCTAACGATCTCGTCCGGGAGCGCGCCCGCAGACCCCGCCGCGAACGTGGAGCTTGCCGAATTCTTCGCGTCCTCCAGTACCCATTCGCTGGAGGCTCTGCTAATCCGCACCCATTGTCGGGCACGGCGCCGCTCCTGCCGGCCGAGCCACAGGCGGGCGAGGACGTCGATCCAGCGTCGCATGATCACGTCGATGGTCATCAGCGCGCCTCCGGCAATGCAACGACGCCGGTCCTGGCGAACCGCGATAGCGGGGTCCAGGCCAGAACCCGATACGGCTGCTTGTCCTCGGGGAGCAGCACGATGAATGCTTTGGCCGCTGCGGTGTATCCGTCGGTCGTGCCGGCGACGAGGTCCACCGCGACCACATGCGTCTGCTGGACCTTCAGGTATTTTTGCGCTGGTCCAAGCAGGAAGGTGAGGCGGTCAGGATCGACAAACGGAGAGCTGCGCATGTCGAGAAAGGCGTTAATCCGCTCGGCATCGAAGGACGGCAAGGCCCGCAGCACCGCAACCGGTGCGGTGAGCGGATTGACGGTCTCGCCGCTGTAGACGGTAATCAAGGGCGCCATCGCAGCCATCCATTGCGGCTGCATGCCGGGAATATCAGCGATCTGCCCGATGTCCGTGAACGGTGCGGGAGCGGCTGGTTGATCCGGCTTGACCGCCGCCGACGGTTTCGTCGCATCGTTCGGCCGCGTCTGCGCATCGTTCGGTCGCGCTTGTCCTGCGGCGTCGCGAAGCGCGACAATCCTTTGCGCCAGGATGCCGGCATCGTCATCGTCGGCCCCGACGTAGCGGAGCAGGGAGGCCAACAACTCGACCGGGGCCCTTCCGATGTCGATGCGGCCGCTCTCGTCGCTGACGGTAAGCTGAACCGACCCGGTCGCAAACGTCAGCGTGATGCTGCGCTCCGTGAGCGGAGCATCTCGCAGCGCCGCGACAATACCGGCGGCAGCCTCGAGCCCCGCGGTCAGGAGTCCATCGGCTTGCGCGCGATCCCGGTCGATCCGGACGATGCCCGCGAGGCTGCGAAACGTCGTCGACGTTGCCATGGCGAGGGCGGCGCACAGCGCGATCGCCCACAGCACGGCGAGCAGGACCATGCCGCGTTGGGTGTGCCGGCTGCTCATCGGCGTGCTCCGGCCGGCGGATCTTTCGCCGGCGTCTCCTTCGGCGATGCGGACTTGCCGGTCACGCAATCGGCGTTGGCTCCGGGCTGGGCACAGCCGATCGGCGCATCGGCCCGCAGCGCGAACTGAACGCCAGGCAGGAGATCGGCGCCGCTTGCGCGGTCGCGGATAGTCAACCGCACCAGCCGCGGCAGCAGCGATTGTCCGATCCATGTCGCGCTCCAGGACATAGTCCCGTCCGGACCAGGGCTTCCGAACGTAAAATTCATGTCGATCTGACCTTCGATCACGCGGACGGGATCCTGCAGCGCGACGCTTGCGAATGGTGTGCGTTGTCCGTGCCATCGGGCCCGGCGCCGGACCAGACGGTCGATACCATCGGTCTCCTCGACCTGCAGGCTGACGACCTCCTCGCCCTGGCCGCCACCTGCACTGCTTCCGGTCACAAACGTCACTTGGTTGGCATCGCCATTGAAGGCGGCCGTGGCATCTGCGCCGTCCCGCTGCGTCACTTGCCGGACGGATCCAATATCCGCCGCGAGGCGGTCGACCGCGAGTAGCAACTGATCCGTCTTTCCCACCGAACCCGTCCTGCGATCGAAGTTCAGCGCGACGTTGTTGATCAGCACCGCGGTTGCGGCAATCACCGCGGACCCGATGGCGAGAGCCGCAAGCACCTCGATCAGCGTGAAGCCGGGCGCCGTACGGGCGATCAATCGAAGGGTGGCGCTCATTCGTCGGCTGCCAATCCGAGCCTCAGCGTATCCGCGCTCACCGTCTGTCCAGGCGCCCACGACACCGTTGCAACAAGATGATAGGCGATCCAGCTCCGACGCTTGGCGCCGGGCTCTTCCTTCTTGTTCGACGCAGCCGCGGCCGGCACGTCCCGCCGCACAACCATGGCATCGACGAACATGGGCTCGGACGTAACCGACCAGCGCAGACCGGCGGTCTCGCCGTCGCGCGTTCCGTTTGCGAGAATGGAACGGTCGACCGGCGAATCGAGAATCGAGCGCAGCAAGACCTGCGCCGCAACGCGGCCGTCGATCCTGTCGGCGATGCGGCGCGCGTAAAACAAATGCGGGCCGAGGACGGACACGAACGCCAAAAGCAACGCCAATGCCACCAGCGCCTCGATCAGGGTGAACCCGGCACGCGCATCGCGCGGTTCAGGGCAGATCGACCGCAACGCGCCCATTATACCAGTTGACGTCCACCTCATAGCGCACATTCTCCCACGAGAATTTCAACACCGCGCCGGTTGAAGCGCCATCCGGCTCGAACCTTACGACCGCCCGGCGTCCCGACCAGAGCTCGTCCACACCGATCACATCGACCAGGACGTCGCTGGGGATCGCGATCGTTCCGGCTTGCCCGACGATCGTCCGCGCATTTCCGTCGAGCGACACCCGGCGGCTCTGCCCGGTGAGAATCGCCGCAAGCCGTTCGCGTCGCAGCAGCGCGGCGGTCTGCAGCGCCAAAGCCTTCAAGTTGCTGCGCCCCGTTCCGGGAACCTTCGTCACCACCAGCGACGCCAACATCGCGATGATCAACATCACCGCCATCATCTCGATCAGGGTAGAGCCCGCAGACGAACCAGTGATTGTCATTCGCGCCATCGGTCGCCCCTACATCGCCAGCTCGGTGATACTGAGCAGCGCACTCATGATCGACACCACCAGCGTCCCGATGCCTATGCTGACGGCAATAATGGTGATGGGGCCGATCGCACCCATCAGGCGGTCGAGGCCAATCGCGAGCCGCTGCTCATAGAGATCGGCGGCGTGCCGTGCGATCGCCGACAGATCTCCGGTCTCGTCGCCGACCCGAAGCATACGGACCGCAAGCGGCGGCACTAGGTCGCTCGCGGACAGCGCCTCGATGAACCGGCGGCCATTCCGCACCTGCTCGTGCACCTGCTCAACCGCTGCCGCGTAGCGAGGCTCGGTCATGATATCGCGCAGGATCTTCAGCGCGGTCGGCAACGCGACCCCGTTCTCGACCAGCAGCCCCAGCGTGCCGATGAAACGGGCGGTGCGGCGATCCTGCATCGGGCCGGACACGCCGGGAATGGTCGCGAGTACCGACATCAGCGATGCCCGCGCGGTTGGTTGGCGCAGGATCAGCCAACCGAGCAACAGCACCGCACCGCAACCGCCAAGGAACGTGTCGAGATGGGCGCGCAGCCACGTCGACATCGTGAGCGCAAAGGCCGCCCCGGAATTGAGACGTCCGCGAAGCTCCGTGAACACCGACTCGAACTGCGGCACGACATAGAGCAGGAAGAAAAAAAGGATGACCAGCGCCGAGCCGACCAGGAACATCGGGTAGCGAACCGCTGACGTGATCCGCTGCGACAAATATTCGCGCCGCGTCCGGTCCTCGACAATCGCCCGCAGCACCACTTCCAGTTTGCCGGACGCTTCGCCGGCGCGAACCATCGCGATGTAGATCGGTTCGATGATCTGGTTGTAGCGATCCAGCGCCTCGGCGAAGCCGTCACCGCCCGAGACTGCCGAGCGCAGCCCGCCGGCGAAGCGGGCCACTGCCTTGTTGGTGTCTTCCTCCAGCGTCTGGAGCGCAGCTTCCAGCGTCAGCCCTGAGCGAAGCAGCAAAGCGAGCAGGCGAAGGAAGGTGGTCAGTTCGCGTTGCCGTGGCAGGCTTCCGCTTGAAACACCGGAGCGCAGCGCGGTGCGGCCAGCGATCTCGGCTTCGACCGGCAGGTGGCCGAGATACTCGATACGGCGCAGCACCTCCTCGCGCGAGGGCGCGTCGACGTCGCCGAGAATGATCTCGCCGGCCTTGGTCAACGCGCGGTAGCGGTAGTGCGGCATGACCTTCCTACAGGCTCATGGTCAGGCGGAAGATTTCGTCGAGCGTGGTCTGCCCGGCACGCAGTTTCGCGACGCCGTCCTCGGTCATGGACGTCATGCCCTCGCGCCGGGCGACGGCTTCGAGGTCAGAGGCATCGGTCTTCGGGCCGATCGACCGTCGCAGCGCCGAACCGATTTCCATGATCTCGAACACGCCCTTGCGTCCGCGGAATCCGGTGTTGTCGCACCAGTCGCAGCCCTTGGGCCGGCAGACCACTTCGCCCGCCTCGATGCCGAGTGCCGCATAGCGCTCGTCCGCCGCGATATCCGGCGCCGACAGCGTGTAACGTTCCTTGCAGTGGTCGCACAGGATCCGGACTAATCGCTGGGCCACGATCACCCGCGCGCACGACGCCAGCAGGAAGCTCTCGATTCCCATATCGATCAAGCGCGTCACGGCGCCCGCGGCGGTGTTGGTGTGTAGCGTCGTCAGCACCAGATGGCCGGTCAGCGCGGCGTGGACGCCGATATGGGCGGTCTCCGAATCGCGCATCTCGCCGACCATGATGACGTCAGGGTCGAGCCGCATGAACGAGCGCAGCGCCGATGCAAAGGTGAGCCCGATGCCCGGGTGCACCTGGGTCTGGCTGATGCCTGGGATTTGGTACTCGACCGGATCCTCGATGGTCAGGATCTTGCGGGTGGGCTCGTTGATCACCGCGAGCGATGCGGCAAGCGTCGTCGTCTTGCCGGATCCGGTCGGGCCGGTGACGATGACCATTCCGTAAGGCGCAAGCAACGCCTTGCGCAGAACCGCCTCGTGATGGGCGCTGAGACCGATCTGGTCGAGCGAGACCAGGCCAGCTCCCTTGCGCAACAGTCGAATGACGGCGCATTCGCCGTGCATCGTCGGCATGGTGGCGACGCGCAGATCGATCTCGTTGCCGCCGACGAGGATGTGCGCGCGTCCGTCTTGCGCCAGGCGGCGCTCGGTGATGTTAAGCCCGGCCATGATCTTGAGGCGCGACAGGATGCCCTTGGCCATGGCCATTGGTGGTGCCGGCACGTTCTTGAGCATGCCGTCGACGCGCAGCCGAACCTGCAGCACGTTGCCGGCCGGCTCGATATGCAGGTCGGTTGCTCGCTGCTCGACGGCCAGGCGCAGCAGGTCGTCAAGCGCCCGCACCACCGGTGCGCCACGCGCGAGATCACGCAGATTATCGAGATCGTCCTCGCCGGCGCTGGTTCCAGCCTGCGGGGCATCATTTGGCTGATCCGGCTCGAGCCGCAACGACAATGCGGCGTCCAGATCATCGGCCGTAGCCGCCGCAAGAGCGACCCGCCGGCGCAGCATGAGTTCGATTGATCGCAACGTCTCATCATCAATCGGGAAGGCCAGCGCGAGACGCAGTATGCCGGCTGCGCTCTCATAGGGAAACAGGCGCTCCTCCTTGAGGAACCGGGTCGACATCTCGTTGCCGGCAAAGCGCCCGTCTACCAGATCATCGCGGCGAACCCGATCGCATTGGTAAAAGCTGGCCAGTTCGTCGGCCAGTGCCGACGGTGTCAGCTTGGTGAGGGCGCTCCAGTCGATGTGGCCAGCCGAGCCGTTGCGGGCGCGACCAGCCGCCTCGTCCTTCTGGCTGTCGCGCAACGCGCCCTTGTCGGCGAGATACGCCATGAAGTCGATCGGCGGTACGCCAAGTGTCGCAGGCGCATTGCTTTCATGCGTTAGCATTGCACAGCTCCGATTGACCTGGCCTGCACAGCTGGTCCGCGTGCGGCAAGAAGCGACATGAGCCGACGATGACGATCGACCGCGACGCCGATGACGACAGCAACCCGAACCGTTTCGCTCCGAACGGCGTGGTGCTGGCTTGCGGCTTCGCGGCTGTCGCTCTGGTGTCTGCAACAACGCTGCCGTGGCCGCACGCGGTCGCCTCGACGGTTCTCGGCACGCTGATGGTTGCCGGCGCCGATGTCGATGCGCGCAGCTTCGTGCTTCCCGACGCCGTCACCGGAGGAGCTCTGCTCGCCGGGCTGGTCGCCGCGGTCGCGCTCGATCCGATCGGCGGCTGGACCGCTCTGACTGGCGCACTGGGCGGCTCGATTCTGGTTGCAGCAGCGATTTGGCTCATGCGGCGGGCGTACCATTGGCTGCGGCAACGCGAAGGCCTTGGTTTCGGCGACGTCAAGCTTGCGGCTGCCGTCGGCGCCTGGCTCCCGCTCGACACCGTACCGCTGTGCTTCACGTTGGCGAGCTGCGTTGCCCTGATCGCTGCGCTGCTGACGTGGCCGTGCGACCGGTCTATTCAGCGCACAGCGAAACTTCCGTTCGGCGCGTTCCTCTGTCCAGCGCTTTGGCTGGTCGACTATGCCGTTCGGCTGTTGGCAGCATAATTTTCGTGCCGGGGGGCGCTGACCTGGGTGGTGTAGCAGCTTAGGCGTCAGGCGCGGTTTGGCCGGCTCGGCACGTCGGACGGTATAAGCATGTCTTGCCATCGTACGTCACCTGCTGCCGCCTAACGGCAATCGTCGGTCGAGCACCGTATCGCCATCGCCTGTCGGAAGGAGCGCAGCGCCGTCCCGCTCGCTGAATGGACTGCGACGCCGGAACGCAACCCTCGACATCTGCGCGTTCCGATCGATGCAGACCGCGCAATGCACCAGCGCCTGCTTGATCTCGACCTGGACGGTACGGACGCTGACGCCGAACCGCTGGGCCACCTGCTGCAACGGGATTTCTTCAACACATATCGCCATGAAGATCTCCCGGCGACGGGTCGGCAGCTCCTGGATGGCGCGCCGGAGCGCATTGATCTCGGATCGCGCCTCGATGATCCGGTCTGGGCCGGGAGTTTCGTCCGGCAGATCGAACAGCGCATCGGCTTGCGGTACCGTGCGACGCCGCCGCTCGGCAACGCGCCGGTTGCTGATGGCGCTCATCGCCACGCGGAACAGATATGCAGGCAGATCGCGGACGGGTCCGATGCCGTCCGCCTTGCTCAGACGCAGAAAGGTATCCTGCAAGGCCTCGTCGGCGAGATCGGCCGATCCGGTTCGTCGTGTCAAACGTTGTTTGAGATCGTCGTAGCTTGTGACGAGGAGCGCGAGCAACGCCGTTCGATTGGTGTCGCTCATTGCAGGGGCCCCATCCCCAACCGCGGCAATCTGCACGTTTCATTTCGGTCACGACACTTCTATCTGTGCTTGGTGACATGGAAATGAAACTACAACGAGTGCTCATTTCGCGGCACGCCTTACCGCAATTGATGATGCAGAATTGACTTGCGTAGGGAACACGTGACGAGCGTGTTGTGCTCGTCGCAGTGATGAGTACGCGACTGCCAGGTGTCTCGAAGACGCCAAGCCAGGCGCAAGGATGCATCTGATCGCCGGCAACGGCATGCATGTCACGATAGTCCGCTGAAGACTGTGTTGCGCCGTATCGTCTGCGCCCGTTCAATTCCAAGCAAAGCTGCTGCATTCGCTGCATCAATCGCCAGCGCTGTACGGAAACTCGCCGCTGCTTCGTCGGGGCGTTCGAGCGCAAGATTGAGGTCCGCAAGTGCGCAATGGGCGGTCACGCGGTGCGGATCGAGCGCAACCGCGTGTTTCAGGCTGATTTCGGCGCCCTGCGAATTGCCGCGGGCGGCGCATGCGCACCCAAGCGCTTCGTAGAATTCCGAAGACTGCTGCTGATTGATCTTCGTTGCTGCCAGGAAGTGCAGCATGGCGTTGTCGAGGTCGCCAAGCTCGCATAGTGCGAGCGCATATTGTGCATGCAGTGCGTCACTGGTGGGCGCGAGTTCCAGCGCCTTGCGGTAATGCTGATGAATCTGGCGCCTCAGCATGTCGGTATGCAGGCCGCTCGCCTGCTCGCCATTGCCCAGCTTTCGCAGTGCATTTGCGTACGCCGCGTGAGCATCGACGTTCGTCGGGGCAAGCTCGATTGCCTTGCGGTACTGAGTAACCGCTTGCTCTGCCCTTTGAGTAGCCATCAGCGCGTCGGCGAACGCAATGCGCGCCGGCGCCAGATCAGGCGCCGCTGTCACCGCGGTCTGCAACAACGCGTACGCGCGCTCAAAATGGCCGAGGCCGAGCTCGACCGCACCGAGGTTGCACAATGCGTTGACGTGTCCGTGATCGAGGGAAAGGACGTGCTCGAACAGTTTCGTGGCACGATCTAGTTTGCCTGCATGATGCTGGCGGCACGCCTCGACGAACAACGCGTCGCAGATCAATGTGTCGTTCCCGGGGGGCGGGACGGTCATCTTGAGCGTGGAGGTCACGACCGGGTCCGCGGTCCGCTCGGCCGACAAGCCGGACCCGGCCCCGGCGAGGGACCTCAGCTCGGAGTTGAGCCGCCGGATCACCTCAGCCCAATCGCCCGGTTTTGCCTGCCGGAACAGCCGGGCTCGCGGATACCACGGTGTATCGTTGCGATCGCGCAGCCAGCGCCAGTCGCTGCCATTGGCGAGCAGGATCCAGACCGGCTTGCCGATCGCACCGGCCAGATGCGCGATGGCGCTGTCGATCGAGATGACGAGATCGAGATTGCCGATGATTGCCGCCGCGTCGGCAAACGATGTCGCGTCAATTTGCGCGCCGGCATCGAGGATACGATCGTCGAAGTCGGCGAGTTGCTCACGTCCACGGCCGATCTGCAGGCTCACAAATCGCACGCCCGGACAGCCGAGCAGGGGGCGCAGCAGATCGAGCCGGATCGAGCGGCGCTGATCGTTGAGATGGCCGGGGTTGCCCTGCCATACCAGGCCGACGGAAATGCCGCGACCGGGATTGTCGCCAAGGCGCTTACGAAGGCGCTCGCGCCATCGCGAGACCAGATCCGGATCGGGGGCGACATAGGGAATTGCCGCCGGAACCGTGTCGACCTGCGTATCGAAGATCAGCGGCAATGACAGCAGTGGCACATGCACGTCGAATGCCGGCATTGTGGTCTCGTCACTAATGACATCATCGATGCCGCCAACAGTTTGCATCAAGGACAGCAGGACTTGCGGCGTCCGCAGGATCACGCGACCACCCCGCGCTTTCACCATCGACGCATAGCGGACGAACTGGAGGGTGTCGCCAAAGCCTTGCTCGGATTGCAGCAGGATGGTTCTGCCGGCAAGATTCTCACCGTGCCAACGCGGTCGGTCGGTCGAGACCAGATGCTTGTTGACACGCGGATCCGACAGCCGCCCCTCGTACTCCGCCCAGGCAGCCGACCAGTCGCCGACGCCGAACAGGCAGACGGCAAGCACGGTGCGCAGCTCCGCGCGCATGGGGTAGCGCGCCAGCGCATCACGCAGCAACGCGACGCCGGCATCGTGCCGGTTGGTGTCGCTGAGCAGCCAGCCGAAATCGACGATTGCATCGATATAGTCGGGTGCGCTTGCAATCAGGTCGCGAAATACGTCGTCGGCAAAATCGCTCAGCTCGAGCATCGCCAGCGCGCGGGCAAGGCCCAGCTGTGCGGGTGCATTGTCCGGCCGCAGCGTCAGCGCAGCCGTGTAGGCGGCGAGCGCCTGCGGATACTGGCGGCCCTTGAGCAGGAGGACCCCGAGATTGCCATGGGCCTCACCGTCAGCGGGATTGAGCCTGATCGCTTCCTCGATCAATTCCAGCGCCCGCTCATCCTCCTCCCGCTGCAGCGCGATCACGCCGCGGACGTGCAGGACGTGCGACCGCACCAGAGGTTCGTCCTGCATGGTTTCGAGCAGGACATCGGCACTGTCGAGCTGACCGTCACGAAACAGCGCGACGGCGCGGTTCATGACGGTCTGGATGAATTCCGCGCGTCGCTCGGATGAAGCCTGATTCAGCATCGCGAGTCCGGCACGCATCGCCTGCGTTTCGCTGATCCCTGCTTTCGGCATCGATGCCTCCTTTACTGTCGGCCTGCCTGTCGTTTGCGACGTCGCGGCCGAATACGTTTTCGGCAGATCCGCCCGTGATCGCGGTCAAGCCGCCGCATTCGTCGTGCGAGCCTCGCACCACTCCGCCCAGAGCTGCATCAATTCGCGCGAGAGATTGCCGGCGAAGCGAGCTGCGTCGCAGAGCGGCGAGGCGGCAACACGGTCGCGCAGGCAGCGGCGCAACTCGGCGAGCTCATCGCGCCGGTGCGTCCAGCCGACTGCCATGGCGACGTAGTCGTCGATACTGTGCGCGCAAAAGCTGCTCAATCCGGCAGCAGTGAGGTGGGTCGCCGAGTGACGGCCGGCGAAGGTATCGCCGACGAACGTGACGGTGGGAACGCCCATCCACATCGCCTCGAGCGTCGTGACGCCGGCAGAATAGGGGAACGGATCGAGCGCGAGATCGACCTCGCCATAGGCGACAAGCAGCCTGTCCTGCTCGGTTTCGCCGACCAGCTCGACGCGCTCGCGCGGGACGCCGCCCTGGCCGAGCACGTTGTAGACGGCGTCGCGTGTGCTGGTCTCGCCGAGACCGCCGTAGACCATCAGGATGCGCGAATCCGGCACTTGCTCGAGGATGCGCGCCCAGGCCTTGCCGAGTTCGCTGTTGATCTTCGCCGGGCGGTTGAAGCAGCCGAACGTGAAGCGGCCACCGCCCAGGCTTGGCAGCCTGGGCACCTCGGGAGCTTTCGCCGGCGGGTGATAGCAGACATAGCAGTCGGGCAGGCGGATCGGTCGCTCGACATAGCTCGCATCATGCTCCGGCGGAATCTCCACCGGATCGGCGATCAGCCCGTCGTAAGTATCGAGCCCGACCGTGCCGACATAGCCGGCCCAGCTGAGCTGGATCGGCGCCGCGCGCGTAGCGAACAGCGAGAGACGGTTGCCGGCGGTGTGGCCGGCGAGATCGAACAGGACGTCGATACGATCCTCGCCGATCTGCCGTGCCAGCGCCGCGTCGTCCATCCCGGACACGTCGCGCCAGGAGAGCGAGATTTCCTTGTAGCGTTCGCTGAAATCGTCGTCCTGCCGCTTGCTGTCGGTCTTGTAGCAGAACATCTCGTAGCCGAGCGCAGCGAGCGCCTCGAAGGCGCGCAGGACGAGGAACGAGACGGCATGCCGGTGCAGGTCCGCCGACACCAGGCCAAGCCGCGGCTTGCGCATCGGATCCGGCGGGTTGGTGAATTGCAGACGGCTGAGCGGCGCGCTCGGCCGATAGAGCATCGCCCATCGCTTGTGCTCGCGCAGCAATTCGTCGCGCGTGACGCCCGGTTTGTGCTGAAGCGCGAACAGCAGGGTTCCGGCGATGCCTGCGCTACCGGGATCGAGCTCGCCTGCGCGCCGATAGGCCGCGACGGCCTCCTCGATGCGGCCCTGTCCGAGCAATCCGAAGCCGCGGCCGACATGATGCTCGGCCTGCAGTGGATCGATGGCGAGCGCGCGGTCGACATACACGAGCCCGCGCTCGAAGGCACGATGATTGATCAGGAAGTGGCCATAGAGATATTGCGGCAGCGCGACGGTCGGCGCGCTGTCGGCTGCGATCTCGAACAACCGCGCCGCCTGCTGGTCGCGCGCGGCGATGCCGAAATTCATGCCGAGCTCGATGATCGCCTTGTAATTGTCGCTGTCGATGGTCGAGGCGGCGCGGAGATCGTCGACCGCCTTGTCGAACTGACCGTCCATCACATAAGCAAGGCCGCGGGTGCGATAGGCTTCGCCATATCCGGCATCGAGCTCGATCGCCTTGTCCAGCGCCGCGAGCGCCTCGCTGCGCCGGTTCTCGGTCAGGAGCGCCAAGCCAAGGCTAAATTGCGCCAGTGGCATGTTCGGCAGCAGACGCAGTCCATCCTGAAGATAGGGAATACCGTCGCGGGTGCGTCCGGTACGGGCAAGGCAGGTGCCGATCTCGGCCAGCGCCGGCGCATGGGTCGGTGTCACCCTGAGCTCCGCGACGAACGCCTCGCGCGCGTCGTCGAAGCGATCGAACCGGCACAGCGCAACGCCCTTGCAATAATTGAAGCCGGACTGGTCTGGCGCGAGCCGCGCGGCTTCGTTGAATGCGCGTAGCGCCTGGCGCCAGCGATCCTGCCGCGCGTGCGTCACGCCCTCCTGATGCAGAGCCTGAGCCCGCTTCAGGTCGGTTGATGGATAGCTGCCGCGGGCCAGCGGGCGCGCCAAAATTGCATGGCCGCCATGCCCCACACGAATCGCAAGTGGCCCGCTCGAGTTGTCTTCCATGTGGGAGGCCTCACTTGAAATGAAGGCACGCGAAGATTGCTCAACAGTTATTTTGCGATCAGACAGCGAGCAGTCCATAGAGCATCTGTCGAGGTATTGCCAAGATGTTTTTCGGATCTGATCGAAAATAATCCCTGCGCGAAGTCGACCGTCGAATTGTCTATCAGACGTGAAGTCAATCATCGGCGACGGAGACATGACGTCGACGGAAGAGATACTCGTCTAAACTTGGATTGGCTCCGCCAATCGGGATTGGATAGCAAAATAAACTTCAGATCGATTGAAGGTTACTTTGCGCTCTCATGACGACGCGATGACGATGTGCCGGTGGTGATCAACCCCACAGGAACAGCGCAATGAAAATGCAATCGTCCAAATACATGCTCGGCACCGCTTCGGTGCTTGCCCTGCTTGCGTCCTCGACCATCACGCCCGCGAACGCGCAGGTCTCGACGGCCACTGCCGGCATCTACGCGGGCGGCAGCACGCTCGCCTCGGAAGCCTTCCGCCAGATTTTCGACTGCTACATGGGCGCAACCGTCGGCTTCGGCACCACCTATCCCGACGGCTTCGCTTTCAGCCCCACCTCGGGACCGGGCAAGTTGCCGACCACCTGCACGCTGGTGAGCGTGCCGATGCAGGGCATGTATGCCGGTGTCGGCAGCGGCAATGGCGTCCGCGGCTTCATCAGCAACAATCCGCAGCAGTGGTACAACGGCACGGTGACGCCGGGCACCTCGGGCGCGCCGCCGCTGCCGGCGAACCAGCCCGCGATGATCGATCTGGCCAATCCGGGTACCCCGGCGACCAAGTTCGGCAGCTATCCCTATCCGCGCGTCGACATCGGTCTGTCGGACTCGCCGCTGGCGGGCGCCTTGGCGAGCCTCACGACCTCGTCTGTCAGCTTCAACCCGACCCAGAGCTGGACCACCACCGGCGGCGCGCTGGCCACGGTCACGGTGAACAGCACCTTTACGGCGTCGGTCGCCTACAACACCACGGTCTACGGCAACCCGATCCAGATCCCGGCCTTCGAGGTCAACGTCGCAATCGGTGTCAACACCAGCACCATGACGGTGAACTCGGCGGTCGCCGGCACCGGTGCCACTCCGGGCACCCAGGCCAACCAGGGCGCGGCCATCCAGCTCAGCACGGCGCAGATGTGCGCGATCTTCACCGGCCTGGTGACCGACTGGAACGATGTCACTGCCAACAAGATCCCGTACCTCAACAACGCCGGCACGCAAGTGCTCGCCGCCTTCGACTACACGAATGCCAACAGCAGCGGCACGCTGCAGGCTTACTCGAGCACATCTCTCCCGATCAAGATCGTGTACCGCGGCGATGGCAGCGGCACGAGCTTCATCCTGACCAACTATCTGAAGGCCGTTTGCCCGCTGCTCGATTCGACCGGCGCGTTCGGCTACCAGTCGATCTTCAATACCACGACCCTGCCGAGCACCACCTTCGCCAACCTGATCACCCGTATCGCCGCCGTCCGCGGCACGGGAGGCTGGAACAACACGACAGCGACAAACGCCTGGATCAGCGCAACGGGCAGCGGCGGCGTCGCATCCGCGATCAGCACCGATGCCGCAAACAAAGGCCGCATCGGCTACGTCAGCGCCGACTTCACCCAGCCTTACACTACCCAGGTTGGGACGATCGCGGCTCCTCGTTCGGCCGCCCTTCAGAACGAGCAGCTGCGCGTAGCCGGCACCTACGTTCCGAACAATGCGACGCCGACCACGCTGGAATTCATCGCACCGACGCCGGACGGCGCCAACGCCGCATGGCTCGACACAAGGCTCAGGACGCCGGCCACGACCTGGACCTGGAACGACTACAACATCTACGCCAACGTCTTCGGTACAGTCACCCAAGGTGGCGTCACGATGACCGGCCTGCCGGTGCTGCCGCTCACGAACAGGTCGAACGCCTATCCGCTCAGCGGCACCACCTTCCTCGACCTGTATAGCTGCTACAATGTCCAGGCCGACACCGGTCGCGTCACGAATCTCGTCCGCTTCCTGACCTGGTACTACGCCGGTGCTGGGGCCGATGGTGATCCGGACGTCGCAGCGGTCATTCAGAACGCTGGGTTCCACCACCTGACGCCAGCCTACGCGACCAACATCCAGAAGCAGTACTGGAATAACGCAACGACCGACATCACTGCTGCGGCCGCCGCCCAGGTGAACGGCTGCTTGAATGTCGCCAACGGCGCCAGCGGTGGCGCCAAGTAATGCAGTCGCGGACGGCGCAATCCCAACTGCGTCGTAGCAAGATCGCGTCAAGCACATGACACGGCCGGGCGCCTCAATCGAGGCGCCCGGGACTATTCACAGAGCGTCGACAAGGATCCGCGACGGCTCTCGGCCCTGTCGCTCATTGGACCAACAGCGATGTCGAAGCAGAACTCCATCCTCACCTCCGGGCGTATCGACCGAGACAGCACGCGACAGGGCGAGCGGGGATTTACGCTCGTCGAGATGCTGGTCGTCATCGCCATCATCGGCTTGATCATGGGATTGGTCGGCCCGCGCGTGCTGAGCTATCTGAGTGAATCGAAGGTCAAGGCGGCCAAGATCCAGATGCGGAGCTTCGCGAGCGCGCTCGATCTCTTTCAGCTCGATACCGGCCGTTACCCGTCGACGGCGGAGGGGCTTACGGCGCTGGTGCAGCGGACGTCGGGCGCGGCCAATTGGAATGGTCCTTACCTCAAGGGCGGCATGGTTCCCAATGACCCATGGAGCCATCCCTACATCTATCGGGCGCCTGGCGAACACGATGCCTATGATATCCTCTCCTACGGCTCGGATGGTCAGGAGGGCGGCAGCGGGACCGCCGGCGACATCTCCTTGGACAAGCTGACGAGCGCCGCCAGCAACGAGTGATGCTGCTGCGAGGACGCGGCTTATCTTCTTTGCCCAGGCAATGCGTGTCGGCCGGGTTTGCCTGCGGCCTCAGGTGAGTGTTGACCGGCCGGTTGCGAATTCGTCGTTCTGTCTTCCAATTGAGTATCGAGCCCGGCAAGCCATCGATCGTCAGGCGATGCTGGCGGCGGGACGTGGCGTCCCGGTCGATCGGTCATGATGGCGCCCATGGCACGCAGATCGTCGGGCGTCAGCCACGCGATCTCGTGGGCGTGCGTCGTCACCATCTGTCCGATGATGTGAGGCGGCACGCCGAACCCGCTTGCGACGCGGGCCATGGCGATGGTCGCCTCTTCGGTCTGCGCGGTTTCGTGGCCGAATTTGTCAGACACGCCGTGGACGCCGATCGCGGCCTCATAGCTCGCGAATTTCTCGTTTCCCGCCGCGAACACGATGAAGCAGGCCGATGCACAGCGCGATCCGGCCGCGACGATGGTCGGCAGCTTCGCCCTGCGGATCAGGCCGGCGAGCTTCACCGCCTCGGCGAGGCTGCCGCCCGGTGAATCGAGCCGTATGGCCGAGATCAGACGGTTGTCGTCATTGGCGGCCTTGATCAGTGCTTCCGCGGCCTCGGTGTCACCCCCCGCTACGTCGCCGCTGAGTGCGACAATGGTGACGTCGCCCTTCAGTGTCACGCTGCCCAACTCGGCAGCGGTCGCAGCCGTACTGAAGATCGCTGCTCCCAGGACCCTCAGTATGGATGAGACCATCGCCATCGGCGGCCTCGGCCTTCGTCTCATTTGCGAGCGACAGCCGGCGCTGCCGCCTGCGCATCGAAGGTCGTCGGTGCGCGCCGCATGCTGTCGAGGCGCTCGCGGAATTCCTCGGCAACGACCTGGGCGTCGTGACCGTTACGCACCAGCTTCGTCGTGACGAAGACGATGATCTCCGAGCGGAGCTTGGTGTCGCTCTTCTGGCTGAGCAGGTCGCCGAGATACTTGATCTGGTTGAGGCCGGGCAGTCCGGCCACCGAGCGCTCGTCGTCTTCCTTGATCAGGCCGCCAAGCAGCACGGTCTGGCCGCTGCTGGTGCCGACCGTCGAATGGATCCGCCGCTGCGAGATGGTGGGCGTCAGGTTCTGGGCGCTCGAGCCGCCCGGATTGACCACATTGGAGACTTCCTGCTCGATCTCGAGCTCGATCGATCCGTTTGGATGCACATGTGGCAGCACCTTGAGGATGATTCCGGTGTTCTGCCGGCTGATGCTGCTCACCACATTCAGACCGGTGACGGTGCTGCCGGTCGAGATCGGTACCTGGTCGCCGACCTCGAGGATCGCCGGCTCGTTGTCGGCGACCACGAGTGACGGAGCCGACAACACCTTGACCGCGGTCAAGGTGGAAAGCGCATTGAGGACCAGCTTCGGGTTGGCCTCGGCACCGAGCAGCAGGTTGAAGCCGGGCAATACGCGGGCGAGCAGTGCAGTTTGCGCGGCCGACTGCGCGGCCCCGAACAGGCCGACCGACCCCTTGTCGGGACCGGCGCCGGCGTTGGCGCTGGTCAGATAGGCCTGCACGCCATACTGCAGCTGGTCCGTGAGCGTGACCTCGGCGACCATGGCATCGACCGCGACCTGCAGCCGCGGACGATCGAGCGACTCGATCGCCCGCTCGATCACGAGATAATCCTCCTGGTTGGAGTAGACCATGATCGCATTGGTCGACTTGTCGGCGGTGACGCGGACATTCTGAAATATGCCGCGCGGAAGGGAGCCCAGCCCCGTCCCGCCGCCGGGCCCTGCCATATCCTGGTCGTCGTCCTTGCGATCGGAGAATCCAACCTGGGCCGCGCCGCCGCGATTGGCGTTGCCCGAAGTGTCGGTGCCGCCCTGGTTGGTCGTCGTCGAATTGTTGCTGCTGCTGAGCGCGCCGGCACCGAGCGAGTCGATACGCGATGTCGTTCCGCTCTGCCCCGGCGCGGTCGGGCTGGTCTGGCTGTCACCGGCTGATTGCGAGGTGCGGCCAACGAACATCTCGTTGAGGATGCGGGCAATGCTGCGCGCGTTGCCGAAGCGCAGGCTGTAGACTCGCACCGTCGTGCCGGTCGGGTCGGACCGGTCCAGCCGCCGCACCCATTGGGTAGCGCGGTCCAGCACCTTGCTGTTCTTGCTCACCGCCAGCACCGCGTTCATGCGCGACACCGGCTGAAACTTGATCACGCCCTGTCCTTGTCCGCCATCGGCAGTGTCGAACACTTTTTCGAGTTCGCGGATCATGGTCTCGGGCGCGGTCGACTTCAGCGGATAGAGCCCGACCGACTGGTTGCGCAGCCATTCCACGTCGAGCGTGCCGATGACGCCGAGCGCAGCCTGGCGCTCGGAAGCGGTACCCTGGATCAGCAGCACGTTGCGCGCCTGATCGACCCGCACAGCACCGGGCCGCGAAAGGAAGCTTTCCGCCGTCTTGCCGATCGCCGCAGCGGATACAAAGCGCAACGGTACGATCGAGACGCCGTAGCCCGGCTGTCCCGCGCCGATGACCGAGATACCGGCGCCCGCGGCTTCCGGCAGCGGCACGATGCGGATCAAATTGTCTTCGCGCAGCAGCGCCGCATTCGACATTCGCAGCACGCTCTCGAAGATCGGCAACACGTCCTTGCGTGGAATCCGCTGCGCGGAGGCCAGCGTGATCACGCCCTGTACACGCGGGTCGACGACGTAGTTCAATCCGAGGCTATCACCGATCACCGATTTCACCACCGTTGGAATATCGGCATTGTCGAAGTTCAGTTCGATACCGCCGCCTTCGGCGATGACGTCGCCGTCAACCGCGCTTGCCATGTGCGTCGTTGCCGCCGCAGCGGCGTCTCGCTGCGTGAGCGGCGGCGCGAGATCCTGATCGGCGCCCGGAAACACCATGGGCTGCGTCCGCGCGGACGTCGTTGCGCCGGATGTCCCGCCGACCGGGCCGGTCCAGCGCGCGCGCAAGTCGGCATCGCGGATCGGGTCCGTGACCTGATCGCGACCAGGCAAGTCAATGCCCTTGTCCATCATGCAGCCGCCGAGCAGGCCGGCGAACGCAAGCCATGTGCCGGCTGCCGCGGCAATCGATATCACGCGCGGGAGACCGAACCGTTGAAGACATTGCACGATGGTTCTCCCTTGTCCGCTGTGCTGGATGGCGGTGCCAGCGGCAGTCCTATTGTCAATGGGCATCGCTTGCCGCCTTCCATGGACGATCGGCGGGAGCCAGGCTGTTGCCGGCGAGCTCCTCGACCTCGTTGACCAGTGCCTCGGTGCGACCGATCAGTGCACGGGCGTAAGACGGATTGATCGGCTGATGCGAAAAAGCTGCGTCATCGAGCTGCGCGTTGATCTCGCGTGTCAGTGCGTCGCGCCTGGCGGTGATTGCGCCGATCGCGCCGAGATAGCGCTGATAGCCGGTATCGCCGCCCTTGATGGCCTGGGTCGCAAAGGCAAGGCTGTTGCGTCCGAGCTGCCCGAGCGGATCATTGATGGTCTTGCTGGCGCGCGCCAGCGCCATGTAGGTCTCGCGATCGTTTGCGAGCTCCGTTGGCAGCGCTCCCGCCTCGAGTGCGTCCACAAGCACGGTGCCGTCGTGGACATAGCGGTCGGTCAGGCCCAGCAGTGCCAGTAAAGTGGGCCGCAGATCCGCTTGGTGCGATGCAATGTCTGTCGTCTCACCGATGTGCGCGACGCCAGGGCCAGCCATGCCGAACCAGCTGCCGCCCAGAATCTGCGCGATGTCGCCGCGCACCCACGGCGTGTCCGGATTGACCGCAACGCAGGCCGGCGGCTGCGCACAGTCGGCGCGGCTGACGGCGGTCCGGATGACGTAATCGGGATCGGCGAACATGATGATATGCGGTGTGCGCGCGGGGCTCGCCGTGACCATGTGCATCAGCTGCATCTGCGCACGATCGGCGACCATCGACGTCAGGCGATCGCTCTTGCCGGTCACCGGGTTGATGACGCTGAGCTTGCCGACGTCCTGCGCGAGCGTGCGCGTGAGCGGATCGCCGGGGAGCGGATTGCCGCGGATGTAGAACGGCGGTGCGTTGCCGGCCTGGACGTCGAATGCGGTGACATTGCGCCGCTCGGTGGCGAGCAGTCGATCGATGGCGATGCCGATCGCGCCGATCGGCCCGTAGCTGCAAGGCACCGCAAGGCCATCGCACCCGGCGGGGCTGGGCGGCCCGCCGGCAAAGCGGTCGTTGCCCGTTGGCACGACGATGAACAGCGTATTGCGCGCGGTGATCCCGCTTGCGGCGAGCCGGTCGAGAAAGGCCTTGAAGGCGGCGTCGTCCGCGGCGAGCCTTGCGACATGGTCGCGTTCGCCGGGGCCGAGGGCGCGCCGGCGCGCCGCGGACGGCCTGTGTGCGTCACCGATCCCGGCATAGACTACTTGTACGCCGGCTTCCAGCATCGCCGCGGCATAGCCGAGCGATTGCGCGGCCGTCGTCTCCGATGCCCCGGGAAAGCCTGGATGGCCGGCGTCGTCGTCGATAATATCGCCGTCCAGGTCCCTTACCGGGCCGTCCGGCGAGATCACCGGCTGCACATGACGATTGCCAAACAGCGCGCTGAAGCCGACGTAGCCGCCGGGTTCATCGGGCAACTGATCGGAACGCGCGTGGGCGTTGCTGCACAACGCGCTGCCGCGGGCGCAATGGATGGCGACGCCAAGGATATCGGTGCGTGCCTTGCGCGGATCGCTGACCGCGGCGAGCGCGTCGGAGGCGCCGAGTGTGGCCACGATCTCGGGGCCGATCTGCTGCAGCGTCAGGCCGGTCGTTGCGAACGCGCCGACGTCGCAACCGGCGGCGGTGAACGGTACCCAGGGCGCGGGCACGGTCCTGCCAGTGTCAGCCAGCATCAGCGGCTTGCCGTCGCCGCTGCTCGCGGTCCAGTAGGCGAAGGCGGTGGCAAGGCCGACGCTGCCGTCGCTGCGGAACGCAGCGCTGCTGTTGCCGATCGGTACGCCCATGCGGTCGCCATGCAAACCGGTCAGGATGGTGAGGGCGTCGGGCGCCGTCTGTGCCAGCGGCGAGGTCTGATGGTTGCCAGCGATGAGGCCGTCGCGCGTGAGGAAGTCGCGCAAATGCGGCATCTGCTCGAGGTCCGAGGGTACGTTCGGGTTGTCGCGGCGCAGGTGAACGTTGTCGAGCTCGATCTGGACCACGCGCTTGATCGCACCGTCGTGCGAGCGTAGCTCACACCCGGCGAGCGCCTGCCCGGATCCGGTACTGCACGTCAAAATACAATCCAGCGCCAGGAACAGGGCGCCGAGCAGCAGCGGCGTGAGGCCGGCACGGATGCGACTCGAACGCATGACGCCACGTCTTTGATACCGATGTGTTTCGTCTCGACGGTCTTGGTGTCGATTGGAAGCCGCAGCGTCGGCAAGAAGCCGTCTACTGCACGCCGGGAGTGTGTGCGGCTTGGATGACGCGGTCGTAACAGCGGCTCTGGCGCGACGCGCATAGCGACAATGCCCAGCTGTGATTCACCTTCACAGAGTTGACGCATACAGTTTGCGATGCGTGGCACTTTGCGTGCCGAGTGCCGAGGAGGCTTGCAACACGCACGCTCCTGGCGCAGTTTGATTGTCGCACGCGGTGATGACGATCCGTCGACGTTGGTGCACGCGGACAAATGGACAGCAGACATATGTCGATCGCATTGCAAATGTTGATGGTCGTTGTGCTTTGTCTTTGTCCGCAGCTTGCTCGCACTGCGGATGCGCCGGCGGGTAACGAGGTCATCGTCAACAATCCGGTGGAACTCCAGCCGCTGGAACAGCTGAGCGCAACCAAGGACAAGCCGCTGTTCTCGCCGGTGCGGCGGCCGCCGGCCAAACCGGTCGCGCCAGTGGCGCGGCAGGAACCGCCGCCGCCACCGCCACCGCCGCCGAGCGTGGTGGTGCTCGGGATCGTCAGCGAGAACGGCGACGGCCAAGCCGCCATCCGCGCCGCGGGCAAAGGCGACAAGGTGGTGCGCGTGCGTACGGGTGACGACGTCAGCGGCTGGAAGGTCGAGCGGATCGAGCCGCGCCGGCTCGTTCTCACGCAGGGGGAGCGCTCGGTGGATTTCGCCTTGTTCACAGGCGCGGTGAAGCCCCCGAAGCCCGTCGAGCGGCCGATCCGGCAGACCAAGGCAGCATCGCCAAGCAATTGACTCGGCGCTGTTTTTGGTCGGTCGGGTGAATTTGCAGGTTCACGCCGAGGTTGAGTTCCATCGCGAGGTTAAAACTTTTTTGCGAAATCGCTTCGCGTTAGCCCTTCTCAAACTGTCTTAGGACCAGGAGAGGCGTCCCGAACTGTCGGGCGTGTCCGCCCGGGGGCGGCCGCGCCGGTTGGGTTGTGCGCTTTTCATTGAGTTGTCGGCATCAGGCCAACTGGTTGCAGGCTGGCCGGTGCGTTGTTGCGTGATGATTGTTTCGCATCACATGCTGCATTGGAAGGCCCGCATGCATTCGCTCTCCCGCTCGACCTCGCGCCGTGGCCTGTTGCTCGCAGGTGCAAGTTCGATCGCAATCGCAATGGGCTCACCTGCGGCGGCGCGCCCGTTCGGCACGTGGGGCGGCGTGAGCACCGCGGCCACGCAGGCGGCGGTCAGCGCGGCGCAGGCCGCCGCACAGCAGGCGCAGCAGGCCGCGCAGAACACGCAAGCGTCGATGACGCGCGCCGCGCAGGCGATCCAGGCATTGCAGGCGGCCCAGAGCGTCGCGCGCGGGCTTGCAGCGAGCACGCCGAGTGCGGTGCCGAACGGTCTCAACGTCGGCGGCCTGGTGCCGAGCAGCGGCCTTGCCGCATCCGGCGTTGCCAATCCCGTCACCAACTGGGTCGGCGCCAACACGCCGACGCAAACCAGCAGCGGCGGCCAGGCCACGGTCAATATCGACCAGACTCAGCCCCAGGCGGTGCTGAACTGGCAATCGTTCAATGTCGGCAGGGACACGACCGTCAATTTCAATCAGCAGGGCAACGCGAACTGGGCGGCGCTCAACAAGATTGCGTCGACCGGGGTGCCAAGCCAGATTCTGGGATCGATCAAGGCCGACGGCGCGGTCTATCTGATCAACCAGAACGGCATCATCTTCGGCGGCACCAGCCAGATCAATGTCCACACCCTGATCGCCTCGACGCTGGACCTTCCGTCCAAGCTGAGCGGCAGCAACTATCAGGGATTCGTGCAGAGCGGACTGTTCTCGCTGCTCAGCGACGTCCCGACAGCCGCGAACATCACCACAGCAAATGCGTCGGGAGCCGCGATCTTCAACCAGGGGAACGGTGGAAAGGTCACGGTTCAGCCCGGCGCTATCATCGATACAACGGGCAAGCTGAGCGCGAACGGCGATGGCGGCTATGTCGCGCTGCTTGCCGATGGCGGCGTCAGCAACGCCGGTGCGATCACCACCAGGAACGGCCAAATCATCCTGGCCGCGGACAGTAACGTCACCTTGGTCACGCCACTGTCCACTGCCGTCGGCACCCGGACGGCGATGCGGGTCCTGGCCGGCGGCGGGCTGGTCACCAACGAAGCCTCCGGCTTGCTTTCGTCCAGCTCGGGCGCGGTCACGCTGGCGGGCGGATCGATCAACCAGCTCGGCGGCATCGTCGCCACCACTGCCACCACGCGCACCGGCTCAATCAGCCTGAATACGACCTGCGTGCAAGGCGGCTGCGCGTCCGGCGCCGACGGCAATATCGTGCTGGGGTCGGCGAGCCTCACGGCGATCCTGCCGGATGAGACCAGCGGAACGCTGCCGACGGCGACGCTCAATACACCGACGTCAGCGAATGGCGCCAGCAACGCGCCGTACTTCCAGACCGTGCTGCAGCCGCAGATCAATATCACGGCGGTGGGCAGCGTCGACGTGCAGGGCAGCGGCGCGGGCGGCGCCGGTGCCCTGGTCAAAGCGCCGGGCGCCGCGCTGACGATCGGCGCCGACAGTGTTCTCGGCACGGTCCTGCTCGAGCAGGGCAGCACCATCGATCTCTCCGGCATCGCCGGCGTGACGCTGCCGATGTCGATCAACCAGATCAGCATCCTTGTCACCGCGGCCGAGGTGGCCGACAGCCCGCTCGCTCAAAGCCTGATCGGCAAGACCGTCACCATCGATGCGCGCCTCAGCGGCACCCGCGCCGACGGCGTGCAATGGGTCGGCTCGCCGCTGCTCAACGCGGCCGGTTATGTCGGCCTGATCCCGCAGAGCATCGACCAGATCCTCACCGTCGGCGGCAACTTCACGACGTCGGGAAAGAATGTCGTTCAGCAGCCGGGCGCGACCATCAACGTGTCGGCCGGCTACGTGCAGTACGCCGGCGGCATGATCAGCACCACCCGCCTGCTGGGTGCCGACGGGCGCATCTACGACATCGGCCGCGCCGATCCCAGCATCGCCTATGTCGGCGTCAGCGGCTTCACCATCCTGCACAAGGTCAATGGCGTCGTCGATACGAAACTGACCGAAGTCTATCTCAGTCCATGGGGCGGCAGCAGCAATACGCACTATGAGGCGAGCTACATCACCGGCGCCAATGCCGGCTCGGTCACCGTCGCGGCCATCAATCCGATCGTCAACGACATCATCGGCAATGTGGTGGCGGGCAGCCGCCAGCGTGCGCTGGCGGGATCGTCGAATCTCGCACCGGCCGACCAGATGCCGAAGGGCGCGTCGCTGAGCATCACATTCACGGCGGGGGCTGGCAGCGTCAACCAGAACAATGTGGTGCTCGCGCCGCAGGCCGACGTCGGACCGGATCCCTATGGTCTCGGCAGCTTGAACCTTGCCAATGCTTCGAACTGGTCGCCCGCGCTCGTCAACGGCGTGTTCCCGATCTTCACCGATGTACTGTCCAATTCGTCGTTCGGCGCCATCTCGATCAAGGGCGCGCAACGGCTCGACATAGCGACGAATGCCACCTTGTCGGTGCGTCCCGGCGGCAGCATTGCGCTGGACGGCGTCGCCACCATCGACGGCACGCTCAGCGCGCCCGCGGGCCAGATCAGCCTCACCGGCTTCACCTATCTTGCCAACAAGCCACAACTTCCACCTGTCCCGGCCTTGGTTATCGGACCTCATGCGGTGCTCGACGTACGTGGTCGCTGGGTCAACGACACCGGCCTATTGTCCGATCAGCTCGAAGGACGCGCCTATGTCAATGGCGGCAGCGTGGATATCAAAACGTATGCTGCCAGCAACGGGCCGGACGGAGGTGAGGGTGTCTTTATCGACGTCACCCAGAGCATCGTGGTTGCGCCTGGCAGCGTAATCGACGTATCCGGCGGCGGCTATGTCGACACCTTGGGCAAGCTCAAAACCGGATCCGACGGCCTCCCGATCGGCAAGGGCGGCAGCGTTTCGCTGGTTACCTATGGTCTTATTAATTATCCTGCTCGCGGAGAAGGGCAAAACCCCTTTAACGTCGTTCCACACGGCACCAATCCTGACGGCACGATCAACTATCCCGATCAGGCCAATGTGCTGCTCGGCGGCACCATCTACGCGGGTGGCTTCGATGGCGGCGGGACGTTGACGCTGCAGGCGTCGGCCATTGCGGTCGACGGTGCGACCGCTGAGGTCACATCGTATCTGTCCAGCGCGGCGGCCAGCGCCATCGCAACCTCCACTGGAATGCCGGTCGTGGGTTTCAGCGTGTCGGACGCGAAGGCCGGCCAACTCGTTCTGCCGCCCTCATTCTTCACCAGCGGCGGCTTCTCTCAGTACGCCCTGACCGACGCGTATGGTGGCGTCGCGATCACGGCCGGTACGCAGCTGCTATTGCAGCAACAGCCGACCGCCGTGCCCTCGGGCCGCGAGGTGAAGATTCCGACCGGCGCGCGGGTGCGCGACTTCGCGTCCTTGGGACTGCTGCCCGATGGCTTGCGCAAGCCGGTCAGCCTGTCGCTGGGTGGCACGAATGTTCTGGTTGATCGTGGCGCTGCCATCGTCACCGATCCGCTGGCCACGGTCACGGTGAATGCTGTCGCGACCAATATTCTCGGCAGCATTGTCGCGCCCGCAGGCAGCATCACCGCAACAGGTACGGAGGTGCGTATCGGCGCGACCGCCGTGCTCGATGTGAGCGGCGTATTCGTGCCCAATCCGCAGGTGATCACCTATTCGACAGGCACGGTGCGCGACGGCGGCACGATCTCGCTCTTGGCCACGACCGTGGTGGCGGAGCCGGGGGCACTGTTCAATCTGCAAGGCGCTGCCGCGATGGCGGAGAGCAACCTGATCCAGGTACCCCAGGGCGCTTCCGCGCGGGGCTTTGTCGGGCAGGCGGCCTGGAGCAATGGCGGTAGTCTGCAATTGTCCGGCACGACCATCTATTTTGCCGGCAACGTCAATGCGGCCGGCGGCGCGCCGCTTGCGGCCGGCGGCAGCCTGACGGTCGGTGTCATCAATCGAAACGCGGTCGGAGCCCCGCCGACGCCGGACACCATCGTCGTGGAGCAGCCCGGCATGGTCGCAACGAACCTGCCGGCTCCCGGCATGTCGGCGGCCCCAGGCGCGTTTATTGGCGCCGATACGCTGAGCAACAGCAGTTTCGATTCCGTGACACTGAATGCTCAAACCATTGCGTTCGACGGTTCGGTCAATGTGGCGATCCCCGGCGCGCTGACACTGTATACCCGAACCGGGCACTTTGTGCTTGCCGACGCGTCCGTCGTCAATCTGAACGCGGGCTACGTTCGTGTGGTCGGCGGCGACGGGGGCAACGGGGCGATCGTGCCGGCTGCCGGCGGCGGCGTATTGAACGTGAATGCGCAATGGATCGACCTCGAGCGCGGAATTGGGCTCGACAATGTCGGCAACGCGAACTTCACCAGCACCGGCGCTATCCGCCTGCTGCCGAACTACTATGGCTTCATCGACGGTAGCATTGGCGGAGGAGAGTCGATCTTCGGCGGGGCGCTGCTCGTTCCAGGTAATCTCACATTGCGCGCCGCGGAAATTTATCCGGTCAGCGATACGGCTTTCCTCTTGATGTCGACCGGCGCGCCATCCTTCAGCACCATCACCATCGCGCAGAATGGCGTGCCGACAGCGCCGCTCTCGGCCGGCGGAAGTATCGTGCTCAGTGCGCAGACCATCGTGCAGGGCGGCACGCTGTGGGCGCCGCTCGGCAATATCATTCTGGGCGTGCGGACGGCCAGCGATATTCCTGCTCAGATCGGCAATGCGATCAAGAAGGCGACTACCTTCGACCTTACCCAGCAAGCCGTTACGTCGACCGAGAGCGTGACGTTGGCCGCGGGCAGCTTGACCTCGGTGTCTGCCGCGGGCCTCGTTATTCCTGACGGCTATACCGTTGACGGCGCCACCTGGTACCAGGGCGCGCTCGGCGGCTCCAACGCTGCAAAGGTCGTGCCGGTACTCGCCGCGCCGCCGAGCAAGTCGATCAGCCTGTTCGGCACGAATGTGGCGACCCAGTCCGGCGCTGTGCTCGATCTCAACGGCGGCGGCGACATCTATGCGACCGAATTCGTGGCGGGCAGCGGTGGCAACCGCAATGTGCTCACGACCTACCAGCAGAACCCCGCCAGCGGCACCTTCACACCGACATACGCTGACGGCCGCCAGGTCTATGCCCTGGTCCCGACCTACTCTGCCGGCGTTGCAGCCTACGACCCCACCTTCGCCTTCGGGCCCTACTATTCCGGCCTGGTGGTGCCGGCCGGCATCAGTTCGACCGCGGTCCCTGCGGGAACCGCGCAGCCGTTCGCGAACGGGATCGCGCCGGGCCAGTCGGTGACCATCGGTGCCGGCAGCGGCATCCCAGCCGGCACCTACACGCTCTTGCCCGGAATGTACGCAACGCTGCCCGGCGCCTACCGCGTTGTGCAGGTGGCAAACAACGTCAATCCGAATACGGCCGCGAACACCTCCAGCCCGGACGGCTCGCAATACGTCCTCGCCACACTCGGCAACACACTGACCGGCGCGCGCTCGTCGCAATCGGCGGTGTTCCAGTTGCAGTCGCAGTCGGTCTGGTCGCAATATTCCCGCATCGACATTACCTCGGGCACGACCTACTTCCGCAACCAGGCGCTTGCCGCAGGCAACGCTCCGCCGCCGCTGCCGATCGACGGCGGCGTGCTGGTGCTTGGCGCGATCAATTCGCTCAATCTTGCCGGCACCAACCGGTTTTCGCCGGGTACCAGCGATCTCGCGCCGGGTCTCGTCGGCGGCGGTGGTCAGGTGCAGATCAGCGGCAGGAACATCCTGATCCTCGCTTCTGACAAGGCGGTGCCAGCCGGCGATTGCGTTGGAGGAAGCGCCGCCGGCTGCACGGACGAGACGAACTACCTCGTGCTCGATGCAGACCAGATCAGCCGCCTTGGGGCGTCCTCGGTGCTGATCGGCGGCACCGCTCAGGTCGTCAACGGCGCACAGAACATCACCGCCGGCGCGCTCAATCTCGAGGTCCTGACCGACGCGGCGCATCCGTTGACCGGGCCGGAACTGCTTCTTGTCTCGCTTGCCGGTGACGGGGGGCTTGTCACCGGCAGAGGTCTTGTCATTGGTGACGGCAGTGTCGTCAGGGCAGTCGGCAGCGTGCCTGATGGCACCGACCGCGACATCACGATCGGCGCGCTGCCGGTCCAACAGCCCGATGGCAGCTATGTCTTCGCCAGCGGCGACGGCGCGCTGCTGCGTGTCTCGAATGGCAACACGGCGAAGGTCAGCCGCCTCTATGTGCCGGGCCAATATACCGGCAATGGTCCGCCGCCGACCAGCTCGACGCCGCTCGGCGCCTTCTCGGTCGGTGCCGGCGCGGTCATCGACGGCGGCAACGCGCTGACGCTCGACACCAGCGGCAGTGGCACGCTCGCCTCCGACGCGATCCTGAACGCCCGGAACTACGACATCGCCGGATCGGTCATCAACATTGGCGGCGGCAGCAGCGGCATCGTGCTGAACTCCGCGGTCCTCGCGAATTTCAACGACGCGGTCTCGGTCCGGCTGCGCAGCGCGACCGTGACCAATCTCTACGACGCCAACGGCTTGCAGATCGGTGACGCCGCGCATCCGATCGGCACGCTGACCTTCGACAGCGCCGGGCTGTACGGCCAGGGCGGCAACACCACCGTCAACGCCACCAATATCGATCTCGCCAACACCAGTGGCGCGACCGGCACCGGCATCACCGGCGCCGGCGGCACGCTCATTCTCAATGCTTCACAGGTTATCACCGAGGATGTCGGCACCAAGCACCTCGGCGGCTTCAGCCAGGTCTACTTCAACGCCGGCAAGGCTGTTGCGTTCAGCGGCAACGGCACGCTGGATTCTGCGTCGGTCGCGGCTGCGGCTCTGACGTTCAATATCGGCGGAATAACGATCGCGAATCCCGGCAGTGGCTATACCGGAATCCCGGACGTGATTGTCTCGGACGGGGGTGGATCCGGCGCGGAGGCCGTTGCGTCGCTTGGCGTGGTCAGCCTTGCCGTCGTCAGCGGCGGTTCGGGTTACAGCAACGGCGATCCGGTCACGGTGTTCGGAACCGACAACAACGGAAACCCGGTGATTGCGACCGGCACGGCCATCGTCAATTCCAACGGCGCAATCACCGGCGTCAAGATGACCGCGTCGGGGGCCGGTTTCCCCGGCTATATCGACTTCGTCTCGGTCGATAGCGCGACGGGCGACGGCAGCGCGGATTTCACCGCGTCGCTCGGCGTGGTCGGCGTGACCGTCACCAATCCGGGATCCGGTTATACCAGCATGCCGACGTTCTCCTTCGCCAATGCTGGGGGCGCTGGCACGAAGACGCAGGCTGTCGTCAACGTGACCGGAATCAACCTGACCAATCCGGGTGATGGATACGTGGCTAGCCCGACCATCAGCATCAGTGGATCCGGCACGACCGCCACGGCCACCGTGTCCGGCGGCGCCGTCACCGGCGTGACGCTGACCAACGCCGGTACCGGCTATTCAAGTATTCCCGTCGTGACGATCTCGGGTGGCGGCGGTGGCGCTGCGAACATGGTGCTGTCCGCTCCGGCGATCACGGTCAATAATGGTGCCACTCAATCGCTGAGCACGCTGGGCACTGTGAGCCTGCTCACCGCCGCGGGCACCAAGCCGGCCAGCGTCGCTTCGAATATCGGCGGAGCTCTCGCCATCACGGGCGCGTCCATCACGGACACTGCGACGATCCAGGCGCTGTCGGGCAAGGTCAGCCTGACCGCGACCGCCGGCGACGTGGTGCTCGGCAGCGGAGCGTCGATCGACGCGTCCGGTTCGCGCATCACGATCGTCGACGTGGTTCAGGACGCGCCGGGCGGCGATGTACAACTCGCGTCAACGGCCGGCAACGTGATCATCGGGCAGGGCGCCACCGTCAATGTTGCCGGGGCAGGCCACGGCTTTGCCGGCTCGCTGTCGATCCTGGCTGCGAACGCCGCGACGCTCGACGGCACCCTTGACGGCAGCGCCGCGTTCAAGGATCTCGGCGGCAATTTCACGCTGCAGGCAGCAAACCTCGGTGGAGCTGCCGGCTTGCCGCTTGGCGTGTTCACGGGCAGCTTCTCGATGCGTCTCGGCAATGGCGACATCCGCATCGAGGCCGGCCAGACGCTCAACTCCGGCAAGGTTCTGCTGGTTGCCAATAATGGCAGCGTGATCGTCAACGGCACCATCGATGCGAGCGGGCCGAGCGGCGGTCAGATCTCGCTTTATGGCGCCGGTGTCACCGGCAACGGCGTCACCGCCGGTGGCGTCTCCATCGGCGGTGGTGCGGTCCTCAACGCATCCTACGCGGCTGGCGATCCGTCCGATCCCGCCTACGCGGCTGCCAGTCTGGTGCAGACCGGCGGCACCATCACGCTGGGCACCACGGGAACGCCGGCCGCAGATGGCTCCGTCAATTCCACCTACGGCTACCAGAACATCACAACGTCAGGCACGATCAGTGTCGCGGCAGGCGCGACGTTCGACGTCAGCGGCGGCCCGGGTGGACCGAACATCAACAATGCCGGCGGCTCGGTCATTATCCGCGCGCCCATCCTCACCAACAACACCGTCAACGTCGATTTCCGCGGCAGCGTCGCCGGCGTGGTCGATGCCGGCGGCAATCCGATCGGCAAGGGTGTCGTGCTCAACCCCTACGCGGTGTGGAGCACCACCGACAGCTCGACCGGCACGAAGCATTTCGACGGCATCATCGATCCGGCCGGATGGTTCGACGCGGCCGGCAATCCGCTGCCAGGCACCGATCAGAAAGGCAATACGACCGATCAGAACGGCAACCCGATCGCGGCGCCGACCCCGCAGACGCCGCTGGCGACCGGCAGCGTCTTCATCGTCACGACGCCGAATGACGATCACATCGGGTTCTATCAGGATACGCTGGCAAGCTTCGTCCGGAACGTCGCCGTGACACCTGCGGCAGGCGGAGCGAGCTTCGGCGGCATGCACGTACGGCCCGAGATCGATCTGATCAATCCGAGCCTCGATGTCAACAACGGCAACATCACGGTCGCCAGCAACTGGAATCTGGGCGCCGGCAGTGTCGATGCGTCCGGGCACGTTTCACTGGTGTACCGCACCACGAGCGGCGGTGAGCCGGGTTCGCTGCTCCTGCAAGCGAAGAACAACGTCAACATCAACGCGACTGTGAGCGACGGATTCTTTGTCAACTACACGCCCCCGCGCGCCACGGACGCGGCCTCGCTCTACGCGAGCGAGGTCAGTTCGAGCCTCTATCAGTCGTACCTCGGCATGTTCCCGGACGGCAACAATCTGGTTTATGATTCGAGCGGGATCGCTGACTACCTGGTCAAGACCAATGGCTCATGGTCGGGCCCCTCAGCGCCCATAGCCTCACCCAGCGCGGCATTCTTCGGGATGTCGAGTGCCGCCTACAACGCGCTTAGGTTACAGTTCAAGCTGGCAGCGCCGGCGGTCATTACGGCAGACGATCCTGCGGTGGCCGATCAGTACAATCTGTACTATTCCCAGTATCTGAGGATGTTCCGCGCCTACGAGACGGAACTGATCGGGGTCAATGTCAACGGGATCAATCCGTCGACGGGCGTTTCGGCGCACGGCGGCATCGTGTTGTCCTACGCCGACTTCGTCGCCTACACCAGCACCATACCGCTCGCTGGGGGCAACAGCCAGCGGCCGAATCCGTCAATCAACGCGATTCCGGCGGCGCCGACCCTATCGACGGAGTACTTCAATCTGGGGACGGGTATCGGCAGCCTCTTCCTCAATTCAGGCAATGGCAACGTGGTTGCCCTGACGTCAGACTATGCCACAAAGTGGACGGCCTATTTCCTCAGCGTCATCAACACGAACCTGGTGAGCAGCGGCAAGTCTAAACTAGGCTCATATCTCCCCCGGGAGCTTCTTCTCCAGGGGAGCATCGACTATGCGACTGGACTTGACTACGCCAATGGTGTTCTCGCCGCCGTCGCGGTGACGCCGCCGGCGCCGCCGCCGGCCTACAGCACCGTGCGGAGCACCTACCTCGCGTCGACAAGCGCGGTCCCTCCCGCCGACCAGATCGCCAACAACCCGGCGGTCTACGACGCGGTCGGGGGCACCTTCAGCATCGTCTACAACTCGACTTCGGCCGCGCAACTGATGTCCGCCGCCGTGAGCGGCAAGGGCAGCTTCTCCTACGACATCGTCGCCGGCGCGGCCTTTACCGCGAACACGCCGCCGGTCGATCCCAACGCCGTGATTTCGTTGCCGTCACAGTCGCCGACGGTCACGGGCAGCGTCACCATCGATGGCCACACGTCCTATGTGAACAAGCTGGCACAGCCCGGAGCGTCGACGACGATCGACATCCCGACCCTCGTGCGCACCGGCACCGGCTCGATCACGATCACAGCAGCCGGCAACGTCGAACTGCGTGACCAGGTGGCTCCCGGAGCGGTCTATACCGCCGGCGCCGCCACGGCCACGCCGGCCGATTTCAATGCGCCGACGGTGCCTGCGCTTTACAATGTCCAGCCGAACGGGGTCGTCAGCGCGCCGGCCTGGGCCACCGGCGGTGGCGCGGTCACCGTGACCGCCGGCGGGTCGATCATCGGCATCGAGATGCCGATCGACGCCGACGGAACGCAAACCGGCGTTGCCGGTGCCTCCACCGGTCAGATGTGGAGCGACTGGTACATCCATTACGGCCTCTCGAACGGCACGTCGACGCCGTTCGCGGCTTGCGCGGCCGCGGGCTCGGTCGCCTGTCAGACCGCGGCCTGGATCAACTACGCCACCTTCTTCCAGGGCTTCGGCGCGCTCGGCGGCGGCAACATCAGCCTGTCGGCGGGGGCCGACATCATCGATGTCGGCGCGTCGCTGCCGGAGACGCTGGTGGTCAGCGGCGGCTTCACCGCAGCCAATCCGCCCAGGATAACCTATTACGGCGGCGGCAATCTCCGCGTGACCGCCGGCGGCGACCTCCTGAGCAGCGATTTCCTGGTCGGCCGCGGTGCCGGCCTGATCCGGGTGGGCGGCTCTGCCCAGGCCACCACCAGCAATCCGCTGAACCAGGGCCTGCCGACGCTTGGCGTCACGAACGACGGGAGCTCCATCACCGGCACCTACGCGCTGCCTTTGCTGCTGGCGGTGCAGGACGGCTTCATCAGTCTGGTCGCTCGCGATTCGGTGACGCTCGGCAGCGTCTACGATCCTGCCTCGTTGCCGCTCAACGCCGGGGTACAATCGAACGTGCAACGATATCTGCCAGGCGTGTCTGCTGATCCGAAAAACTCAGGTAACTTCTCGTGGAGTAATTATTTCACCAGCTATGGCCCGGGCAGCGGCATTTCGCTGACCAGCATGACCGGCGACGTCACGGGCCCGACTATTTCGGCGGCCGGCTCACCGGCACCGATCAGCGGGCTTTTTACGCACAATGGCAGCTTTACCAGCGGCACCCAAAAGCTCGGCGGATTTGCGGACGCCTCGACCGTTGGGCTGCTGCTCCCAGCTACGTTTGACCTAGCGGCACTCAGCGGGGACGTGGCGCTCAGCACAACCGACGTCAGCACCTTGCTGCCGAGCACCACCGGCACCGTCAACCTCGTCGCGGCCGGCTCCATCAAGCTCGGGGCGGGTCTTGCGATGCCCGATCTTGATCCCAGCATCGCGCGATACATCGGCTCGACCGCTATCGACTCAACCACGTTAGTCAGCAACTCCATCAACCCGCTCGGGCTATCGTGGGCGACCCTGACCCGGGCGCTGCATGCGGACGATCCCGATCCGGCGATCATCGCGGCCGGCAAGGATATCTATGCTGTTAATATCGATGGAGGCGGAAGCCTTGCCACCACCGTGACGCTGATCAAGCCGGTGCGGATCGAAGCGGGCAACAACATCTACGCGGGGATCGCGCCAAGCGGAGACGTTTCGACGACCAGCAACGGCACGCCGATGGCCAACCTTAGCTTCAATTTCATTGGCCAGAACAACAACGCGGCCGACATCACCAGCATCGCCGCCGGCAACGATCTGGTCGGCGGCTCCTATCTTCTCTATGGCCCCGGCACCTTCGTGCTGCAGGCCGGGCACGATTTGGGTCCGTTCTCGGCATCGGATTCTCCGCCGAACACCACGACCCGTGGCATCGCCACGATCGGCAACGGTAGCGCACTCGGCGGTGCGTTCACTGTGTCCAATCCCCTCAAGCCCTACCTGCCGTCCCAGGGAGCCGAGCTCGATCTGCTGTTCGGTGTGAAGCCCGGCATCAACTATGCCGCGGCGATCGCCGACTATGTCGATCCGGCGCGTGCCGGCACCGGCGGCATCGACTTCCTCACCGATATCGCCGCTGTCCTCGGCCAGTCGCGCGATCAGGCCTGGGCCACCTTCCAGGGCCTGTCGCCGGCGCGGCAGCAACTTCTCGTCAACCGCGCCTTGCTCGATTTCCTGATCCAGGTGGGCAAGGACTACAAGAATTCGGCGAGTCCCTATTTCGGGCAGTACGCCCGCGCCTATACGGCGATTTCCACGCTGTTCCCGGCCGGCTACGGCTATACCGACAACAGCCTGAGCGTCGACGGCAGGGCCGCGCCGAAGATCGCGACCGGAAAGCTCAACGTCTCCGCCTCCGTGCTCGAGACCCAGATGAGCGGCGACGTCAACATCCTCGGGCCGGGCGGCGGCATCACCGTCGGCCACAACTCGCTGGATACGCTGACGCCGAGCCAGGAGGGCATCCTGACACTTGGCGGCGGGACGATCCGCGCCTTTGCTGACGATTCTATCCTGGTCAATCAGAGCCGCATCATGACCCAGCAGGGTGGTGACATCGGCCTGTTCACCGCCAACGGCGACATCAGCGCGGGCGCGGGACCGAAGACCTATGTCTCGAGCCCCGCGCTCAGCGAGATCTGCACCGTCGGCGGCTACTGCTACATCAATCCGCAAGGGTTGGTCACCGGCGCCGGCATCGCCGCGCTGGTCACGCTGCCCGGGCAGGATCCGACCAAGAGCAACGTCACCCTGGTGGCGCCTCGTGGCACCATCGATCTTGGCGCGGCGGGCGTTCGCGGCAACGATGTGACGCTGGTCGCGCTGGTCGTGCTCAACGCGTTCAACGTCCAGGCCACCGGCACCGTGACGGGCCTCGCCTTCACGCCAACGCCGAGCACCACGCTTGCCGCGGTCACCAACAACGCAACCGCTGCCACGCAGCAGGCCGGCCAACCCGCGCCGAACAAGCCCAATGACCAACCTTCGATCGTGATCGTCGAGGTGCTGGGCTATGGCGGCAGCGGGGGCGATGACGCGGCGCCGGGCAGCAGTGGCGGTGGCGATAGCCAGAAGCCGAACAGCAGTGACGACGAGCGCCGTCGCCGCGGGGATCAGCAGTAGTTTTTTTGCCGTGGTCATGTTCGCGCCTATTGGCAGTCATCTCCGTAGCCCGGGTGAGCGAAGCGATACCCGGGGTCGCATGCGCATCGGATCCCGGATGTCGCTGCGCTCATCCGGGCTACGCAATACCCTTCAGCTCGCCGTTCAGAGGAACAGAGACGCACTTCGTGCCCTCTGTTAGGTCCCATGACGTCGTCAATCGCGTCAGCGCCGTCAGCGTCATCTGCCGATAGCGACGCCCTAAAGGCCCTGCTTGTACCCGGACGTCTCACCGTCGTGGTCGATATCGGCGCGAATCCGATCGACGTGCCGCCCTATGCGCCGCTTCTGCAGAAGCGCCTGTGCCGGCTGTTCGGCTTCGAGCCGCAGCCCAGCGCGCTGGCCGAGCTGAACGCCCGCAAGAGCGAGCTCGAAACCTATCTGCCCTATGTCGTCGGCGGCGGCGAGCAGGCCCGCCTTCGCGTCTGTGCGGCGTCGGGGATGACCAGCCTGCTGGAGCCCGACCCGGTGATGCTGAAGCACTTTCAGGGATTCAACGAGTGGGGCCGTATCATCGCCGACAGCAGGATCGCGACCCACAGGCTCGACGACATCGGCGAGATCGACGCGATGGATTATCTCAAGATCGACGTGCAGGGCTCGGAGCTTGCGATTTTCCAGAGCGGACGACGGCGGCTGGCGGAGGCGGTCGTGATACAGACCGAAGTCTCGTTTCTCCCGTTGTACAAGAAGCAGCCGGTGTTCGGCGAGATCGACCTCGAGCTGCGCAGCCAGGGCTTCATTCCCCACGCCTTGATTTCGATCAACAAGCGCATGATCTGGCCGATGCGCGGCGCCGATCCCTTTGAGGCGTTCAACCAGCTGCTTGAGGCCGACGCGGTCTATGTCCGCGATTTCACCAAAGCCGACGCGATGAGCTCCGAGCAGCTCAAGCATCTCGCGCTGATCGCCCATCACTGCTACGGCTCCTACGATCTCGCGGCAATCTGCATCGAGCACCTGCTCAACCGCGATGCGATCGTCGCACATGCGGGAAGCCGCTATTTCGAGCTCGCCGCGGCGCAGCGCGCCGCCGCCAAAGCCGGCTGAAACGTCAACAAAACAGCCGGGCCCCGATCGAGAGCCCGGCTGCTGACGTCTTTTGTGAGATCGTGACCCGGATCGTCCCGGATCACGATCCCATGTTGCCGTTATTTCGCGCCGCCGGTGACGCTGGTGCAGCCGTCGATCTGCGTGCCCGACGTGCTGTAGGCCGCGATCGCGGTCGACGAACCGCCGGCCACGCTGGAGGTCAGGTACGCATTCAGGACGTTGGTAGCCCACACGCCGTCGAGCTCGTGGAAGCCGTTGTTGCGGATGACCCGGGCGACGTTCGGATCGTAGCCGGGGTTGTCGGCGTTCGATGTCGCCGGATCATAGTCGGGCAGTCCGGTGTTCGATCCGCCGTAGAACCAGGCGAGCCAGTTCTTCACGGCCGGCACCCGCGTTCCGGTCGTGTCGCTGTAGCAGCTATAGACATTGAGGAAGCTGGCGCCGGTGATCGGATAGTCGGTCTGCGACTGCAGCGGGATGCCGATGACGGACAGGCCGTCATAGGTCACGCCGCCAAGGACGGTGCCGGCGGGATAGACCTGGGCATACAGGTTCCAGGCATCATAGCTGCTGCTGACGTCCGGGGCGGTCAGGTTGGCGAACGCCTGCTGGGCATTGTTCGGCGTCGGCGGGACGAAGTTTTGCGCCTTGCCGTTGCTGCCGACCTGGCCAGGATGATAGACGCCGAGCAGGCGCTGGCGTTCGTTCTGGATGCTGGCCGAGAGCGGAGCCGCGGCGGAGATCGTGGTCCCGGCGATCTCCTCGGTCACGGTCTGCGCATAGGGCTGCGTGAAGTCAGCGCTGAGATAGCCGATCCGGCCGGCGAAGCGGGGATCCGTGCCGATCTTCAGAGCTTCGTGGTTGCTGCCCGACGCGCTGATCCAGTGCGGATCGGGGCGTTCCTCGTCGTCATCGACGTCGTAGGGGTCACTCTGGTCGGAGCTCTTCACTGCCTTGATGTTGTCGAGCAGGCGGACGAATTTGCCCGACGGCAGGTTCGCCGAGGTGCTGCCGCCGACACCGACGCCGGTGAATATCTTTTTGTAGTTGTAGGTGCCGGTCGGGTCGAGCAGCGGGCAGAGGTTGGCGAGGTAGTTGGTGAGGATGAAGCTCGCGCCGGCATCATCCGCACGGTAGACCACCTTGATCGGCAGCCGGCCGCTGGTATAGGCGACCGGGGTCAGCGAGCCGTTGGTGTTGTCGTCGTAGAAGTGGTGGAATTGCTGCACACCGTTGGCGTCGAGCGCGGGGATCAGCGTCGAGGTGTCGTGCCAGTCCGTCACGGTCGCCGAGAAGATCGCGCAGAGCTGTGCGGCAGAGAGCTGGATCGCTCCGCCCGCCTTGCTGTTCGGCGATAGCGCCGACTGGTTGGTCCAGGTCACGCCCGAGGCGGAATTCGCGGTGTTGACCGCAATCGCAACCGGGACCTCCATGGCCGGGACCTGGATCGGCGCGCCGACGACCGAGGTGCTGAAGCTCGTGGCCGATTTGCTCAAGGCGGCGATCAGCAGCGTGTTCTGCCAATTGGTCGACGGTTGGAAATTGCTGAACGAGATAGTGGTCAGGCCTGAAATCGAACTGGCGAGCGGCGCGTCGCTGGCGGCGAAGTCGAGCCGCGGATAGGGATAGCTCTTGAAGGCCGCATTGGCGGTGTCGCGGAACGGCGGCTTGGCCGAGGGCTTCCGCACCACGGCCGGCGCGGAGTCCGGGCTGCCGCGGAACAGTTGCCGCGCATCGTCGGCGATGTAGGCGCGCTGGCCGTTGCCGGAGCCGACGGCGGCGAACAGGCCCTCGACCGAGGTCGAAAACATGGTGCAGCTGGTCGGCAGCAGGTTCGGGCTCGGCGTTGCGGTCGAGAAGCTCGGCGAGAATGCCTGGCCGTCATTGGCCAGCGTCGTGCCCGCATAGCAGTCGAAGATCTGGCGCAGCGCCAGCGACGACAGCGTGCTGCCGCCGCCGTAGATGCCGGTTTGGGCCGCAGCCGGCTGCTGGGCTCCGATCATGGCGGCGGCCGACAACACGACCAGCGAGGTCGTGCCCAGCACGCGTTCGGCGAACGATTTCGTCTTCATGATAACCTTCCCTGTTTTTGTTGCGTGACACAGCAGCGCCGCGCGACCGCCTGACGGCCTCGTGATGTTCAGAACGTCTTGTTCGATGGCTGTGAATGGGACGGCGATGAAGAAGACCTTGCAGGAACGTCTCAAGACAATCGAAGCTGTTCGCCGCGCAAGGCACACGGCCTTGCGCGCCGTTGTCGGCATCCGCGCCGATGTGGCTCACACCCCTTAGACAATCCGAATGAGCGCGACGCGCAGCTGGCTTGTGGTGATTTTTCGGGCGGACCAGGTCTCGGATGAGACCGCCCCGGCGCCTCATCGAGGCGATGCGCCAGCGCCACGATCTGGGGATCCGGCTCTGCTGGAGCGATCCGACGTGATGGTTAGGTTACAAAGAGGATGGCGGCACGGAGCGAGACATCCCCCGATGCCGCAAATTGATCCCGAACCCGCCGCTATTCAACGCGGTTGCGAGACTGTAAGGAGATCGTTGGCCGCGCGCGTCGGGGGGCGTCAACGGGCCGCGATCGACCTGAGATGCTTGTCACCGGGGCGATCGTACTCACGAAATAGCGATGGATTTGACGTGGCGAAGACCAAGAAGGCCCGCGCTGCTGCTGGCGCGAAGAAGAACAGCAAGGGATTGGCGCGTTCCGGGATCTCATCTTCCTCGCCGCTCGGCATGCTGGCGCTGTATCTCCTCGAGCAATGGAGGAAGTCCGGGCGCGACGGCATCGTTTTCCTCGCGGACAGCGAGAACAGGGCAGAGCGCCTGGGCAGTGTGCTCCATTCGCTGGACCCTTCGCTCGAGGTGCTGGTGTTCCCGAGACTGAACACCTTGCCGTTTGACGGACTGGAGCCGTCACGAGAAATCGCCGGCAGGCGGAGTTCGGTGTTGAGGCGTCTCGCGAAGAGCAAGAAGCCTGTCTTTTTGGTGTCGACGGCGGAGGCGATCATGGAGCGGTTGCCGTTGCCCGCCAGCTGGGCGCGCCTCAGCATCAGCCTGAAAGTGGGTGCGGGTCATTCCGAGCAAGATCTCAAGGATCGTCTGGAAGCTCTGGGATACGATCTCGACGAAGAGGCGGATTTTCCCGGGAGCGTTCTGTTCCACGGAATGACGTTCGAAGTGTTTCCCGCCGGTGCCCTCGGGCCGTACAGAATCGAGCATTCCGGTGGCGTGATCCGCAGGATCGCCGGAGTAGATCCCAACGAACACGACGTCGTGTTCGATACCCAGGAACTGCTCATCGATCCGATGTCCGAGCGCATCGCGTTGGGAGGCAAGCGGGCGCAGCGCGCGGCGCTGCAGGATTATTGCGATCGCGCCCACTGGATCGCGGACGCCGGCGTGTCGGGCCACGCCGACAGCTGGCTGGGCACGATCAAGGAGGCGGCCGGCCGCAGGGAGACGGAGCGCGAATACCTCGGGCCCGGTGACTGGAAGCGGCTGGCCAAACGTATCAGCGCGCTGCCTCGAAAAGCCGCGTTCACGCCCACGCCTGATTTCTCGAAGGTCGCCTCGTCGCGCAAGGCTCTCCGCGCATTTGTCGCCGACGCACAGCGCGCCGGATCGCGACTGCTTTTTGTGGCGGCGGTGGAGGACGACCTGCGCGCGATCGAGCGAATGAGCGGGATCAAGGCCGAGCGCCTTGCCGATTGGAACGAGGCGGCGAACGGACGGGGTGGCGAAGGGGCATTGTTGGCTGACTTCGACACCGGCTTTATCGGTTCCGGCCGCAAGCCGCTTGTCGTGGTGACGGCGACCGACGTGCTCGGCAGCAGGGCCCATCATCCGCAGCCCATGGCCAGGGCCTGGAGTGCGGTTTTTGATCATCCCGATGTGCCGGAGCGCGGCGCGGTCGTTGTTCACCTGCAGCGGGGTCTCGCTGTGCTCGATGGCTTGCAGACCCTCGACATGGGGAAGGGATCATCTCGCGAGATGATCAGGCTGGCATTTGCGGGGGATGATGCCGTCCTCGTTCCGCCGGCCGACCTAGCTCTGATCTGGCCCTATGCGGCGGAGCTCGGCAGACTGACATTGGACAGAGCGGATGGCAGTACGTGGTGGGCGCGCCGCACCAAGGCGGAGCAGGAAATTCAGCTTGCCGCCAAGGCGCTTGCCAAACACATCGCGCAACGGCGTCGCCGGCGCGCTCCCAGGCTGGTCGCTCCCGGTCCCGCATATGAGCGGTTCGTCGCGCGCTTTCCGTATTTCACGACAGTCGATCAGGCGAAGGCAATTCGGGACGTGTTGGATGATCTTGCGTCGGGTCATCCGATGGATCGGGTTGTCTGCGGCGACGTCGGATTTGGCAAGACCGAGGTTGCCTTGCGCGCGGCGGCCGCCGTTACGCTGTCGGGCAAGCAGGTTGCCATCGTTGTGCCGACGACCGTTCTGGCAAGGCAGCACGTCGCAACATTCCGCAAACGGTTCGCGCCGCTCGGCATCGAAGTGGGAAGCTTGTCGCGCGCTACGTCGGCTCAGGAAATGAGGGCGACGAAGGAGGGCCTGCGAAGCGGCAAACTGAAGGTCGTGGTCGGCACGCAGGCGATCGCATCGAAGGACGTGAAATTCGCCAAGTTGAGTCTCGTCGTTGTCGACGAAGAGCAGCATTTCGGGGCGGTGGAGAAGGCGAAGCTCTCTGGCTTGGCGAAGGGTGTCCATACGCTCTGGATGAGCGCCACGCCGATCCCGCGCACGCTTGCGGCAGGTCTCGCTGGGTTCAGGGATATCAGCGTGATCGCATCCCCGCCTGTTCATCGGCTGCCGGTCGTCACCAAGATCGCGCCACTTTCGGACGCCGCCATTGCCGCTGCATTGCTGCGCGAGCAGCGACGCCACGGGCAAAGCTTTTTGATCTGTCCGCGAATCCAGGATCTGGATCCGATGTTGGCGCGCGTGCAGTCGGTCGCCCCGGAGCTCCGCATCGTTTGCCTGCACGGCAAGCTACCTGCCGACGAACTCGACGACCGAATGATGAGTTTCGTCGAAGGCGAGGCGGATGTTCTCCTGGCGACCAACATCGTCGAGAGCGGCCTCGACATTCCCCGGGCGAACACCATCGTGGTCTGCTGGCCGGAAAAGTTTGGTCTGGCACAACTCCACCAGCTCAGGGGGCGGGTGGGACGCGGCGGAACGCGCGCCTTCGCCTACATGCTGACCGAATCCAGCTCGGCGCAATCCGGGAAGCGCTTGGCGGTTCTGGAGGAGTTCAGCAAGCCGGGCGCCGGTTTCGCCATCAGCGACCGCGATCTGGACCTCAGGGGCGCTGGGGATCTGCTTTCCGAGCGGCAATCCGGTCATGTGCAGGTGTTCGGACCGGTGCTTTACAACCATCTTCTCAAACGAGCCTCGGAGAAGACCAATGATCGGGCCGCCGATCTGTGGGTGCCAGATCTCAACCTTCCGCTCGCGGATCTGTTGCCCAGGAGCTATGTGCAATCAGAATCGATGCGCCTTGAAATCTATGGCCGCGTCGCCAGGTGCCGGAGCGAAGACGATCTGGAAGATCTGGAGGAAGAGACCTCTCGCCGCTTCGGCAGGCTGCCACCCGCCGGTCGGGATTTCTTCGCTGCGGCAAGGCTCAGGATCGATTGCAAGCGGCGTGGAATCGTGAGGCTCGACGTCGGGCCGGAGGCCGTCGCGGCGACGTTTCTCCCCGGGAGGCTGCCGAAATCGAGGGCGCGATCGCTACAGCGCGACGGCGATCGCGTATTTTATTCAGACAAGACGCACGAGCCGCCTTTCGAGCGGATCGACGATCTCCTGGATATTTTGGACGAGTAAGTGCAACGTCCGCGTCTTCCAGCGACACGGATATTCCTGGCTCGTACCAGAGCGTCGTGATGCCGGCCCTGGCTCGTCACACGGCGAGCATGTCGCGCACCATCGGCACCACCTTGCGGCCGTAGAGCTCGATGCTCTTCATCAGCTTCTCGTGCGGCAGCGGGCCGGCCGAGTATTTCAATTGGAAGCGTGCAGCGCCGAGCGCCTTCACGGTCGCCGCGATCTTGCGGGCGACGGTTTCCGGGGCGCCGACATAGAGCGAGCCGTGCTCGGCCTCAGCCACGAACTCGTCGCGGCCCATTGGCGGCCAGCCGCGCTCCTTGCCGATTCGGTCGCGCATGACCTTGTAGTCCGGCCACAGCTCCTCGCGGGCCTGCGCGTCGGTCTCGGCCACATAGCCCGGCGAATGCACGCCGACCGGCTTCGGTTCGCGACCGAACTGCTGGTAGGCGCGCTGGTGCAAATCGACATAGGGCGCAAACCGCTTGGGATCGCCGCCGATAATGGCGAGCATCAGCGGCAGGTCATAATGCGCCGCGCGCACCACCGATTCGGGGCTCCCGCCGACGCCGATCCAGGTCTTCAGCCGGCCGTGCTCGATCGGCGGATAGACCGACTGACTCTTGAGCGGCGGCCGCAGCTTGCCCTGCCAGGTCACCGGCTCCTGCTTCAAGAGCTCGATGAACAGGTCGAGCTTCTCCTCGAACAGCTCATTGTATTGCCGCAGGTCGAAGCCGAACAGCGGGAAAGATTCGGTGAAGGAGCCGCGGCCGAGGATCACCTCGGCGCGGCCGTTCGAGACCGCGTCGACGGTCGCGAAGCGCTGGAAGACGCGGATCGGATCGTCCGAGCTCAGCACCGTCACCGCCGAGCCGAGGCGGATGTTTTGGGTGCGCGCGGCGATGGCCGCCAGCACGGTCTCGGGCGAGGAGATTGCAAAGTCGGCCCGGTGGTGCTCGCCGAGGCCGATGAAATCGATCCCGAGCTGATCGGCCAGCACCGCCTCGTCGACGACGTTGCGGATCACCTGGGCATGGGGCAACGGCGCGCCGGCGGCGTCCTTAGTGACGTCGCCAAACGTGTCGAGCCCGAATTCAAGGGGGGTAGTCATCGGTCAATCCACTTGTCAGCGTGGCGGAACATCCGCCACGGGCCACCCATCGCACGCAGGCCAACAAGTCCTGTTGCTGCGGATCTGTCCGCAAGCCTGCGCTGTGGAGCCTTCGGTTGGAGATATAGCGGACGTATTGCCTGTTCGCGGCCCGACAAGGTCACGCTGCGAAACGCAGCGTTTCCAGGTCGCTTGTATCCGGCCCGCGGTCGAGGCCGCGGCGATCAGCCCGGAGTGACCAGGAAGCCGGCTCGCGGGAAATGCACCACAACCTCGCCGGCGCGTTCGTCGGACCGGCGGATCGCGATGTGCTGTGCCGACAGCGAGACGATCTCGCCGCGGACCGGGATCTTGCCGTAGTCATCCGGCATCACGCTGACGATGTCGCCGGGCTTGCGACCGTTCGGATCGGCAGGGTCGTCGAAAACAGCCGACTCCGGCCGCGCCTTCGCCGCGATCTCGAGCGCGTCGGCTGACGACATCTCCGTGCGCGCGCCGTGGCCAATGGCGCGGATGCGCTCTTCCCAGGCCGCAACGCGCGGCAAGCGCTTCATGATCTCGTCGATTGTGACGACGCTCTGACGTGCGTACCATACGTTCATGTAGGCGCTGACGTCGGCGAGGCTGAACTCGCCGAACAGCCACAGTCGGCCGTCACCGAGTTGCGCCTCGATCCAGTCGACATTGGCGCGGAACTGGTCGCGCATCTGCGGCAGCGCCGCGGTCATGGCGGCGACGTCGAACTTGGCGCCGCGCAACTTCTCGCGATCCTCGATGAAATCCTGCGGGACCTTGTCGCCGATGAAGCCGAACGCGAAGGTGACCGTGTTCTGGAAGAACGGCCGGTCGGTCCACATGCCGAGCGCCCAGGGCATCCCGGCATTGCCTGCGGGAAACAGCGTTGGCGTCGGATAGCGCCGCTCCAGCTCGCGGATGATGATCTGGGTGTCACAATAGATGTCCGCGCCGATCTGCATCGTCGGTGTACGGCGATAGCCACCGGTCATCGGCATCAAATCCGGCCTCGGCATGATCCGGGAAATCCGTACCGAGTTCCAGGCGAGCCTCTTGAATCCGAAGATGACGCGGATTTTCTCGGAGAACGGCGATTGATCGAAATGATGCAGGATCGGCGTGGGCTGCGACATGGCCTCCTCCCGTGATAGGGGTGCGATCTCCTCGGACCCTGTCGCACAGCCTGACAAGATTTCGGCGGATCGCAACCCATTTCCTCTGGAGAACGACGATGGCGCCGTGCCGTCAGAACGACTCCGCCCATGGCCGCAGGTCGAGCTCCAGCGTCCAGGCGCTGCGATGCTGGTGATGCAGCACCCAATAGGCGTCCGCGATGGCCGCGATGTTGAGCAGCCCATCCGGCCCGCGGTCGTCCTTCAACTGCGGACGCACGCTCAGCAGGCGATCACCCTCGATGCCGCCGTCGACCACGACATGGCCGACATGGATGCCCTGTGGTCCGAATTCGCGCGCCACGCTCTGCGACAGCGCGCGCAACGCGGCCTTGGCGGCGGCAAATGGTGAATAGTTGGCCTTGCCGCGCAGCGAGCCGCTGGCGCCGGTGAACACCAGCGTGCCGCCGCCGCGCGCAAGCAAAGCGGGAATCGCGGCCTGCGCGAGCTGGAAGCCGCCGAGCGCGTGTTCGCGCCAGTGCTCCTCGAAGCGCTGCTCACTGACCTTGAGAAAGGGCGCGGGCCGGTTGGAGCCTGCGTTGTGCACCGCCATCGCGAGCGGCGCGAGCTTCCCCGCGGCCTCAACGAAGCGGGCGACGTCTGCGGCAGTCGAGGCATCCCCCACGACATGGGTGACCTTGGCGCCGCTCGCGGCGAGTTCGGCCGCGGTTGCGGCGAGCTTCTCGGCGTTGCGCCCTGCGATCGCGACGGGATAGCCGCCGGCCGCAAAGCGCCGTGCGATCGCGGCGCCGAGGCCGTTGGATGCGCCGACGCCTGCGATCAGCACGCTTCCCTGCACAGCGCTGGGCTCGAGGGCGGATCGGTCGTTCATGGCTCGCTCCATCAAGGTGCCCGCGGCGCGGGCGAAATCATTCGCCGGACGCCATCGAGACGATGCTGTCGCGCACCGTGCGCAGAATGGCGTCGGACCGCCTCGGGTCGGTGAGGACGCGCGAGATCGCGAGTGCGCCGACCATCGCACTGACCGCGACGATTGCGCTGCTATCGTCATCGTCGCCGAATGTCTCGGCGACCTTGGCGATGAAGGACTCGATGTGCGGCTCCATCACCGCGCGGCACTGCTCGTCGGCGCGGGCGACATCCGAGATCAGCGCACCGATCGCGCAGCCCGCCTTCGGCGAGTCGCGATGGCTGCGGCTGAGATAGCTTCGCACCAGAGAGTTGACGCTGACCGGCTTGTCCGGATCACGCGATGCGCGCGCCGACGCCTCGCCTAAGGTCAGCGCCTGTTCCAGCGCCGCGGCGATCAGGTCGGAACGCGACGCGAAGTGCCCATAGAAGCCGCCATGGGTCAGTTTCACCTGCTGCATCAGGCCGCCGATGCTGAGCGCGTCGAGCCCCCTGTCGCGGATCTGCGTCGCCGCCTCGTTCAGAATGCGCTCACGGCTCCTGGCCTTGTCGGCCTGGGAATGGCCCATCTCGCGGTGCCCCTGTTTGACTCTCCATCTGCATTATGACCATCATGCAGGTGGATGACAACTATCATCCACAAGGTTTTCAGTCACAAAGCAGGGAGGAACAGATGTCCGGCAGCGCAAGCGAAGGGCGGGTCCGCCACGAGCGGCATGATCACATCCTGAAGATCATCATCGACAATCCCGCAAAGAAGAACGCCTTCAGTCCGGAGATGATGGCTGAGCTGTCCGACGCGCTGACGCTGCTCGACAATGACGACGGTCTCTGGGTCGGCGTGCTCTGTGCCGCCGGCGGCAGTTTCACCGCGGGTCTCGACATGCCGAAATTCTTCGGTCCGACGGCGTCGCGCAAGCCGCTGCCGGAGGGCAATGTCGATCCGTTCGGATTGTCGAAGCGATGCCGCAAGCCGATCGTCACGGCGGTGCAGGGCATCGTGTTCACCGTCGGCATCGAGATGATGCTGGCCGGCGATATCGTCATTGCTGCCGACGACAGCCGCTTCTGTCAGATGGAAGCGAAGCGCGGCATCGCGCCGCTGGCGGGCGCGCATTTCCGCTACATCAGCCGCGCCGGGTGGGGGGATGCGATGTATCACCTGTTGCTGTGCGACGAATTCTCCGCGGCAGAGGCCCACCGGATCGGTCTCGTGCAGGAGGTCGTGCCGGCCGGTCAGCAGATCGAACGCGCGATGGCGCTTGCAGAGATCATCGCGCGCAATGCGCCGCTTGGAATCCAGGTAACGAAAGAGGCGGGCCGCAAGTTCATCGAAGCCGGCGAACAGGCGGCGATTGCGATCATCCCGCAGATCCGCGAACGCGTACTCAACACGGCCGATGCGGCCGAGGGCATCAGGTCGTTCGTTGAGCGCCGCGCCGCGGTGTTCCAGGGGCGCTAGTCCCCGGGGCGCTAGTCCCCGGGACGCCAGTCCCAGCAGCGCTCGTTGCGTTCACGATACGTGCTCGGAATGCGGTTGTGACAATGTTGTCGCAGCCGCATTAATTTCGATCACGGCGATCGTGCGACGACTCTTGTCGAGATTCTCCGAATCAGGGAGATTCGAATCCATTCATTAATTCTATTTCGTCCTGCTTCCACTCAAGCGTCCGGTATGGATTCCCATGACAAACGCACGAGTAATTGTTGTCGGAAATAACAAGGGCGGCTCGGGCAAGTCGACAATTGCCATGCACGTCGCCATCGCGCTGATCAAGGCGGGTCAGCGTGTCGCTACCATCGATCTCGACAACAAGCAGAAGTCGCTGACACACTACGTCGATAACCGGCGGGACTGGGCGCGGGAAACTTCGCTGGATCTCGGAGTGCCGGCGCATATGTGCTTCGAAACGGTGAGCGGCAGGAGCAGCGAGGTCGAGACGCTCGGGCGCAGCGCGCTTGCCGAGATCGTCGAGCGGCTCGGCCGGTCGCATGATTTCGTCGTCATCGACTGTCCCGGACACGACACCTATCTGACGACGTTCACACATTCGCTGGCGAATACGCTGATTTCACCGCTGAACGACAGCTTCCTCGACTTCGACGTGCTCGGCACCGTCGATCCGAACGATTTCAAGGTGACCGGCATCAGCCACTATTCAAAGATGGTGGAGGAGGCACGGCGCCAGCGCAGCGCGCACGATCAGCCGGCATTCGAGTGGGTGGTGCTGCGCAACCGTCTCTCTACGCTCGGTTCACGCAACAAGCGTCTGGTCGGCGAGGCGCTCAGCGAGCTGTCGAAGACCCTGAACTTCCGCCTGGTCGACGGCCTGGCCGAGCGCGTGATCTTCCGCGAATTCTACCCGCGCGGATTGACGGCGGTCGACGATGTCAATCAGATCGCTCGTGGTGGCCGGCCGACCATGTCGCACGTCACCGCACGGCTCGAGATGGAGCGGCTGATGACCGCGATCATGCTCGGCCATCTGGTGGCGCAGCCACCGGAATCCTCCGACGCCAGCCGCGACGCGGCATGAGGCGACGTCGGATCGCTATCGGCAATTGGTGTTGCCCGCGTTGGCAACGGTCAGGAACGTGACGGTTGCAGGTGCGAGGACGATCGCTCCGGCTGCAGCTGCGTCACCGTTCAGAGCGGGAATCTGGTCGGAAGCCCCAAACGCAAGCGTGATGCCATTGAGCCGAACGGTACCGTCGGCAGGCGTTGCGCTCGCCAATGTGTAGCGCTGCGAGGCTGCTGACAGTGTCAGTTTGCGCTGTGTCCGCCGATCATTGTTGATGACGAGCAGGGCTATTCCATCAGGCATGTCGCGGGCGCAATGCGCATAGACATGGAAACCGGGGTGCTCGGGGACGCCGGCATCGAGCACAGTTGTTCCCATCAACTGTCGCCACAGCAGTGCTGCCCAGTAGTTCGGCCGCGGCAGATGGGTTCGCTCGTCGAGCAGCCCATAGTCGCTTGCGGCAAGCGTGTTGTGCATCACCACCTGAACGCCGGCCTTGGCCAGCCGCCCGAGTTGGTCGAGGTAGCGGAATGTATCGATGAAGGTTGCAGCCCAGCGGTTGCCGCCGCATGCGGACTCCGCGGTCTCCGTCAGCCAGATCGGCTTGCCCGGCGCAAGCCGGTCGCGCTGTGCCTGATAGAAGGCGATTGTCCTGCCGCTTCGCGCCAGCCATTGGTCTGACAATGCCTGCTTTGCCGTGCGATCGCCGGAGCATCGCGCCGAGAGGGCCCCATAATGATGGTAGGAGACCGCGTCGATGCCTGCTGCCGAAACCGCGAAGCGCGCTCGAGCCTCCGCGCTGGTGCCGATCGTGCCTGGCCCGAGGATCGTCACGTCGGGTGCGTTGTCCTTCATGAAGGCGCGGAACGTTGCGAAATCTCGGCCGTAAGCTGCGGCGTCGTAGTGCTCTGGGGCGCCACCGATGGCCGGCAGATCGGGTTCGTTCATGAATTCGGCTGCGGCGATCCGGCCGCCCGTCGATCGCGTGAAAGCGAGAAGTTGCCGGGCCTGTTCGGGACTCCATTGTCTCGAAGCGTTGCGCGTGCCGGCGCTGATCGCAAAGGACGTGACAATGGGAGCGCCGACGGCGTGCGAAAAGTCGATCACGTCCCGCCATTGCTGCCGTGTCAGGACGCCGTTGAAGCCGGCGGGCGGTGCCACCGGTGGTGTCTCGGAATCCGCAAAAAACGTGCTGTTGGCCCAGGTCCCGCTGACGCGCAGATACGCAGGTGAGAGGGTTGCTGCGAGCTTGCGTAGCCTGTCATCGTGCAGATCGATCGGCGTGCGGGCCGCGAACCGCTCCACTTTGGTACGCGCCCGTGCATCGGTGGCTGCATAAGGTTTCCAGAACCGTCCGCCGGTCACCTCGACCATCTCGATGTTGTAGGACTGAAAGCGCGGGTCGATCGTTGCGACGCGCGGCATGGTCGCGACATCAAGCGTCAGTTCCGCCGCGGTCGCCTGCGTGCAGGCGAAGGCGGCCATGGCCCAAACGACGCATGTGATGCGGCGAAGCGGATATGCCCAGGAGTCACGCACGGGTCCTCGCGGCGTTCCGAGTTGCGGTGGTTCAGGATGCTGCCGGGCCTTGTTTGAATCAACGTGGGAACGCGCCTCGCGGCTCGTTCGCGATGCGATCCCACAGCGCACGGATCGTGTCCTTCATGACCAGCGCGTCCTGCCAGCGGTCGGATAATTCCCTGCCGTCGGGTCCGGTGATGGCATAGGGCGGGGGACCAAGCTCGCACAGGAAGGTCAGGGTCGCGTCAGGCCCGGCGCGCTTCCGCCACGAGCGGATGCCGTAGTCCCACCAGTCCGCGAACAGCGACACCCAGCCCTGGTGCTGCGGAAAGCCGAGCGAGATCTGCACCTGCTCGCGGCTCGCGATGCGGCCGTGGATGCCCCAGGCATTGTCGAGGATGCGATGGATCATCCCGTGATTGACGTCGTCGACCGGCCAGGCGAATTCGCGGCCGACCAGATAATGCGAGAGATCGGCGGTCAGCCGCAAATCGGGAAGGCGATCGAGCAGATCGAGCGTGAAGAACAGGTCGGTCGTCATGCGGTCGCGATGGGTCTCGACATGCACGGCGACGCCGGCCTCCGCGGCCAGCCGCCGCCAGCCTTCGAGCAGAAGAACACAATCGGCGAGCCGGCGCGGCCGAATGTCCGGCTGCAGGTTGACGTGATCGGCGCCGAGCTGCGCCACCAGCTCAAGCACCGGCTTCAGGTCGTCGACGTTCCTCGGGTAGCATTGCGCCTGCCAGATCATGCCATGCGCGCGAAGGGAGCTCGTGACTTCGCGCGCGAAGGCGGGATCGATGAAGCGCACGCCGGCGCCGTCAAACCCGGCATCGCGGATCATCGCGAGCTGGGTTTGCAGCGGCCATTCGCCCTCATCCGCGAGCCGCCGCTCCATCGCCCAGAGCGACTGCAGGACGCGCAGCTGCTGCGCCACCGATCAAGCCCGTGCCGGGATCGCCGCGGGCAGCTCGGCCTGTTCGCTCGCGTCCGCGGCGATGTTCTCCTGATAGGTCTCGGGCCCGATCCAGATCGCAACCGCCGTGCAGGCCGACAGGAACATCGCGTAGCAGGCGACCGGCCACCAGGTGCCGTAAGCCGCCACCAGTGCGGTGGCAACAAACGGTGCCGGACCACCCGATAGCAGCGAGCCGAGCTCACGCGCGAAGGCGAAACCTGCGAAGCGGCGTTGCGGCGGGAACAGTTCGGCGAAATACGCCGCCTGTGGCCCGAACATCGCCGCCGTCACCACGGCGCGTGCCAGGATGAAGGCGAGCGCGATCATGATCCACTCCTTGGTGCCGACCATCCAGAAGAATGGGAAGGCGAGCGCCACACCGGCCAGCGCGCCGAACATGTAGACCGGCCGCCGTCCGATCCGGTCCGACAACGCCGCAAAGCCAAGGATCGCAAACAGCTCGATCGTGAACGCCAGCATCAGGGCGCTGAGCGCCTCCGCTTTCGGCACGCCGAGCGTGGTGATCACGTAGCTCAGGCCAAACACCGGGAAGAAATAGCCGAGCCCGTTCTCGGCCATGCGGGCGCCGAGCACCACGAAGAAGTTGCGCGGGTGCCGGCGCAACGCCTCCATGGCGGGATTGCTCTCGACCTTGCCACGCGCGACCACCGCCTCGGTGTAGACCGGCGTCTCGGTGATGCGCATGCGGACGAAGATGCCGACGACGATCAGCAGGAAGCTCGCCAGGAAGGGCAGCCGCCACCCCCAGCTCATCAGATCCTCACGCGGCAGCATCGTCACCAGCGCGAAGGCGCCGGCGGCGAGCAGATTGCCGACCGAAACGCCGAGCGGCGCGAAGCCGCCCCAGAAGCCGCGACGGTTCGGCGGCGCGTTCTCGACGAGGTAGATCACCGCGCCGCCGTACTCGGCGCCGGCGCCGAGACCCTGGATCATCCGCATGGCGACCAGAAGCAGCGGCGCCCAGACGCCAACCTGCGCATAGGTCGGCAGGAAGCCGATCGCGGTGGTGCCGATGCCGATCATCAGGAGCGTGGCGACGAGCACCGGCTTGCGGCCATAGCGATCGCCGAGGATACCGAACAGCAGGCCGCCGAACGGCCGCACCACGAAGCCGACGCCGAAGGTCAGGAACGACAACAGCGTGCCGACCACCGGGTCGCTCTTCGGAAAGAACAGCTCGCCGAACACCAGCGCGGCCGCGGTGCCGTAGAGGAAGAAGTCGTACCATTCGAGCGCGGAGCCGACGCTTGCGGCCAGGATCACACGCAGGCGCGATTGGCGAGCGCCATCTCTTGCCATCTCGGTCATTCGTTTCCCCGTTATTTTGGTTCTTTATGTATTGAAGCAGCAATGCCCGCGGCTTGGCCGCGGGCATTGTCGTCGGTCTCAGGCGGCGCGCGTGAAGTAGGATTTCTTCGAGGCCGACTGGGTCTCGTAGATCGATCCCTGCCGTTTGGCCGGCGGCAGCGGCATCCGCACCGGCACGTCGGTCAGCCGCGGTGCGACCACCGGCGGACCCGCCAGCAGGCGGCTGTTGAACTCGTCGAAGTCCTTCACGCCCATCAGCGGCCAGGCGTCGCTCGCGGCCACCTCGTAGAGCAGGAGGTTGCGCGGCCGGTTCGATGTGTTGGTCGCCGAGCCGTGCAGCGCGCGCACGTGATGGAACGACATGCTGCCGGCCTTGCCCATGCAGGGCACCGCGCGCTTGATGTCGTCCTGGATTTGGTCCGGATCAATCAGGCCTGCAAAGTGGCCGTCCTCACCATGATGGTCCCACATCGTGGTGCCGGTGTGCGATCCCGGCGTCACCAGCATCGGGCCGTTCTCGATATCGCAATCGTCGAGCAGAACGCCGATCGCGAGAATGTCGTCATTGGTGTGCGGATAGAACGCCCAGTCTTGATGCCACTCGACCGGCGAGCCGTATTGGGCCGACTTCATGTTGAGCTTGGAGCCGTGCAGGCGAAGCCCGGGGCCGATCAACCTGGTCAGGATCGAGATCATGGCGGGGCTGCGGACGATCTCGTCGAATATCGGATGCACCTTGTGCGGTGCCTTGATGCGGCGCACGCGCGGGGTCTCCGGTGTATGGCCCGGCTCGAGGTCGTAGACATCATTGTGCTCGGTCACCTCAGCGGCGCCGGCCACCAGCTCTGTGAGCACCGCGCGCACCCGCGCCAGGGTCTCCTGGTTGAGCACCTCGGGCACCACGATCACCCCGTCGCGCTTGTAGGCCTGGGTCTGCTCGTCCGAAATCATGCCGTTTCTCCTTTTTGTTCGATGTTAGCGCTAACATAGACGGATGCTAGCGCTAACATCATGGCTTGGCAACCCGGAATCGGGCAGGCTCCGACCCATGAACTCCGACGTGACTGATCCCGGGACCGGTCCGGCTGGTGCCGCGCCCACCCTCTCGGAGGTGGCCAAGCGCGCCGGTGTCTCCTCGATCACGGTGAGCCGGGTGGTACGGATGCCCGACCTGGTCGCCCCGGAAACCCGGGCGCGGGTCGAGCAGGCGATGCGCGATCTCGGCTATGTCCCGAACCTGGTGGCGGGCGCGCTGGCGAGTGCGCGCACTAATTCGGTCGGCGTGCTGGTGCCGACCATCGCCAACTCGATCTTCGCCGATACGGTGCAGGGCCTGTCCGACAAGCTTGAGCCGCTCGGCTTCTCCGTGATCCTGGCGCAGTCGCGCTATGATGCGGCGCGCGAAGACCGCGTGCTGGCGGCGCTGCTGTCACGGCGCCCCGAGGCGATCATCATGGTCGGCTCGCCGGCGACCGAAGAGGGCAGCCGCCTGCTGCGCAATGCGCGCATCCCGATCGTCGAGACCTGGGATCTGCCGGCAAATCCGATCGACGCGGTCGCGGGCTTCGACAACTACAAGGCCGGCGTCGCTGTCGCGACGCATCTGGTTGCGCAAGGACGCAAGCAGCTTGCCTTCATCGGCGGCGACGATCCGCGCGGGACGCGCCGCTGGCTCGGCTTCAGGGACGAGGCACTGGCAAGCGGCCTTGCCGAGCCGCGCCGGCTGATCCTCGACCGCAAGGACTCCGGCAGCGTCGCGGCGCATGCACGTCTGCCTGGTGTCGATGCGGTGTTCGCCGCCAACGATGCCCATGCGATCGGCTTCATGTCTGGGCTGCGCAAGGCCGGGCTGCTGCGCGCCGGGCCTGCATCGGCGCAGCCGGTCGCCGTGATCGGCCTCGGCGATCTCGAAATGGGCCAGCTGATCTCGCCGACATTGAGCACGATCAGCGTGCATGGCAACGCAATCGGACAGACCGCGGCTACGCTGACGCTGGAGCGCGGCGGCGAGCGCCGCGTCGATCTCGGTTTCGAGCTGGTGCTGCGTGACAGTGGCTAAAGCGCGATGAGATCAGGCCGAATCGTCATCGCGCTTTCGCCCTTTGAGCGTGGTCTTTTCGGAAAACCGCTTCACACTTTCCGGATCATGCTCCAGCGATCCTTGTTGATACGCCGCTGGCGGCTAATTCTCACTCATCGTGCCGCGATCCCGGAGTCCACATCCTGGAGCAAGGCGAGAAGGCCTCGCAGAATGACCATCGGGGCAGGCGGGCAGCCCGGAATATGGAGATCGACCGGCACGACCGCAGACACGCCACCAACCACCGCGTAGCTGCCCGCAAAGCATCCGCCGTCCCTGGCGCAATCGCCCACGGCGACAACCCATTTGGGATCTGGGGTCGCCCGGTACGTGCGCTCCAGCGCTTCGCGCATGTTCTTGGTGACGGGACCTGTGACGAGCAGAACATCGGCGTGACGCGGTGAGGCGACGAACCGGATTCCGAACCGCTCGACGTCGTAATAAGCGTTGCTCAGCGTGTGAATTTCCAGCTCGCATCCGTTACACGAGCCTGCATCGACCTCGCGGATCGAGAGGCTGCGGCCGAGGCGTCGTCTTGCGGTGTGGCCGACCACGCTTGCGAGTTCCGCAAGCGCAGCGTCGTCCGGACGTGGCGCCTGTTCGGTCAATGGCCGGCGAAGCAGGCTCTGAAACAGAAGTTTGCGCATCGCCTCCAGTCCTCAGAGGTCTTGCCCCGAATAGGAGCAGTTGAATGATTTGTTGCAGAGCGGGAAGTCCGCCACGATGTTGCCTTCGATGGCTGCCTCGAGCAGGGGCCATTGAAACCACGACGGATCGCGCAGATGGCATCGCTCGATCCGGTCGCCGCTCAGGCGAAGCCATGCCAGGATGTCACCGCGGAAACCTTCGACGATCGCCATGCCTTCGGAAGGCTCCGGCACACTTTGTCGCGACACTGCGACCGGGCCGGCCTCGAGCGCGTCGATGATCTGATCCGCCAGCGAAAGGCTTTGCTCGACCTCGCGGATCCGAATCCAGACGCGGGCGTTGACATCGCCGTCGCTGAGAACAGGCACGTCGAAGCGCAGAACACCATAAGGGGGATAGCCAGGGCTGCGACGGGCGTCGTAGGCACGGCCGCTCGCACGTCCGACATAGCCGCCGGCCGCGAATTGCCGGGCGAGCGCGGGACTGACGGTACCGGTACCGACTGTTCGGTCTTGCAGTGAGGCAGTGTTGTCGTAGAGATCGACCAGCGCGGGAAAATGTCTGCGAATATCGTCGAGTGCGGCGCGGATTGCCGCCGGCCCATCGTCGGCGAAGTCGCGTGCCAAGCCGCCTGGAACGACGATGTCTCGCATGAGGCGGTGGCCGAATGCAGCCTCGGCGGCGCGCAGCACGCGCTCGCGCAGCACGCCGCAATGTGCGTGCAGCAGCGCGAACGACGCATCGTTGCAGATGGCACCGATGTCGCCGAGATGATTGGCGAGACGTTCGAGCTCGGCCATCAGCGCACGCAGCCGGAGCGCGCGAGGCGGTACGGTGATCTGCATCGCGGCTTCGACGGCTTGCGAGAACGCCAGCCCGTAAGCCACCGTGCTGTCGCCCGATACCCGGCCGGCGAGGCGCGCGGCCTGTTCAACGGTGCTTCCTGCCAGCAATCCTTCGATGCCCTTGTGCGTATAGCCGAGCCGCTGCTCCAGCCGGACCACGGTCTCGCCGCTCGCGGTAAAGCGGAAATGTCCGGGCTCGATGATGCCGGCATGCACCGGGCCGACTGCGATCTGATGCAGGCTGTCGCCCTCGGCCGGGAGGAATTGATAAGGCGCTGCATCCGATGATGCATCGAGACGTTCGCCCAGCGGGAAGCGCATTTGCCAACGACCGTGATCGAGCCACGCGCGTTGATCCGGCGTTCCCGTGGCCTTCAGCCCGAACAGGTCGTGGATCGTACGTTCCGGTCGAAGCGCCGGACGGTGATGCGCCGCGACCGAGGGGAAGCTGCGATCGGGGCAATCCAGGCTGATTACTCCGATATCCGATGTGCGGTCGTCGACAATGGCCATATGGACGCGGAACGGCTCGCCCCACAGGCCGAGCAGGCTCCAGCGGCCGTCCGCCAGGGCGCAAGCAGCGGAACTCCAGGCATCGCTGTCGACGATGGCGCGCGGCCACGGATAATGCCGTTCAACCATGTGACCCGCCTGGATCAAATCGATCAATGATGGCATATCCCGTTCTCCCTCGCGCTAGCCCAAAAGGTTGGCGACGTGCTGGAACCAGACGACGAGCGGTCCCGGAAGATAGATGCCTGCCGTCAGGACCAGCGCGAAATGCGCGAACATGGGCAGGTAGGACGCCTTCGCCGGTGCCATATTGCCGCGTGGCTCGCCGAACGCGATGCTCGTCAGGCGCAAGATCAGTGCGCCGAAGGCGAGGAGCAGGCCGAAGACCAGCGGGATGGCGAGCACCGGCTGGCGCGCAAAGGTGGAGCTGACGATCAGAAACTCGCTCATGAAGATGCCGAGTGGCGGCAGACCGGCGATCGCGACCACACCGATCACAAGGCTCCAGCCGAGTGCCGGATGCGTTTCGGTCAGGCCGCGGATGTTGGCGATCCGCTGGGTGCCCTTCACTTGCGCAATGTGGCCGACCGCATAAAAGATCCCCGACTTGGTGAGGCTGTGCATCACCATGTGCAGCAGGCCGGCGAAATTGGCGAGCGGACCGCCCATCCCGAACGCGAACACGATGATTCCCATGTGCTCGATCGAGGAATAGGCGAACAGCCGCTTGATGTCGCGTCGTCGGTAGAGCATGAAGGCCGCGAACAGGAGCGAGGTCAGTCCCATCGTCACCATCAGCGGGCCCGGCGAGATCGCATCGGGATTCGCGGCAAGCAGGATCTTGAAGCGCAGCACCGCGTAAAGCGCAACGTTGAGCAGCAGGCCGGAGAGCACGGCGGAGATCGGAGTGGGGCCTTCGGCATGTGCGTCCGGAAGCCAGGCGTGCAGCGGCGCCAGGCCGACCTTGGTCCCATACCCGAGCAGCAGGAAAATAAAGGCGACGTTGAGCAGCGCCGGGTCGAACGCCGCAGCGCGGCTGATCAATACGGTCCAGACCATGGCATCCTGACCCTCGCCGATAACCGGCCGTGCGGCCATGTACACCAGGATCGTGCCGAACAGCGCCAGCGCAATGCCGACGCTGCCGAGGATGAAATACTTCCACGCTGCCTCGAGCGCCGCGTGCGTTCGGTAGATGCCGACCATCAGGACGGTGGTGAGCGTGGCAATCTCCACCGCAACCCACATCAGGCCGACGTTGTTCGACACGAATGCGAGGTTCATGCCGAACATCATGACCTGATACATGGCATGGTAAAATCGCAGGTAGCCCGGCGTCAGTCGTCCGGTCTCGATTTCGTGGGCAATGTAGCTCGCGCTGAACACGCTCGTGGTGAATCCCACGAAGGTGTTCAGCACGATGAAGACGATGTTGAGGTCGTCCACCAGCAGGTACGGTCCGGGTTGCGGACGCTGGATGACGAAAAGCGAAAGTGCGGCCACGAAGGTGCTGAGGCTCGCAACAATGTTGAGCCTCGCGGCCAGCCGGTACCCGGGCAGCGCCGCAAGCACCGCTGCGGCGCAGATCGGTATCAAGAGAACCCAGGCGATGGCATCTGACGCCGCCGTCATCGCCGCTCTCCCCTGAATTCATCCAGGGCGCCGACGTCGACGGTGTCGAACCGTTCCCGAATGCGGAACAGGAATACGCCGATGACGATGAACGCGATCAGGATCGAGAAGGCCACGCTGATCTCCACAACGAGCGGCATGCCCTTGGCGCCCGTCGCGGCCAGCACCAGTCCATTTTCCAGCGACATGAAGCCGACGACCTGGCTGACGGCGTTGCGCCGCGTCACCATGACCAGCAATCCCAGCAACACGACCGACAGCGCGAAAGCGAGGTCTTCTCGCGCCAGCGGATCGGCCGCGCCGGTCACCCGGAGCATCAGCACCATGGAGAGGGCGACGAGCCCCATCCCCGCGAGCATGGTCGAGCCGATGCCCACTGTGGTTTCGATATCGCGATGAATGCCGAGCTGCTTGATCATGCGATGCAGCGCCACCGGGATGATGATCGCCTTGAAGATCAGCGCGATGACTGCCGTCACATAGAGATGCGGTGCATTCTGGACGAATGCTTGCCATGCGACCGAAAACGCGAGCACCAGCGCGTGCAGCGTGAAGATATTCAGCAATGCATAGAGACGGTCCTGGTACAGCATCATGAAGCTGATCAAGACGAGGCCGCCGGCCAGCAGATGGGCAATGTCAAAGGCGAGATTATTCATCAGAAGCTCTGTGACACGAAGCGCAGAAGGGTACCGAGCAGGCCAAGCATGAGCGCGGCGCCGAGAAATTCGGGAACGCGAAAGACCCGCATCTTCGCCGTGGCGGTCTCGAACATGGCGAGGAGGAAGCTCGCAATGCCGAGCTTGAGAATGTAGGTGCCGACGCTCGCCAGGTACGACAGCGGGCCCGCGCCGACGATGGTGATCTGCCACGGGAAAAACACGCAGATGATCAGGGAGGCGTAGAGCAGGAGCTTGAGAAAGGCACCGAACTCGATCATGGCAAGATGGCGTCCGGAATACTCCAGGATCATCGCTTCGTGCACCATGGTGAGCTCCAGATGCGTCGCCGGATTGTCGACCGGGATGCGCGCATTTTCGGCGAGCGCCACCATGATGAGTGCGATCATCGCCATGCCGAGCGACACGCGGAGTCCTACCTCGGACGACGCCATGAAGGTCGCGACCGTCGACAGCTGGGTCGAGCCGGCGATAAGCGCGACGCAGAACACCATCAACAGCATGGCCGGCTCTGCCAGCGCGGCGATCATCACCTCGCGGCTGGAGCCGATGCCGCCGAAGCTGGTGCCGACATCCATGCCTGCGAGGGCGAGGAAGAAGCGGGCGCTGCCGAGCAGTGCGACGATCGCGATCAGGTCGGCACTCCAGCTGAATTGCAGGCCGGTCGCAAACGTCGGGACCAGCGCCGCGGCGACCCAGATGGCGGCGAACGTCACGTAGGGCGTGACGCGAAACAGCCAGGACGCGTTTTCGGCGAGGATGACCTCCTTGCGGAGCAGCCGCAACAGGTCGCGGTAGGGTTGGAAGATCGACGGTCCTCTGCGGCGCAACAGTCGGGCCTTGATCTTGCGAACGACGCCGGTCAGCAGCGGCGCGAGCACCAGCACAAGCGCCATCTGGCCCAACTGAACGAGGATGTCCGAGATCACGACCATATCGCGAGCGCCAGCAGCAATGTGACGAGGGTTGCGAAGACCAGACTGAGATAGCGGCGGATGGTCAGGAACTGGAGCTGGTTCAGCCGGTCGGCGAAAAACCACACCGCTTCGGCCACCGGCGCGTATAGCCGCTCCCAGACCGGATCGTGGATGTCGACCTTGAGGCGCGCCGGCCGCAGGTCGCCCGGCGGCGGCATGTCGACATGCTCGCGGACCTGGAAAGCCAGGGTGCCGAAAACGCGGCGGATCGGCTGCACGAAACTGACGCCGGAATATTGCGCCGCCGGTGTCGGATCGGTGAAGCCGCATCCCCAGGCGGGGCCGCGCCTGATCGCACGCGACGCAAAGCGATGGATGAAATAGACCGCAAGCGACGCCGCGGCCGTGATGAAGACAAAGACGAGCAATCCGTTGTAGGAGCTGCGGCTCTCTTCGATCGGAACGATCGAGAACCAAGGGTCATTCGCCTGGACCGGCATCCGGTGGCCGACAATGGCCCGCGCGACGGGCGAGAGGGCATCGATCACCAGCCCGGGCAGAATTCCGGCCAGGAAGCACAGTGCCGCGAGGACGAACATCGCCGCGAGCGAATACCGATCGACCTCGCCGGCGACTTCCGCGACCGGGCTCCGCGCGCGACCGAGAAAGGTGACGCCGAACGCTTTGACGAAACATGCGGCGGCCAGAGCAGCCGCCAGCGCCAGCAACGCGCCAACTGCGGGCACGCTGATCTTCGGAACCCATTGCGGCAGATCGGGACTCTGCAGGATGGCCTGAAAAACCAGCCATTCCGATACGAACCCGTTGAATGGCGGAAGCGCTGAGATCGCAACGCAGCCGACCAGGAAAGCAAAGCTCGTGAACGGCATGCGGTGGATCAGGCCGCCCAGCTTCTCCATGTCGCGTTCGCCGGTTGACGTCAGCACGGCGCCTGCCCCGAAGAACAGCAGACTCTTGAAGAACGAATGGTTGAGAACGTGGAACAGAGCGGCCGTGAAGGCGAGGGCTGCCGCAAGGCCGAGGCCGTTCGCCTGAAAGGCGAGCGCCAGGCCGAGACTGACGAATATCACGCCGATGTTCTCGATCGTGCTGTAGGCGAGAAGGCGCTTGAGATCCTTCTCCATCAGCGCATAGAGGATTCCCATGACGGCGGTCACGCCCCCGAGCACGAGCACGGCGACGCCTGCCGACCAGCTCGGCGGCCCGAGCAGATCGAATACGACCCGAATGAATCCGTAGACCGCAACCTTCGTCATCACGCCGCTCATCAGTGCCGAGACATGGCTCGGCGCGGCGGGGTGGGCGAGCGGCAGCCATACGTGCAGCGGGACCAGACCGGCTTTCGATCCGGCGCCGAGCAGCATCAGCGCAAGCACCAGCGCGGCCTCTGACGGCGTGTGCTGGGCACCGCGTATGGCCGCAAAACCGTAGCTGCCGCTGGCCCCCGACAGCAGGCCGAAAGCAAGCAACAGAGCCAGCGTCCCGAAACTCGCCATCACGAGATAGACGTAGCCTGCTCGCGCATTGTCTGCCTCACGGTGATGCGCCATGACGAGCGCCCACGATGCAAGCGACATGAATTCCCAGCACAGCAGGTAGGTGAACGCATCGTCTGCAAGCACGACGAGGTTCATGCCGGCCAGGAACGCCGGAAAGAAGGGCAAGATGCGGTGTGGCGCGGATTCGTGGCCACCATAGCCGAGGCCGTAAAGACTTGCTGCCGCACCGCCGAGATTGACCACCGCCAGAAAGAATGCGGCGAGCGCATCGAGACGGAAATGCGAGCCCAGCCAGGGCAAGCCGACTGGCAGGATCAGCTCCGTCGCATTGCCGCGGGTAATGAGCGCGAGCAGGGCTCCGGCCAAAGCGATCAATGAAATCGCAAGGGTCGCGCAGTAGACAATGGGTGTCGAACGGCGCGATCTGCTCGTTGCGATCGCGACGACGGTCGTCCCGAGCAGAGCGGCTACACACCATATCTGCTGAGCGACCGCCGGGATCACGTCTGCACCTTCGGCGAACCTGGTCCGGCCTTCAGCCGCACGCCGCGGCCACCCCCGTTACTGACGGCGCCCTCGTTGATGACCTCGACACCGGCTGCGCCGAGCGCGTCGATCAGTTTCACGAGCGAGTCGACATTGCCCCGGATCGTGCCGTCGCTCGCCTCCATGCGCTGGATGGTCGGCACCGAGAGTCCGGACAGTTCGGCAAGCTGCCGTTGGTCGATGCCGAGCAAAGCCCTGGCAGCTCGTAGCTGCGCCGCAGTGATCATCGGTCTGGCCGTCGATTGAGATTCGCGTCTATTTGAATGTCATTTATGCATACCAAGTAGTCATGCTACAAGGGCAATAAGTGATGTTTTAAACATCAGTATGGCCAGCCAAATGCGGCAGACCGTGCGCTGATACAGGCGCTCGAGACACCTTCAGCCGGAGATTTTTCGATAGATCTCCGCAGCCCGACGCAAGAGCCGGCTCTTCTTCTTTCGCTCGTCCAGCTTCTTCCCGTGTCCGGCTTGGCGTTTCCTGCAGTGCTGCTCCAGATCGTCGGCACGTTCGATGAGCGCGCGACGGACCTCGTCATCGTTCAATTCGCCAAGGATCTGTTGTCCCTTGCGCAGATACTTCAGGACGATCTGCCACGACGCGTACTCGTCGGCCGGCAATCCACCTTCCGAAAACTCGATGGCGTAACGTAGCCGCTTGCCGGCGAGCCGGACGCGGTGGCGCTTGTTCTTGCCCATGCCCTGCAGCCCGCGGCTCTTCTGGCACAGTTTTCCATGCCACCGCGCCAGCCGGCGCGCGTGGAAGACCGAGACCGGAACGGCTCGCCGCTGCGCGGCGCGGCGGTCCTGCCGCGCGGTCCAGGGCCCGCTGCCGACCCAGTCCCACATGCCGTCGAACCATTGCCAGTAACGGTCGCTCTGCAACGCCTCCTTGAGCGCCTCGAACGCGTCGGTTCGCGCTGTCTGAAGCATGCGCTCTTCGGGCAGGCCCTTGCTGTTCTCAATCGCGACGTCGAGGTCGCGCGTTGCGCCGAGATGGGCGCTCAGCCATTTCAGCTCGGATTTCAGTCGCGTCCACTCGGTGTCCGCCACCATCGGGCCGTAGAAGGCGATCGCGGCCTTCAGCCGCGTCAGTGCAATACGGGTCTGGTGAAGCGCGGCGGGATCGCCGGAGCTCAAGGCCTCGTGGTTGGTCGCGACTTCTTCGAGGCATTCGGACAGGATCAGGCGAAACGCGGTCTCACAACGCATGGCTTCGCTGAGATGGCGCGGCCGCTTCGGGCGGACAACACGCTCCCTGTCCGGACTCGCCGCTGACGTCATGACACTCCTGTGGCGCCGCCGGAGCCGTGATGCAACCCACGGCTCCCGGGCGGAAGATTTCCCGTTTGATCGATGTCGATCAAGGGTTTTCTGCTTGGCCGCAGTGCAACGATCTGGCGACCTGATCAAAATGTCGCAACCAACCCGGTCGAAAGGGGGCTCGTTCCAGTCAATATGCGGTTCGCTCCGTCGGAACGCCAAATCGCTCGATATTTCGCATGCGAAGCATCTTGATATTTCGCGTACGAAACATATAACGGCAGCATGAGAGCGGAACACCGGCTGATCTTTCTTCTGACCGTGGCCTATCGACGGTTGCAGCGCGCCATCGATCAGGAGACGGCTGCGCACGATCTGACGTCGGCCCAGGCGGGCGTGCTGTTCTTTCTCGGGCGCAATGACGGCGCGCTGATCGGCGACGTCTCGCAGGCGCTCGACATCGTGCCGTCAGCGATGACCGGGCTCGCCGACCGGATGGAACGTGCGGGCCTCGTGAAGCGCCGACGCGACGGCGAGGACGGGCGCAGCCAGCGGCTGCATCTGACCCTCGCGGGGCAGGAGCTCGGCAAGCGCGCCGCGACCCGGACCAGGGTGATCAACAACCGCCTGATGGACGGATTTTCGGAAGCGGAGATCGACGTGGTGTCGCGCTGGCTGAGCAGCCTGCAACAGAAATTTCCGAAAGACAAAGACGGCTAGAGCGTTTTCAAGCGAAGTGGGTACCGGTTCGCGTGAAGAAAACGCGTCGAACAAGAAGCAAGCAACAGGAGTAAGACATGAGTGAAGTGGTCGTAGCGCTGGATGGTGGCGTTCTCACCGTGACGATGGCGCGTCCGGACAAGAAGAACGCGATCACCAACGCGATGTATGGCGCGATGGCCGATGCGCTCGAGCGCGCGGAAAGTGATTCTGCGATCCGCGCTGTGCTGTTGCAGGGCGATGGCGACAGCTTTACCGCAGGCAACGATCTCGCAGATTTCGCGGCGGTCTCGCGTGGCGTGCAGGGCGAGCGTCACGTGACGCGCTTCCTCGCCGGCCTTGCCAAGGCGACGCGGCCGCTGGTTGCCGCCGTGCAGGGCAATGCGGTCGGCATCGGCACGACCATGCTGCTGCATTGCGACCTCGTCTACCTCGCGCCGACCGCGCGGCTGATCACGCCGTTCGTCAACCTCGCGCTGGTGCCGGAGGCGGCGTCGACCTATCTGCTGCCGCAGCGTATCGGCTATGCGCGGGCCTATGCGATGTTCGCGCTCGGCGAGCCGGTCGAGGCGGAGATTGCGGTCTCCATCGGCCTCGCCAACGCGGTCGTGCCGCTCGCGGATCTCCGCGCCAAGGCGCGCGCCGCGGCGGAGGCGCTGGCGAAGCGGCCGTTCGGCTCGCTCCAGCACACCAAGGCGTTGATGCGAGATCCCGCCAGGATCACCGCGCAAATGGCGCGCGAGGGCGAAATCTTCCAGGAGCGGCTGATGAGCGCGGAAGCGCGCGAGGCCTTTGCCGCCTTTGCCGAGCGGCGGCAGCCTGATTTCTCCAAGATCACCGGGTAGGCCGCCACGCGTGGACGGCCCCATTGCTTTGGGGTTGACGGCTTCGCCCTCATCGAACATCTCGTGTCAGGGCCCAGCGCAACCCGGCGAGGCGAGGCATGAGCGACAGTCACACGTTGCGCGGCGATGGCATCGCCGCGACCATCCTGACCCAGGGCGCCGAATTGTCGTCGCTCAGGAATGCCGAAGGGACCGAATTGCTGTGGCAGGCCGGCCCGCAATGGCCGCGCCATGCGCCGGTGCTGTTCCCGATCGTCGGCCGGTTGAAGAACGACACACTCCGCCACAATGGCAAGACCTATCCGATGACGCAGCACGGTTTTGCACGGGACCGCCGCTTTGTCTCGGTCGATCAGGGGCCGCGATCATGCAAGCTCGCGCTCGTCGACGACGCGGAAACCCGGGCACGCTACCCCTTCGCGTTCAGGCTCGAGGTCAGCTACACGGTTGACGGCGCCGATCTCGATGTTGCCTTCGACGTCATCAACACCGGCGACGAGATGCTGCCGGCCTCGCTCGGCGGCCATCCCGCCCTCAACTGGCCGCTGCTTCGGGGATTGCCGAAACGGGCCTACACGCTGACCTTCGAGAAGGATGAGCCGGCGCCGATCCGGCGGCTGAAGGACGGGCTGATGCGACCGCAGCCGGAGCCGAGTCCCGTCAAGGGCAGGGCGCTCGCGTTGTCGGAGCAATTGTTCGACGACGACGCCATCATTCTCGATCAGGTCGTGAGCGCGTCGGTTCACTTTGCTGCCGCGCAAGGGCCCGCGATCGAGGTGTCGTGGCGCGGCTTCCGTGAACTTGGCATCTGGTCGAAGCCGGGCGGGGCGCCGTTCCTTTGCGTCGAGCCGTGGCACGGGTTTGCGAGCCCTGCGGAATTCGACGGCGAGTTCGCCGACAAGCCCGGCCTGATGCGCATCGCCCCAGGCGCACGTCGGTCGGTCAGCTATCGCATTCGCGTGAGCTGACGACCTGCTTTCAGATCAATGTGCGCGGGGGCCGAGCGCGCTGGTGATCGCGCCCACCGATGGCGGATTTTCGTGCGCCCAAGCCTCATGCGCGGCCAGATCGCGATAATGCTCGGCCATGCGCAGCAGCCGCTCGCGGATGCTGGCATCTTCCTCGCCCTTGGCCTGATCGGCGAGCTGCGCGGCGCGTTCGAGAAGCGTTTTCGGATCGATCACGACAAGCTCCAAATCCGGTTTCGCCAAGCGGACAACGTGTACAGGCAAGCACAGTTCCTGCCATGGTTTGATGACGGCGTTCAGAGCTGGAACAAGCCCAGTCCCTCCATGACATTGCGCTTGGTGCGCTCGGTGATTTCCCGTGCCTTCAGGGTTCCACGCCTGATTGCGTCAACGACGTGATCGAGATCGTTCGCCAGCTCAGCACGCCTTGTCCGGATCGGTGCGATCAACGCCTGCAGAATATCTTCCAGCCGCCGCTTGACGGTCGCGTCGCCGAGACCGCCGCGTCGATAGCGTGTCTTCAGTTCCTCGACAGCAAGGTGATCGTCGTCGAACGCATCGAGATAGGTGAAGACGACATTGCCCTCGACCTTGCCGGGGTCGGCGACACGCAGGTGATCGGGATCGGTGAACATCGCGCGCACCGCGGACGAGATGTCATCGGGCGAGGCCGAAAGAGCAATCGCGTTGCCCGCGGACTTGCTCATCTTCGCGTGCCCATCGACCCCGGGCAGCCGTCCCGCGCGTGGAATGATTGCCACGGCCTCCGGCAGCAGTGTGCGGCCGGCGAGCGCGTTGACGCGCCTGACAATCTCGTTGGTCTGCTCGATCAGGGGCGCCTGGTCCTCGCCGACCGGCACGACCGTGGCCCGAAACGCGGTGATATCGGCGGCCTGCGCCACCGGATAGCACAGGAAGCCCGCCGGGATGTCGCGTCCGAAACCGCGCGCCCGGATCTCGTCCTTGATGGTGGGATTGCGCTCCAGCCGCGCGACGGTGACGAGGTTGAGATAGAGCATCGACAGTTCAGCGAGCGCGGGAAGCTGCGATTGCAGGCAGATCGAGGTTCGTCCTGGATCGATCCCGACCGCGAGATAATCCAGCGCGACCTCGATGACATTGCTGCGGACCTTGCCGATGTCATGCGTGTTGTCGGTCAGTGCCTGCATGTCAGCGAGCAGCAGATACTGCTCATGGCTGTCCTGAAATTTCAGACGGCTCCGGAGCGAACCGGTGTAATGGCCGAGATGCAGCGGCCCGGTGGTGCGGTCGCCGGTGAGAATGATCGGTTTGGTCATGGGGATCTCCATTCGGTTGAATGGGGGACACCGCATGCGGGCTGGATCACATGAAAAAGGCCGCCCAATGCGGCGGCCCCGAAAATGCATGAACGCGTTCGGCCCGCCTGTCAGTCGGCGAGCCACCAGAAATGGGCGATAAGGATCGAGCGGTTCATGGCGTGAGGCGTAAGGCAATCAAGTGATCCGGTCAAGACGGCATAGCTAGACCACGCGCCGATGCGGTGCACGTCGGTCAGCGGTGTACTGCGCTCGATCCGGCGATCTGACGGCTGTCGTTGCGCAGCCTGCCGGCGAGCTCTGTAAGTGAGCTTTCCGCTGGTTGCGCGTGGGGTGCCGGGTCGAGATTATCGATGCCGGTCGCCACTACCGAGACGCGGACGATACCCTCCAGGCTTTCATCAAACGATGCGCCAATGATGATGTTGGCGTCCTGGTCGGCCTCGTCGCGAATGCGGGTAGCAGCTTCGTCGACCTCGAATAACATCAGGTCCTTGCCGCCAGTGATGGAAATTATGAGCCCGCTGGCACGCTTGATCGAGGGGTCCTCGATCAATGGATTTGAAATCGCGGCCACCGCGGCGGTGAGCACGCGGTTTGCGCCAGAAGCCTCGCCTCTGCCCATCATGGCCTTGCCCTTCTCCCGCATTACGGCGAGAACGTCGGCAAAATCGAGGTTGATCAGACCTTCCTTGACTATGAGGTCGCTGATGCAGGCCACACCCGAATAAAGCACCTGATCGGCCAACACGAAAGCGTTGGAGAACGTGGTCTTCTCGTTGGCCACCCGGAATAGATTCTGGTTTGGGATGATCAGCAGAGTATCTACCACCTTCAGTAGTTCCGCGATGCCGGCCTCGGCAAGGCGCATGCGGCGCTGGCCCTCGAAGTGGAATGGCTTGGTGACTACACCGATGGTGAGAATGCCAAGCTCGCGCGCGGTCTTGGCGATAATGGGCGCTGCGCCGGTGCCGGTACCGCCGCCCATGCCGGCAGTAACGAACACCATGTGTGCGCCGGTCAAAGAATCGCGGATCGCTTCGATCGTCTCTTCGGCTGCGGCGCGCCCCACTTCAGGATGCGAGCCGGCGCCGAGACCTTCCGTCACCCGCGTGCCCATCTGGATGAGACGCTCGGCCTTCGACATGGCAAGCGCCTGTGCATCGGTATTGGCGACGATGAAGTCGACGCCTTGCAGCCCGGCCGCGATCATGTTGTTGACTGCATTGCCACCGGCACCGCCGACCCCAAACACGGTAATGCGCGCCTTCATCTCGCAAATATCGGTCATTTTTGCCTCACAATTGCTCCACCGAGCTGGCGAATGAGACGACACGGATAGCTATACACCAGGATTTTGCTCCGAAAGTGAGCGCGGCAAGCGCAGTCGCCTAGCAAGCGACGAGCGGCCACTGGCAAGATTTTCAGGCACGCACCTGGCGCGGCATGTGTCAGCGTCCTGGCGGACACCGGCTGTTCTCCTGGAACGAACCGAGCGGCAATCGGCTGATGATGACCAGGCTATGAGGTTAGGCTAGGCCGCGATGGTTAACGAATTCCTAACGGGCGAGCGGCGGTCTGCCACTTGAGCGTAAACGGCGGGGATTGCATCCCACCACCTGACCTCATAGCGAAAGTGCGCGGCCTCATGGGCTTGCCGAGCCAATCTGTATGGTCAACTCGGCGCCAATCGATCGGCAAAGGAAGTCCGCTCCGGGTCAAACGCGGACATGGTGGGCCTTGGTGGTGACGTCAGCTTTGGGCCAAGAGCAGACATTACTCCCGAAAACTCGGAAGCTACTCCGTGTGATGGCTGGTGAGGCCAGCCATGCGCATCCTAGTCGCGCACGATCAGCCTCATCAGACTGGCTTCACGAGCGGTTTGCCTTTCTCCACGATGTAATTGATCAACAGCCTGGTTTTTGTCTCCATGGGTTTGCCGCCCGCGTGCGGCGTCTCGGGCGGGATCTGGAATGCGTCGCCGGCTTTGATCATCCGCGCCGGCTGACCCTCCACCGGAAGTTCAAAACCACCACCTTCCATAACGTAACTCGACTCGATCCCCGGATGGGTGTGGCGTGCGACCGCCACACCCGGCTCTATGGTAACGTCCATTACTATGGTCGTGTAGCCCGGGACCGGGCCGTCAATCTGCGACAAGATCTTGCGCGTAACCCCACCTGATGCGGCCGGTTGAGTACCCTGCGCGGAAGCGTCCTCCGCCAGAAATCCCGCAAGTCCACAAATCGCACACGACACAACACCAGCAAAACCTCGACGTGTCAGCATGATGTCCTCCCCGCTTGCGTCCGGGTCACCAGCGCCCGGATTGGCAATGACGATAGTAAGGCGTGTTTCCTGCGTAGCAAGCGCGAACGCTTCAGTCTCACGGCTCAATGGCCATCCGCATCGATCGCGGCTTCCATCGAAGAGGAAGAAGCTCACGACAAGCTTGGTGCGCTGCCGCATATCCGGTTTGGGTCAAAAGCCGACATAATTCCGCGCCGCCGCGGTGTCCGATTTGGCCGAAAGCAGTCGTTCGCACCTTAGTCCTTGTCGAGCTCTCCGATATGACGCTGGGCATATAGCTCGAGGCCGATCCTCGCGACGAGTTCGATCTGGGTTTCCAGAAAATCGATATGCTCTTCCTCATCGTGCATGAGTTGCTCAAACAGATCCCGTGTCACGTAGTCCTTGACCTGATGGCAATGGGCCGCGGCTTCAGCGTAGAGGGAGTACGCCGACAATTCGGCTTGCAAGTCGCTATCGAGCACGGCCTTCACGGTCTTCCCGATATGGAGGGATTCCAGCGTCTGCATATTGGGAGATCCATCGAGGAAGATGATGCGTTCGATGAGCTTGTCTGCATGTTGCATCTCTTCAATCGATTCCTTGCGCCACGCCTTGGCCAGTATCTTGTAGCCCCAATTGTCGAGCAGGCGGTAGTGCAGCCAGTACTGGTTCACCGCGGTGAGCTCGTGGCGCAGCGCTTTGTTGAGGTGTTCGATAACGTCTTTATCGCCCTTCATGCTCCGCTCCTTTTCGCGGGTGCCACTGGGATCGATTGGTTGTGTCGGCGCTTGGACTTGACGTTTGGCCGCCGCGATGGAGAGTTTAGAGCGTCAGCGCTTTCGGTTCGAGCAGTTTGGGGTATCTACCGCTCGCCGTGAGCGGCGAGCAAGAAAAGGGGTGCTCGCCGTTGACTTGCTCACCGTTCGACGCACATGAGAGGTCAATCTCTGCGCCGCGACTTCAAGAAGCGTAGGGAGGTAGAACAGGGAGTTTTGGCCATGATCGAGGGCATAAGCGCGCTCACGCTGGGCACCCATGACATGCCACGAGCTGTCCGATTCTACCGAGCCCTGGGATTTGAGGTCCTGCATGGCGGCGAATGGTCGTCGTTCACTAGCTTTCGAGCAGGTCTGAGCTACCTCAACCTCATCGACCAACCTGCCGAACGACGCTGGTCCTGGTGGGGTCGGGTCATCTTCTACGTCACCGATGTTGACGCACTTTACGAACGCGCGCTCGCGGCGGGTTACCAGCCGGCGACTGTGCCCCGCGATGCCGAATGGGGTGAGCGTTTCTTCCACCTAGCTGACCCCGACGGCCACGAACTCAGTTTCGCTCGACCTTTGCTTCCGGCTTCCGGCCGATAGCGGCTCGAAGCGGCGTGCATTCCAACCGTCGCTGCGAGAGGGTATTGTTCCGACGGACGGCCATCGCCCTGACGTCAGCTTCGGCTTGGGCTATGGCGCGGTCTCTCGAGCAGAGATCAAAGGATGGCAGCGAACAGTCGCACCGTCACTGTATTCGGCGGAACCGGTTTTCTCGGCCGCCGCATCGTTCAGCATCTGCGCGATCACGAGTTTCCCGTCCGGATCGCGTCAAGGCATCCAGATCGCGGGCGCAGTCGGTTTGGACCGCGTGATTCCCAACTTCTGTTCGTCCAGGCCGATATTCACGACGAACGGTCTGTCGCAAATGCGCTTGCCGGCGCTTACGCCGCTGTCAACACCGTCAGCCTTTACGTCGAGCACGGGCGTGAGACGTTTCATTCCGTTCATGTCGAGTCCGCCCAGCGGGTAGCGGCCCAAGCGCACCGGGCCGGAGTCAAGAGACTCGTTCACTTGTCAGGCATCGGCGCCGATGCCGCGTCTCAATCGCGGTACATCCGAGCGCGCGGCGAAGGTGAACTGGTGGTCAAGGCTACGTTTGCCGGCGCGCATATCATCCGACCCGCCGTCATGTTCGGACCGGACGATGCGTTTCTTACGACCATCCTCAACCTTCTCCGCCGGCTGCCGATCTATCCGATGTTCGGCCGCGGCTCGATGAAACTGCAGCCGGTCTGTGTGGAAGATGTGGCGGAGGCGACTGTTCGGATCATCCAGCGAGCCGAGACGCAACCGACGATCTTCGAGTGCGGCGGCCCTCGCGTTTATTCCTACGAAGAATTGGTCGGAATCGTCGCGCATCAGGCTGGCCTTGCGCCCATCCTGGTCCCGATCCCGCTCGCCGTTTGGCACGCCCTGGCATGGGCTTCCGAAATACTCCCGGACCCGATTCTCACGCGCAATCAGGTGGAGCTGATGCAGATCGATACCGTGTCGTCGCCCGGCCTTGTCGAACTTGGGATTTCGCCGCAGCCGGTTGAGGCAATACTCCAAAAGATGCTGTCAAAGTGCGGATGACGGGGACTCATCGGTTAAATCCGCTTCAGATGGCTGGTTCGCGCGCTACCATTACAGGACGCGATGGCTTATCCGCCGCTCGACGGCGGCAATATGATTGTGCGCCGTCGGCAGCTGCAGGTAGTTCGGGGTCAACTGACCTTGGGGTCACGAACGACAAAACTCAAAGTGAGCATAACGCGTCCGCTTTCGGGCGCATCGCGACCAAAGCGCTTCTTGGCCCCCTAAATCCAGGGGCAATCGCATATGGCAGTTTGAGGCGATCGGAGTTCCCACAAACTCGTCATGCCCGGGCTTGTCCCGGGCATCCACGTCTTCGTTTCCACGCGAAGAAAAGACGTGGATGGCCGGGACGAGCCCGGCCATGACGGCGCGGAAGAATCGGTTCATTCCAAATGCGATTGCGCTGCCCCAAGTCCAGGGGCCGAATCGTGCGCTACGAACTCACCGACAATGAGTGTCTGCCATCAAGCCGATGCTGCCGAATAAGCCGCGCGGCGTCGCCGCCAACTACCTTGCCTTCGTTCAACTCGCATCGATCAAGCTATGGCTGCGCGCTAGTGAGTCCGCGCCCTAGTTGAACGCCATGCCCCCGCTCATCGCGATGGTCTGTCCGGTCATGTAGGGATTGTTGACCAGCAGCATCACGGCCTGCGCCACCTCCTCGGCGGTGCCGAAGCGGCCGATCGGGATCCGGCTGACCAACTCGCTCTGTCCCTTCATCATGTCGGTCTCGATCAGCGACGGTGCGACGGCGTTGACCGTAATGCCTTCCTTGACGAGGCGTGCGGCATAGCCGCGGGTCATGCCCTCCATGGCCGCCTTGGATGCGTTGTAGTGCGGCCCGATCGAGCCGGCGCCGCGCGCCGCGCCGGACGAAATGTTGACGATGCGGCCCCATTTCCGGGTGCGCATCATCGGCAGCACCGCCTGCGTGCAGAGAAACGCCGATTTGAGATTGACCGTAATGGTGCGGTCGAAATCCTCTTCAGTGAGATCGTCGACACCCTTGACGATCGCGATCCCGGCGTTGTTGATGAGGATGTCGACCGGACCGAGCTCGGATTTTGCGCGCTCGACCAGCCCGGCGACGGCGGCGGATTCCGAGACGTCGGCGGCGATCGCGACGGCCCGGCCGCCGGCGGCAATGATGCCCTTCGCCAGCGTTGCCGCTTCAGCCGACCGCTCACGATAATTGATTGCGACGGCGGCGCCGGCCTCCGCCAGCACCTTGACGATAGCCGCGCCGATGCCGCGCGATCCGCCGGTCACCAGCGCCACATGCCCGTGTAAAGTGTTTGTTGTCATCTGGTCACCCTGTTCGACGTGCCCTTGCAGGTTCGCAAACGGGGAGCCGGGGCGCAACGCAACCCTGCTCAAATCTGCGTTGCGGTGGACGCCATTGCGGCAAAAACCGTCATCTCACGCCGGAATCGGCCTTGCGTCCGGCGCGGGCCGGCGGCAATGGTTGGGGTGTCACTCCCCACAGCCCACCCACGAGAGATCGATGAGCAAACTGATTGTCAGCGCCGGCGAGTTCACCTTTGACGCCCGTTTCGAGGAGCAGCTCGCGCCGAAGACGGTTGCCGCGTTCCGCAAGGCGATGCCGTTCGAGAGCCAGGCGATCCACGTGCGCTGGAGCGGCGAGGGCGTCTGGATGCCGCTCGGCGATCTCGATTTCGGCGTCTCCTACGAGAACCACACAAGCTATCCGGCGCCGGGCCAGATCATCCTCTATCCCGGCGGCATCAGCGAGACCGAGATTCTGCTCGCCTATGGCGGCGTGCACTTTGCGAGCAAGATGGGCCAGCTCGCCGGCAATCATTTCATCACGCTGACCTCGGGGTTCGAGAACCTCACCACCTTCGGCAAGACCGTGTTGTGGAAGGGCGCGCAGAAGATCCGCTTCGAGGAAATCTGATGTGACCGAGGCCCGCTATCCGCGCGATCTCCGCGGCTACGGCCGCAATCCGCCCGATCCGAACTGGCCGGAAGCCGCGCGCGTCGCCGTGCAGTTCGTGGTCAATTTCGAGGAGGGCGGCGAGAACAACATCCTGCACGGTGATCGCGCCTCGGAAGCGTTTCTGTCCGACGTGCTGGGCGCGCAGCCCTGGGTCGGCCAGCGTCACGCCAATATTGAAACGATGTTCGAATATGGCTCGCGCGCCGGTTTCTGGCGGCTATGGCGGATCTTCACCGAGCGGAAGCTGCCGGCCACGGTGTTCGGCGTCGCGATGGCGCTGAAGCGCAATCCGGATGTCGTGGCCGCGATGCAGGAAGCGGGCTGGGACATCGCGAGCCACAGCCTGCGCTGGGTCGAGCACAAGGACATGTCGGAGGACGAGGAGCGCGAGGAGATCGCGCGTACCATTGCCGTGCATACCGAGGCGACCGGCGCGCGGCCGCTCGGCTGGTACACCGGCCGCTCCTCGATCAACACGCTGCGGCTTCTGATGGAGGCGGGCGGCCTGCGCTATCTCTGCGACTCCTATGCCGACGACCTGCCGTACTGGATCAAGGCTGCCGGCACCGAGCCGCATCTCGTGATCCCCTACACGCTCGATGCCAACGACATGCGCTTCATCAACGCGCAGGGCTTTGGCGGCGGCGACGAATTCTACACCTATCTAAAGGACAGCTTTGACGTGCTCTACGCCGAGGGCGCGACGCGACCCAAGATGATGTCGATCGGCCTGCATTGCCGCGTCGTCGGCCGTCCTGGCCGCGCCGCCGCGCTGATGCGCTTCCTCGACTACATCCAGAAGCACGAGCACGTCTGGGTGCCGACCCGGCTCGCGATCGCCGAGCATTGGCACGCCAACCTGAAGTATCTCGCCGAGCAGGCGTTTGAGATCGGCTAGCGAGCATTGGAGCGTGAGGGCGCTTCCTATACCTCGCCCCGCGTGCGGGGAGAGGTCGGAACGCATCGCTAGATGCGTTCCGGGTGAGGGGGAGTCTCCGCGAGTGCAGCTATCACCGTGTACGCGGAGGCGGCCCCTCACCACAACCCTCTCCCCGTAAGAACGGGGCGAGGGAGCGCAGTTCCGTCGAGGTTGTTGTTCTCTTCAGATCCTAATGCCCGGCCATGTGCCGGCCGATTTCCGTGAGGTCGGCCTCGCTGGCGCGGGCCTCGTGGACGAACGCGCCGTGGAACATCACGACCAGCCGATCCGACAGCTCCAGCAGCTCGTCGAGGTCCTCGCTGACCAGCAGCACGGCGGCGCCGCGGTTGCGCGCGGCCATGATCTCGGCGTGGATTTGGGCCACCGCCGCGAAGTCGAGCCCGAAGCACGGATTGGCGGCGATCAGCACCTCGACGTCGCCCGAGAGCTCGCGCGCCAGCACCGCGCGCTGCACGTTGCCGCCCGACAGCGCCGCGATCGGCGTCTCCGGCGTTCGGGTCTTGATCTTGTAGCGGTTGATCTTGCGCTCGGCGTCGTCGCGGAAGGCCGAGCGGTTCAGCCACCAGCCGCCGCGCGCGAATGGCGCGCGGTCGAATTCACGGAACGCGATGTTGTCGGCGACGCTCATGCCGCCGACGCAGGCGTTCTTCAGCGGCTCTTCCGGCAGCAGCGACATCCTGTGGCGGCGCATCTCCTCGCGGCTCGCCGCATAGGGTTCGCCCTGGACGCGGATCACGCCGCCCTCGGCCTCGCGCTGGCCGGCCAGCACCTCGACCAGCTGGCGCTGGCCGTTGCCGGAGACGCCGGCTATGCCGACGATCTCGCCGCTCTTCACGGTCAGCGACACGCCGTGCACGGCGATCGCGCCGACATCGTCGAGCGCGGTGAGCGTGTCGAGCTCGAGCCGGGGCGCGCCGGTCTCTCCGGTGCGCGGCGGCTGCACGGTCAACTGCTCGGCGCCGATCATGGTACGGGCCATCTCGTCGGGCGTCAGGTCGGCGACCCGGCCTGTGCCGGCAAGCTTGCCGCGGCGCAGGATCGTCACCTCGTCGGCGAAGGCCATCACCTCGCGGAATTTGTGGGTGATCATCAGGATGGTCAGTTCGCCCGCGACCACCATCGCGCGCAGCATGCCGAGCACCTCGTCGGCTTCGCCCGGCGTCAGCACCGAGGTCGGCTCATCCAGGATCAGGAAGCGGCGCTTCAAATAGAGCTGCTTGAGGATCTCGCACTTCTGCCGTTCCCCGGCGGAGATGTCGGAAACTCTTGCGTCGAGCGGCACCTTGAACGGCATCCGCGCCAGGAAGGCTTCGAGCTCCCTCTTCTCCTTGCGCCAGTCGACGACAGCCGGCACGTCGTCGCGCGCCAGCACCAGGTTCTCGGCAACCGTCATCGCCGGCACCAGCGTGAAATGCTGGTAGACCATGCCGAGTCCGAGCGCATGCGCGTTCTTGGGGTTGGCGATGGCCTGCTGGCGGCCGCCGACGAGGATGTCGCCTTCGGTGGCGTGGTAGTAGCCCATGATGCATTTCACGAGAGTGCTCTTGCCCGCGCCGTTCTCGCCAAGCAAAGCATGGAACGAGCCGGGCCTCACCTTGAGCTCGACATTGTCGAGCGCTGTGAAATCGCCGAACCGCATCGTCATGGCGATGGCGTCGACGCCGAACGCACCTGAAGGTGCAGGCGGTTCGCCGATGATCATGACAGCGCCCCGATCAGCTCGGCGGATTTGGCCACTGCGCCGAACACGCCGCCCTGCATCTTGATCATCTTCAGCGCATGGTCGTGGTTGCTCCTGTCGGTCGCGCCGCAGCAATCCTCGACCAGCAGGCATTCGAAGCCGCGGTCGTTGGCCTCGCGCATCGTGGTATGAACGCAGACATCGGTGGTAATGCCGGTCAGCACGATGTTCTCGATGCCACGCAGCCGCAGCATCAGCTCGAGATCGGTGGCGCAGAACGAGCCCTTGCCGGGCTTGTCGATGATGGGTTCGCCTGGCAGCGGCGCGAGATCGGCAATGATCTCCCAGCCGGGCTCGCCGCGCACCAGGATGCGGCCGCAGGGGCCGGGATCGCCGATGCCGGCGCCGATCTGGCGTGAACGCCAGCGCTTGTTGGCGGGCAGGTCGGCCAGGTCAGGCCGGTGGCCTTCGCGGGTGTGGATGACGTGAAAACCCTGCGCGCGCATCACCGCAAGCAGCGTCTTGATCGGCTCGATCGGCGCGCGGGTCAGCGAAAGATCGTAGCCCATCTTGTCAACATAGCCGCCGACCCCGCAGAAATCGGTCTGCATGTCGATGATGATGAGCGCGGTGTTCTGCGGCCGCAGGTCGCCATTATAGGGCCAGGCGTAGGGCTCGGACTTGATGAAGCGCTCAGTCATGGAATGATCTCGCTCGTCATCGGGTGATGGACAATTCGGCGGGCGCGCCGGTCAGTGTGCGCTTCGGCGAGCAGGTGATGATCATGATCGCCAAGGTCAGGATGTAGGGCGCGGCGTTGAACAGGTGGTAGCCGGAGGTGATGCCGACCGATTGCAGCGCGGGCCCGAGCGCGGCGGCGCCGCCGAACGCAAGCGAGGCCCACAGGCAGAGCATCGGGTCCCAGCGAGCGAAGATCACCAGCGCGACCGCGGTGATGCCCTGTCCGGAGGAGAGGCCCTCGTTCCAGCTGCCGGGATAGAACAGCGACAGGAACGAGCCGCCGATGCCGGCGAGGAAGCCGCCGACCATGGTGGCGCGCAATCGGATCAGCAGTACGGAATGACCCATCGCGCGCGCGGCGTCCGCGCTCTCGCCGGCGGTGCGGATCAACAGGCCCCAGCGCGTGGTCCTGAACGCCCAATAGAGCAGCGGTGCGATCGCGACGCCGATCAGGAACAGCACGTTGATGCGCAGCGCCGCGCGTACCTGCGGCACGTCGCTCCACCAGCCGAAATCGATCGCCGGCAGCCTTGCCGCGGTCGGCTCGATCAGCGGCTTGCCGAGGAAGAACGCAAGCCCGGTGCCGAGCAGCATCAGCGCGATGCCGACCGCGATGTCGTTGACGCGCGGCAGCGAGCAGATGCCGGCATGCAGCGCGCCGAACAACGCGCCGGTGATCCCGGCCGCGAGCACGCCAAGCCATGGCGAGCCGGAGAGATAGGAGATGCCGTACGCGCTCATCGCGCCCATCACCAGCGTGCCCTCGAGGCCGAGATTGATGCGGCCGGACCGCTCGGTGATGCACTCGCCGAGGCTGACGAACAGGAACGGCGTCGAGACACGGATGGCGCCGCCGAACACGGCGAGCGGAACGGTCCACAACCCGATCGATGCATCCGCCATGTCAGGACTTTCCCTTGAGGAAGCCGATCCGCCCGTAGAGCGCGTCGCTGGCCAGCACGAACACGAAGATGATGCCTTGCAGCACGAGTACCGAGGCGTCGGGCAGTCCGAGCCGCCGCTGCAACAGACCGCCGGAGGCGGAGATGCCGCCGAGCAGGATCGCCACCGGAACGATCGCGAGCGGATTCTGCCGCGCCAGGAACGCGACGAGGATGCCGGTGAAGCCGTAGCCCGCGGCGAGGTTGGCATTGGTGCGGCCCTGCACGGCCGCAACCTCGATCATGCCGGCAAGCCCGGCGCTGCTGCCGGCAAGGAAGCAGACCGTCAGGATCAGCTTGCTGACGCCAAGCCCCACGATCTTTGCGGCGCGGATGTTGCCGCCAGCGACGCGCGCGGCAAAGCCGAAGGTGGTGTGATAGATCAGGATGTAGGCGGCAACGGCCGCGACCAGCCCAAACACCAGGCCCCAATGCACATCGGTGCCGGGAATGCTGCCGATCATGTTGGCGGCGCCGATCTCGCGCGTCGACGGCTTGTTGAGGCTTGCCGGATCGCGCATCGGCCCCTCGACCAGGTGATTGAGGATGGCAAGCGCGATATAGACCAGCAGCAGGCTCGAGATCGTCTCGTTGACCCCGCGATATTGCCGCAAGCCGCCTGACAGCGTGATCCAGAGGCCACCGCCGATCATGCCCCCAATCACCATCGCGATCTGCACGACGATCGGTGCCGCGCCCTGCAGTGCCAGCGCAGCTGACGTCGCCGCCAACGCGCCGATCAGGAGCGCGCCTTCGCCGCCGATGATCACCATGCCGAGTTGCGCCGGCAGCGCCGTGCACAGCGCGGTCAGGATCAGCGGTGCGGCGCGGGTCAGCGTGTTCTGCCAGGAGAACCAGGTGCCGAACGCGCCGTAATACATGTAGAAATAGAGATCGAGCGGATTCTTGCCGTAGAGCGCGATGAAGCCTCCGAACACCGCGAGCGCGCCGACCAGCGCCGCGCCCGGGATCAGGATATATTCGATGCTCGCGCCGTAGCGCTGGAGGAATCCGGGATCGGCGGCCGGAGCAACCCCGGCCGCCTCCACCGATTCCGCCGTTTCCGTCGTCACGCGGTGGCTCCGATCACGCCCTCGACGAGATAGTCCATCTTCTCGAGCTCGGGATCCTGCTGGCCGCGGTCGGTGCCGCCGGCAATCACCGTCTTGCCCTTGTTGTCTGTAATTGGGCCCTTGAAGATAGCGAACTCGCCGGCGATGAACTTGGCCTTGACGTCGTCGGCATGCTTGCGCGCCTCCGCCGAGACCAGCTCGCCATAGGGCGAGACCTTGACGATCTCTTCCTTCAGGCCGCCGCGATAGAAGTTCGGGATCGCCTCGCCCGCCGTGATCATCTTGATGAATTTCGGATAGAGCGCCTCCCAGTTCCACTCGGCGCCGGTGAGATAGGCCTTCGGCGCCAGCGGCGACTGGTTGACGTGATAGCCGCACACCATGGCGCCGCGACGCGCGGCGTTCTCGACCATCGTCTTCGGTCCGTCGACATGGCAGGTCAGCACGTCGACGCCCTGGTCGATCAGGCTGTTGGTCGCCTCGGCTTCCTTGACCGGCATCGACCAGTCGCCGGTGAAGATCACCTGCGTGGTCGCCTTGGGATTGGCGAGGCGGGCGCCGAGCGTGAACGCGTTGATGTTGCGTAGCACCTGTGGGATCGGCTTGGCGGCGACGAAGCCGAGCTTGCCGCTCTTGGTCGAATAACCGGCGACGATGCCGGAGATGTACTGCGCCTCGTCGATATAGCCGAAATAGCTGCCGGCGTTCTTCGGGTCCTTGTCGGACCACAGGCCGCCGCAATGCTCGAAGTGCAATTTTGGAAACTTGGCCGCCATCTTGAGAACGTGCGGACTGTAGTAACCGAACGAGGTCGGAAACAGCAGCGTGGCGCCGTCGAGATTGATCATGGACTCGATGGTCTTCTCGACCGCATCGGTCTCCGGCACCTTCTCTTCCTCGACCACCTTGATGCCGGGAAGCTTCTTCAGCGCCGCCGCGCCCTGGGCGTGGGCCTGATTGTAGCCGTAGTCGTCGCGCGACCCGACATAGATGAAGCCGACCGTGGTTTCCGCTGCGGCCGCACCGCGAATGCCGAGCGTGCTGCCGAGCGCCAGCGCCGCGCTTCCCTGCAATAAATGCCTTCTTGAAATCCTGCCAAAATCCATCGCCTGCTCCCTCCGGCGGGTCCGGCCCGCCTGTCCTCGTCGCAGCCGCCTGACGGCGGAGCTTGGACGGAGTGTCGCAAGCTTCGTGCCAGAGCACATTTGGCGATCATCGTTCCGCAAGTTACTGAATATTAAAGAGAATGATTACTGGAGCGGAAAGGATCGGAAGCCGGCAGGGACTCGTTCGCCTATTTTATGAGCTATCGATCGGTGTTGTATGCAATGCCGTTAAGCAGTCGCTAACCGCCGGACGGCTGGCGCGAGCCCGGCCGTGGGCGGCGTACAAGGCGCGATTTGCTGGCTGGTGAATCAGATCGGGCCTGCTACGAGTGAAGCGGGCTCGGGTGCCGGGTTGGACCGATGGGAAACAGCATGAGCGAGAAGAAACCATCCGCGAAATCGTCCTCCCTTGGCGACGGCATCGTGGCGCGGATCGATCAACTCGCGGCAATCTCCGAGACGCCGGAGCATCTGGCGCGTGTCTTCCTCACCGACGAGCATCGCAAGGCGGCCGATCTGATCCTGTCCTGGATGCGCGAAGCCGGCATGAGCGCGCATCTCGATGCGATCGGCAATGTGTGCGGCCGCTACGAGGGTGAGCGGCCGGGCCTGCCAGCGTTGATGCTTGGCTCGCACTACGACACCGTGCGCGACGCCGGCAGCTGGGACGGCCCGCTCGGCGTCATCACCGCGATCGCCTGCGTCGTCGATCTGAATCGGCGCGGCAGGCGGCTGCCGTTCGCGATCGAGATCGTCGGCTTCGCGGACGAGGAGGGCGTGCGCTTTGCCTCGACCTTGCTCGGCAGTCGCGCGGTGGCCGGCACGTTCGACGAGAGCGTGCTCAACACCCGGGATCGCGCCGGAACGTCGATGCGCGATGCGCTGGTCGCCTTCGGGCTCGACCCCGATCATATCGGCAAGGCAGCGCGCGCCCGCCGCGAGCTGCTCGGCTATGTCGAGCTGCACATCGAGCAGGGCCCCGTGCTGGAACAGAAGGCGCTGCCGGTCGGCGTCGTCACCGCGATTTCAGGCGCGACCCGGCTTGCCGCCAATCTCACCGGCGTCGCCGGCCATGCCGGCACCGTGCCGATGCCGCTGCGGCGCGACGCCCTGGCGGGCGCTGCCGAATGCATCGTTGCGATCGAGGCGTTTTGCCGGAGCGACGAAGCTGGCCTCGTGGGCACCGTCGGCTATATCAGCGCGATGCCCGGCGCCACCAACGTGATCCCAGGCAAGGTGTCCTTCACGATGGACATCCGCTCGCAGAGCGACATGCATCGCAAGCGCGCCGTCGCCGACATCGTGCGGCAGATCGAGGCGATCGCCAAACGCCGCGAGCTCGCCTTGCAGATCGACGTCACCCACGAGAACCGCAGCGTGCCCTGCGCGCCGTGGCTGAAGTCCCAGATCGCCGAGGCCGTCGCTGGCGAGGGCCATGCCGTGTTCGAGCTGCCGAGCGGGGCAGGGCATGACGGCATGGCGATGGTCGACGTCGCCGATATCGGCATGATCTTTGTCCGCTGCCGCGGCGGGATCAGCCACAATCCGGCCGAGCATGTCGAACTCGCCGATGCCGACACCGGCGCGCGGGTGCTGCTGCGCTTCGTCGAGAATTTCCGACCGCACGGTGCAGTGAATATCTGAAGCTGCCGCAGGCCTTCGCTGACTGGCGCTTGCTGTCCACGTTGCGTCAGCATGCCGCAGGCGCCCAATCCAGGGTCCGCTGCCGACCCGTGCCGAATCCGGACAGATCAGATCATCGTTTCCGGCTCAGCTGGGCCTATTTGCGGTCCGGCCGTGAGGCGCTAGACTTGGCGCAACGGGGGGTAGTGAACATGAGGTCGTCCGTCGTCCAGGACGTTCAGTTCCCAAGACAACCGGCGCTGCAGCTGATCTATGACACTGCACCGATCGGTCTCGCCTATCTCTCTCCCGATTGCCGTTACCTTCAGATCAACCAGCGGCTCACCGAGATTTGCGGCATTTCGGTCGAGGGTCATCTCGGACGCACGGTGCACGATTGCGTGCCTGCACTGGCGACGGCGGTCGAAGGCATCGTTCGCTCGATCATGGAGACCGGAGAACCCGTGACCGGCGTGGAGGTTTACGGACAGCGCCCGGGCCACAATGACGAGCGATGCTGGATCACGCATTGGCACCCGCAGCGCGAACCGAACGGGAGCATCGTCGGCGTCAACGTTGCGGCCGAAGAGATCACCGATCGCAAGCGCAACGAACGCGAGATCCGCGCCGCCCGCGACGCAGCCGAGAAGGCCTTGCACCATCTGCAGGAGACCCAGGCCTCCTTGATCGAGGCGGAAAAGCTTGCGGCGCTGGGCCGGCTGGTGGCCGGCGTCGCGCACGAGATCAACAGTCCGGTCGGCACCAGCCTCACCGTCGCGTCAGTGCTGGAGCAGAAATGCGCCGACTTCGCTGCCGAGGCTGCGCGCGGCAAGCTGAAGCGGTCCAGCCTGAGCGATTTCATCGAGGTCGTCGAAAGCGCATCGTCGCTGCTTGTCGGCAACCTCACGCGCGCGGCGGATCTGGTGCAGTCGTTCAAGCAGGTGGCCGTCGATCGAAGCTATTTCGACCGGAGCCAGTTCGATCTCGGCGAAGTGACCGAGCAGGTGCTTTCGAACCTGCGTCCGGCCTTGCCGAAGAACAATCTGGCGCTTGAGGTCGATTGTCCGTCCGGTCTTGCGATGAACAGCTATCCCGGCCCCTACGGCCAGGCGCTGACCAATTTGTTCGTCAACTCGGTCGCGCACGCATTTCCGGATGGCAAGGGCGGTACCATCACGATCCGGTTGCGTGCGTCAGGTGCGGACCAGGTGGAAATCCTGTTCGCCGACGATGGCTGCGGGATGAGCCGCGAGGTGTTGCGGCAGGCGTTCGATCCATTCTTCACCACGCGCCGCGACCTTGGCCGCATCGGGCTCGGCCTCCACATCGTTCACAACATCGTCACGAACCGGCTGGGCGGCGAACTCCATCTCGACAGCGCCCCGGGCATCGGGACCAGCGTGCGGATCACGCTGCCGCGGCTGGCGCCGCAACGCGGGACCGATGGTTGATTGCAAAGATTGTCGTCCCTGCGAAAGCAGGGACCCATACTCTGCGGCGGAAATCGTGAACGGAATTCGTCGTTCCGGCGTCACGCTAGAACTGGCATTCGTGGTTGATGGGGTGGACGGCCCCCTACGGCATCAGTTGTGCCAGAATGAGGTTGTTGCAAATCTCAGACAAGGGAGCCGTCCGTGAGAGAG
>NZ_JBNDLA010000023.1:0-106207 GCF_050435825.1 Bradyrhizobium sp. I1.14.4 | reverse complement strand
GCCAGCGCCAAATCCATCCTCGCAAAGCACCGCCGAGCCAAAAAAGCGCTCGCCATCGCAAAAGCGGGATGCAAATGAATGAGTCAGAACACTAGCATGATCCGGGACAGATGAATGTGACATCGTTCATACAAAGTTAACGGATGAGGAGCCGGCGCCAAGGGCCCGTGCGCTAAGCTCCTCCCCGAAACGCGACCGCGCTGCGTCCCCAACCCGCGCGACACGCAAACCCGCGCACGTTCGTTTTCACCACTGCGTGACCGCGCTCGTGCAGCAGCGCGCATTCAACTATAGGATTACCAATGTCAAACGATTTAGTCGTCCAGCTCGGCGCTCGGCTCGACCAGTTCGCCAGCGATATGAATCGTTGCCGCGGTCAAGGATGCGAAAGCGCGTCGCGTACTCGCCTAGGTCTTAATCCGGAAGCTTGGCTAAGCCAGCATTGATCACTGCGACTTCCGCACGCACTTCACGGGCCATGCGCCCTGTGACTGTGTGCGGGTTGTGATCGAGCCCGGAAACTAATCTCTGGCGATGTTCGCGAAGTTCACACAAGGCGTTGCGATCACAAAGCTTGACGTAGATATCGACCGTTCGCTCTATTGTGTTCACGCGCCAGTTCTCCGCTTAAGAGACAATCGAAGCAATCCAGGATTCTCTCGCCGCCCTCAACGCGCCTCGGCGTAAAAGGTTTCAAGCGAGGAAAAACTTTCTGGCGGGGCCGTCAACGTAGGTCGTTCGCTAATGTCGACAATCTGGTAGCTTCGCGATCGCGCGACGAAGTATGATTTCGACCGTGGCGGGGCGGCTTACCTCGAAGTCGGCGCCGCATGGCTGCGGGGCGGGAGTGATCTGAGGCTTGGCGAAGCGGGATGCTACCACTCGTTAAGCAGTCGTTCGATCTTGACGAGTAACGCCATTTCAGCCGCACCTGCGTCGAGCTTCTTTTTCGAGCGCCGAAGAAACACACTAAGCTCCTCAGCAAAATCAAACGATCTAGCGGGTGATTTTGTGGGAGCGAACCTCCAATAGGGCGTTTGAGTGGCTGCACCGAGGCGGTGCTGCAGCCGCGATCGATCAAACAGCAATTTTCCATCGTCGGACATTTTGAGGCTGGAAAACTCGACGAACCGGCAACAGGGCGCAGCCGGAACGCGTATTTCGAGCCCGACGGCGTATTTTTTTGGGCTACCCCTATATCGGTTTGTCGGGCCAGTATTTCGATTTGGCCGAAATCCGATGCCGCGCCTCCGCCTCGGTCGCGAAGTCCCCAATATGGGAATCTGGACCATTTCCGGTCTTTACCGAAACGAACCAGCGACCGCCTTTCGCCTGTCGTGGCTCAAATTGAGGAAATGTCTTGTTCATGCCTGCCATATGTGGCGCATACGTCGAGATACCAGACCTCGTATGGCGGCTTACATATTTGTCACGTGGAATCGTAATCGCCAGCGTCCAGTCATTCAACCATCATCAAGAAATCGCTCTCGCGAACGATCCTTATCGCGACGCCATCGGCAATCATCGCTTCCGCCTTGCGATGCTTCGAACTTTTTTCTTGTCCCTTAGCAAGCCGCAGATCCTGATCTCCGACAACCAGGATGGTAATGTTCTTGCTTACGGAATCTGCAACCTTGCACCCTGCGACAGCCGCCATCTGAGCGGCTTGAGCCGCGTTCGATAGATAACGCGCTAGTAAAAACGATGGTCTCACCGAATAGCGGTCCATCGGGATTGCCGTCTTGGGAATGTCTTTTCCAGTCGGTCTTGCGCTTAAATGGTCTCGGAGGCAAACCGGCGACACCCTCATATCCGATGTCATCAATCCACGCCTGGAGGCTGATCTTTGTATCGGTGATTGCGCGCGTAACGATTAAGCCGGAGGCTCTCGCGTCTTCTGCCGCGTCATGATGCTTGAACTCGATGCCGAATGACGTGGCGAGATTCTTTAGACCATAGCCGCCATTTGATCCGTACCCGTCCCAGGCGCGCCGAGCGACCTGAAGGCTACCGAGCCAGATGCAGGGGTGTCCTCTTGTGGCTGCGGCTCGTGCGAGCGCAGTCCGGTCAAATGGGCTATGATGCACGATTGCTGTGTCAGTGAGTGCGCCGCTTATTACAGGAAAAACCTTTGCCATAGCCGGCTTGCCCGCAACGTCTTGTACGTGGCGCTTCTGACGACGCAGGTCTACGTGCGCTTGCGCAAGCCGAAGGCGCTTGCGGTACCCGACGTCGCGGAGGGGGCCGGCGCCGCGGTCGCCCGGGCCGCGGAGTAAGCCCCAGTGCCAACGGGGCGCCCAAACGACGGAGCAGCCTCAACTCGTCTGCACACGCGAGCCTGATCAGCGGTCCAGCACCAGCAACGATCAGCGTTACAGGTTTCTGTCGCCATGTAATCACTCAGCAACTTGCTTCTCGGACTTGCGCCTCTGAAACCTCAGAGCTTCCAGGTGTTCGATAGCCGGTTTGGCACCCGAATCCCCTGTCAAGGAGCGCTGTTTGATAATCTCGACGAGCTTCTGATTACCCCGCCTGCGCTTGGTCCGTGCGAGGTATCTATCAGGGGGGCTAGGTCTGGGGTCGGCGCTACGCTTCGAAGCTGAAATGTTCATCGGTCCACCCAGGGTGGACCAGAGGTGTTGATCCGTCACCGTGACTTTATTATCGGCCTCACGCCGGCCGGCTGAAATTCGACACAGGGCCATCATTCACGACGGCAAGCGCTCACTTGACGAGTGGACAGAGCTCAGCCATCGCATGCTTCTTTAGCTCGGCAAGGTTGTCGGCGGCTTCCTTGGAAAAGCGCCAATGCGAATATCATCGTGTGGCCCTCGATATTCGAGAAGAACCGCCGCGCTATCCTCGCCGCATCCTTGATGGGGTCTGCCGGAAAAGTGCAAAACGCCAACGGCGTTCATTCATCTGGTGGTCGATCAGGTCGCCGATCCTACAGCGGAGATGAAGTGCATTTCCGGTCTCGATGCAGCGTTCCCCGCTGAAAACGGGGCGAGGGGACGAAGCCAAGTATGGTGGCAGCGGCTTTGACAGCCGTGAGGCCAAAGCATCGCGTCATCCAGCCGCGCGACACGTACAGACCGGATTTGCATATCGATACGTTGAAGGTGCGGATTTCCGGTGAGCTGCCGCTAAACTATTGTATATAAGAGATTTTATCCTTCCACACGAGCTCTGTCTCGACGGCTCGCCGCAATTGAGTTACAGCTTCCGGTAGCAAGGAAGCAATGACTAGAACCGAGTGATCCTTTCCCAATCACGTCGTTTGGACCCACATGGCCGTTCCACTTCGCAAGTTGAAAGATGGGGTCTTGTATCAGCGCAGGCTGCTGATTGAGAATGCGATTGATGATCTCGTGAAGGTGTCGCGTTCGGATCAAGTAGATCGCTGTAAGATCACCGACCCATCTGATCCCGGTTATATTCCGACGGAGTGCCTACTTCACTTGATCCGCGGGTGTCGCTCCGACGACTCCGACCATTTCTTCGCAATGATATTCCGCACACTAAGGCAACGGATCCTCGCTCGATTACCGAACCCGGCGATAAAGGGGGGCAGTGAGGGTAAGTCGTTGGTTTCGCAGCGGAACATGGCGATCAATGAGCATGTGGTCGATCGATTTCAGGGGATGCTTGTCCAGGATCGGGCCGGATATGATGAGCGGCTCGATTACTACGAAGTAAATTTTGATGCCGCTTTGGCTACCCTTCGTCTGGACGGTCGAAAAAAGGGCCTAAGAGAAGAAAAGCGCTCGGAATCCATTGGCTATGACGATGAAACCAGTGAACTCAATGCTGAGGTGGAGAAAGCCGCGGCAGCCCAGAATCCAGTATCCGAGTCAAAACTTGACGATCCTGTTTACCGGTCACTGCTTTACGCCGCGATTGAATCATTACCGGACAATCAGCGCCGCGTGATCGAACTATTGCTGCGCGGAATCCAGATAGATTCTCAGGAACCCAACGTTCCTACGATCGTCCGATTCCTCGGTTGCACGGAAAAGACTGCCCGGAACCGCCGCGACCGAGCGTATGCAGCGATTCGGAAGGCTCTCGAAACGGAGGAAGACGCATGAGCACAGCAGATACAGACTCCCTTCTTGAGCATGTGCTGTTGGCGTTTGCCGTCGAGCCTTCTTACGATAAAGCGACTCTTGAGCGCTATCTTTCGCGTTATCCGCAATACGCGACCGATTTGGTTGATCTCTTGAGCGAGCTTAGGCTCTCTTCCGAAGGGATCGTTCATACCACAGATGATGAATCTGCGGTACAAAAGGCATGGGATGCGTTTACTGCCACGCCGCCCCGCGCCGAACGTCCCCGCTTAGTCGAGAATCCCTTTACCCTGTTTCAGGGGCCTTCCTTTGTTGCCTTAGCGACCGAGCTTCGTATTCGCCGTTCTATCCTGATTGCACTAAGGGACCGGATCGTCATTGCGACATCAATTCCCAAACCCTTCCTAAGGCGGCTAGCCATAGCGACCCGTTCAACGACCGAAGTCCTTCTTGAATATCTCGATCAACCCACGACCGTGGCTCCCGGGGCGAGCTATAAGTCGGACGGGAAGCCCGAAGCTCCCGCCAAGATCGAATTCGAGCGACTCCTCATTAACTCAGGTGTCACCTCCGAGGAGAAAGACGATATTTTCATGTCGTCTACCTAGATGGACACGATCGAAATCACACGCCAGACAGCCGAACGGCTGCATCTTGCGGCCGCGCAAAAGGGAGCCAATCCCTGGCAGCCTTACGCCTTCGCCTGTGCCGAAGCTCTTCGCCGGTCGATTGCCGTCGAGAAGCTTCCGACGGGGGATGCGCGCTTGCGCGGCGCGCGTGCTTCATACGACCCAGGCGGACTGACCATTCTGCACGAAGATGCCGGCAATGATTTTATGAATGCGTTTCTTGTCGCGCATGAGATCGGGCACGTTGAATTCGGCGGGGCTGGAGAGAGCACGCTCTCTTATGAGGTGAGCCCGATGCGCCCGGCGGAGGCGGCGCCCATTGGTGTCGATCGGGTTATTGACTATGGCCGCCGCGAACGCCGCGAGGTCCAAATGGACCTGTTCGGGCGAGAGCTGCTCTTGCCCCGATCCGTTGTGCGCAAACTTCATCTCGACGAAAATTTGACGGCAACGGCCATTGCGCAGCGGCTCGGTGCGCCCTTCGATGTTGTGGCACAGCAGTTACTAGATGCTCTTCTACTTCCTCCCGTTCGCTTAGATACGGATGTCCATGCGGAAAAGTCGCTCAACCCCGAGCAACGTTTTGCGGCCGAACATTGGGGTTCACCTTACTTGCTTGAGGCCGGTCCTGGTACGGGAAAGACGCAAACCCTAGTAGGTCGGGTGGAATGGCTACTCAAGCACAAGAAGATTCCTGCAGACCAGATCCTTGTGCTGACCTTCTCCAACAAAGCGGCCGGTGAACTCTCAGATCGTTTGGCGGCCCGAATCCCTGCAGCCGCCGCCGCAATGTGGATCGGTACATTTCACTCATTCGGCCTAGACATTATCCGTCGTTTTCACGAGCGCCTTGAGCTTCCCACGAATCCTAGGCTGATGGATCGTACGGAAGCCATCGACGAGCTGGCCGATCAGTTTCCGCGCTTGGATCTGAAACACTATCGCGATGTATGGGACCCGTCGCTTGCGCTAAGCGACATCCTCGCTGCGATTTCGCGTGCGAAAGATGAGGTAACATCACCGGAGCGTTACGCCGAGCTTGCCGATGCCATGTGGGAAACTGCTGCACCGGGTGAGACGAGAGAGGCGGCTGAAAAATGTCAGGAGGTCGCCAAGGTTTATGCAGCATACGAAGCGTTGAAAATTGAGCGTCAGTGCCTTGATTTCGGCGATCTCGTCGCGCTGCCGGTAGGACTGATTGAAACGGATGAGGAGGTGCGTGCGCAACTCCGCGCTCGCCATCGCTATGTTCTGGTTGATGAATTCCAAGACGTGAATCGGGCCAGTGTGCGCCTTCTTAAAGCTCTGTGCGGGGACGGGACAAACCTCTGGGTCGTCGGCGATGCCAAGCAGTCCATTTATCGCTTCCGGGGCGCGTCGTCTGTCAATATTGCGCGGTTTGCCACTAAGGATTTCCCAGGTGGTCAAACCGGCCGCCTCAAAGTGAACTACCGGTCGACCGAAGAGATCGTGAGCGCGTTTGTCGCGTTTGCGGAGCATGGCATGAAGGCGGCGGCGGGCGCAGACGTGAAATTGAAGGCGGAGCGCGGTCCGTCCGGTGTGAAACCGAAGTACTCCGCCGTCGACATGGCTCCGGACGAAGTCGCGGCCATTGCCGAAGCCATCGAAACTCAGCGGGCTGCAGGGATTTCCTATCGAGACCAAGCCCTGCTCTGTACAGGTAATGAGCGCCTTGGACGAATGGCGGCCGAGCTGGAGAGCATGGGAATCCCGTTGCTGTTCCTTGGCAGTCTCTTTGAGCGAGACGAAATCCAACAGCTGCTCTCTCTACTCTCGTTGCTGATCGACCGACGCGCGATGGGCCTTGCGCGTGTGGGAACAATACCGGAGTTCCGGCTTTCGTTGGCGGCTACCGCAGCGGTTATCGCCCACTTAAGGGAATACGAGGGTGAGCCGCTCGCTTGGCTGAGGGAAGGTGCACCGTTGAGCAGCGTCTCCGCAGATGCGACCCCTGCGTTGACGCGGCTGCGAGATGTTCTGAACGGGTTCGTCCGTGCGTCGCCCCCTTGGCAGGTGGTATCGACGGTTCTCCTCGATCGCACGCGGTTTGCGGCTGCTATTGCGAATTCTGACGATGTCGCGGTCCGTGCGCGGGGTGTAGCGATCTGGCAATTCATGAATTTTGTCCGGGCACAGCCGGCGGCAGCCGGGCTTCCGATTTCGCGTCTTCTCGACAGAATACGCCGACTTGTTTTGCTCGCTGATGAGCGGGATCTCCGGGAGCTGCCGGCGGCTGCACAGAGCATCGATGCTCTCCGCGTCATGACGATTCACGGGAGCAAGGGCCTGGAGTTTCGCGCTGTCCACCTTCCGGGTATGAATGCTGATACAATTCCGCGTTCGCCCAACCAGATGCGCGGGTGCATACCTCCGGATGGCATGATTGAAGGTTTGTCGGGCACCGCCGTCGATATTCTGAGGAAGGGTCACGTCGAAGAACAAGAGTGCTTATTCTTTGTTGCGATGTCCCGGGCGAGAGACCGCCTTCTTCTGTATTCGCCGACCAAGGCTAAGAACGGGCGGCGGCGCGATCCTTCCGAGTTTCTGGCTCGGCTCGGGTCGACAATCGTCAGCGGGCACGTTCACCCGCGCCAGGCAGTTCCCCCAGATGTAGATGCCGCTCCCGTTCACCTCAGTTTCCCAGCGGGGATTGTACTCACGGATCACCAGCTCGCCTTGTTCCAGCGGTGTCCTCGCCGCTTCTTCTATACGCATATTCTTGAGATCGGTGGAAGGCGAACCGAAACCCCGTTCATGCAGATGCACAATGCCGTTCGGTCGCTCGTCGAATGGTTGACTGCGGATCCAACCCTCACGCCGTCCGCCGCTGAGCTTGATGCTCGCCTTACTGAGGCATGGGATTCGCGGCGGCTCACGGACCATGGCTATTCAGAAGATTATCGCCGATTTGCCAAGCAATTGATTGATTTCTTTGTATCTTCCCGCACTGGCTACGCCCGCGCCATACCCACCGAGATGCGCTTTCGCGTTGGCGCCAGTGAGGTCATTGTTCGTCCCGACGAGGTGCTTACGGCACCGAACGGCCGGAAGCATATTCGGGCGATCCGGACCGGCCATGCCGGCTCCAAGGATTTTGAGAACATTTCGGCGGGCGTCTTTACGCTCGCAGCGTACAAGGCCTTTCCGGGATGTACCGTTGAGTTCGTCCATCTCGGTGACGGCACGATTGGCGCCGTAACCATGACGGACCGGGTCTTAAACAATCGGTGTGCGACCGCCGAGGAGTTTATCGCTGAAATCCGCGCCGGGCTGCTTCCACGGAAGGAATCCGCGCGTATCTGTCCCCGTTGCCCGGCTTTTTTCATCTGTGGCCCCGTGCCCGACGGCGTGCTCGAAAAAAAATTTCTTTGTAGCTCCGACGGACTTACCGGTCGGCCTTCTTCGCATCGATTGACCCTTTGAAGGCAGGCGCAGGGCCATGCCTTACGGCGGATCTAGTGGCCGCCGGGCCTGTCAAGGCGTGCCTAGCCGGGATGACCTGCCAACCTATGAGGAAAGTAAGACATGAGTACTGCTACAGCAAAACGTGCCCCGATTGGCACTAAGGCCCGCACCGGAGAAGTATGCCCGGAGAGCGGTGTTTGGAAGGTCGACGGCTCGCCGAGCACGACCGCACCCATCGCGAAGGGCAACCGGATGCCCCCCTACGACGGCAAAGCCGTCACCTGGGTGCTCAACCAATACGCCTAAGCCTGAACGCCCGCTTCGGCGGGCGTTCACCCTTTCACTGCGAAGAACCGGTTCGCAGAAGACAAAAACGAAATGGGCATAACTGGGCTTCCCGCTAGGCCAGGAGCACATTGCTCTCTACTCTAGCGAGAATTAAGGGGAGGGCGTCTACCATGAAATTCATCCATTCATCCGATCTCCAAATCGGCAAGGTTTTTGGCTATTTCGAGCCGGAGGTTGCGAGCGCCCTGCAGGATGCACGTCAGGCCGTCGTTCGGACCCTTGGGGAGGCTGCGGTTAAATCCGGCGCGACGGCGGTCCTCATTTCCGGCGACATCTACGAAAAACAACAGATGTCTCAACAGACCTTGGCACGGGCCATTGAGAACATGCGCGCGTTCAAAAGCGTTCAATGGCATCTCATGCCGGGAAACCACGATCACTTCCGTGAAAACGGACTATGGGATCGGATTGTCCGCATGCAGCTCCCCTCGAATGTGACCGTGCATACGCAGACGGGTGCGGTGCAGATCGCGGACGAGGGTGGCGCTCCTATCTTTGTGTTGCCTGCGCCCCTTCGTTTCACGTCGAGCGCGGACGATCTCACGGCCTATATGGATAAGGAGGCAACGCCGGAAGGTGCGATCCGTATCGGCATGGCGCACGGCTCCATTCAAGGCTTTGGATCAGAGGGTGAAGCCAGCAACTACGTGGCGCCAAGCCGCGCGGACAGCGCGGGCCTCTGCTACCTTGCGATGGGTGACTGGCATCGGCAGATGCGGGTGAACGACCGTTGCTGGTATAGCGGCACGCCCGAGGCCGACCAGTTCAAGCTTCCGCCAAATCCCGTCTCCTCGCACTGCAACGGCGGTTCGGCGCTTCTTGTCGAGGTCAACAGCTCAAATGCATTGCCGGTGGTCTCGCCAATCCCGACAGGCCGTTACCAATGGCACAGGGTCGAGAAGGTCCTGACCGAAGATGCACAAGTGGATTTGCTCGAAAGCGAGCTTCGTGCGCTCGATTCAGACCTCAGCAAAATCGTCGTCGATCTCCGGGTTACGGGCGCGGTGTCTCTCGCCGGCCGTAAGAAATTTGAGGAACAAATCCTCCAGAGCGTCGGAGCTGCGCTTCGCGGCCTGCGCTTTGACGAGGCCGGCCTTGTCCTCAATCCGACCGACCAGGATCTCGATGAGATCGATCACGGCGGCTTTGTGCGCGTGGCAGCAGACCGCCTCAAGGCCATGGCTGCAATCTTATCCGATCAAGGCCAGGCGTCGCTTGCCGCCCTTGCTCTCAAGCGTCTTTACATCGAGCACCTTCGTCAGGGGACACGGCCATGAAGATCCGATCGATTGAGCTTACCAACTTCTGCAAATTTGTCGGAACCATCCGCGTCGACAACATTGGCGACAACGTGAATGTCTTGGTGGGGCGAAACGAGTTGGGCAAATCGACCCTGCTGAAAGCCATCAACGGCGCCATCTTCGAAAAGGCCAAGTCGACGGCTGCGCACGTCAAGGCGTTTCGCCACTTCGTCAACGGCACCGTGCCCGAAGTGAAGCTCGCCTTCGACATCGACGGCAAGGGCTGGACCATTCACAAGCGTTTCGCGGGACAAGCTGGTAAGTCAACCTTGACCTGCTCGGATGGCCGGCTGTTCGAGGACGACGCAGCGGAGGCGGAATTGCAGCGCCTTCTCGGCTTTGCCGGCAGTCGCAGCGGCGGCGAGCCTGGTATCTGGGGAACGCTTTGGGTGCAGCAGGGGCAATCCTTCGGTGATGCGGCGCTTGACGAGCATGGCCAGCGCACCATGCAAGGCTGCCTGGAAGCGCAGGTAGGCCTTGTGACAGGTGGAACGCGAGGCCAGAAAATTCCGAAAGCCATCAGAGACGCCCTTGAAAAGCTACGGAGTTCGAAAGGACCGCGCGGGAAGTTCAAGGACGCAATGGATCGGCTTGCCGAGAGCAAGCAGGAGACCGCCGACCTCGAAGCGAAGCGGCAGTCAGTGTTTCAGTTGATGGAAGATCTTGCGCGAAATAAGCGCGAGCTTAAACAGGAAACGGATAGCTGGGACGACGCGGCGTACCGCCTGGAAGTCGAGGCAGAACGGACCAAGCGCACGGTTGCCGCGACACACGCTGCCGAGCTTCGAAGTGCGATGGACGCGGCCAAGCTCGCGCGCGAACGCGCAACACAAGCCCGGAGATCGGTTGATGATCGCGCCAAAGCCGTTGCAGAACTGGAATCGCTCGAGTTGCAACTCAGCGATCTGAATACGGCAAGCGCCGGCGCTGTTGCTGCGAAGGCCGACGCCCAGGCTTCCGTCGATACCGGCGAAGCCAAGCTCTCTGATCTTCGCAGTGAAACAAGCCGGAACGCCGAACGAGCGCGGAATCTTGAGCGTATCCGTGCCATTGTGTCGCTGAATGCGGAACTCATCCAGCATCAGCTGACCCTCGATAAGGCCGCTTCGCTTGAGTGCGAGGCGGGAAAGCTTTCGGAATTGATCGGTGCTACTGCGACGACCGATGCCGCCGTAACGAGGATCGAGGAGGCCGTTACGGAGCTATCGGCCGCGGATGCAGCCGCGAACGCTGTTGCGACCACTGTTTCATTCTCCCTGGAGGAAAGCGCGCTGCCGAGTGTTGCCTTAGACGGCAAAGCGCTCGATGCATCCGCAACATCGATGCTAATCCTTGGCAAGACAGTAATCACCATTCAAGACGTGGGCGCGATCACGGTAGAGCCTCAAATCAAAGATCGTGCCGCCTTGGTCGCACGCCGGGACGCCGCCCAAGAGGAAGTGAAAGCCGCTTTGGAGACTGCAGGCGTCATGGATCTAGCCGCCGCGCGCACGGCGGCGGCCCAGCGCAAGGAATATCTGCGGCGTTCCGCAGACGTCGGCAAGGAGCTGGCAAATCTCGCTCCCGGAAATCGGACGAAGAAGTTGGCGGCCGGGCTGGAAGCTCTCAAGGGCCATTTGGGCGAGTTGCGCGGCCGGCTCAGAGTTGAGATGGAAAAATGCGGACTTGCGGAAATTCCCGGCGAAGATGATTTGACAAGCGACATTGCCAACAATCATGCAGAAGGCGCGCGGTTTGCTGCCGAAATCGAGACAGCTGAGGCTGAATTGGCAGGGCCTCAGGACGCTCTCGCCCAGGCGGACAAAAAACTCCTGAGCGCGCGCGAACGTCTTGCTGGGTTGAACGGCACGATCGAGACCAAGAAAGCGGACCTAGCAGCTGGACGTGCCGGCGCCAGCGACGAGCAGCTCACCGCAAACGCAGAGAGCCTTGAACGTGACGCCGTTGCGAGGGATGAACAGTTGGCAGAGAAGCTGCGCGGTCAGGGCGAAACAGTGGAGGCTATCGACGCCCGAATTAAGCGGCTCGAAGGCGCCGCCGCCAACCACCAGCGGTCGGTCGCAAATCTCGGGATTGAGGTGACACGCCTTACCGCGCTGATCGAGGCTAACGAAGGCGCTGGCGTCGAAGAAATGCTTCTTGCCGCCGAGGCTGAACGTGATCGCCTCACGAGCGCCGTAGCCGAATTTGAGAACGAGGCGGCTGTCCTAAAACTCCTTTCGCAGACATTAGAAGCAGCCGAAGGTGAGGCAAAGACCCGCTACCTCACGCCGGTTATCAGCCGTGTAGAGCCCTACCTGAAAATGCTCCTGCCAGGAGCCAATATTGTTCTCGACGAGGATTTGCGCATCGCCGCGATTCAACGTGCCGGACAACGCGAGGATTTCGATGTACTGAGCGGCGGCACGAAGGAGCAGCTCGCCGTCCTCACGCGGTTGGCGTTCGCCGAGCTGCTGCTCGGCCAGGGCCGGCCGGCCACGGTCATCCTCGACGACGCGCTCGCTTTTTCAGACGACGACCGCATTGAAAGCATGTTCGATGTCCTGATGCGCGCTGGCGACAAAGTGCAGATTATCGTTTTGACCTGCCGAAAGCGGCTTTTCACCCGGCTTGGTGCCGCCCCGTTGGAAATTCGGGAGGCGGCGTGAGGTTTGGGCTGTGCTCGGTGCCAACTGAATGGCGTCGGCTGTTTGCGGGAGGTATGCGGAAGTGGATAGTTAACAGCAAAATAACCTCGCGAGAGTTGTGGTGCTACGATCATACCAGTTGAAGGGGCGCCTAAAATACGCAACGATTCGCTCTAAAGCTGTCCATAACTTTTAGGGGTCCCGCTCGCCGTGCCCGCCCAAATAACTGTAGAAGACGAACTGGCCGCACGGCGGTTGGCGGGCCTGCTTGATTACGTCGAGGCGCTCGTCAAGCTGGATGAGCGCGTTGCAACGCGACTGTCGCAGCACAAACTCGCCGATGGATCCCATTTCGCTCTTCACCAGCATGAAATCGTAGGACTTCCTGCAATCCAGTGCGATACCAGTGACGCTGACGGCCCGATCTGGTTGCGGGTTCAACGCCTGCAGCGCACGACGCCGCCGGCGATTGACGGCGCCGGCAAGGAGTGGATCGAGGTTTCTAACGATCCGCTTCGCGTTCCGGTTATACACGACGCACTTCATATCCGTGTGCCCGAGGCGGAACAGCAGCGGCTAATAGCGACCTGCGAAGCACGCCCGGAAGATTGCGTCCCATCACTGAAAACGGAGAAATCAGATACCCCCAACCAAAAGTTCTACGATGTTATGTTGCGTCTGGGGGATCGGCCGGCGCTTCAAGGCGCGCTTGAACAATACTGTGCCGGCCCCTGGTCGCTTTGGTCCGAGGTAGAGAAGCCGCGAAGGCGATCCATCGCCGTTTATCAGCGGCTCTTCGAGATCGCACAGCGATTACTCCAGTCTGGCGGCAGTGAATCGATCGAGTTGGTGTGGGGAATCGGTCTAGCGCGATGGAAGCACCTTTCCGAGCTCGTCGACCTTCCAATGATTGAATGCGGAGTTGAAATTGAAATCGCCGAGACGGGCAACGCCGACATTACCGTTCGCCCGCGTAGCGGTGTGACGCGCGTTGAACTTCGGCCGTTTGAGAAGCTCGCCGGCGCGCGATTTGTGCTGGCGGAAGACGCGGCGCGGCGCTGCCTTCGCTCGCTGGAAGGGCCAGATAATGAAGGAATCTCCCCGTTCCGTGCGGAGACCTTTGAGCCCATCCTAAAAATCTGCGGTGGCCAGCTTGACCCCGAAGGCCGGTTTCTTCCCGACCACCGTTCGCTGCCGGCATCTGAGCCGGTTCCTGAGCCCGAGGGAGAATATCTGACGGTGAGCGACCGTTACGTGCTGTATGCGCGCCGACGGTCGAGCAATTCCGTACTGCGTGATATCGAGCGTCTCAAGAAAGAAGTGTCTTCGGAGGACAGCAAGCCGATTAAGATTGAAGGTGCGGCCCGAACGCTGGTCCTGGGTCCCACCGACGGTGTTGACGACATGTTCAAGCCGTTGGGAGACCGCTTGGGTGCAGCCGGCGAGGTCCAACTGGACGCAGAGGAGGGGGCGGTTGACCCGGATCATGGCGACCTGTTCTTTCCCAAGCCGTTCAACGACGAGCAGGTCGAGATCATTCGCCGCCTGGAGAAGTCGGATGGGATCGTGGTTCAGGGGCCGCCAGGCACCGGAAAAACGCACACCATCGCGAACATCATTAGCCACATGCTGGCGACGGGACGGCGCGTCCTTGTCGTTTCGCATGGAGAGACTGCGCTACGGGTCATTCAGGACCAACTGCCCGAGGGTGTACGCGATCTTGCAATCAGCGTGACAACATCCGAACGCGAGGGGATGAAGCAGGTCGAGAAGGCGATCGGCCTCATGCTCGGGGTAGTTAACACGATCGATACGAACCGCGCGCGGCAGGTGAACATTATTCGCGACCTTGAGGCCAACATTCTTGCGGACAGAAATCGCCTTGGCGAAATCGATGTGCGTCTTGCAAAAATTGCGACCCAACATCTCTTGCCGATACCTGGCTCTACCGAACTGCCGTTTGAGGCCGCCAAACGGGTGATTGAGGACAAGGCGCGTTATACATGGTTTTCGGATCGGCCGGTGCGATCGTTTTCGGAAACGGGCGTGACCCTGGCCGAGATCGACGCGCTTTTCACAGCGCGCAGAACGGTCAAAGGTGATCTCAAATACCTGGGAGAACAATTTCCTAGCCCCGCCAACTTGCCAGATCCCGAGACTGTGCGTGCCTGGCATCTCGATTTGATTGCGGCACAAGCCCTTACAGCCGAAAATGCGGCTTCCGAACCTTTAACCCGGCGCGCAATTGCAACGCTTGGCATCGACAAGGCTGCCGAGCTTGGCGAGCGGCTGCAGCGCCTAGCGTCGAGCATATCCTCTCTCCGGGACCAATCCTGGGCATGGACGTTGACCGAGGCCATCCTCGAGCAAACGGCAATGGCCGGTCGACTCGAACCTCTCGCGCATGCATTTTTGGCCGACGCGCGCGATTTAGTGGCGCAGCGCGCGCCATTTATTGCAAGGCCAGTCCATCTCCCGAAGGAATTGCCGCCTGCAAAACAGCTCTCTCAAATTCTGGCAACCCTCAGCATCGGAAAGAACCCGTTTGGACTGATGGCCTTCGGCACCAAGAGTCATCAACCCGTTTTTGAAGCGGTGAGAATTTCAGGCCTGCGGCCTACCACGCCGAACGATTGGCAACACGTTCAGCGATTCATTGAATTCTGCAGTGCGGTCACGAGCCTATCGGCGCGTTGGGAGACGCTCAAGGTGGAGCTATCAGGGCCAAACGATCTCTCGTTTGCGGTAGAATCGGTATTCCTGCTCGATACACTTTCCGACACGCTCCATGCCTGCCTGACCGGCGTGCCTGGCCAAATAGCCGAAGTATCGAGGCAATTGTCGGTGGCCCTCGGTAATCGCGATGAAGCGAGCGCGATTTTGCGGCATCCCACGGCGACTGCCGCCTTCTCTCAGGCATTAGCACATCACGTTTCGTCTGTAAGGCTGGCCGCCGTCGCAAAGAACGTTGCAGAAGCGGTGGCACAATTCGACGGCAGCAAAACCGATCTGGCAGGATTTGCGCGGCAACTCTTGACCGAACTGATCGGAAAGCCGAACGCGGATATCGAACGGCTGACGCGCGTGTGGCAGGGTATTCTTTCTAAACTAGGTCATGTTCGTGCATTAGGGCCTTTCTTCGATCGCATCACCAACACCTGTGGCGAACTCTCGAAGGCAGGAGTACCAGCATGGGCCGAGCGCCTACGAAGCGAACCTGCCAACGAAGCAACAGATCCAACAGCGCCAAACGACTGGCGGGAGGCGTGGGAATGGGCGGCGCGGTTGACCTACCTCGAAAATATTGGAGCCACCAGTCATCTCGCCCAGTTGCATCAGGAGCGGTTGGAGGTAGAGAAGGCTCTTCGCGACGGGTTCGCCACGCTCGTGAAGGAAAGAACCTTCTTCAATCTTGCCGCTACAATGAAGGGATCCGCCAAATCCGCCCTTCAAGGTTTTGCCAACATTATTCGGCGTTTGGGGGCCGGGACCGGGCAAAGGGCCGTACTGCATCGTCAGAACGCACGTCTAGCCATGCAGAATTGCTACGAGGCGGTACCGTGCTGGATTATGCCTACGTGGCGCGTCTCCGAACAGTTGCCTGCAACCCTCGCCAGTTTTGATCTCGTGATCCTTGATGAAGCGTCGCAGTCCGATGCGCGCGAATTACCAGCGCTCTTGCGCGGCAAAAAGGTGCTTGTTGTTGGTGACGACCGCCAGATCAGTCCGAGCTCTGCTTTCCTGTCGATCGCGAACATCGCGCGCCTACGACAGAATTTCCTTAGCGAGTTTCCTTTCCGTGCGGAAGTTGAACCGGGGTCTTCGATCTACGATCTCGCGCGCGTTATGTTCCCCGCCAAATTCGTCATGCTGAAGGAGCATTTTCGATGTGTCGAACCCATCATACGTTTTTCGATGCAATTCTATAATCAAGACCTGGTGCCGCTTCGCATTCCAAAGCCAAGTGAGCGGTTGGACCCGCCGCTGATCGATATTTACGTAGAGGATGGACAGCGCCGAGGAAAATCCAAGGTCAATCCGCGAGAAGCTGAAGTTATCGTTGAGGAGATTGCGGGGATCGTCGAGCAGGCGTCGGCTGTCGAAGGATCGGTGCGGTCAATCGGGGTCATTTCCCTTATCGGCGTCGATCAGGCTCTGCATATTCAGAAGCTTCTGATGGAGCGCATCGGCGAAGCGGCCATGATGCGCCATCGCGTTGTGTGCGGTGACAGTGCGTCCCTCCAGGGAGACGAGCGCGACATCGTCTTCATTTCAATGATTGCCGATCGTTCCCGCAAACAATCGCAGACATCCATTCAGTATCAACAGCGGTTCAATGTGGCATTGTCGCGGGCAAGGGATCGGATGGTGCTTGTGCGGTCCGTGAAAGAGGAAGAGCTAAATCCAAAAGACCTGAAATCGAAAGTGATCGGACACTTCCGCGAGCCGATGCTGAACGTCGTTAACCCTAGCTTGGACCTCATTGATCTCTGCCAGTCTGAATTCGAGCGGGCTGTGTTTATGGCACTTATCGAACGGGGATACCGCGTCATTCCGCAAGTGGGATCTGTGGGGTTTTCCATTGATATGGTGGTCGAGGGAGAAGGTGGAAGGCGTCTTGCTGTCGAATGCGACGGCGACAGGTATCACGGCCCGGAGCGTTGGGCGGACGACATGCGCCGGCAGCGCATCCTGGAGCGCGTAGGTTGGAGCTTTTGGCGCTGCTTCGGTTCCAACTACCAGATCGATCAACAAGGCGTTATGGACGATCTAATTCAGACGCTCGATCGTATGCATATTAAGCCGATCGGACTCGAACCGGTCAATCGAAGTTATTCCGAGCATCGTGTCATTTCGCCTGCTGCAGAAACGTCAGGCGATTTTGCGGCGACGCAGGTAGACAGGACAATCTCGGTAGCAGCCTTGCGAGCTGAACTCGATCCCACATCAAATGACGCTGATTCGGAATACCGATTAGCTCCTGGCGACCGCGTCGTCATCCGGTATCTCGACGTGGAACCGTCGCGGCCGGAATTTCTCACAATAAGCGACATCGCGGATGATCCGATCAATGGCTACCTGATGTTGTCCTCGCCGCTTGGACAGGCGCTGTCGCAAGGCTCGCCAGGAGATGAGTTAACCGTTCAGGCAGGCGAAAAAGAACGCGGTGTTCTGTTTGTTTCGTTGGAAACCGTGTCGGCTCAGGCAGCTTAGCGGACATTTCTCGCGTCGGTCTTGTCGTATTAAAACGAGGCCCAGCGAATTCCCGGTCGAGACCGCTAGATTCGTCGCGGAAAGTGCCGCGTCATGGAACGTGGCCACCCTGCGCAGCTAGGGCAAGCACGAAGGCTGCCCCACGAAGCTATACATTGCGTTGGCGCCGGATGGCCGCCAATTGCGGCTCGGCAGGACCGACGAACACAATATCAGACCATGACGGTGCGGCCCGCGTTCTGGGACACCTTGTGTCAGATTCCCATGCTGTCAGCAGAACGGAGCGCGCAGAGTATGGCCGGCCGACCACGCCAGTTGTGGCGCGGCAAGCGGGCCGTAGAGGATCGGATTTTGTTCCGCAGGATATCTATAACGCGGTAGTTCCGTATGATATGAAATGCAGGATATAAATAGGATATATCCGACAAATCGGATCATGAGCCACGGCCAAGCTATCCTCGACCCAACAAGACCGTGCCATCGAACTCCTCAAGGAGCGCGGCATCGGGCCCTTCCGAGGTTGCCACGGCAGGGATCACGGCCGCGACTATCGCCCGCATGAAGGAAAAAGGCCTCGTTGTCCAACTCGGGCGCGGTCTCTACCAACTGCCCGACGCGCCCATCGATACGCACCATTCCCTCGCCGAAGCCGCCAAGCGCGTGCCCAAAGGGGTCGTCGCGCTGACCTCGGCGCTCGCCTTCCATGACCTGACCGATAGCATTCCTTCGATGGTCTGGCTCGCCATCGGTCCCAAAGACCGCCAGCCCCTTCCAACCAATCCAGCCATGCAGTTCGTTCGTTTCAACCCGGAGCGGCTTCAGGAGGGCGTGGAGATCCATACGATCGAAGGTTGCCCGGTGAAGAATCTTCAGCCCGGCCAAGACCGTCGTCGATCTTTTTCGCTACCAGCGGAGCGCCGGGACACGCTATCGTCACAGCACCCGGCCTCAACCTCGCGCTCGAAGGCCTGCGCGAGGCCCTGCGAACCCGTAAGGCCAAGCCTTCGGAGATCGCAGGTTTCGCACGCAAGGCGGGGGTTTGGAAGGTCATGCAACCTTATATGGAAGCGATGACCGCCAATGGCTAACCCACCCAAGAATGTCGCTGCCTCGGTTCGCACGCGGCTGCTTACGCTCTCCAGAGAGCGCGACCAGCCCTTCGACCTTTTCCTCACCCACTACGTGCTGGAACGGCTCCTTTATCGCCTCGGCTCGACGGATTATCGCAACCGCTTCGCTCTCAAGGGCGCGACGCTGCTCGCAACCTGGGTCGACAACCAGTTCCGGCCGACGCGCGACCTCGACCTTCTCGGCTCGGGCAATCCCGACGCGCTCTTGGCGATCTTCAAGGAGATCGCCGCCGTCGATGGCGTCATCTTCGATCCGGCCAGCTTCACCGTCGACCGCATCCGCGACGAAAACGAATATGGCGGCGTCCGGATCAAGGGCGACGCCACGGTCGATAATGCCCGCGTTCGCGTCGTAATCGATATCGCATTCGGCGACGCCATCGAGCCCGGCGTGCAGGAAACTGATCTCCCGGTGCTGCTGGATTTTCCGGCGCCCAAGCTGCGCTCCTATCCGCGCGAGACCGTCATCGCCGAGAAATTTCCAGGCGACGGTCGCGCTCGGCTTCGCCAACACACGCCTGAAAGACTTGTACGACGTCTGGGTGCTGATCCGCTCCTATAAGTTCGAGGGCGACACGCTGGCCCGCGCCATCAAGGCGACATTCGCGCGCCGCAAGACCGAGATTCCGACCGCACCGCCGGACGCATTCACCCCGGCCTTCACCGAGGACGCCGGCAAGAAGGATCAGTGGGCGGCGTTCACCAGGCAGGTCGCGGTCGACCCGGGTCCCCTGACGGATGTGGCCAAGACGCTTGCGGAGTTCTTGATGCCGCGCGCACAGGAAGCCCGAGCCCTGAGGGACGGGGAGAAGGCGACCTAGAGCATGATCCGGAAAAGTGTGAAGCGGTTTTCCGAAAAGATCATGCTCAAACAATGAGCTAAAGCGCGATGGCGATTCAACCCAATCTGATCGCGCTTTAGCCGGGACGACCATGATGATCATGCCGATGATCATCGTGGTTAGAGAGCGCTGCAGCGCCTTGCCCCATCCCAAGGGGCGCGCCGGGACGAAATTTACGCGCTTTGCCAGCTGAACAGCCTGCCATTTAACGCGACCGGCGACGTTATAAGGAATGACGGCGTCTGGAAGGTTTATGAATCCACTTGGCAGATGGACGCACTTCTGTTCTGGGCTCGCGTCGAAGGACGCTGGCTGCGCGGCATGGAGTTTCATTTCCCGAGCCGCCAGAGAACCTGCCAGCGCTGAAACCACTTCAGAGCTGGCCGAAATCCAATCCGCGAGATTTGCGATAGCTACAAGGTCATCGGAATGCGTCGAACCTCTGTCGCATTGATTCTCGCCATTATGTCGAGCGTGGCGTTGGCCGATCAGTTTGTCGGACAGGCCAGCGTGATCGACGGCGACACGTTGGAAATGCATGGCGTGCGCATTCGGCTTTGGGGTATCGATGCACCGGAGAGCGGCCAGCTGTGCCGCGGCGAAGACAGCTTACAATATCGTTGCGGTGCGCAGGCCGCGAACGACCTTGACGCCTTCATTGCCCGCCGTCCCGTCAATTGTGTCCCAGTCAGCCTCGACCCATATGGCCGCACGGTCGCGACCTGCTCGGTTGGTGGTGCGGACCTCGGCGAATGGCTTGTGCACAACGGTCTTGCGTTGGATTGGCTCCGATACTCGAGGGGCAGATATCACGAAGCTCAGCGCGAGGCTGAGCGCACCGGCCAGGGACTCTGGAAGGGCAGCTACGTCGAGCCATGGCTCTATCGTGCATGCATCCGCGCAAGTGGAAAGCCGTCCGCCTGTTCGGACGATGCAAATGCTCATCCTTGATGGAATCTCAGAGGCTTCAAATCGGTCCCGCGTCGCCGACGTCACCGCTTGCTCAGCGCGGGAGCGATTTGAAGCCGGATTGAACGAAGCCGCGTGTTGTTGGCCCGGGCCTTATGGGCGTTGAAGACAGGTAGCGGGTGCGGAGGAAGGCATAGCGCACGGCGACGGCCTGCTCGGAACGTTTGGTCGGCGACGGTAGCGTCGATTACCGGATGGATCATTCTTGATGACCCCGGGATCGTCAATGACAAATGTACGACGGAGAGACCGTAGCGGAACATGCGGGCGCGCCTGAGTATTCCGACGGAGGAGGTCGGGATTACGATCTGTGTAACGGATGCTCAGACGTGCGGGGTTAAAGGTGGTCATGACGTGTCGCACCGCGGTGCTGAACGTCGCGGCATTGGCGAGCGCGGATAAGGGCCGATCTCGATCATGCGACCTCCGCAGATGGGACAAAGGTCGATGCGATGCCCAGTCAGCACGGCGCAGCGCTCGCGATAGTCGGCCGACTTGACCCTCGGCGGCGGTTCTGGCGCTTGGAGAGCGCCGCGGATCAGTGCGAGCTTGGCGGCTCGGCAGGTGTTCGCCAGGAAGCCGACGTGACGGATACGGCGGAAGCTTTTCGGCAGAATGTGGAGCAGGAAGCGACGGATAAACTCATCGACTTCGAGCGTCATGACTTTGGACTTGTTCTCGTCGCGATAGTCCTTCCAACGGAAGCGAACATGGCCATTCTCGCAGGCCAGCAGACGGCTGTTGGCGATCGCGACACGATGGGTGTAGCGCCCGAGATAGGCGAGAACCTGCTCAGGCCCGGCGAACGGCCGCTTGGCGTAGACGATCCATTCGGCCTTGCGCAGGAGGTTGAGATGGCGGGCGAATGCTGTTGGCTCCGCGAGATGCGCAAGACGACCGAAGAACTCGAGCTTTGCAGCGTCGAACGCCGCCTGCAGGTGCTCGAGGAACAGACGGCGATAGAGCCGCGAGAGAACGCGCACTGGAAGGAAGAAGCCAGGCCGGCAATGAACCCAGTGCCCGCCGGGGCCAAGGCCGCCGCCCGGTACGAGGCAATGGGCGTGTGGATGATGCGTCAGCGTCTGGCCCCAGGTGTGGAGGATGGCGATCATCCCGGTCTCGGCACCGAGATGCTGGGAATCGGCACCGATACGGCGGATCGTCTCGGCGGCTGCCTTGAGCAGAATGTCGTAAACGATCGCCTTGTTTTGGAGAGCAATGGCGGCGACGGGTGCAGGCACCGTGAACACGACATGGAAGTAGGCAACGGGCAGCAGGTCGGCCTGGCGATCAGAAAGCCACTGGGCACGCGCCAGACCCTGGCACTTCGGGCAGTGCCGATCGCGACAGCTGTTGAATGCGACGCGAACCAGGCCGCAGTCATCGCACTGCTCGACATGGCCGCCGAGCCTCGCGGTGCGGCACGCTTCGATGGCCGCCATGACGCGGCGCTGGTCAGGCAGAAGCCGATCACCCTGCGCGACGCGGAATGCCTCGCCATGGCGGCGGAAAATGTCCGCCACCTCCAGTACGGGACGCATGAGGCTGCGCTAATCGGGAGGGATGACCTCCAAGGCCAGCGCGTCGAACGGACTCGGCGTTCCAGCGATCAGGCCGGTCGCGACCTGGGCGTAACGAGCCGTCGTCTCAAGATGGGAGTGACCGAGCAGGACCTGGATGATCCTGATGTCGGTACCGCTTTCCAGAAGGTGGGTGGCAAAGCTATGCCGCAGCGAATGGACTGTCACATGCTTGCCGATCCGAGCTCGCCGCCGCGCTACGCGGCAGGCCGATTGAAGAGCGCCGCGGCTGACATGGCTCCCGGGCTCCTGACCGGGAAACAACCACAAGCTCGGCCGCGCTCGCTTCCAATAGGCCCGCAGGATCTGCAGAAGACGCGGCGACAGCATCGCATACCGATCTCGCCCGCCCTTAGCGCTCTCAATGTGGATCAGCATCCGTCCGCTGTCGATCGCGGCGACCTTCAGCCGCACCACTTCGCCGATGCGCAGGCCCGTCGCATAAGCCGTCGTCAACGCAACACGATTCCGCAGGCCTACAACCGCCTGCAGGAAACGTACGACCTCCTCAGAGTTCAGAACCGGCGGCAGTTTCTCAGGGGCCTTGCCGGTGACGATCCGCTCGAACGCCTCCTTCTGCCCGAGCGTAATGCCGTAGAGAAACCGCAGCGCGCATGCCACCTGATTAACATGTGCCCACGAGTACTTCTGCTCGATCAGATGCAACTGGTAGGCTCGTACTTCCTCCATACCGAGCAGATCCGGGGAGCGGCCAAAATGCCGGCTAAACTTCGCGACTGCATAGATGTACGATTGCTGAGTCGAGCGCGACAGATTGCGGATCGTCATATCCTCAATCATCCGCCGGCGAAGAGGGCTTATCGTAGCCATCGGAGGGCTCCTGTTCTGAGTGGGATGGGCGTGAACAACCACATCCTCTCAGCCAGGAGCCCTCCGGTCAGCTGCCCTCCCTTACCGGCCAAGCCGCGAATCCCGCGTAGCGGGTTCGTTGTGTGCTGGGCATGCTCAGCAGCTTGGAGGTGAAAGTCCTCTGCCCAACCTGATGGAGGTGAAGGGCTAGCAAAGTGCAAGGGCTGCCGCCGCGAGGCGGTGTCTGAAGGAAGCATCGAGCAAACGCGTGAGTCGATGGACAAAAACCGAATACAAGGCGCTAGCGTCGGACAAGCGGGCAACGTACCGCGAAGTCCATATCCATCAAAGATGCGAAGCGTAGATTCGGCGACAGTGCGCGGAAGGCGGCTGAGCTTACCCCAGGAGATCTGTCCCGTGTCGCTTCGGCGACTGAGAATGCCGCGAGGCATCCTGACCGCGGGGCAGAAGTCAGCAGAGGGCATAGTGGGTCATGTCGTCGGCGAGGCTAGTGAGGCACTCCATGCCGAAAGGCGGAGTCAACAGATAGGCCGAGCCGGGAACGGTGACTGAAGGCCCGAACGAGAGGAGAGGCAATTAGGACATGATTCTCGAGAGCGACACGCGGCTGAACATCCAGTTGAGACTGGACTTCTCATCGACGCCGACGGGTGAAGCCCGGCAGGCGGGACGGGAAGACATCGAATCGCTCCCGGTGGTGCATGAACCCGAACGCCCAGCCAACACGAGCCGAATCATGGAGGAAATATGTGAACGAGCAAACTTGAAGGAGGCATTGCGGCAGGTGAGAAGCAACAAAGGCAGCGCGGGCGTCGACCGGATGACGGTCGATCAGCTTGGCGACTACCTGAAGCAGCACTGGCCGTCCATTCGGGAGCAATTGCTGAACGGAACCTACGAACCAAAACCGGTGAGACGGGTGGAAATCCCGAAGCCGGATGGAGGAGGGGTGCGAAAGCTTGGCATCCCAACCGTGCTAGATCGCTTTATCCAACAAGCGGTGATGCAGGTTCTGCAAAGGCAATGGAATCCAACGTTCTCCCAATACAGCTATGGGTTCCGACCGCGTCGGTCGGCGCATCCCGCCGTGGCTCAAGCGCAGCAATATATTGCGCAAGGCCACGGATGGGTGATCGATCTCGATTTGGAAAAATTCTTCGATCGAGTCAATCATGACAAACTGATGGGCCAAATAGCCAAGCGCGTCGAGGACAAGCGGCTGTTAAAGCTCATTCGGGCATTTTTGAATGCCGGGGTGATGGAGAATGGACTGGTCAGTCCGAGCGTGGAAGGAACTCCGCAAGGAGGTCCTCTTTCGCCACTGCTAAGTAACCTCGTGCTCGACGAACTCGACCGCGAGTTGGAGCGCCGAGGACACCGCTTTGCTCGATATGCGGACGACTGTAACATCTACGTTCGCAGCGAACGCGCGGGTCAGCGGGTAATGGAGAGCATCTCGCGCTTCATCTCACAAAAGCTCAAACTCAAGGTAAATGAGGCGAAGAGTGCGGTGGCACGACCGCAGGAGCGGACGTTTCTCGGGTTCAGCTTCACCGCTGGTCCAGGCATCAAGCGCACGATCGCGCGGAAATCTCTGGAACGCTTCAAACAGCGAATCCGGGAGATCACGCGAAAGGCAAAGGGCGTCAGCATCAAGACGACAATGGAAGAACTGGCCACCTATATGCGGGGCTGGCGCGGCTATTTCGGCTTCTGCGAAACGCCCGAGGTGCTGATAGCCCTCACTCGCTGGGTCCGACTGCGACTGCGGGCCGCTCTGTGGCGCCAATGGAAAACTCCACGGCGCCGCCGCGCAGCACTCATCGCAAATGGGGTCTCAGAGTGGGCTGCAAGGAACACGGCCGGCAGCGGCCGCGGTCCTTGGTATCTCGCCCGCAGCAGAGCCCTCTCTACTGGGCTCTCAAATGCATACTTCAAATCGCTCGGCCTGACATCCTTGTTCCAATCGTGTTAGCGCAACTTCTCGAACCGCCGTGTACGGACCCGTTCGCACGGTGGTGTGGGAGGGGCGGAGCTGCGAGGCTCCCCCCTATCCCGATCAATCCCAGCAAGGCGCCAATCCACAATGTGCAATGGTTTATCACCGCATTTGGGTCGGTGGATCTGGCGCGGCTTGGGCGACTCGCGCTACGCATCATTCCCAATCACCTCACTGCACAATGGGAATCAAATGGTTGCAGCCACCCGTGAATTGCCGGCTTCTGGTTACGCGCTTGAAGTGGACGGCCGGCTCAAAGCTGAATTTGCAACCAGAGACGGCGCCAGGGCAGGTGGCGAAGAACTAAAGAAGCGTTTTCCCATGCTTCAGATCAGGATCTATGACGCGCAGACGAATGCGCGCGAGGAAATCTAGATCCGCTGATTCAAGTTTTGGCGGAGTTGGTCGGCCAGAGCGCGTGCGGCTTTCGCCGCACCGGGCTCTCGTAAACCGAGCCGCTTTGCGTCTCGGCCGCGCGGCGTCGATCCCTCGCGCAAAGGGAGCGGAGCTCCTCGCCGGGGGCACTCGGAAAAGGGGCTCGCCTGCGGCGATCGCTATCACTGCCCCGTTCCCGGGTGCCGCTATTGAACCGGTCTCGTCGCTGCACTCGGACCCGCGTGCCCCTTCGGGTCGCTATGCTCACGCTCTCCGGGTGCCATTTTCCGTTGAGGCGATGCGCCCCTGGCGCACGCCTGGTCGGGCCTGCGGCCCTAGGTAGTTCAACGCAATTCCCATGAATATCCGATGCAAGGCGGGCTGCGTCGCAGATTTCGCATTCTCTCAGGTAGAGGCGAGAGTCAGAGTGTCGCGCGGTTTTGCCGTGACGGGTTACAGGCTGCGAGAGAGGCTCGCGGCGCCCGTCGCGGAGATCCGCGATGTCCAGACATTATCCTCGGGCGCGCACCAGTGAGGACCGGACGAGCCTTTATGACGAAATCACCAACAAGATCATCGCCGAACTGGAGGCTGGCCGAGTGCCGTGGGTGCAGCCTTGGGGTACCGCGGCGGCGAAGGCGACTTTGGCTATGCCCAAAAACGCTGCGACCGGCCGTCAATACAGCGGCATCAACATTCTGATTCTCTGGGGAGCCGCCACTGAGCGCGCATTCACCGGTCAGAGCTGGCTTACATTCCGCCAGGCGCTGTCGCTCGGTGGTCACGTCCGCAAGGGCGAGCGCGGCACGACCGTCGTCTACGCCGACCGCTTTGTGCCGGTCGACGAAAGGCGCCGCGCGAGCGAGAACGGTGAGGAAGCGCAGGCCATTCCGTTCCTCAAGCGCTTCACGGTCTTCAACAGCGATCAATGCGACGGCCTGCCTGCAGAGATCGCAACAACGGCGCCGCCTCCGCCGCCAGGCCTGATCGAGCCGCACGTCGAATACCTGATCAAGGCGACCGGGATCGACTTCCGGATCGGCGGCAACCGTGCCTTTTATGCGCCGAAGGAAGATTATGTGCAGGTGCCGCCACCCCAAGCCTATTTCGAACCGATCAATTGGCATCGAACGGCCCTGCATGAATTGGCACATGCCTGCGGCCATCCCTCACGTCTCAACCGTGACCTGTCAGGCAGCTTTGGTACCAAGAAGTATGCCTTTGAGGAGTTGGTTGCGGAAATCTCGTCTGCGTTCAGTTGCGCGTCGCTCGGTATCGTGCCTACGGTGCGGCACGCCGATTATATTGGCTCGTGGCTGGACGTGCTGCGCGAGGATAATCGGGCCGTCATGCGCGCCGCGAGCGCGGCATCGAAAGCCGCTGATTTCCTGCTCGCCTTTCTGCCGCCCGCGATCGATTCCGTCGTTGAGAGCAACCAGGAGGCCGCATGATGCATCCGCACGCCGTTTTAGCCTTCAGCAGATGCTGCGCGTTAGAGAGTGAGAGGAGCGCCGGCTTGTCTGTGATGGGGTGGAGGTCGAGAGAGAGTCTCCCGGCCGCCCGTCGTGAAGAATCTGACATGGCAAGCGTTCAGAAAATCAAACCCAGTTCCTCCCGCGATATTCCCTTCAACAAGTTGGTGCTCAGCCAGTCCAACGTCCGCCGCGTGAAGGCCGGCGTCTCGATCGAGCAACTGGCAGAAAGCATCGCTCAGCGCACGCTGTTACAAAGCTTGAGCGTTCGTGCGGTCGTCGATGCCGACGGACAGGAGACCGGCATGTTCGAGGTACCCGCCGGCGGACGACGCTATCGCGCTCGAATTGCTGGTCAAGCAGAAGCGTATGGCGAAGACGCAACCTGTCCCTTGCATTATCAGGGATGGAGGAGCATCGCCGAGGACGATTCCCTCGCCGAGAATGACGAGCGGGTCGGTCTACATCCGCTCGATCAGTTCCGCGCGTTCAAGCTGCTGCATGACGGTGGCATGAGCGAAGAGGATATTGCCGCCCGGCACTTCGTCTCGCCGGCGATCGTCAAGCAGCGCCTGCGTCTGGCGTCAGTGTCGCCGAAGTTGCACGACATCTATGCCGACGATGGCATGACACTCGAACAGTTGATGGCGTTTGCAGTGACTGGCGATCATGCGCGGCAGGAGCAGATTTGGGATGGCGTAGGCTGCTCCGGCAATGACGAACCCTATCAGATTCGTCGGATGCTCACGGAGGATACAGTGCGTGCGTCCGACCGCCGCGCGCAGTTCATCGGGCTCGAAGCCTACGAGCGGGCCGGCGGTACCGTGATGCGTAATCTGTTCGCGCATGACGACGGCGGCTGGTTGCAGGACGTTCCACTGCTCGACCGTCTCGTCACCGAAAAGCTGAAGGCTGAGGCCGAGACGATCGCGGTTGAGGGCTGGAAGTGGATCGCAGTGGCGGTCGATTTTCCCTCCGGCCACACCAACGGCTTGCGCGAGATTGAGGGTGAACCGGCTGATCTGACGGAGGAGGAGCGGGCGACGCTTGACGCCCTCAACGCCGAGTACGCCAAGATCGAGGAGGATTACAAGGACGCCGACGAACTGCCGGACGAGATCGATCAGCGCCTCGGAGAAATCGAGGCGGCGCGGTCCGTCCTGGAATCTCGATCGCTTGTCTACGATCCGGCAGAGATCGCCCGCGCCGGCGTGTTCGTCAGCGTCGATGCCGAGGGTTTGCTGTCGATCGCCCGTGGCTTCGTGCGGCCAGGGGATGAGGCACCCAGCGCCGTCGATTCCGAAAGCGAAGTACAAGGCGACGTCCAGACCAACGACGACAGGCCAGCTGCCAATGGCGTGGTCCAACGCGGTGATCACGGTCGGCGGTGCGCCAGCGGTCGAGGAGGAGGACGACGACACGGTCAGGCCGCTGCCGGATCGGCTCATCACCGAGCTGACCGCGCATCGCACACTGGCGTTGCGCAATGCGCCGGCGAACGATCCGGCCGTCGCCTTCCAGGCGGTGCTGCACAATATCGTGCTGGCAACTTTCTACCGCTTCGCGTCTTCGGACGGCTGCCTGGAAATTGCGATCCGGACCCCGACCTTCCCCGCTCAAGCACCCGGCTCGAAGGAGAGTGCATCGGCGCAAGCTATCGACGCTCGCCATGACGGATGGAAAGGCCGCCTGCCCAAGGACGAAGCCGATTTGTGGAACGTGCTCACTGCGTTCGACGGAAAAGAGCAGGCCGCGTTGTTCGCGCATTGCGCGTCATCCGCGGTCAACGCGCTCTACGAGCCAGCCAACCGCTACAATGAGGGACGCATCTCCGCCCACGGCACACGCCGAAGGCTCGATCATGCCAACGTTCTTGCCCGTTCCGTCGGTCTCGACATGGCAGCAGTGGGCTGGAGGCCGACTGTCGACAACTATCTCGGCCGGGTCACCAAACCTCGCATTCTCGAGGCCGTGCGCGAGGTAAAGGGCGAACAATCGGTGCAACTCATCGATCACCTCAAAAAAGGCGACATGGCGCGGGAAGCCGAGAGACTGCTCGAGGGACCGGATGGCTGCCTGAACCACTTCGTCTCGATGAGGTGGGCGCGGTAGGAGAGCCAGCTGCAGATCCCGAGGCGCTATCGGAGTTCCTCGCGGCCCGCGAGGACGAAGTTGACACCGAGGCCGACGACGAACGGCCGCACATCATTGCGGCAGAATAATCTACCAGGTGCGGGCGCTCCGGCCAGCCCGCACCTTCTTATCTTAAGCCTTCCCAAGCCCGGCATTCCGGGCCGGGTTTTTTCTTTTTGAGGCCTCCAGGATCATCTCGATGCGGCTCGAAGAAATCTTGCCATCGTTTCTCAGCGTAGTTACGTAGGTGAATTGGACTCGGAATTCTCTGCGCCGTCATTGTCGTCCAATTCGACGAGATAGACCAGCAACATTCCATCAGACGGTTGAGCATCTTTGGAAGCCTCGCTGAATGTTGCGATCTCGTCCTCGTAGCCCATGCGCGCTCTCAACTCGGCCTTGCCATCCCACAACGGTGAGCCATTGGAATGTGCTGACACAAAATCTTCGCGTAGCCACGGCGCGTTGCAAATCTCGCTCGCTTCACGGAGGCTCTTTGCTTCGAACGTGAGCGTTGGCTTGCCGTCGATTTCGATCGTAAAGACCGAAGGAAAAAGCGTGGGCGTCATGTTCGCTTTGCCTTTTCGGCGGCTTCACGCGCCAATCGCAATGCCCTCAAGCGTTCGCGATTTTCGTGAAACGCCTTTTGTGCCTTTTCATGCTCGCTCACGGCTTTCTCGGTCTTGACCGGCCCGAATACTTTCAGCGCCTCTCGTTCGGCTGGCGTGGTTACTCGTCGCCTGATCGTCTCGTGGTTCATCTCGTCACTTCGCCTGTGATTCTCGATAGGCAGAAAGATAGCGCGCCGCCTCGTGTGACAAAAGGGCCTGTTTCCCTTCACTTCCGTGGTGCGGAGCCACTTGGCCTGCGTTTTTTGGCGGTCAGTCAGCGTAGCCGCCACCGTAAGAGGGAGAGGCTGGCCGGGATGGGTTTGAGCCGGCGCGGTCGAGAGAGCGCCCTGCGGCTCGATCCTTCCCCGCTCTCCGAGGCTTCCTCCATGACGATCATTCCCGCATCCGTGGCCGCTGTTGCGGCCGCGCCGCTTCGCGTTACGCCCACTTCGCTGAACAAGGCCGGCACGATCGCTAGAGCCGCGCAACATCTTCTTCTGCATCTAGAGCGCGGTCAACGCGTCGATGCACCGATGTTGCGCGAGGCGATGGAAAGCGCCTTTGGTGCCTCCGACGCCGATGGTGGATGGGACTGGAAGACGGCTTACGACGCCTGTGAGGCGGCCACCGTCCTGTTCCTTCGCAAGTTCGGTCCGGCCATGCGCGCGCGTGCCGATTCGTCTGCAGCGATGCTGCCGATGCTGGCAAAGATCGCCGGCCTTCTTCCCACCCACACCCGCCGTTCTGAAGACAGTGAGGCGCTTCAACAGTTTAGCACGCCCCTTGCGCTTGGCTTCGCGGCGAGCACCGCAGCGGCGATCACGCCGGCGGATGTTGTGCTGGAGCCTTCGGCTGGCACGGGCTTGCTGGCGATCCTGGCCGAACTGTCGCGCGCGTCGCTTGTTCTCAACGAATTCGCCGAAACCCGCGCTGGACTCCTTTCACTTCTCTTTCCCGGCATCGCCGTCACGCGCTTCGACGCCACCCATATCAACGATCATCTCGACACCGGTATCACGCCAAGCGTCGTCCTGATGAACTCGCCATTCTCGGCCGCCGCCAACGTGGATCGCCGCATGGCCGACGCTGCCTTGCGACATATCGCGTCGGCCCTGGCGCGGCTCCCCGAAGGCGGCCGGCTGGTCGCGATCACCGGGACGAGCTCTTCGCCGGACAAGCCGGTCTGGCGCGATGCCTTCATCCGGTTGCAGGAACGCGGGCGCGTCGTCTTCAGCGCCGCCGTTGCCGGCGAGGTCTACGCCAAGCACGCTACCACCATCGAGACGCGGTTGACTGTGATCGACCGATTGTCCGCGGACGATGCGACAATATTTCCGTCCTCTCTCGGCGTGGCGCCGGACGTTGCCACGCTGCTCCGCTGGGTCAGGGAGTACGTTCCAGCGCGGCTGCCGATATCTGCGGCTGTTGCCGCTCCGTCGATCACGCGTCCGTCCGTTTCGGGACCAGTCCGCGCCCACGCTATGCGCCCGTCCGGCATCGCGGCTCCTACAGCGGATCCTGCAGCGGCTGAACTCGCCTATGAGACCGTTGCCTGGACACCGGCTGAGGGCGGCCGGATCACCGAGGCGCTTTACGAGGAATATGCACTTCAATCGATCCGCATTCCCGGTTCTCAACCACATCCCACCAAGCTGGTCCAATCCGCCGCCATGGCGTCGGTGGCACCACCGACCCCTTCCTATCGGCCGCACCTCCCGTCTGAGATCATCATCAACGGTCTGCTGTCCAATGCGCAGCTTGAGTCCGTCATTTATGCCGGCGAGGCGCATTCCCAGCTGCTTGCGGGATCATGGACCGTTGACGAGACTTATGACCTCGTCTGCGCGGCGCGCGATGATGCCGACAATGCCGTGCGATTCCGGCGTGGCTGGTTTTTGGGAGACGGCACCGGCGCGGGGAAGGGCCGGCAGGTCGCCGGCATCCTGCTCGACAACTGGCTGAAAGGCCGCCGCCGCGCGGTGTGGATCAGCAAGTCCGACAAGCTGGTCGAGGACGCCCAGCGCGACTGGTCGGCGCTCGGCATGAAACGGCTGTTGGTCACGCCGCTGTCGCGCTTTCGCCAGGGCACACCGATTCGTCTGGAACAGGGCATCCTTTTCACAACCTACGCTACGCTGCGCTCCGACGCGCGCGACGAGAAGGTTTCGCGGGTCAAACAGATTGTGGAATGGTTGGGTGCCGATTTTGACGGTGTCGTCATTTTCGATGAGAGCCACGCGATGCAGAATGCCGCAAGCGGCAAGGGCGAACGCGGCGATCAGGCCGCGTCGCAGCAGGGTCGCGCGGGGCTTCGCCTTCAGCATGCCATGCCGAACGCGCGCATTGTCTATGTCTCGGCGACCGGCGCCACTACGGTTCATAATCTCGCCTACGCCCAGCGGCTCGGGCTGTGGGGAGGGGAGGACTTTCCGTTCGCGACGCGCAGCGAGTTCGTCGAAGCAATCGAGGCGGGCGGCGTCGCGGCCATGGAGGTGCTGGCCCGCGATCTCAAGGCGCTTGGTCTCTACACGGCGAGGTCGCTGTCCTACGAAGGAATTGAGTATGAACTGATCGAGCGTCAGCTCACGGATGAGCAAATCCGCATCTATGACAGCTATGCCGGCGCCTTCGCGATCATTCATAACAATCTCGCCGCGGCCATACGGGCGGCGAACATCACCGGCGCGACCGGCACGCTGAACGCGCAGGCCAAGTCCGTGGCCAGATCAGCGTTCGAATCGGCGAAACAGCGCTTCTTCAATCATCTGATCACGGCGATGAAGACGCCGTCATTGATCGCGTCAGTCGAGTGCGATCTGAGCGACGGCCATGCCGCTGTGATCCAGATCGTCTCGACCGGCGAGGCGTTGATGGAACGCCGGCTTGCCGAAATCCCGACCGAGGAATGGGACGACCTCCAGATCGACATCACACCGCGCGAATATGTGCTGGATTATCTGGTACACAGCTTCCCGACCCAACTCTATGAGCCGTTTACCGACAGGGAAGGTAACCTGTCGTCGCGCCCGGCCTTCCGAGATGGCCAGCCGGTGCAATGCCGGGACGCCGTCGCGCGTCGTGACCTCTTGATCGAGAAGTTGGCGTCTTTGACGCCGGTTCAAGGAGCGCTCGATCAGATCGTGCAGCGTTTCGGCACCGACATCGTGGCGGAAGTCACAGGGCGCTCGCGGCGTATCATAAGCAAGCGAGGGAATGATGGCGTCGACCGCCTCGTCGTCGAGAACCGCGCCGGCTCCGCCAACCTCGGCGAGACCCAGGCATTCATGGATGACGTCAAACGCGTCCTCGTCTTCTCCGACGCCGGCGGTACCGGGCGCTCCTATCACGCGGAGCTGTCGGCGAGGAATCGGCGTTTGCGGACGCATTATCTCCTGGAGGCCGGATGGAAAGCCGATGCCGCGATTCAGGGATTGGGCCGCACCAACCGCACCAACCAGGCACAAGCTCCGTTGTTTCGACCCATCGCCACCAATGTGAAGGCTGAGAAGCGCTTCCTTTCGACCATTGCACGGCGCCTCGACACGTTGGGTGCCATTACAAAGGGACAACGCCAGACCGGCGGGCAGGGCCTTTTCCGCCCCGAGGACAATCTCGAAAGTCACTACGCGCGCGATGCGCTGCGCCAACTCTACGTTCTGCTGGTCACGGGCAAGGTCAGGGATTGTTCGCTTCAGGTGTTTGAGGAAGCGACTGGACTGAAGCTCACCGACCCAAATGGCATTAAGCACGAGCTGCCGCCGATCACAACGTTTCTCAATCGACTGTTGGCCCTGACCATCGATCTGCAGAACATCCTCTTCACCGCGTTTGAGCAATTGCTGACCGCGCGGATCGAGGGCGCAATCGCGTCCGGCACCTATGATGTTGGACTGGAGACGTTGACGGCCGAGAGCTTCGTCGTCGCCGACCGACAGACGATCTACACCCATCCCGGCACCTCCGCCGAGACCCGGCTGCTGACGATTACCCAGCGCGAGCGCAATTGTCCGGTCACATCGGATGAAGCGCTGTCGCGTTTCTCCGGTCCCCGCGCGGTTCTTCTGGTCAACAGCCAGTCGGGCCGCGCCGCCGTACAGGTTCCGGCCCGCAGCGTGATGCTCGACGATGGCGAGGTCGAACGCCGGGTTCGTCTCATCCGACCGATGGAGCATCCGACCGTCCCGCTAGCCATGATGCCGCAGAAACATTGGCAGGAAGTCGATCGCCACACCTTCGCCCGCGCCTGGGCGGCCGAAGTCGCCGGGGTTCCGGAGTTCACCGATAGCGAAATCCACATCGTTGCAGGCCTTCTATTGCCGATTTGGAAGCGCCTGCCGAACGAGTCGACGAGGGTGTATCGGCTGCAGACCGATAGCGGCGAGCAGATTATCGGTCGCAAGGTCTCACCCGCGTGGGTCGCCAGTGCGCTGGAAGTCGGAACGTCGAGTCTTTCTCCCGCCGCCGCCTTCACCGCGCTTATCGATGGCAAGACCATCCTCGATCTCGCCGACGGTCTTCAGCTCAGGCGTGTCCGCGTAATGAGCACGAACCGGATCGAATTGACCGGTTTCTCGGGACCCATGCGGGATCGGCTGCGCGCCTACGGCCTGTTCGGCGAGATCATTTCGTGGAAGCTGCGTTTCTTCGTCCCGGTCGATAGGACCGGTCCTGCGATCCTCGCCAGGGTTCTGGAGTGCTGTCCCATTGCCCGCATCTCCGATCGCGCGGCGGCGTGACATGCCGCGCAATGCGGCAGAGCTGGCACATCGCCTCGCGCGCGAGGCCGAGGCGGTGTGCCGTCACTATCTCTCCAAGGGACGTCGCGTCGGCAATTACTGGCAGGTCGGTGACGTCAGGAATACGTCGGGCCGCTCGATGTTCGTCCGCCTGAAAGGCGGTGACACCGGTGGCCGCCCGGCGGGCAAATGGACCGACGCGGCAACCGGTGAGCACGGCGACCTGCTCGACGTCATCAGAGAAAGTTGCGGTCTGGTTGATTTCCACGACGTTATCGAGGAGGCACGACGCTTCCTTAGCCTGCCAAGATCCGAACCGGAATCGAACAATCGGCCTCATTCGCCTTCAGCGTCGATCGGTTCACCGGAGTCGGCGCGGCGTCTGTTTGCCATGTCGCAGCCGATTGCCGGAACGGTCGTGGAAACCTATCTGCGAAGACGCGGGATCACCTATCTGCATGGCATCGGTAGCCTCCGATACCATCCACGCTGTTACTATCGTCCCGACGCCGACACGCCAACCGAGACCTGGCCCGCGATGATCGCCGCCGTGACCGATCTACAAGGCCACATCACCGGCGCGCATCGCACCTGGCTCGATCCGTCAGGGCGCGACAAGGCACCGGTCGATACCCCACGCCGCGCGATGGGTCATCTTCTCGGTCACGCGGTCCGCTTCGGTCCGGCTGGCGATGTCATGGCAGCTGGCGAGGGTATCGAGACCATGCTGTCGCTCCGCTGCGTCATGCCCACCATGGCGATGGTCGCAGCACTTTCGGCCGCGCATCTCGGAGCCATCCTGTTTCCGGCAACGCTGCGCCGACTCTATATCGTCCGTGACGACGATCCGGCCGGCGATGGCGCGGTGGCGGCACTGTTCGACAGGGCGCAGTCGGTCGGGATCGAATCCATGGTGCTGTCGCCGCAGTGTGGAGATTTCAACGGGGATCTGCGGCACTCTAACATCAACGCGCTGCGTGCGGCTTTGCACGTCCAGCTCGTGTCTGAAGACGTGGCTCGATTCCTGAGGACGAGAGCTTGGACCCGGAATAGGGGATGAGGCTCTTATTCCGCTCCGCCGACGCGCGATCGATCCCGAGGCTTCTTCTATTGTCAGAGAGGACCGCGCTCATGGCCTTCTTGAGAGGGCGACCGTGCGGCGAGCGGACCGGCCACGCAATGGCGGGAGCCGACTATTTTCCGTCGCGCCCTAAAGAGGGCGCTTTACATCGCGAAACAAAATAGTCGGCTCCCGCCATCCTCCGCTGGCGCTCCGGCCGCGGTCGCTGCGCTCGGCGGTGCAGGTCCGGCCCGCCTGCCGCCTTTCGTCGCCATGAAGGCCGCGATGAGCGCGGCCGATCCGACCAAGGAAAGCCGCCATGACGATCGAGCGCACCGAAACCGACTACGAGCAGCCATGCGCCACATCCCCGACCGATCACGTCCTCACTGGACTCCAGCTTCACGGCTATCGCCCCTTCCAGGACGAACCCGACCCGAGACCGCTGCCCGAAGGATGTCACGTCGCGGCCGCCGTCGCCGACATCTTCGACGCCCTCATCGCGAGCTTGAGCGAAACCCGCCTCGAACCCGACCTCGAAGACCTCTTGTGGTCGGCCGTCAACCTTTTCCACCGCGCCAACGAACGGATCGAACGCGAACTCGACGACAACGAACAGGCGCAGAGGCGCAGCCAACGCGACCAGGATGGCTCCGAAATCCGCTCGGTTGAACTCGAGCGTCTTACCGCCGAGGGTATGACGCTGATCGAGCGGCGCGACAGCATGGAATACTTCCGCGACCAGGCCGCAGACCATTTCGTACGCCACACCGGATCGCACTGGCATCCGCGCAGCGGCTCGATCGTGAACCACCGCGCCATGACTTCGGCTGTCATCGACAGCCGGGACTTCCTTGCCGCCAAACGCAAGGCCGAGACCGAGGTGCTATTGCCCGCCGGGCCGAAGGTCGCATTCACCGGCGGCCTCGACTGCAACGATCATCGCCTGATCTGGGACAAGCTCGACCAGGTCCATGCCAAACATCCGGACATGGTTCTCTTGCACGGCGGTTCGCCGAAGGGCGCCGAACGCATTGCCGCCCGCTGGGCCGACCACCGAAAGGTTCCGCAAATCGCCTTCAAACCCGATTGGACCAAACATGCCAAGGCAGCACCGTTCAAGCGCAACGATCAGATGCTCGACGTCCTGCCGATCGGTGTCATCGTTTTCCCCGGTACCGGCATTCAGGACAACCTCGCCGACAAGGCACGAAAGCTCGGGATCCCTGTCTGGAAATTCGGCAACGGCGGCGCGTAAGCGCCACCTTATTCCTGTCTGAGTTGCTATCCATCGAACCCGCAGAGCGACAATGCCGCTCTGCTGGTTACAGCGAACTGGGCCATGCGCTCGGCCGGCCTATTGCGGCCGGAAATCTGGCTCGCCAGCCCGGCCGCTAGGGATTCCAAACGAGCACAGTATCGGCTATTCCTAGGACCGCGCCGTGGTGGTGGTGGAAGGCGCGACCCTTGCAACCTTTGTCACGGGACCATCACCATGCTTATCATCGGCATTCTCCTTAATGTCGTCGGGCTCGGTATTTTCTGCTGGGCTCTGTTCGCGCTTGCAATCCATGCATTGCCGTTCTTCGTCGGCATGACGGTGGGGATCTATTCATCTCAAGCCGGAGCAGGTCCCTTAGCGGCCATCGTCGTCGGCTTCGTTACGGCCGGGTTCACGCTCGTGGTCGGGCAGTTCGCCCTTTCCGTCGCACGCTCACCGATTGTCCGCGTTGTCATCGGGTTACTATTCGCGGTCCCTGCGGCACGCGCCGGTTATGGCGAGACGCTTGCCCTTGCACAGCTCGGTATTTCCTCGGAAGGCTGGCGGGAATCATTCGCTTTGTTTGGCGCCATCGCTGTTGGGAGCATTGCCTGGGCTGGTGTATCGACGCAGATCGATCCCGCCCTCAGACCGGGTGCTGCAGTCAGCCCTATGCAGGCGCCGCGTGGAGCGGCGACTATGGGCGGGTGACAGCGCGCGTTTGTCGTCTATCTCCGTTGGCGTGGATCGGAGCGTTGAAGCTCGGATCGTCCAGCTTGACCGAGAGATAATCGCGGCTCTTGTTGGAGACTTCGATTGAGCCGGTGATCTCGTCGGCAGCCCACGATCCGCTGTGTCGCTTAGTGTGCGTTGTCTTCTGTCTGCGCGGCGACAGGCGGCCACCTTTCTGCACGCCAGGTTTTCTTTTCCTTCGCTGGGAATGCGGAGCTTCTTGTGTGAGCCGATCGCCGCCTGGCACTTCTCCTGAATGCTGTTCAGCGCACGCGAGCACCTAGCCTCTCATTGGCTTGATCTGGCCGAAGGCCGGCTGCGCCTCGATCGCCTCAACCGCAATGGCGGCGGTGAGACTTTCTTCCCCTGGGCTTCGCCCATTCCTCGCGAGGCAAGAAAGTCTCACCGCCGCCATCCTCCGCTGCGCTGCGGCCCAACGGGTGCGGCGTCGATCGCCTTCGGCCTTCAGATCGCCATCGAGGCCGCGGTGGTCGCGGAGCTCGAAAACAGCAAGGAGAAGTGACATGGCTAACATCGGCTCATTCAAGAAATCCGGCCAGGAATTCCAGGGCGAAATCGTCACCCTGAGCCTCCAGACCAAGGGCGTCCGCATTGTCCCCGAGACAGACCGCACCAACGACAATGCTCCGAGCCACCGGGTCTACGTAGGTCGCGCCGAGATCGGGGCCGCCTGGTCGAAGCGCTCCAGCGAGGGCCGCGATTACCTCTCGGTCAAGCTGGACGATCCGAGCTTCAACGCTCCGATCTACGCCAACCTCTTCGACGACGAAGACGCCGAGACCTTCACCCTCATCTGGTCCCGCAGTCGCAAGTCCAACGGCGACTGAGGCATAGGTCAGCATGCGAACGCCCCGCTCATCTGAGCGGGGCGCTTCATTGTCGCACTGTCCGACTGCGCCCGCTCGCCATCTGCGCGGCGTGCCAAGGCTTCGCCTTCCTGAGGGGCTGTATGAGTCGCGCTATCGCGAAGGTAGCGTGGCTGTTTCCTAGGTACGGCCTATGTCGCCGCCGATCCGGCAAGCGGGACCGGCGGCGATGACGCGCATCCGGGTGCGGCGGGTCGCCGGGCCGCCAGACCGGCTCGCGGAAGATCAAAATCCGACTTTTATCTATGACGGTCTTGAAAGGGGCGCGCTCATTTTCGCTTGGATGTTTTGACCCGTGCGCCGCGCGCTTCGTCATCGGGTATTACTAGGTCGACGTGACTCACACATACTATGAGGTTTATCTCCTATAATATGTATTTGCGCATGCCCTGGCGGTGCCAGAATTGATCTGGGCTAAAATTAGGCGACTGGCCTCGGGAGATTAGAATAGCTCCCGGCTATAGAGTGTCATGAAGAAGCCACCCCTCAATCCCGACGTCGCTGATCAGGCTCCGACCAATTCAGTGCTCACAGTCTATGATGAAGAGAACATCATTACCTATCTGCGGCTGCTTGATGCCGACGCCGAAGGAGCGGATTGGCGCGAGGCAGCGCAGCTTGTGCTCCATATTGACCCGGAACTTGAACCTGTTCGGGCAAGAACTGCATTCGAAAGCCATCTGATCCGCGCGAAATGGAAGACTGAACAGGGATATCGCCATTTGCTGCGGGGTGGTGCGTCCAATTCAGAATAGTCAATTGCGCTTTTGCAGGGCCGTTGGAAAAAACTCCTCCAGCATTGAAGGATCGTCCCAATGCATCACGCGATGCATGATCGGGGACTTCCACAACCTCTGCTGATCAGGATTATCGCCCCGCAATTTCTTGCAACGCAAAGTGGGGACGCGAACGTCTAAGTTTGATTGGAGTTCGACGAACAGCTACGAGCGCGCGCAAGGCGCAGAGATCACCGGATTTGCCTGGGAATGCCTGCGTCGCAATCAGATTATCAACGCGACTGTCGCAGCATCGCCCCGGCCTCCACTGTGAGCGCCGAATTCCGCCAAAAATGGCTGCTGTGTTTTCGCAGCTAACCCTGACCAATCTTTCTCGAAACAGACAGTGTTTTGGGCGCCGGAGGTCTTGCCGACGATGATCCCAATTCGTCCGGCGGTGCCGTTCAGCGCGGACACTCACGTCCTGTCTTAAGCTGCGCGAATTGACCGCGGGAGAGCTGCGGCAAGCGCCCGACGGCTGGTACGCCGTGCTGAATCCGCGCGGCGTCGAACACCGCTTGTGGCTGAAGGAAACACCAGTCGTCGCCGAAACCTATGCAGTCGAGCTTCAGCTCGACCGCGACTTCGAATTTCGTGCGCACGCAGCGCGCCGGCTGTGGCGAACCTTGAATGACCGTCCGCCCGGACCGCCATTGCATATGTTTTCCGCCCAGCGCCGCCGCCTGGCGCTCGCACTTCGCGCACTCGATGCGCGGATGGACGGCAATACGTACCGCGAAATCGCGGAAATCCTGTTTAGCGCGGGGCAGATTCCTGAACGCGCTTGGAAAACCCACGATCTGCGTGATCGAACGATCAGACTCGTTCAGACCGGCTTTGCCTTGATGCGCGGTGGCTATCGCGCGTTGCTGCGACCATCACCCCGCAAGAAGTAGAGAAGTCGACGGGGTATCGAAAACCAATCCCCCTTTCTTCGCCATCCCCCTTTGCGGCATTTCTCCGCGATCGTAACCGCGAAGGCGCCGGCATCCGCTCGGGCGCTCCAGACGATCACGGAGCTTTTCCAATGTCCGATCCGAACGCCGACTTGCCGCCGCGTTACCTGCGCACGCCCGAAGCTGCCCGGTTCCTCAGTCTCTCGGGCCGGACGCTAGAAAAACACCGTACCTACGGCACGGGACCGACCTATCGGAAGATCGGTGGGCGCGTGGTGTACGCGCTCGATGATCTCAAAACCTGGGCTGACCGCGGCACCAAGACATCAACCACCGATCCGGGCAACGGCACCGTCCTGCCGGCCAAACGGCAGGCTGCGCCCATTCCATACGCTGGCAAGCCGCGACGCTGACGGCAGTGGAGCACCACATGTCATCACCGCGAAGACATCGATCAGAGCGTGCGCAGCTCGATCTCTTTCGCGCCTTGCCCGGCGATCTGGCGCCGCGGGACGCGCAGGATCTAATGGCCTATCCGTTCTTCTCGCTGGCGAAATCCAGGCGCATCGCCCCGATCGATTTCCGCGCCGGGACTATCACCATTCGGGTTGAAGCCCTGACGGAACATGGCATGGCGACGATCTGGGACGCGGACGTTCTGATCTGGGCTGCCTCGCAAATCGTTGAGGCTCGCGACGCCGGTCTGAAGACATCCCGTCTGATGGCGGCAACGCCGTACGAAATCCTGTCCTTTGCCGGTCGAGGCACCAGCGTGAGAGACTACGATCGCCTCAAGGCCGCGCTCGACCGGCTGCAATCGACCACCGTTATGACCTCGATCCGCCAGCCGACGGAGCGGCGGCGGCATCGTTTCTCCTGGATCAATGAATGGAAAGAGACGGCCGATATGCACGGCCGCGCAAGAGGACTCGAACTGATCCTACCGGATTGGTTCTATACTGGCGTCCTGAACGAATCGCTCGTACTGACCATCGATCGCGCCTATTTCGATCTGACCGGCGGACTGGAGCGTTGGCTCTACCGCCTCGTACGCAAGCACGGCGGTCGCCAGGAGGGTGGCTGGAGCTTTGATCTTGCGCATCTCCACGCCAAATCCGGCAGCCTCTCTCCGCTCAAGCATTTCACCTACGATCTGCGCGAGATTGTTCGCCGGCAGACACTGCCTGGCTACCGATTGGTCATTACGCATGACCCGCGCCGAGCAGAACGACTGAACTTCACGCCCGTTCTTAGCGACGCCTTTGTGGGGCGGTTGCGCAAGCGCGGACCCATTCCTCCGTCAGGGGGTAGCCTGTGAATCATCTCGTGCTATCGGGGACCGCAACTGTCGTGCCATCAGGGACCCGATCCTCGTGCTATCGGGGACCGGAATCGGAGCTAACGCCTTGGCACTCAATCCCAACTTCGCCCCGTAACTTTCCTAACCTGGAATCCTTCGGATTCCTTCTAACGGAAAACGCCTCCTGGGGGACTGTCGGTGCGCGAGGTTTCGCGAACTCGTGCAACGTTTCGCGGAACGGCTCCAGGATTCGCGAACTGGATTCACAAACCAGGAGCCGGATCATGAGTAGGTCCGGCAACCTGCGTGAGCTTCCGCGGCTTCGGTTTCCATCGTCGGTGACGACGTCCTGGCTTGGCGCGGCGATGGACACGAAGCAGCGCGGATGCGTGATCAGGACTGAGAGCAATCCCGAACTGAGCCATCGCTTCAGCAATCACCACGGGGCGATGCTGATGAGCCCGATCGGCAGCGATCCATCTCCCGAGCGCCTCCGCTTGAGCGCCAGTCAATTGCGATTGCCGTCGAGGACGCTCCAGCGCAGCTTCCAGTCCGTGCTCCGCGCCTTTGAGCAGCCAGCGATAGAGCGTTCGGGCAGTGACGCCGACGCTCTCGGCGGCGGCCTCGACCATCGCGCCATCATGGACGGCCGCGAACGCGAACAAGCGCTGGCGCCGCAGCTTGTAGCGTTCACGGAGCGCACGCTCACGCAGATCGATTCCAGCCTCAGGAAGAGTCTCGATCCAGTTGCACCAGCTCCGGCGTCCTTTCGGCGAAGAAGCAATGGCCGGCGCGAGAATGACGCGCAGCAGATCGCTCATCTCGGCGGACAAGTCCGGCACGCGAGCGAGCAGGCGATCAAGCCGTGGCGCATGCAGAATGGCGATGGCCGCCGACAGGCGCTTCGCGAGATCTTCAAGCAGCCAGGCGAGGATCAAGAGGCCGCCATAGTTCGAGCTCCACACAATATTATTGTGTTCGCCGAGATCGAGATCCTTGGCAATGCGAACGAACAGGCGCTCGCGATACTTCCGAGGGATGTCGATCCAGACCATGCTGAGCAGCACGTCGATCAGCGCCATTGTGGTCGGCCAGTCGAGGGTGCTGCCGCCCGGCAACCTTGTTCGGTTCAATTCCTTGCCCGCAACAAGGATCGCCTGAAGGCACAGTGCCGATGGAGGGGCGAGAACTCCTATGGTGCCGGCGAGCTTCAGGCCGCATTTTCGGCAGATGGTCAAGTCGACGGGTTGACGCGTGTTCAGACCGGGAACTCGCAGCACGCAGCGACAAGACGGGCAATGTCCTGTCAGGACAATACGATGCTCCGGGCAGACGCCAGCCCATCCGTTCATCCAGAGCAGTCGCAAATAGCCGGACCGGTCGTCGGCCAGGCACCGCGGACAGATACCAATACGCCGGTCACGGCGGCTCCGATGCGAGCCGAAGTGATATTTGCTGCCTATCCGTTGCGCGGCCTCATCATCGCGGGCAATCCCCCAATCTCTGAACGTCATTGCTGCAAGGTCGCGTGTGCTGACACCTGTCTTCTCGGCGATCAGCGCCAGCACTTCGGTCGATGGGCGGCGCCACCAGTCGGGATCGGCAGTCGCATCAACGCCAAATGCAATGCGGCCCAGCGCCAGGGGCGACAACCTCAAAGCAGCGCTGAGCCTCGTAATCCAGGATGCCAGCGCTTCTCCGCTCTGCGGAACGACACGCAGAGGCAGGAGACCGGTCATTGCCGGAGCTGGCGGCAATGCCGTGACTGCAAACAGATCAGATTGCAACACGTCGACGCTCGGAGGGTCTGATGAAGCCTGCACGCTCGATCATGCGCGGGGAGATCGTTTCCGCACCCGTCTCGATCGCCTTAACGGCGGCGCGGGCGACAATCGCAATGATCTCGCCAAGCACGCCTTCGGCGGCGGACAGGATGCGCGCTGTCATCGCTGGATCGGTCAGATTCGACGGCCTGCGCAGCGGCAGCACCGCCTCCAGGGTGCTCAGTAACCGGCGATATTCGTCGTCATCGGTCCAAACGGGCAGGGGGAAGGGCTCAAATCGGTTGACGAGCTGTTCGTCACTGCGGATCGCCCGCAGCGCTTCGGTCGTTCCGACGCCGACCAGTGGGATCTGTAATTCGTTGCCGAGCCAGCGCAGTACGTTGAGCAGTCGCCGCTGCTGCATCGCCGTGCCCGAGAGCAGATTGTGGAGCTCATCTATCACTAATAGCCGTACGTTGGTCGCGCGCATGAGGCGCACCGCCGTGTCCTGCTTGGTGGCGATCCGATCTCGTGGGTTGAACGGCATTCCCAGCGCCTCGAGGATCGCGCCGAAGAAGCGGCCCTCATCTGGCCCCGAAGGCATTTGTACCTTCAAGACTGGAATGAGTGCCGCGCCGTCAGAAGGTTCGCTCGCGGCATTCGCCAGATGCGTTCGCCGGAACTTCTCCACGATCATCGTCTTGCCGTTGTTTGTCGGGCCGACCAACAACAGGTTTGGCATCCGCAGACGCTTCGGGAAGCTCAGCAGGTCTTCCAGCGCCGCCAGGACGGCTTCCGCCCGTGCGTAACCGATCCATCGATCCGTGCGGATGCGGCGTATCCGCGACCCTGCATCTTCGGCCGCAAATGGACGCGTCGTCGGGCGGAGATGTGCGTAATCCTTGCTCATTCCCACTCCTCGACAGGGAACATCCGCTCGTGCGGCTGCAACTCCTTGCCGATCTGCTCGAGGGTATCGCCCGCATCGAGCTCGACCGGGAGCAGATCGGTACGCTCGCTCGCGGGCACAATACGTCTGCGCCGTTCGTGCTGCCGGCGTGCCGTCTTGCTGGCCAGCACGGCATCATCGGCAATCTTGCGCATGGTCTCTATCGTGCGGAAGATCGCAGCCTCATCGACCAGCGAGCGGCCGTCCTCGCGCAGCCGCGTCAGCGCCAAGCGATGCTCCCACAAGCTGATCGGCGGGCGCCGCAGATCGCGGTAGCTCAAGTCGTAGTAGGAGCCGTCAGGCCCGAGCAGATAGATCCGGCTGAGGTCGCGCGGATCGTAGCGGATGATCATCGGCTCCAGGTGTCCGATCCAGGTGGTCAGTACGTCAGCCCAATAAGCGATCGAGTGCAGCGCGACGCCGTCGCGCCGGACCATGCGGCGAGCAATCGGCAGGAAGTCGATCAGGAAGCGGCGAGGATCGGTGACCGCTGTCGGCTCGCCACGGCTGAGCGTCGTGCTGTCGCCAACCGTGCCGCGTTTCCAGGCAGCCAGTGGCGTCGTGCCGATGCCGCGGTGCAGATCGCAGTGATAGATGCCCGCAACCGCATGGCCAAGCCAGCGCTCAACTTCATCGAGCGTCATCGCAGCCATCTTGTCGGGGTTCAGCTCGCCTTTGGTCCGGACATCGGAGAAGGTGGTGCCCGGCAACAGATGAACCTTACCCATCATGGTGCCGATCAGCCGCTCGATGTGCCCGCCATAATGCGGCGTTCGCACCGGCCTGTAATCAATGGCGATGCCGTATTGCTCGCAACCGCGCTTCAAGGCTTCGGAGCGGAACTCTTTGGCGTTGTCCAGGTGCAACCGCTCGGGGATACCGCGCACCGGCCAGACTGCATCGATCCCGCGCTCGGCCAACCAGCTCTCCTTGGACAGTGCCGCATGGCTCAAGCAGAGCGCGACCGATGTCGCAGACGGCGGCTCCAGCGACAGGTGGAATCCGGCAACACAGCGTGTGCGGACATCGATTGCGAGCGTCAGCCACGGTCGTTGAATCGGCTTTCGGGTGACGGAATCGACGACGATCACGTCGACCAGCGTGTGATCGATTTGGATCAGCGACAGTGGCCAGTGGGCCTCAAGCGAACCGACCGCGGGAAGGAAGCGATCGCGGGCTGCCTTTCTGCCCTGGCGCTTTGCGACGACTTCGCGTGCCGGGCGCGATTGCAGCCGTGCGGTAATCGCCTTGCGGCTGGGAGCGACCAAACCCGCCACCATGCAGCGGCGTCGGACCTCATCGACCAGATCGCTGATCCGCGGTTGCTGACGCGTCAAATAGACATCCTCGATGACGTTATTGATCAGCGCGTCAACCTCCTGATCCAGCAAGGACGTGCCTCGCGCCGGTCCCCGGCGGCGCGGCAGCAGACTCGTCAGGCGAGCATCGGCGAGGTAGCGCCGCAGCAGCGCATAGACATGCGTCGGTCCGCAGGCGAGCTCGGCCGCGGCAGCCGCCACGTCCTGTCGCGTGCGCCTCGAGTTCTCGGCGAGCCGGCGGATGATGGGCAGATAGCGGCGCGCTTCGTCCCATGCGACGACATCCACCATCGAGATCTCTGGCGCGCTCATGGCGCCGTTACTCGCGTGTCGGTGGTAATCGGCAGCGTCAGATCGACGACGAGAGCGCCGCGCGCGATCAGTCGCCACACGACCGCGAGGCCGGCCTCGCGCGGTGCCGGCAGCAGATCGACCAAGTGGCCAAAGGTGTTTGCATGGGCGCGGGCATACGCGACAGCTCGCGCGGCTAGCATCGCGTCAATCGGCGTATTTCTCAGCGGCAGCAGTCGCTTCGCGGCTTCAAGGCGCGGACCGCGGATGCCGCACTCCGTCGAGATCCTGAACCGCGCGCCGTTGTTGCTCGCCCAATCCCGCGCGGCCGCAAAGGCCGGTCGGAGCCGGCTCCATCCGGCTCGCAGATCGGCGCGGTACTTGATCTCGACAACATCGGTTCGGCCATCGCTCCAATCGACGCGGAAGTCCGGCGTATACCGGCGCGGCCGACCGTCATCCCTGAAGCGGATTGTCACCGGCTGCGCCGTGACGACGGCACCAGCATCCATGAAGCTCGCGAGCGTCACAAAGTCACGCTCAAGCGCGCTCTCATGCTCCGTCAACCCGGTCCCCAGCGACTGGAATCCAGTCACATGCGACCGCCGGCTCAGCGGAATGCGCCGCAAATCGCCCTCCATCTGGAAAACGACTCAGTACGCAATCCTCGCACATTTTGGGATCAGTTCACAAACATGGAACGAACTCTATGCACGCAAGTCCTTGCGCGGACTCAGGTCCGCTCTCCCGCCGATTCACGAAACCTCGCCCACCGACAGGGACTGTGGATAATAGCGTGCGGTCTGCAAAGTCACATACAGCCGCTTGGCGCTTGCTTGGCCAAAGCATCCACCGACAAGTGGTCGTGACGGATACGCCAACGGCAAGATGGCTACGCGACCCAGACGCGATCGCCCAAGTGTACGTCGGAATCTGCCCTGCCGCAATAACTCCCCACAAGCTTCGGAGGACAACGTGACTGACCTCACGACGGTCGAGCTGTTGTGGCTCGAAAAGCGTATCGAGAATCGAATTCGGTTCGGCCGAGCGGTAGCGGAACAAACCATTGATCGCCGCCGGCGCATCCTGTCATTCGCGCCCGGCACCGTCTTTGCGTTCGTTCGATGGGCGTCCAACGATTTTGGCACGGTCATCTCGCGTGTCGACATTATGCGCGCTGCCACGCCCGGGCAGCGCTATTCGACGGTGCCTTGGGTCAAGCCAGGTGGTGACATTTTATTACGGCTTACCGGCTGGCCGAAAGTCGAACGTGTGCTGCAGTTAATCGATGCAGTGGAAGCGCTCGACATCCATCCGGCCGACGTCGCGCTGGACTATTGGCATCACGTCCACAACCGCTTGTCCGTGAATGAGACGCCGCGGCCGTACACTCGCGGACGCCACCAAGCTTGGCTGCGTCGGCGGAGGATCGCACCGTGAGAAGTCGGTCAGTGACAATTCTAGTGACGTTCGCAGCTGTTGCCCTTGTCACGTCGACAATGGGAGAGGCAACGCCAGCGTACATTTGGAACGCCTCGAAGAGCGTTCCGATCGGTCTCTACCAGTTGCAGCCGACCGGTAGGCTTGCGGTGACTGAGCTCGTCGCTGCCCGACCGCCTGAACCACTTGCGACTTTTCTCGATCTGAACGGCTATCTGCCGATCGGCGTTCCCATGCTCAAGCGCGTGCTGGCGCTTCCTGGACAAACGGTCTGCAGAAAAGGGCTCACCATCTCCGTCGACGCGATCGAGATGGGAGAGGCAAAAGCGCGCGATGGTCGCGGGAGGCCGCTCCCGATCTGGCAGGGATGCCGCGTCGTCGGCACGGACGAACTTTTTCTCATGAACTTGGAATCGGAAGACTCTCTGGACGGCCGCTACTTTGGCCTTGTGCCTCACTCGTCCGTCATCGGCAAGGCGTTGCCTATGTGGACTAGGGAGGAGTGATTGTGATCGCCAATATCGAAAAGCCTGTCATTCCTTTGTTCGATCGATCGCAGTACCATTCCTTCGTCCCGACCACCTTCGTGCCAGCCGTCGCGCACAGGGGCGGTCCAGCGCGGCCGCAAGGCCGGCGCAAGCGCGCGTTACCCTGGACGGTCGCGAGCGCGATGGCAGGTTTCCGGCTTCTTGGGATAGCCACGTGTATTTCCGCTCTTGTGACGACTGTATTGCCATACGAAGCCCTGGCGGATGTTAAGTTGATCGCTCCGGTAGCACATTCGATGAGCGCATCTCGTGTCGAGCCCTTTGCAGACTTCATTGCCGAGGCATCCCGCAGATTTGCGATCCCGGAGCACTGGATTCGCGCAGTTATGCAGCTCGATGGCGGCACAAATGAGCGAGCAATCTCGCCAAAGGAAGCGCTCGGGTTGATGCAAGTCATGCCCAAGACCTGGGTTGAGCTGAGCGTTCGTTACGGACTGGGCATCGATCCATTTGATCCGCGCGACAACATCATGGCAGGCGCAGGATATCTTCGCGAGATGCATGACCGCTTCGGATCGCCCGGCTTCCTTGCAGCCTACAACGCGGGTCCCGACCGCTATGAACAACACCTGACCACGGGTCGACCGCTTCCAGCAGAAACGCAGGCGTACGTAGTTGCGCTCGCGCCAATGCTTGACGCCGAGCCACGTGACGCCGATGCCTCCGTCGCGAACCCTATCATGACTTGGCGACAAGCTCCGCTGTTCATCGGGCGTCGCGACACCTTATCGACCCATCAGCATCGTCGTTCTCCTCGAAACTGTCGTCGGATGTGCTGTCCGGGGCAAGTCCGCATGTGCTGACGCCGCATGCCGATGGCATGTTCGTGCATCGAGCGAACCGGGTGCGATCCCATGATTGAAATCGCATTTCGTTGTAGGGCGTCGGAGATTTTGACAGGTCGAAAGCTGATTGACAGGCCACAGAGAGAAGGCGACCGGGGATGGCAGGATAAAAGCCGCAAGGTGTGGCCGGTCGGTTGTTGGCGAAACTGTATCAATTTCAATTGCACAGTGAACATTGCGGATACTCAGCGCACATTGCCCATTTCACCAACACACCGATCCTGCTCAGTTTTCGTCACCTTGCGAAGCGCGCGATGAGCGGTAACAAGGAGTTCCGTGTCCGTCCAGGCCGCATCCGTTCGACGCGCGGGCCCCGGACAAAACCGTTTCTGGGCCAAGCACTCAGAGCCGCACAGAAGGCCGGCGGTCTTTCGCGCGGCGGCCGCGGTTACGGCTCCAGGTTCGGACGCGGTCGCGCGGCGAGCCTTGCCGCGACGCGGCTCTTCAACAACCGCGCACGAAGCGCCATGGTCAAGGCGCGGGTCGTGCGCCGGATGCGTTCGCCGGGCGCGCTGCGAGCGCATATCGGTTATCTCCAGCGCGACGGTGTCACCCGCGATGGGACGCCGGGCAAGCTCTTTGACCCGGCGGGCAATGATGCCGACGGCCGCGCGTTCGCCGAGCGCTGCGAGGGCGACCGGCATCACTTCCGGTTCATCGTCTCGCCCGATGATGCTGGCGAACTGGCTAACTTGCGCACCTTTACTCGCGAGCTGATGGATCAGGCCGCCCGCGACCTTGGCACCCGGCTCGATTGGGTCGCCGTGGATCATTGGAACACCGAGCACCCGCATGTCCACATCCTCGTGCGCGGTCGCGCCGACGACGGAACAGACCTCGTCATCAGTCGTGACTATATCTCGACGGGCTTGCGCGCCCGGGCCGGCGATCTCGTCACGCGCGAGCTCGGTCCGCGGTCAGAGCTCCAGATCCGCCAAACCCTTGAAGCGGAAGTGGCGGCCGAACGCTTCACGAGGCTCGACCGGGCGCTTGGCCGGGAAGCGGGCGCGGCGGACGGGGTGATCGATCTGAGGTCCGACCGCGATGCCGGGCGCGATCCGTTACGGGAGATCCGGATAGGGCGGATGCGGACGCTCGAGCGGCTCGGCTTGGCCGAGCCCGCCGGTCCTGCGCGCTGGGTGCTGGCCGCCGACGCCGAGCCGCGGCTGCGTGCGCTCGGTGAGCGCGGCGACATCATCAAGCGGTTACACAACACAATTGCGAAGGAGGGCACGTCACGTGCACCCTCGTCCTGGGCACTCGAAGGCGAACGCCATGGTGAACCGGTCATCGGTCGTCTCGTTGCGCGCGGGCTCGATGACGAACTCAAGGGTACGGCCTTTGCCATTGTCGACGGGGTTGATGGGCGCGTGCATCATCTCAAAATTCCCGATATCGAGGCGGCCGGCGATGGCCCGATCGGTGGAATCGTGGAGCTCCGGCGCTTCGAGGATGCGCGCGGCCGAACACGGATCGCGCTTGCGGTCCGCTCGGACCTGGCGCTCGAGCAGCAGGTCTCGGCGGAAGGGGCGACCTGGCTCGACCGACGGCTCGTGGCACGCGAGCCTACCGATCTCTCACGCGCCGGCTTTGGCGCCGAGGTGCGCGCCGCGCTCGAGCGGCGGATCGACGTCCTGGCAGAGCAGGGACTTGCCCGCCGCAATGGCGACAAGATCACGCTCGGCCGCAACCTGACCGAGACCCTGCGCCGTCGCGAGCTCGACGCAGTCGGACGAGGGCTTGCCGATAAAACGGGGCTTGCGCATTTGTCCGCTGAGGCAGGTGAGCAGATTTCGGGGATCTATCGCCAGCGGCTGTCACTGGCCTCGGGGCGCTTCGCCATGATCGACAATGGTCTCGGTTTCCAGCTCGTGCCTTGGGCGCCCTCGCTCGAGCGCGAATTGGGCAAACAGGTGGGCGGCATCGCCGGTCCCGGCAGCGTCGAGTGGAGCTTTGGGCGCAAACGCGGGCTGTCGCTCTGACCCGCCGATCTCTCCGCTCGGACGCGCGCGACTGCGATCCGCGAGGGCTGTGGTTGTGCTCGCACGTGGATGGTGTCCACATCTCAAACCCATGTCCGCGACAAAAATCATCTGGCATCAGATCATCCTGGTCTGTCTCGTCGCGCTCGCTTTCCTGTGGGCGGCGACCGAATGGACCGCCTGGCGGCTTGCCTTCCAGCCGCAGCTTGGACCCGCCTGGTTCAGCCTCGGGCGGTGGCCGGTTTACCAGCCGGCTGCCTTCTTCGCCTGGTGGTTCAAATTCGATGCTTACGCGCCTGTGATCTTCCTTGAGGGCGGCGCCATCGCCGCAAGCGGCGGAATTGCGGCAATCGCGCTGGCAATGATGCTCTCGGTGTTCCGGGCCCATGAGGCGAGGGACGTCACCACCTACGGCTCAGCGCGTTGGGCCGATTCGCGCGAGGTCAGGCGCGCGGGGCTCTTGGGGCCTGATGGCGTCGTGCTCGGACGTTTTGAGGGGCGTTATCTACGGCATGACGGACCGGAGCATGTGCTCTGCTTTGCTCCGACGCGCTCGGGCAAGGGCGTGGGCCTCGTCATACCGACCCTTCTGACCTGGCCGGCCTCCACGATCATTCATGATATCAAGGGCGAGAACTTCCAGTTGACCTCCGGCTGGCGCGCCCGATTTGGGCCAGTGCTCATATTCGATCCGACCAATCCGGCCAGCGCCGCCTATAACCCGCTTCTCGAGATCCGTCGTGGTGATTGCGAGGTGCGAGATGCCCAAAACATCGCCGACATACTTGTCGACCCGGAAGGGGCACTCGAACGCCGCAACCACTGGGAAAAGACCAGCCACTCTCTCCTTGTCGGCGCAATCCTGCATGTCCTGTACGCCGAAGCCGACAAGACCCTCGCCGGCGTCGCCAATTTCCTGTCTGATCCCTCCCGCCCGATCGACGCTACGCTCAACGCAATGCTCGCAACCCCGCATCTTGGAGGTAGCGTTCATCCCGTTGTCGCTTCGGCCGCGCGCGAGCTTCTCAACAAGAGCGAGAACGAGCGCTCCGGCGTGCTCTCAACCGCGATGAGCTTCCTGGGGCTCTACCGCGATCCGGTCGTTGCCAAGATCACCGCGCGAAGCGATTGGCGCATCCGCGATCTCGTCAACGGCGCGGAGCCCGTCTCACTCTATCTCGTGGTGCCTCCATCCGACATCGTTCGCACCAAACCCTTGATGCGACTCATTCTCAACCAGATCGGGCGGCGATTGACCGAAAGCCTCGATGCAAACCGGCGCCGGCAAAAACTTCTTCTGATGCTCGATGAGTTTGCAGCGCTCGGCCGGCTCGATTTCTTCGAGAGCCAGCTCGCCTTTATGGCGGGCTACGGCATCCGCAGCTTTCTGATCACCCAGAGCCTCAATCAGCTCGAACGCGCCTATGGGCCGAACCATGCCATCCTCGACAATTGTCACGTGCGGATCGCCTTCTCGACCAATGATGAGCGTACGGCCAGGCGCGTATCCGACGCACTCGGAACTGCGACCGAGTTACGCGCCATGAAGAACTATGCCGGGCACCGATTGAGCCCCTGGCTTGGACATCTCATGGTGAGCCGTCAGGAGACCTCGCGGCCGCTGCTGACGCCAGGCGAGGTCATGCAACTCTCGCCTAAAGACGCAATCGTGATGATTTCCGGGGTGCACCCGGTGCGTGCCACGAAAGTCCGCTACTATGAGGATCCGCAGTTTCAGCGACGTGTGTTGAAGCCGCCCCGCTTCGAGCCGCGCACCTTGTCCGCAGGACCGGATGACTGGTCGGCCGGCGCTCCAATTCCACCATCAGTCGAGCTACTGACCAGACGCAAGCGCAGGAGCGACGGGGCGAACGGTGGTTTGCGTCGCGAGCCGGAATTGCCAGAACATGAGGAGATCGAGATCAAGGCACCGCTCGGCGAACACGAATTCGACGCGGACCTCGACGAGGGTGATGCCGATGCCGTCCAGGCACGAGCTCTGAGCCGCTCGATGCAGGGCGTCGCGCGGACCGTCAGCCTCGACGCGGACGATGGGATGGATCTGTGATGGAGGCAGCGTGAAAAAGATCCAGCTCAGTATCTATCTCGATCCGGAAACCTTCAAAACCCTCGAGGCCTTTGCGAAACGCCGGGGGCAGCCCAAGTCGCTGGTCGCCGAGGCCGCGATAGCCGCGTTCCTTTCCCCCGATGATTCCGATCGGCGCGAGGCGGCGATCGCCAAGCGGCTGGACCGGATCGCACGCGTGCTCGAACGCCAGGAGCGCAATGATGGCATCACGCTTGAGACCATCGCGCTCTTCATCCGTTTCTGGTTGATCTCGACGCCGGCGCTCCCCGAACATTCGACTCCCGCCGCGCGCGCCAAGGGCGCAGAACGTTACGATCGCTTTGTGGAGGCGCTCGGACGGCGGCTTGCAAGCGGATCCACCGTCCTGAAAGAGGTGAGTATCGATATGCACGCCTCTGAGAAGCACGAGTAATCAGTACGCGCGCCCCAAATGCGCCTTGGCAGCTCCTGGCAATAGATGCGGCGCTTGGTCAGATAAGCCGACCCGCAGATCGGCAGCACGCCACGAAGCACGCAAGGCATGGGCGTGTCACTCAAGGTTCCGGGGCCGCCGTAACAGGCCGTTAGCTTCCCGCGAACGATATAGGCTGACAAATCCGTCTCTTCTTGAGACCGCCTTGTCTTTCTTTGGCTACGCCAGACTACGACGCAGATGTCGGTGCGGTTGAAGCGAGGTTCGGATTGGCCCTTCTCTCAAGTCCATCATCGCTGGGGGCAATTCAGCCGTTTCGATCGGAACGCCGCGCGTGCCCCGGTGCGCGGGCAGGTCGCGGTCGAACATTGGGGAGTGAACAAGCAATGCAAGTCGATGGAGAGCTTGGAGGCCAGCCCAGCTCGATTGTGAATCAAGCCGACAGCGATGCGCAGTCGAGCCCGAACGAAGGACCGCGAACCAAGAAGGTCACCGTTCAGCTCTCCGAGAGCATGTTTCAGCGGCTTGAAGTTGCCACCGAGCGCCCGGGCCTCGGCAAAAGCATGGTCGTCGAGATGGCCCTTGAACGATTCCTGAATCCTGCACCGCCCATCGAGGGGCTCGTTCATGAGGCTCTGGACCGGACAAGTGGCCAGATCGCCAGGCTCGAGCGCGAGATCGCGATCGTTGCCGAGACGGTGGCCCTGCATGCGCGCTATCACCTCACCGTGACGCCGCCCATGCCGCCATCGGGGCAACGGGAGGCGTGCCTGCTCGGCCAGCAGCGTTTCAAGGTATTGGCGGAACAGGTCGAACGGCGGGTACGGCTCGGTCAGCCATTGATCCGGGAGACGATCGATCGGCTGGGCAGGGGCAGTCGACCTGCCGGTGAAGCCCATGGCGGCGCGTCACAGAGCGCGGCAGAAGAACAGTCGAGTCAGGAAGGTCTGTCCGCAGTCGCGGCGGATGGAAACTCCGAGCCGAGCGCTGCCGCCGAGGAGGGCGGCAGCAATCTGAACTTTCGAAACCTGCCTAACTCCTTTTTTTGAGGCGACTGAGCGGGCCGGCAGAAGCGCGCCGAAGCAAGTTAGGGCGCAATCATCGCCCGCAAAGCGCGTTGAGCCCTGTAATGTGTGGCGGCTCGTCGCGTGCGTGTTTCTTCCCTTCGCGGCCGGGTACTACCTTTCGTACCTGTTCCGGACGATCAATACGCTCATTGCTGGACGCCTCGCCTCTGATCTCGGGCTTGGCGCTGCCGATGTCGGGCTGCTCACGTCAATCTATTTTCTGGTCGTTATGGCGGCCCAGATTCCGATCGGCATGTTACTTGATCGCTTTGGGCCGCGCCGGGTCCAGAGCGTGCTCTTGGCTGTTGCTGCAGGAGGTGCCGCGCTCTTTGGACTATCGACGGGCTTCCTGTCGCTTCTTCTTGCTCGCGCGATGGTCGGACTTGGGAGTGCAGCAGCCCTGATGTCCGGGCTAAAAATCATCGTCCTCTGGTTTCCAAGAGAACGTATGGCGCTCATCAATGGCTGCATGATCATGCTGGGCTCATTGGGCGCCGTCACTGCAACAGCACCTGCCGAGGCGCTCCTGGACTGGATCGGATGGCGGGGTCTATTCGGCGTGCTGGCCGCCGCAAGCGCGGCTGCTGCCATTTTGATCTATCTCGTGGTTCCCGAACGAACCACTCGGCCACAGGGCAGCAGGACGCCCGCCACTCTGAAAACAGTCTATTCCGATGCCCGGTTCTGGAGAATTGCGCCCTTATCGGCGACCTGCGTCGGGTCCGCTTGGGCACTGCAATCCTTATGGGCGGCGCCCTGGCTTTCCGATGTGGAGCGGCTGGATCGAACGAGACTGGTCAACGAATTGTTCGTGATGGCGGTCGCTCTGAGTCTCGGGGCTCTGGTCCTGGGCGTCCTTGCCAACTGGGTGCGCCGCCGGGCTAAGAAGACCGAGGCTCTGTCTGGTTTGGTCGCGGCGATGTTGATTGTGGCGGAGCTTGTGCTGATCCTGCATTCGCCCTGGCCATCACTCCTGCCGTGGTGCGTGGTGTCGTTGGCCGGATCAGCCACTGCTCTGACCTACGCCATCATAGCGGATTATTGCCCGGCCGAGCTGGTTGCGCGCGCCAATGGGGGTCTGAACGTCCTGCAATGTGGCTGGGCGTTCGTCGTGCAGTACGGGATGGGACTGATTCTGGAGCAATGGCCTCTAGAGGCTGGGCATTATCCTTTGACGGCCTATCAGACCGCGTTCGGTGTGAACGTTTTTCTGCAGCTGGCAGCGCTGGTCTGGTTCGCCGTCCCGTGGCTCGAGCGCCGGAAACGGACGGCTGGCGTTTCGGTCACACATCAACCGGCGAGCGGCTGGAACTCGGTTGAGGCCGTTATTCCACCAGCCGAGCTCGCCATCCTGGAGGCGGACGACCATGCTGAGTGGTGAAGCCAGCCTGTCGCCGGGCTGATGTCCGGGGTCATGATTTTCGGCGCGTCCAAAGCGTTCGTCCCGAATCTTTCTTCTTCTACGCCAGACTACGATCAATTTGGTCCCATTGTTGCTAAAGCGCAGGTTCTGCTTTTTCTAGTTGTCCTCACGTGGGGCCGGTGAACGCTAGCTGCCTCAGTTAACTGGGGGCAGTCGTGGCGATCCATTCATTTCATTCGGAAGCCGAGTTGCGGGGTGCGCGCATGCTGCGCACGGCGCTGGGGCCTGCCATCGCAGGCTTTCTGGAAGATCCGTCGATCGTTGAGGTTATGCTGAACCCTGATGGCCGGCTGTGGATCGATCGGCTGTCGAGCGGCCTTACCGATACCGGCGACGGTCTATCGGCTGCCGACGGCGAGCGAATTGTCCGGCTGGTCGCGCACTATGTGGGCACTGAGGTTCATGCCGGCTCGCCCCGCATCTCGGCTGAGCTGCCGGAAACGGGAGAACGTTTTGAAGGCCTGTTGCCGCCGGTCGTCGCCGCGCCGGCCTTCGCAATCCGTAAACCCGCGGTCGCTGTCTTCGGCCTGGACGACTATGTCGCTGCCGGCATCCTGAACTCGGCGCAGGCGAACGCGCTGCGTGATGCGGTTGTCGCGCGCAAGAACATCCTGGTCGCCGGCGGCACCTCGACAGGTAAGACGACGCTGACGAATGCGCTTCTGGCGGAAGTGGCCAAAGGTTCGGATCGCGTCGTTCTGATTGAAGATACGCGGGAGCTTCAGTGCGCAGCGCCGAACCTTGTGGCGCTGCGGACCAAGGATGGCGTGGTCTCGCTGTCCGATCTTGTGCGCTCGTCGCTTCGTCTGCGCCCTGATCGTATCCCGATTGGCGAGGTGCGCGGGGCCGAGGCTCTCGATCTGCTCAAAGCCTGGGGCACCGGGCATCCCGGTGGAATCGGCACGATCCACGCCGGCACCGCGCTTGGCGCGCTACGCCGGCTCGAGCAGCTGATCCAGGAGGCCGTCGTCACGGTCCCGCGCGCACTGATCGCAGAGACCATCAACGTCATCGCCGTGCTCTCTGGCCGTGGTGCCGAACGGCGTTTGAGCGAGCTCGCTTGCGTCACTGGGCTCGGGACATCAGGCGACTACAGCCTTTCAAAAATCGGAGATCAGTCATGAACGCACGATCGTCTCTCGGACGAGGTTTCACGTCAGTTGCGGCATTCGCTTGTCTGTACCTGGCTAGCCTACCGGCCTGGGCCGCCGGCTCCAACATGCCCTGGGAGCAGCCCCTCAACCAGATCCTGCAATCGGTCGAAGGGCCGGTCGCCAAGATCATCGCGGTCATCATCATCATCGTGACCGGTCTCTCGCTCGCGTTCGGCGACACGTCGGGTGGCTTCCGGCGGCTGATCCAGATCGTGTTTGGTCTGTCGATCGCATTTGCCGCCTCGAGCTTCTTCCTGTCGTTCTTCTCGTTTGGCGGCGGGGTGATGATCTGATGGATGAGCCAGTCCCGGGTTTTGTCGCCCCTGTCCACCGTGCGCTGACCGAGCCGATCCTGCTGGGCGGGGCACCACGTCCGGTCGCCATCCTCAATGGCACATTGGCCGCCGCACTCAGCCTCGGCCTGCGCTTGTGGCTAGCCGGCCTTCTGCTGGCACTCATCGGCCACATGGCCGCGGTCTGGGCCGCAAAACGCGATCCGGAATTCGTGGAAGTCGTGCGCCGGCATGTTCGCGTTCCCGGTCACCTCAGCACTTGAGAATAGTCCCATGATGAATCTTGCCGAATACCGCCGTTCAAATACGCGCCTTGCCGACTTCCTGCCCTGGGCCGCACTCGTCGACGAGGGAATTGTATTGAACAAGGACGGCTCGGTTCAGCGGACGGCGCGGTTTAGAGGGCCGGATCTCGACAGTTCCGTGCCGGCCGAGCTCGTTGCGGTCGCAAGCCGGCTGAACAACGCGCTCCGGCGTCTCGGATCGGGGTGGGCCGTCTTCGTCGAGGCGCAACGGCATTCGGCAGGGCGTTATCCGCCCGACACATTCCCGGATGTCGCATCCGCCCTGGTGGATGCGGAGCGCAAAGCGCAATTCGAGGAGGCCGGCAGCCATTATGAATCGAGCTACTACCTGACCTTCCTTTATCTGCCGCCAGCAGAGAGTGCAGCTGTGGCCGAGCGTCTCCTGTACGAGGGCAGCCATCGCGGCGCGGGAGCTGATGCGCGCGAGGTGCTGAGTGGCTTCGTCGACCGGACCAACCGCGTGCTGCAGCTCGTTGAGGGCTTTATGCCGGAATGCGGCTGGCTCGATGACGAGGCAACGCTCACCTACCTGCACTCGACGGTCTCGACCAAGCGGCATCGCGTTCGGGTGCCGGAAATCCCGATGTATCTCGATGCGCTCCTTGCCGATCAGCCGCTGACAGGCGGGCTTGAGCCGGTGCTGGGTGAGGCGCATGTGCGCGTTCTGACCGCCGTGGGATTTCCGAGCGCGACCACGCCCGGAATTCTCGACGATCTGAACCGGCTGGCGTTCCCGTACCGCTGGTCGACGCGCGCGATCATGCTCGACAAGACGGATGCAACCAAACTCCTGACCAAGATCAGGCGGCAATGGTTTGCCAAGCGCAAGTCGATTGCCGCGATTCTGAAGGAGGTGATGACCAACGAGGCGTCCGCGCTTCTGGATACCGATGCCCACAACAAGGCGATGGATGCAGATAGTGCGCTCCAGGAGCTGGGCTCGGATCAGATCGGTGAAGCCTTCGTGACGGCAACCGTCACGGTCTGGGACAGGGATCCGCACGCGGCGGACGAAAAGCTCCGCTTGGTCGAAAAGGTGATCCAGGGCCGGGACTTTACCTCCATGACCGAGACAGTGAATGCCGTTGAGGCCTGGCTCGGCAGCCTGCCGGGACAGGTCTATGCAAATGTCCGCCAGCCGCCGGTCTCGACGTTGAACCTCGCCCACATGATCCCGCTCTCCGCAGTCTGGGCCGGAGAGGTGAGGGACGCTCACTTCAAAGCGCCTCCGCTCTTCTTCGCCAAGACGGAAGGGTCGACCCCTTTCCGCTTCTCGCTCCATGTCGGGGATGTCGGACACACCTTGGTGATCGGACCGACCGGTGCCGGGAAATCGGTGCTGCTCGCGCTGATGGCCCTGCAGTTCCGGCGCTATCCGGAAGCGCAGATCTTTGCCTTCGATTTCGGTGGGTCGATCCGTGCGTCGGCGATCGCCATGGGTGGCGACTGGCATGATCTCGGCGGCGCGGTTGGTGGAGACTCGGCAGAATTCGTGGCGCTTCAGCCGCTTGCGCGGATCGAGGATATTGGTGAGCGCGGCTGGGCAGCCGATTGGATCGTATCGATCCTTGCGCGCGAGCGTATCGAGGTCACGCCCGAGACCAAGGATCATGTCTGGTCGGCATTGACCTCGCTCGCCTCGGCGCCTGTTGGAGAGCGGACGCTGACTGGCTTGTCCGTTCTTCTGCAATCCAATGCGCTGAAGCGCGCGCTGCAGCCCTATTGCCTCGGCGGGCCGTTTGAGCGGTTGCTGGATGCGGAAGGTGAGCGGCTCGGAGAGGGCTCGGTCCAGGTGTTCGAGACCGATGGCTTGATCGGGACCGGTGTCGCGCCGGTGGTTCTCTCCTATTTGTTCCACCGGATTGAGGATCGCTTGGATGGTCGTCCAACGCTTCTCATCATCGATGAGGGCTGGCTTGCGCTCGACGATGCCGATTTTGCCGGCAAGCTCCGCGAATGGCTGAAGACGCTGCGCAAGAAGAACGCCTCCGTCGTGTTTGCGACCCAATCGCTGGCCGATATCGATGGTTCGGCAATTGCGCCGGCCATCATCGAGAGCTGCCCGACCCGGATCCTTCTTCCCAACGACCGCGCCATCGAGCCGCAGATCACGGCGATCTACCGGCGGTTTGGGCTGAACGACCGTCAGATCGAGATCCTCGCTCGTGCGACGCCAAAGCGCGACTACTATTGCCAGTCGCGCCGGGGCAACCGGCTGTTCGAGCTCGGCCTTGGCGAAATCGCGCTGGCTTTTGCGGCCGCGTCTTCCAAAACCGACCAGGCTCTCGTCGAGCCGGTGCTCGAGGAGCACGGAAGGGATGACTTCGTCACCGGTTGGCTCAAGGCGCGAGACCTCGCCTGGGCCTGCAATCTCATTCCGCAGCTTGCCAAGGAAGGAGGCTTGTCATGAGCCGTCTCCGTCCGCTTCTGGCAGCAAGTGTCATCGCAATTAGCCTGGCCCAGGTGCCCCGGGAAGGAAAGGCACAGTGGATCGTGTTCGATCCCAACAACTACGTGCAGAATGTGATGACGGCCGCGCGCGAGCTGCAGCAGATCAACAACCAGATCACCTCGTTGCAAAACGAAGCGCAGATGTTGATCAATCAGGCGAAGAACCTCGCCAGCCTGCCATATTCGTCGTTGCAGCAGCTCGAGCAATCGATTCAGCGCACCCAGCAGCTGCTCTCCCAGGCGCAGCGGATCGCTTACGACGTCCAGCAGATCGATCGTGCGTACTCCACCACTTACGCGCCCACATCCGCGAGCATGTCCAATGAGCTCCTCGTCGCCAACGCCCAGACACGCTGGCAGAATGCGGTTGCCGGCCTGCAGGACGCCATGCGGATGCAGGCAACCGTCGTCGGCAATCTCGACACCAACCGCACCCAGATGTCGGCTTTGGTCACTGCGAGCCAGGGCGCCTCAGGTGCACTCCAGGCGAACCAGGCCGGCAACCAGCTGCTTGCGCTTCAAGCCCAGCAGCTTGCTGATCTCACCGCGACCGTGGCCGCGCAGGGGCGCGCACAAACGCTCGAAGCCGCGCAAAGAGCAAGTGCCCAGGATCAGGGGAGGGAGCAGCTTCGGCGCTTTCTGACCCGGGGTCAGGGCTACCAACCGACAACCGTACAGATGTTCCACTGATGATGAAGAATAGATTTGAACGGCTGCCGACGGCGGTGGCAGTTAGCCTTGCTGTCCTGGTCGTCGCCGCCTGCGCCATCCGCCTGCGCGAGGACGAGAGCGCGACCCAATCGTCCGCTTCGTTTGCTGCAAAGCCCGATCCGACGGCGGCAAAGCTCGAGCAATGCCGCACCGTCACCTACGAGCAGAGAGAGGTTCTTCTCGAATGCCAAAAGATCTGGGCGGAACAGCGCAGGCGGTTCTTGGGGAAAAGCGGCTCGGTAGACGGTTTGAATAGCGGGGCGGGCACGGCGCCATTTTCCTCCCCGCTGCCGCGTAAGGACGAAAGCCGCGTCCCGTCCCTCCCACCCTCCATTCGAAGCCAAAGCGAGTGAGCAATGAGCGGCACCTCCGTCATCGACCAGTTCCTGGAAACCTTCACCCGCTATATCGATTCCGGATTCGGCCTGGTCGGGGGCGAAGTCGGCTATCTCGCGACCACCTTGGCCGCAATCGACCTCACACTCGCGGGGCTGTTCTGGTCCTGGGGGACTGATGAAGATATTGTTGCCCGCCTCGTCAAGAAGACTTTGTTTGTCGGCGTCTTTGCCTACCTTATCGGGAATTGGAATAGCCTTGCCCGCATCGTCTTCGAGAGCTTTGCAGGACTTGGCCTCAAGGCCTCGGGCACGAGCCTGTCATCGGCAGATTTCTTGCGGCCAGGTCGGATCGCGCAAGTGGGGCTCGATGCCGGCCGTCCGATCCTGGACTCGATCTCGGGGCTGTTGGGGTATGTCAGCTTCTTCGAGAATTTCGTTCAGATCGCTGTCCTCCTGTTCGCCTGGATCGTGGTGCTTCTGGCCTTCTTTATTCTCGCTATCCAGCTCTTCGTCACGCTGATCGAGTTCAAGCTGACGACGCTCGCAGGTTTCGCGCTGATCCCCTTCGGTCTGTTCGGCAAGACCGCCTTTGCGGCCGAACGGGTGCTGGGCAACGTCATCTCCTCCGGCGTCAAGGTTTTGGTCCTTGCCGTCATTGTCGGCATCGGATCGACCTTGTTCTCGCAGTTCACGGCAGGCTTCGGCGGCAATCAGCCGACCATCGAGAACGCGATGGCGCTTGTCCTGGGCGCTCTCGCCTTGTTGGGCCTCGGCATTTTCGGACCCGGCATTGCCAACGGCATCGTCTCCGGAGGCCCGCAGCTCGGCGCGGGTAGCGTCGTTGGGACGGGACTTGCCGCCGGTGGAGTCGTCGCGGCTGGCGCTGGCCTTGCGGCCGGCGCTGCCGGTCTCGCCGGCGGCGCGATTGCAGGCGCCGTAAGAGGTGGAAGCGCGATTGCAAGCGGCACCATGAGCGTGTTTCGGGCGGGGAGTCAGTCCGGCTCCGAGGCGAGCGCTTCGCCTGCTGCAAGTCCATTGCGCTCGGTCGCAGCTGGTCGTGGCGGACCGGCGAGCAATGCCGGTAAGGGGGGAGGGGGCCCCTCGAGAGCGTCCGACAGTGTGCCCGCCTGGGTTCGGCGCATGAAGCGAGCGCAGACGATCAGCCATGGCACATCAGCGGCAACCCACGCGATCCGTTCGGGTGATCACGGAGGCGGCGGCGGATCTGTCGACCTCTCGCAGGATCACTGACGACTCCTTTCTTTCGAATTCGGTTCCCTACCATCTCTTGAGGTCAAGCAATGTTCAAACGATCGGCTGTTCACTATGGCCGCACGCCAGAAGCCGTCACTCCCTATCAACGCGCCGCCCAGGTCTGGGATGACCGCATTGGGTCTGCGCGCGTGCAGGCCAAGAACTGGCGCCTGATGGCCTTTGGCTCCCTCTTCTTATCCGCTGGTTTCGCCGGCGCCCTGGTCTGGCAATCGGCGCACGGGACGATCACGCCTTGGGTGGTCGAGGTCGATCAACTGGGCGAAGCGAAAGCCGTTGCTCCGGCAAATGCCAGCTATCAACCGACCGATCCTCAAGTAGCCTTTCATCTGGCCCGCTTCATCGAGCATGTGCGTGGCCTGCCGATGGACGCCATCGTCCTTCGCGAAAACTGGCTGCGTGCCTACGACTTCACGACCGACCGCGGCGCCGCCGCGCTCAATGATTACGCCCGCAATAACGATCCATTCGCCAAGCTCGGCAAGATGCAAATTGCGATCGAGGTCTCGAGCGTCATCCGGGCATCCGCTGAGAGCTTTCGCTTGGCCTGGATCGAGCGGCGCTACGACAACGGTCAGCTTGCCGCAACCGAGCGGTGGAGCGCCATCCTCACCATCGTCGTAGAAATGCCCCGCGATCTGGATCGGCTGCGGAAGAATCCACTTGGCATCTACGTCAACGCCATCAACTGGTCGAAGGAGCTGGGCTAGTCATGCCGTCAGGTCTCGTTATTGCGTCACAGAGGGTCCGCCCGAGCCTGGCTCTGGCTCTCGTTATTGGTGTGTCCACCCTTGGCGGGTGCACCACGTTCAAGCCGCCGAAGATCAGTTACGATAGCGATGTCCCGCCAGCTCCAGATCTGCCGGCGCTTGCCGACGATCGGCCGCGCCCGCTGCATGTGCCACCGGCCTGGAAGGCGGCGCGCGGCGGCAAGAACGCGGAAGCCAAAGAGCCCGTCGAGCGGATTGAGACCGCGAATGACGCGGCACGCGTGCAGCCTCGGAAAGCCGGCTACTTCAATGCGGTGCAGGTATTTTCGTATAGTCCGGGCGCTCTCTATCAGATCTATGCCGCGCCGGGGCAGATCACCGACATCGCCTTGGAGCCCGGCGAGCAGCTGATCGGGTCGGGACCAGTTGCCGCGGGTGATACCGTGCGTTGGGTGGTCGGCGACACCGAGAGCGGCAGCGGCGAAACGCGCCGCGTACATATCATGGTCAAGCCAACCCGGCCCTCGATCGAGACCAATCTGGTCATCAACACGGATCGGCGCACCTACCTGATCGAGCTGCGCTCCCGCGAAAAGCCCTACATGCCACAGGTCTCGTGGTTCTATCCGGAGGATCGGACCGCGCGTGGTCGAACTCTGCCGCCCACACCGGTCATCCCGGATCAGGCGCAGCGCCGTTACCTCTACGCCATCGAGGGAGACAGCCCACCCTGGCGTCCTGTCAATGCCTATGACGATGGGCGCAAGGTCTACATCGAGTTTTCGCCCGGCATCGGCCAAGGCGAGATGCCGCCGCTCTTCGTGATCGGGCCTGATGGCAAGACCGAGCTCGTCAACTACCGCACTTACGGCAATGTGCTGATCGTCGACCGGCTGTTCGCGGCTGCGGAACTGAGGCTGGGCGAGGATCACCAGCAGAAGGTCAGGATCGTCCGAGCCGACGGGAGGTCCTTGTGACCGATTCCGATCAGGTAAATGGCGGACCCCATGATGCTCCTCGGCCGCAGCAGTCGGGAGAGATCGTCGAAACCCTGCGACTGCGGCCGGAGCGGCCGGAAGTTGCGCGCCTGTCGCGCAAGGTCCTTGCGGGCGGCAGCGCCGTTGTACTGGTACTCATCTCTGGCGCGGTGTTCTGGGCTCTGCAGGAGAAGCGATCGGCACGGCCTGCCCCCGAGGAGCTTTACGCGACCGACCACCACAATGTCGCCGATCAGCTTGCGACCTTACCGAAGGATTACACCGAGATCCCGAAGGATGTGCCGCGCTTGGGACCGCCTTTGCCGGGCGATCTTGGCCGTCCGATCGTTGCAGCACAGGGCGCTTCGACGGCAAGTCCACTTGGGGTTGATGCTGAACAGCAGCGCGTCAACCAAGAGGGCGAGGCGGCACGTACCAGCAAGCTGTTTGCGAGCACCAACGTCCGGCCACAGGCCCCTGCCAGCTCGTCGAGCGAAGCCCGTTCAAACACAGCGCCATCATCCGACGAAGCGTTTGCCCAGAATGGCCAGGACCGAAAGCTTGCGTTCGTCAATGAAACCGTCGATCGCCGGACGACCAGTCCCGATCGCCTGGTGAGGCCGGCTTCGCCTTTTGTAGTCCAGGCCGGAACGGTCATTCCGGCCGCTCTCATCACAGGAATCCGCTCCGACGTGCCTGGCCAGATCACGGCGCAAGTAACAGAGGCGGTATACGATTCTCCTACCGGGCGAGCACGCCTTATCCCCCAGGGAGCAAGGCTGATTGGGACCTACGATAGCCAGGTCGCATTTGGGCAGTCGCGCGTGCTCCTGGTCTGGACGCGCCTTATCATGCCGAATGGGAGGTCGATCGTTTTGGAGCGGCAGCCCGGTGCAGATGCGGCAGGCTACTCTGGTCTTGAGGACGAGGTCGACAATCATTGGAAAGAGTTGTTAGCGGCAGCCGCGCTTTCGACGCTGCTCGCCGTCGGCACAGAGGTGAATTCGGGGGCAGATACGGGTAACACCAATAGCGACATCATTCAGGCGCTACGCCGTGGGGCGGGGGATTCCCTCAATCAAACCGGCCAGCAGGTGGTCCGCCGCAATCTCAACATCCAGCCGACGTTGACGATCCGCCCGGGATTTCCGGTGCGGGTGATCGTCAATCGCGACCTGGTGCTCGAACCGTACAGAGGGTGAGGTACGATGGCAAAGCTTAAACTTGGAGCGATCGAAGACGATAAGCCGATCAAGATTACGCATGAACTCCCGGCGAGCGTGCACAGGGATCTCGTGGCATATGCGGAAATCCTTGCACAAGAGAGCGGACAGCCGATCGGGGAGGCGGCCAAGCTTATCGCTCCCATGTTGGCGCGGTTCATGGCAGCGGATAGAAATTTCCGGAAGGCTCGACGGGCGCGTCAGCGTCCGAGCGGAGATGAGGGATAGCGCTCTGAGAGCAACTTCGGGAAGCCAGCCAGGACAGGGTTTTCGTTGTCGTCTCGCCAGTATGCCGAAAAGTCGAATCGGCTCGGACCGGCTCCGTCGCGCAATTCGCGGTAGACGAGGCCTGCATAGTTGATGCCCATGTCGGATTCCAGCACCAGGCTGATTCCTGTGTTCATCCTGATCAGGCTCTTGATGATACCGCGGCTGACGTCGTGGCGCTCGAGTTTAGGATGGTCCTCAGGCGACACGAGCTTGGAAATCAGAAGATCTTCAAACTCCTTTCCCGGATCGTAATGGCTCAGCAGGACCGTCTCGCCGCGTAGGTCAGTCCAGTAGACTTTGTCGCGCGCGGTGATGGGATGATCATGGGGTAAGGCGACAACACGTTCGCTCCACAGCGGCATCACTCTGTTGTCGAGTAACGGCAGGTTCCCTGTGACGATCAGGATATCGAGAACGCCGTTGCGAAGTGCCGTCGCCAGGCGTGTTCGTGATTTCTCGATCGTCACAAGCTCGATTTGAGGGAATCGCTGCTTGAAATCCAGCAAGGACGTCTGCAGGTTGCCAATGGAAAGTGGGGTGCAGAGCCCGACACTCAGCCGGCCAGCCTCGCTGTTCCGAACGGCCCTCGCGGTCGCGATGAGAGCATCGAACTCCGCAAGAATTGTCCTTGCCACGCGAAGAACACTGCGGCCTGCCTGCGTCGGGCGCACACCACCGCTGAAGCGCTCAAAAATCGCAATTCCCCAGGTGATATTCGATCTCGCTGATTCTTCGGCTGAGACTCGATTGTTGGGTTCTCAGCAATTCCGCCGCTTGACGGAGGGCGAGGAGCGGCAGCGCACCACAGTATGTTCGTCGAGATCGAGATCGGCGAGCGGGATAGCGTTGCCTATGGCGAATTCCCGGCAAAGCTCAATCGGAGAAAATTCCAGGCTGCCGAGTACAAGTGGGTCGGAAAGGGCGGGAAAGAAGTCTGGATCCAGGCGTCGTACAATCCGGTGCTCGATGTCCGAGGCAAGTCCGTTAAAGGTCATCAAATTCGCTACCGATGTATCGGCCCGAAAAATCATGGGCATGGAGAATGAAGGACAGCTTGTTGCAATAGGGCGATCGCAGGCCGTCATTGCGTTCGGTGTGAACTGCACCATCCTCGATGCGAATGAGAACTTTCTCAGGATGGTAGGTTATTCTCTCTCGGAAAATTCAAGGCAAGCACGACAGTATGTTCGTTGCACCGGGCGAACGCGACAGCGACGGCTGGAGCAGGTTGAGCCGAGGGGAATTTCAGTCGAGCGAATACAAGCGTATCGGAAGGGACGGCAGAGAGATCTGGTTCCTGGCGTCCTACAACCCGATCCTCGGTGCCGGCGGGATCAAGCGCGACGTACAGCGGTCGAAGATGCCGACGGATACGCTCGGCCAGGCCGTCCACCGCCTGCCAATGCAAAGCCAGTTTTCTCACCGGCTTCACGCTCATGCGCAGTGCCGTGGCTTGCAGCGTATCGCGGGGCATGATCTTGTAGGCGCGCTGGCATACATCGCCGAACGGCGTGAGATCGGGCACGCTGTCGTCGATGTAAAGCGACAGCAGGCGACCGACCTGTGGCGTGTCTTGCTGACGGCGCACCTGCTCCGCGACATCGAATGGTTTTGTGTTCATTGAGCCAGCCAATCAACTCGGTGGCGACGAATCCTTGCGTCACGTCGCGCCGAACGATTTGCGCGGCTTGCTGCGCGAGCTGCGGCAGGAAGTCGGCCGCCCACGGCCGGTAGCAGAACAGCGCAGCGATTCGCTCGCGCTGGGTGCAGTGTTCGTGCTTGGTGATCAGCTTGCGCTCGAACGCATCGCCGTGGAAATAGCGACTGAGCACGAAGGCGCAATCCTCCTCGACCTCGTTCTAGTCAAAGCGAAAGAAGGTATGCTTGGCTTTTGAAGTAGCCGGTCTGCAAGATGCAATAAACCCGAGCGGTGAGGCTGGGACGGCTGCTGGCAAGCGCCAGTTCGGTTTCGGTCAAGGCCAGGTATTCCACCCGCTGGGTGTCGTCGAAATCCGGCAGGCCGTACAGGCTTCCTGCTCGGCGTCCGATAGGACGGTCAAGCGTTCGCTCTTGGTCGTCATCGCGATGACGCTCCGCGGGAGCCCATCCAACCGACCCGTGTCAGGCTCTCGATCAGCGTGGTTCGCTTGACGCAGAAGTTGCGACATACCGCCGCTTTGGACATGCCGCCGTCCAGCGCGGCGATGATGGCGTCCAGCTTCTCGCCGGTGATCGCCTGCGGCCGGCCGCCGATCCGGCCGCGTTTGCGTGCGGCGGCCAGGCCGGCGACGACACGCTCCTGGATCAAAGCGCGCTCATACTGCGCGAGCGCGCCGAACAGCACCTGGAACAGGAATTCGCCCGAGGGCGTCGTGGTGTCCAGATTCTCGGTCAGCGAGCGGAACGCCACCCGATTGTCCTTCAGCGAGGTCACGATGACGCGCCGGTGCGACAGCGAGCGGCCGAGCCGGTCGAGTTTCCACACGACCAGCACGTCGCCGGGCCGGACGAATTCGAGCGCCCGCGCCAAGCCGGTGCGGTCATCCTTCGCGCCCGAGGCATGATCCTCGAACAGGTGACGCGGATCAACGCCGGCGGCGAGCAGTGCATCGCGCTGCAAGTCCGTGCTCCGGCGCTCGGAGTCCGACGACATGCGCACGTAGCCAACCAACATAGGCGGATACCCATCGGAAATAGGTTTCCGTATGGCAGCGCGTGGCGACAGAGTTTTCCGCATATTTTTTGCGCCACCAGAGGCGTTTAGCTTAGGGGGCTACTACAAGATTCGGTAGTTGGCTAAAGCCAACTTGAGGCTCTAGGGTCCGGCCGCCTTCCCCGCCGGTCATCATCGACGAACAGAAGTGAACGCAAGCGCACGTGAAGCCGCTGCCCGCAGTGCCTGCCGGTCACCTTCCGCCCTTCCATCGCTTAAAGAGTGAAGTGCCACCATGTCCGAACAACCCTTGCCGACGCTGCCGATGTGGCGCGTCGATCACATCGAGCCCTCGCCCGAGATGTTGGCGCTACGCGCCAACGGTCCGATCCACCGCGTGCGCTTCCCGTCCGGGCACGAAGGCTGGTGGGTGACAGGCTACGACGAGGCCAAGGCGGTGCTGTCCGACGCGGCGTTCCGGCCCGCGGGAATGCCGCCGGCGGCATTCACCCCGGATTCGGTGATTCTCGGTTCGCCGGGGTGGCTGGTCTCGCACGAGGGGGGCGAGCATGCCCGGTTACGCACGATCGTGGCGCTGGCCTTCAGCGACCGCAGGGTGAAGCTGCTCGCGCAGCAGGTCGAGGCGATCGCCGCGAAGTTGTTCGAGACGCTGGCGGCCCAGCCCCAGCCCGCCGACCTGCGGCGCCACCTCTCCTTTCCGCTTCCGGCCATGGTCATCAGCGCGCTGATGGGCGTGCTCTACGAGGATCACGCATTTTTCGCCGGGCTGTCCGACGAGGTGATGACGCACCAGCATGAAAGCGGCCCGCGCAGCGCGTCGCGCCTGGCCTGGGAAGAACTGCGCGCCTACATTCGCGGCAAGATGTGGGACAAGCGCCAGGATCCGGGCGATAACCTGCTGGCGGATCTGCTCGCGGCGGTCGACCAGGGCAACGCGACCGAGGAAGAGGCGATCGGCCTGGCGGCGGGCATGTTGGTGGCGGGGCACGAGAGCACCGTCGCGCAGATCGAATTCGGCCTGCTGGCCATGTTCCGCCATCCGCAACAGCGCGAACGCGTGGTCGGCGATCCGTCCCTGGTGGACAAGGCGGTGGAGGAAACCCTGCGCATGTACCCGCCGGGCGCGGGCTGGGACGGCATCATGCGCTATCCGAGGACCGACGTGACCATCGCGGGCGTGCATATTCCCGCGGAGAGCAAGGTGCTGGTCGGCCTGCCGGCGACGTCGTTCGATCCGCGCCATTTCGACGACCCGGAAAGCTTCGACATCGGACGCGACGAAAATCCGCACCTGGCGTTCTCCTACGGACCGCACTACTGCATCGGCGTGGCGCTGGCCAGGCTGGAGCTCAAGGTGGTGTTCGGTTCGATCTTCCAGCGCTTTCCCGCGCTGCGCCTGGCCGTGGCGCCCGAAGAACTGAAGTTGCGCAAGGAGATCATCACTGGCGGGTTCGAGGAGTTCCCGGTGCTCTGGTGATGCGCGGACGCCGCCGGGAATCGCGATCTTCTCCGCAATTTGCCGGCGCGCCTGGCGCGCGCCGGTCAAACCAGCCAGCCAACAGTTAACCAAGATGGACGTGCAAGAAACCACGGCAGCATGCCGGGACGCCTTCGCCGAACTGGCGTCGCCAGCGTGCATCCACGACCCGTATCCGTTCATGCGGTGGTTGCGTGAGCACGATCCGGTGCATCGCGCGGCGTCGGGCCTCTTTCTGTTGAGCCGCCACGCCGACATCTACTGGGCGCTCAAGGCCACGGGCGATGCGTTTCGAGGACCGGCGCCGGGCGAACTGGCGCGCTATTTCCCGCGTGCGGAGACCAGCCTGTCGCTCAATCTGCTGGCGTCCACGCTAGCGATGAAGGAACCACCGACGCATACGCGTCTGCGCCGGCTGATCTCGCGCGATTTCACCATGCGCCAGATCGACAACCTGCGGCCGAGCATCGCGCGCATCGTCGCAGCGCGCCTGGACGGCATGGCGCCCGCGCTGGAGCGGGGGGAGGCGGTGGACCTGCATCGGGAATTCGCGCTGGCCTTGCCCATGCTGGTCTTCGCCGAACTGTTCGGCATGCCCCAGGACGACATGTTCGGGCTCGCCGCCGGCACCGGCGCCATTCTGGAAGGCCTGAGCCCGCACGCCAGCGATCCCCAACTCGCCGCGGCGGACGCGGCCAGCGCCAGGGTGCAGGCCTACTTCGGCGACCTCATACAGCGCAAGCGCACCGATCCCCGCCACGACATCGTGTCGATGCTGGTCGGCGCACACGAGGACGATGCTGACACGCTGTCGGATGCGGAGTTGATCAGCATGCTGTGGGGCATGCTGCTGGGCGGCTTCGCCACCACTGCTGCGACCATCGACCATGCGGTCCTGGCGATGCTGGCGTATCCCGAACGGCGGCACTGGCTGCAGGGAGACGCCGTGGGGGTGAAGGCATTCGTCGAAGAAGTCCTGCGTTGCGACGCGCCCGCCATGTTCAGCTCCATTCCGCGTATCGCCCAGCGCGACATCGAACTGGGCGGTGTGGTGATCCCGAAGAACGCGGACGTGCGCGTGCTGATCGCGGCCGGCAATCGCGACCCCGACGCCTTCGCCGATCCCGACCGCTTCGATCCCGCGCGGTTCTACGGCACCAGTCCTGGCATGTCGACCGACGGGAAGATCATGCTGAGCTTCGGCCACGGCATCCACTTCTGCCTCGGTGCGCAACTGGCCCGGGTGCAGTTGGCCGAGAGCCTGCCGCGGATCCAGGCGCGCTTCCCCACGCTGGCATTGGCCGAGCAGCCGACCCGGGAGCCCTCCGCGTTCCTTAGGACGTTCCGCGCGCTGCCGGTGCGGCTGCAGGCGCAGGGGGCTGAGATGCGCGTCGTGGTCGACCAGGATCTGTGCGGAACCACCGGGCAATGCGTGTTGACGCTGCCGGGCACCTTTCGCCAGCGCGAACCGGACGGCGTGGCCGAAGTGTGCGTGGCGACGGTCCCGCAGGCGCTGCACGCCGCCGTGCGGCTCGCGGCCAGCCAGTGTCCGGTCGCCGCCATTCGGATCATCGAAAGCGACGCTGGCGATGACGAGCGTGCCAGCGCCGACCCTGCGCCTTCTCCGGCGGAGGCCGAGCGCCATGCCGCGAAAGACCAACGCAATCCAGGAGGACACGATGGGACGGTTTGAAGGCAAGGTGGCCGTGGTGACCGGCGCCGGCGCCGGCATCGGCAAGGCATGCGCCCTCGCCATCGCGCGCGAGGGCGGCAGAGTGGTGGTGGCCGACATTGATGGCTCGGCGGCCATCGCCTGCACCGCGCAGATCGCGGCCGAAGCGGGCCACGCGCTGGCCCTGGCCATGGACATCGCCGATGCGCAGGAAGTGGCAGCGCTGTTCGAGACGGCGGAGCGGCACTTCGGTGGGGTCGACCTGCTGGTGAACAACGCGAGCGCCATGCATCTGACCCCGTGCGACCGCGCGATCCTCGACCTGGACCTGGCGGTCTGGGATCAGACCATGGCGACCAATCTGCGCGGCACGCTGCTCTGCTGCCGGCAGGCCATCCCACGGATGATCGCCCGCGGCGGTGGCGCGATCGTCAACATGTCGTCGTGCCAGGGGCTCAGCGGTGACACCGCGCAGACATCCTACGCCGCGTCGAAGGCGGCGATGAACATGCTGTCGGCCTCGCTCGCCACCCAGTACGGTCATGCGCAGATCCGCTGCAACGCGGTTGCGCCGGGTCTCATCATGACCGAGCGGCTCCTCGCCAAGCTGGACGAGTGCATGCAACGGCATCTGCGCCGGCACCAGCTCCTGCCGCGCGTCGGGCGCCCCGAGGACGTGGCCGCGCTGGCGGCGTTCCTGCTCTCCGACGATGCTGCGTTCATCACCGGCCAGGTCGTGTGCATCGACGGCGGCATGCTGGCGCATGTGCCGACGTACGCCGACGGTGGCAACAGCCGCGCCGCGCGGCGTGCCGGCGACACTGCCGAAGCGGCCGCGGCGCGGCGCTGCTGATGGACATGCTGCTCAACCCGCTGGAGCGTCGGCACCGGCTGCGGTGCGACATCCCGATCGTGCCCGGCGCTTTCCCCCTGGTCGGGCATCTCCCCGCCATCGTCTGCAACCTGCCGCGCCTGCTGCGGCGCGCGGAACGAACGCTGGGCAGCCACTTCTGGCTGGATTTCGGCCCTGCCGGACACCTGATGACCTGCGTGGATCCGGATGCGTTCGCACTGCTCCGGCACAAGGACGTGTCCTCGGCGCTGATCGAAGAGATCGCGCCCGAATTGCTTGGCGGAACGTTGGTCGCCCAGGACGGCGGCGCGCACCGGCAGGCGCGCGATGCGATCAAGGCGGCGTTCCTGCCCAAGGGGCTGACCCAGGCCGGCATTGGCGACCTGTTCGCTCCCGTCATCCGGGCGCGGGTGCAGGCGTGGCGCGACCGCGGCGACGTAACCATCCTGCGCGAAACCGGCGACCTGATGCTCAAGCTCATCTTCAGCTTCATGGGAATCCCCGCGCAGGACCTGCCGGGATGGCATCGCAAGTACCGGCAACTGCTGCAGTTGATCGTCGCGCCCCCGGTCGAGCTGCCCGGACTGCCCTTGCGGCGCGGCCGCGCCGCCCGCGACTGGATCGACGCGCAGTTGCGCCAGTTCGTCCGCGACGCGCGCGCGCATGCCGCGCGCACCGGGTTGATCAACGACATGGTGAGCGCCTTCGATCGCAGCGACGATGCGCTCTCCGATGATGTCCTGGTCGCCAATATCCGCTTGCTGCTGCTTGGCGGTCACGACACCACCGCCTCGACGATGGCCTGGATGGTGATCGAGCTGGCGCGGCAGCCTGTGCTGTGGGACGCCCTGGTCGAGGAGGCGCAACGCGTGGGCGCGGTGCCGACTCGGCACGCGGACCTGGCGCAGTGTCCGATCGCCGAGGCGCTGTTCCGCGAGACGCTGCGCGTGCATCCGCCGACCACGCTCCTGCCGCGTCGCGCGCTGCAGGAATTGCAACTCGGCCAACGGCGCATTCCCGCGGGCACCGATCTGTGCATCCCGCTGCTGCATTTCTCGACCTCGGCGCTGCTGCACGAGGCGCCTGATCAGTTCCGCCTGGCGCGGTGGCTGCAACGCACGGAGCCGATCCGGCCGGTGGACATGCTGCAGTTCGGTACCGGCCCACACGTCTGCATCGGCTACCACCTGGTATGGCTAGAACTGGTGCAGTTCTGCATCGCCTTGGCGCTGACCATGCACAAGGCCGGGGTTCGGCCGCGGTTGCTGAGCGGCGTCGAAAAAGGCCGGCGCTATTACCCGACCGCACATCCGTCCATGACAATCCGCATCGGATTCTCATGAGCTGGCATCGCACGCCCCGTGTGGCGAGGCAGCGGCGCCGGCGACGCGCGGCATTGCTGCACTCGGCGCGCGCGCTCGGTGCTACGCCGGCAACACCGCGGCGGCTCGCCGCTCGCCGTGGCCGTCTCCTGTCAGGTACAAGGACATGAACAACATGCAGACCGGTTCCACGCTACACGACGACCGAAGTGGCGTTTCCGCGCTCGGCGGATTGGGCGCGCAGGCGCGCGACGCATCCGGCAGGCTGCTGCCGGAGATCTGGATGCAGGACGGCGCAAAGCGGGTCGAACAGGCGCTGGCGCGTCTTCTCTGCGCCGAAGACGACGGTGAGACCGAGCTGATGGCGGCGATGCGCTACGCCACCTTGCATGGCGGGAAGCGCACCCGCGCCTTGCTCTGTCTGGCTGCCGGCGCACTGGCCGACACGCCGGCGCACATGCTCGACGACGTCGGCGCCGCCATCGAGATGATGCACGCCTGTACCCTGGTCCACGATGACCTGCCCGCGATGGACGACGACGTGCTTCGCCGCGGCCTTCCGACCGTGCACGTCAAGTTCGGCGAAGCCACTGCGATCCTGGTCGGCGATGCGCTGCAGGCGCACGCCTTCCTGACCCTGGCGAACCTGGATGCGCCGGGCGACAACCGTATCGCGCTCGTGCGCGAACTGGCGCAGGCGGTGTCCGCCGAGGGTGCCGCAGGCGGGCAGGCCATGGATCTGTCGCTGGTTGGAAAGCACGTCGAGCTGGACAGGATCGTGGCGATGCACCGGATGAAGAGCGGAGCGCTAGTGCGCGCGTCCGTTCGCATGGGCGCGCTATGCACCATCGCGGAGGATGCCGCGCACGCTGCGCTGTACTGTGCGCTCGATCGCTACAGCGCCTGTTTCGGCCTGGCGTTGCAGGTGGTCGACGACATTCTCGACGTGACAGCGGATACCGCGACGCTGGGCAAGACCCCCGGCAAGGACGCGGCGGCGCAGAAGCCGACCTGCGCGTCGATCATGGGGCTGCAGGCAGCGCGCCAGTTCGCGCCGGATCTGTTGCGCGACGCCGGGGAGGCCATCGCCCCGCTGGGGCCGCGTGCGGAAGGGTTGGCGCAGATGCTGCAGCGGGCCAACGCGTATCTGTTCAAGCACGCGCCATGCGCATGAGCGCGCCCGTCCGCATGGAGTCGCCCCTGTGCCGCTGCGATCGGCCGGCGGCAGCGGTGCATGCTGCACTGTGTCCGAGTCCGCGGCGCCGATCGCAGCGGTTGCCCAGCACGGCCGCGGCGCACGCGGCGCGCTGCGCGCAAGCCTATGCGGCGGACCGGCGCCAGCATCGGGGCGCGTCGCCGCGCCGGAGCAGGGCGGCCGTCCGGCGCGGCCCATGCGCTGGGCGGCGACGGGCCTGCGGCGACATGCGCGGCGTCTGCCCGATCCTGGTTCTCGTCAACCGTCTGCAGAAGGAACATCCCGCGTGAAGGCGCTGTCCGAACATATCCTTTCCGAATTGCGCCACCTGCTGAGCGAGATGAGCGATGGCGGCAGCGTCGGTCCGTCCGTCTACGACACGGCGCGAACTCTGCAGTTCCACGGCAACGTCACCGGTCGGCAGGACGCGTACGCGTGGCTGATCGCGCAGCAACAGGCGGATGGCGGATGGGGAAGCGCGGACTTCCCGCTGTTCCGCCATGCACCCACGTGGGCGGCGTTGCTGGCATTGCAGCGTGCCGATCCTCTTCCCGGCGCTGCCGACGCAGTCCACGCAGCAACCCGGTTCCTCGAGCGCCAGCCCGATCCCTACGCGCATGCGGTGCCGGAAGACGCGCCGATCGGCGCGGAGCTGATCCTGCCGCAGTTTTGCGGCGAGGCCGCATCCTTTCTCGGCGACGCGGCGTTTCCGCGCCACCCGGCGCTGTTGCCGTTGCGGCAAGCGCGCCTGGTCAAGCTGGGGGCGGTGGTGACGTTGCCGAGCGGCCATCCGTTGCTGCACTCCTGGGAAGCCTGGGGGACGTCGCCGACCACCGCATGCCCGGATGACGACGGCAGCATCGGCATCAGTCCGGCGGCCACCGCCGCGTGGCGTGCGCACGCCGTGACACAGGGGAGCACGCCGCAGGTCGGGCGCGCCGACGCGTATTTGCAGGCGGCATCGCGGGCGACGCGCAGCGGCATCGAAGGTGTCGTTCCCAACGTCTGGCCGATCAATGTGTTCGAGCCATGCTGGTCGCTGTACACCCTGCATCTGGCCGGGCTGTTCGCTCATCCCGCGCTCGCCGAGGCGGTGCGCGTGATCGTCGCGCAGCTCGACGCCCGCCTGGGGGGGCGCGGTCTGGGCCCGGCCTTGCACTTCGCGGCCGATGCGGACGACACCGCCGTTGCGTTGTGCGTCCTGCGCCTTGCAGGCCGCGACCCGGCGGTCGATGCGTTGCGCCATTTCGAAATCGGCGAGCTGTTCGTCACCTTCCCCGGCGAGCGCAACGCCTCGGTGTCGACCAACATCCATGCCCTGCATGCGTTGCGACTGTTGGGAAAGCCCGCCGTCGGCACCAGCGCCTACGTCGAGGCCAATCGCAACCCGCACGGTCTATGGGACAACGAAAAATGGCATGTTTCGTGGCTGTATCCCACCGCGCATGCGGTCGCTGCGCTGGCGCAAGGCAAGCCCCAGTGGCGCGACGAGCGCGCGCTGGCGGCGCTGCTGCAGGCGCAGCGCGACGACGGCGGCTGGGGCGCCGGTCGCGCGTCCACATTCGAGGAAACCGCCTATGCGCTGTTCGCGTTGCACGTGATGGACGGGAGCGAAGAGCCGACAGGGCGCCGGCGCATCGCGCAGGCGGTGGCGCGTGCGCGGGAGTGGATGCTCGCCCGCCATGCGGCGCATGCATTGCCGCAGACGCCACTGTGGATCGGCAAGGAACTGTATTGCCCCACCCGGGTCGTGCGCGTGGCCGAACTCGCCGGGTTGTGGCTGGCGCTTCGTTGGGGGCGGCGCGTCCTGGCCGAGGGAGCAGGAGCGGCGCCATGATCCAGACCGAACGCGCGCTGCAGCAGGTGCTGGAGTGGGGGCGTTCCCTGACCGGGTTCGCCGACGAGCATGCCGTGGAAGCGGTCAGGGGCGGCCAGTACATCCTGCAGCGCATCCACCCGAGCCTGCGCGACACCAGCGCCCGCACCGGCCGCGATCCGCAGGACGAAACGCTGATCGTGGCATTCTATCGCGAACTGGCGTTGCTGTTCTGGCTCGACGATTGCAACGACCTTGGCCTGATCGCGCCGGAGCAGCTCGCCGCGGTGGAGCAGGCGCTGGGGCAGGGCGTGCCGTGCGCGCTCCCCGGATTCGAGGGCTGCGCTGTGCTGCGCGCTTCGCTGGCCGCGCTCGCCTACGATCGTCGCGACTATGCTCAGCTTCTCGACGATACCCGGTGCTACTGCGCGGCGCTGCGCGCTGGACACGCGCAGGCGGCAGGGGCGGAACGCTGGTCTTACGCCGAGTACCTGCACAACGGCATCGATTCGATCGGCTACGCGAACGTGTTCTGTTGCCTGTCGTTGCTGTGGGGGCTGGACATGGCGACCTTGCGCGCGCGTCCGGCGTTTCGCCAGGTCTTGCGGCTCATCTCCGCGATAGGGCGCCTGCAGAACGATCTGCATGGACGCGACAAGGACAGGTCGGCCGGCGAGGCCGACAACGCGGCGATCCTGCTGCTGCAGCGCTATCCGGCGATGCCTGTGGCAGAGTTCCTCAACGACGAGCTGGCCGGCCATACGCGCATGCTGCACCGGGTGATGGCGGAAGAACGCTTTCCCGCGCCGTGGGGAGCGTTGATCGAGGCCATGGCGGCCATCCGCGCGCAGTACTACCAGACCTCGACTAGCCGCTACCGCGGCGACGCTGCGGGGTGAGGCCAGCGTGCGCCGGCCTGAACGCGCGGGAGGCGGCGGCGTGCGCGCGCTGCCGTCGGTCCGATCCGACGCAACGCCGTCGGCCGATGCGACTGGATGGAGCGAGCATAAGCGACACTGCTCTGAGCCGGCGCAAGGACGACGATCTGGACATCGTGCTGGATCGGCGAACGGCGCCGGCCACGGTCGCCCCGGCTGAGAGTACATCCGTTTCGAACACTGCGCATTGCCCGAGTTGGACCTGACGCAGATCGACCTGCGCGCCTCGCTGCTGGGCAAGACCATGCGCGCGCCGCTGCTGATCAGCTCCATGACCGGCGGCATGCCACGCGCCGAGGCCATCAACCGGCATCTGAGCGAGGCAGCGCAAGCCTTGGGGATCGCCCTGTGCGTCGGTTCGCAGCGCGTGAGCCTGCAATCCCGCAACGCCCAAGGGTTGACGCGCGCGCTGCGCTGCCTAGCCCCAGACATTCCCTTGCTGGCCAATATCGGCGCCGCGCAACTGCGCGAGGCCGACGGCCTGGACCTGGCGCGCCGGGCGGTGGATGCGCTGGAGGCCGATGGACTCATCGTCCATCTCAATCCGCTGCAGGAAGCGGTACAGCCGGAGGGCGACCGCGACTGGCGCGGCGTCTTGGGGCAGATCGCTCGCGCCGCGCGCAGCGTGGGCGTGGCGGTGATCGATGTCGCCGACGCCGGCGGCACCAGTTGGGCCGCGGTGGAGGGCGAGCGCGCCCGCGATGCCGCCGACCGTGCAGTGGCGATTGCGTTCGCCGATTGGGGGATTCCGACCCCGGCCAGCGTGCAGGCGGTACGTCGGGCGCTGCCAACGGTGAAGCTGATCGCGTCGGGCGGGATCCGCGACGGCGTCAACGTGGCCAAGGCCATCCGCCTGGGCGCGGACATCGCCGGGCAGGCGGCCGGCGTGCTGCGCGCGGCGACGGTGCCCACCGAGGCGGTTGTCGCGCATTTCGAGATCGTCATCCGCCAGTTGGCCGTCGCCTGCTTCTGCACCGGCTCGGCTGATCTGGCGGCGGGGCTTGTTGTCGGGCGAACATTTCAGTGTGGATGGCACGTTGATCCAGGCCTGGGCCGGGCACAGGAGCTTCATGCGCAAGGACGGCGATGACGAGGACAGCGGCGACTTCCGCGGACAATCGCGCAGCAACCACACGCACGTGTCCACGAGCGATCCGGATGCGCGGCTGTTTCGCAAAGGCAGCACGGCCAGCGAGCTGCGCTACGTCGAACACACGCTGAGCGACAACCGGCATGGACTGATCGCCAATGCGCGGGTGACGCAGGCCGACGGCTACGCCGAACGCGAGGCGGCCAAGGCGATGATTGCCGATGCCCGGCAGGCGGCCGAGCCGGAGGCGGTGCTGACGCTGGGGACGGACAAGCGCTATGACGCGGCCGAGTTCATTCGAGCGCTGGAAGAACCGAAGGTGGTTGCACATGTGGCGCAAAACACCTGAGGTCGACGTTCGGCTGTCGCCGATGCGGTGGCGGCCAGCGAGGGTTACGCGGTTTCTCAACGCAAGCGCAAGTTGATCGAGCAGGGCTTCGGTTGGGCCAAGACGGTCGGACGCATCCGGCGGGCGATGGTGCGCGGGCTGGAGAAGGTGGACCAGATGTTCGTGCTGAACATGACCGGCTACAACCTTGTGCGCGTGCGAACGTTGGGAAAGCTGTATCCGCAGTGAGGAAAGTGGCATGAATCTGCAACCGGTAGTGCCCCACGTGGCAATCTGCAGGCAGCGACACGTCGATTCCACTGCCTGATAATCGATTCCGACGATTCCGCGCTCACCCGTTCGTGCATCGCCAGATGCTTGACTTGTGGCGGTTGGTATTTCGTCCGCGAATTCAACTCTGCAACACCATCAGTTGTGAAGCGGCGCAGGCGACCTGACCTGTGCCACTTCACCGCCAAGTGGAGTTGCCCATGTCATCCAGCCGCCTGGACCTGTGCGAACGATACCGTCTGCATGCGCTTTACGAAACCGGTCTGTCGCTACGCGCCATCGCCGCTGTCTTGGAGCGCGCACTGAGCACGATCAGCCGCGAACTGCGTCGTCATCGTCAGGATAAAGGCTATGCGCCGGAGCAAGCGCATCGTTTGAGCGGGCATCGGCGCACGCAGGCCAGTCAGCGCCCGCGCATTGATGCCGAGCGTATTGCACAGATCGAGGTCTTGTTGGCTGAGGACCTCAGCCCGGAACAGATCGCCGGTCGCACCGGCTTGGCCAGTCACGAATGGATCTATCAGTACATCTACGCCGACCAGAAGCGTGGTGGTTGTTCACGCACTTGCGCAAACGCCGTCGTAAGCGCCGTCGACGGCGCATGCGCGATGGCCGCGGACAGCTGACGCACCGACGTAGTTGGACAGAACGCCCCGCTGTGGTTGAGCAACGCAGCCGCATCGGCGACTGGGAGTTGGACACCATCGACAACTCGCACTGCAAGGCCGTGGTGGTCACCATGACCGAACGTCGCAGTGGTCTGCACCTGCTTGCCCATTCGCCCGATGGCACGGCCCAGAACGTGCGCAACGCCATTGTCCACCGCCTGGGCAAGCTGGGTCATGTGATGCATACGCTGACAGCAGAGAACGGCAAAGAATTTGCCGATCATCGGCTCATTGCCACGGCCCTGCAGGCCGATCTCTACTTTGCCGATCCAGACTCTGCTTGGCAACGCGGCAGCAACGAAAACGCAAATGGACTGACACGCCAGTACTTGCCACGGCACACCGACTTCAGCACCATCACCGAAGAGCGCCTGCGATGGATCGAGCAACGCCTCTACGACCGACCACGCAAGAGGCTCGGATTCACAACGTCCCTCGAAGTTTTCTTAGAGGAACTCATCAACAGCGTCGCGAATCAGAGTTGGATCCACCACTGGATTATCCGGTCTCACAACCCTCATTTGCTCATGTTGGGTCATCCTGCCCAGTCAGCCGCTTCTCGTAAAAGATCATTGCATATCCGTGCAATATACCTTCGCTGCCGCGAACATAGCCAGCGGTCTCATAAAGTCTTTGAGCCCCTACTTGGATCGTTGTTGTGTCAAGCATTATAGGCCGCGTCCCGGCGCGCGACGGATATGCAAATGAATTCGTCACTTTGTTGCGGCGGGGTGGCCAGGGAGAAATTCCGCCTGCTACCGTCTCAGAAAACGAGCGTAGCCTCCGTAGGCTAATCGATGACGAGTTTGATCGAGAGCACTTGCTCCAAGTCTGTTCCCGGCTCATCGATGATTGTTTGGCCGAGACATCCCGGGAGGTGGAGCCCATATGGATCTTCGGCCTAGAAGTGCTATGGCAGGTCAGAAAGCGGTTACGGTGATCCGGATTGGCGCCTTGATATCGAGATCGAAGAAATCGCGGTCGTCAGCAAAAATGTAGGACCTGGGATTGAGACACAGCTCGATCGCGTCCAGCACGGTGGTCTTGGTCGAATCCCCTGGGCCAATGAGACAATTTACGCCGGGGATAGTGCCCATTTCAACCTTTTGATGCCGCGGAAATTTTCCACTTCCAACCAGACGATGCGCATTGATTCCCTCAGGCCGTGCGGCACGCCGGCTAGGAGCCTGTCCGGGTATTCGGAGTTTTCTCGACGAGGAACAAGCGTCGCGATTCAAAGGCGGATGAGCAAGACATTTCGTAAGTGGCAAGCTGAGGCCGTTCAGGCTGCGTGTTTCCATGGCATAATCGCGTCGATCTCGCTGCTCGGCCAGCCGTTGGCAATGCGCTGAAGCGTTAGGGTAAGCCAGGCGAACGGATCGACGTTGTTCATCTTCGCTGTCTGCAGCAGTGTCGCGATGGTCGCCCAGGTTCGTCCGCCGTCGCCGAAGCTGCCGCGGCGCTCCCTCAAGACGGTCGGCGACCGCTTCGATCATATGGAAGGTTCTAGTTCCAGAACTAGGCGCAGACATAGAAGCTCACATCGGCTCACAAACTCAGTAGCCGATAGCCGATCGCTCACCCACTCCGCCAGACGGGGTCTCTTTGCCGCTTACGACATTTCGTCCTTGGGACGTTGATCAGGTTTGGCTGCTGCCGCCCTCGATCCAGGATTTGGTGCCTTCCGGGCACATGGCTCACTTTGTTCGCGACACGGTTCGCACGGGCTTGGACCTGTCGCGGATCATGGATGTCTACGACGAGGAGCGCGGCTTGCTTGATGCAGCAAGCGTGGCCTCCCGGAATGCATAAGACCGTGGGTGCCTCCTGTACAGCAGACCAACAGGTCCATGAAAGCCCCGGCCCATGGGCCGGGGCTTTTGATCCGCCATTTGAACGATAGATCAATATTTGAGAAGAATCGGAGCGCCGAACTTATAGTTGAGCCGTGCAGTCATAAGATCCAAATCCTGGCGGATGCGATCGGTCCCACCAGCCGGTGCGGCGAAGTTCACCGTGCCGGGCCGCATGAATAAATGATCGTACTCGAGGCCAACCGACCAGTTCGGTGCGAAGCCGTACTCGATCCCGGCTCCCAACGCGCTGCCCCAAAGAACGTGCTCGCTGTTTCCAAGCTGCGCGCCCGTGAGGGACGAGCTGATCTGATAGGTGTTGCTCGTGACTGCAGCGCCGCCCTTGGCATAAATCAGTACGTTGTCGAAGCTATAGCCGATCTGCCCCGTTACCAGGCCGAACGCATCAATCTTGGTCTGGTTGACATCCGAAAACGCGACACTGACATTCGAGCCGGTCAGATCAGCCCAGTTCCCCTGGCCTTCAACGCCAATCACGATCTGACCCATCTGCCATCGATAGCCGATCTGGCCACCCACGGTACCGCCCGTCGCATCATGGCAGCCCTCAGGCGTGCCGCCATTGAAATCCCAGCAATTCGAGCTTGAGCCCAAGCCGCCGTTCATACCGAGATAGTAGCCGCTCCAGTCGTAGATTGCAGCCGCGACAGGCCGCGGAGCTCCGGTGTAGAGAGGTTGGACGGGCTGCACAGCCAGATCTGCACCTAATGCGGATGACACTGCGCCAAACGCCACGATGCTCACAGTCGCAAGCAAGAAGTTCTTCATTTCTACTCTCATGTCTTGAGTGCCCCCGAGCTTCGTGGGTCTTAACAACGTCCGCGCGAATTGCTGTAACCGCATCGCAACATTCGCACCGAAAGGAATGCTTGAACCGAACGCTGCGTCAGGTTGCGGTGTTGCAGATCATATCCCACGGCGTCGCAATGCTCCTCCTTCGCGTGCGCACATAATTTGCGTAGGCGTGGCCGAAAAGCGAACTGCTGACCTCAGCGGATTAAGCGCACCGCAAGCCAGATGATGCCAAGCCACACCGCAACCGAAGAGAGCAAAGCGCTTTGCAACGTCCTTGCTGTTATCCTGTGATGCCATCGAAGGAGCTGCGATGAGCAACCAGTGAAGCGCTGACCCCGTATGACAGCTCTCACGTCATCGTAATCTGTGAACCGGAAGTGAGAGCGATGCTTGCGAATATACGCCAGCCGCTCAGCGGGTGAGAGGCACCGTGCCCACACCTCCCATGCCTCATCATCAAAACACGCGCTATTCTCAAGGACTTCGGCGAGGCGATCGTCACGCTTCATGATGCATCCGCCGTACTGACTATCGCGGATCGAGTTCTACGAAGGAAGCCTCGCCTTCGAAACCTCTCAGTTTAGGTGGGCTAGTTCAGCGAATCGAATTCGGCCAGGAAACATTGGTCACAATCAACGCGGCGTTGATCCTGGCGCGCGATGAAATTCGAAGTCGTGCGAGGGCTCTGGATCTCCCTTCTGCCGAGCGCAGATCGCGACGGGCATCGAAGCGCTGTAAATGCTGCAGGAGAGTGAAAGGTGCTCCTTATCGACGCTGTCGCAATCGTGCTCGTGTCGAATTCAGTTCAAGCGCTAACTCGCGTGCCGGAAATATCGTCTCCGCATTTGACACCAGCGCTGATTGGAATTCGGTCTGCCAATGCTTCCGCACATGCTAAGATCATACAGATGTACGTTGTCGGGCCGAGGCCGATTGCGAATCAACCGTCGCCGCCCCGATGATCCGTGAAGCGCCGACTCGTAGTCTTCACCGCTCAGTGTCTCGGGTCAAATCGGCGATCAGTCACACGTTACACCGTGGTCGGGACTGACTCCACGCGAGCATGCGCGTGACCTCCAGTCTGTCTTGCGAATCTGTGCTCGACGAACTGGCGGCGGAGGGTGTTCGCCCCTAGCGTGGCGGATCGGCAACTTCCTTGTTTGAGGAAGGCCGAATGCAGCGTTAGGAACCGCCGCGTGCGGGAACTCGGAGCGGCGGCGGAGCAGAAGTGCCGGAATGAAAGAAAGCACCATAGAGCCGAGCGCGCTCACGTCGTTTGCGGGAACGCCAGCTGCGCACACGGTATCCTAGTCCAAAGCCGCACAAGATCATAGTAGAAAATGGAGTGCTGTCGTCATCTCGACGTCTAACTGGAGGATTGCTTTGATGTGTTACGTCACACGCCCACCATCGGTGGTGGACCTGTTGTCGGCGTGAGGTGGCGGATGCCTGATCCTACAACGTGATGCTAGGTACGATTCAAGTCCCATCCGAGAGAGCACGGCTTCCGAGCTTATGTGGTTCATCACTGCGAACCGCTGAACAGTGAGGTAGTCCTCATCGAAAGGTCGCGGGGTGCTAATGCCGTGCGCGGCCAGTAGAATGCGCGGCGAGGCCAACTCCGCCAGTACGATCCCGAGCTTACGCGCGATCTCTTTGGTCTGAGCGGAGCGCTGCCGAGATCGCGTCGCGACAGGCCCGCTCGGGCAATAAGCCACAGCTTGGATCCGTGCGGAATGCGATCGACGAACCGGCGCGCCAAAGCGGGATGCAGCTGGGCCGACTTACCTGCCCAAGCAAACCACTGCTCGGGCTGTGTCAACATCCGCAAAGTGAAGGACAAGCCATTCATTGCGTTACGCCTCCTGTTCGGTGATTAGTCGAAAGGGTCGCATGCGCATAAAAGTCATGTGGATCGCAAGAGCGGCCTTATAGATGCATTGGCCTTCGGTATTCTTCGGCCTCGGTGTTGCCACTTGCTTCTGGGGCAAAGGCGGATTTATTGGAACTCGCTGTTGACTCACCGTCAGCGGTCGGCCGCTATGAGCTCGGAGTGAATCGCAGTTGCCGTATTGACGCATGCATCCAGTGTCAGAGATCCGAAGGCGAGCTGGCAAAGGAGATAGTTGGCGCCTGCCTCTTCCACATGATCGAGAAGAGTTTGGCGCACCGAAGCGCGCGTTCCGACAACGCACAGTTCACTCTCAATTGCCGCGTCCAAGGTGAGGGGCAGGTTGGATGGAGGCAGGATGTCATTGAGCTCGTACAGGAACTTAAAGCTCTTGAGCCATGCTTCGTAGGCGGGTACGGCGAGAGAACGGGCCGCTGCTTCAGAGCTGGCAACTACGATCATGCGGAGCAATGCAAGAAATGGTGCTGAACCGTTGGCGTCATGCTCGGCGTTTCGGTGAGCGCGATAGCCATCTGTTACCTTGCGAACGGCGGAAGAGGGCCCCATGCACGCCAGATTAGCGCCATTCGCCGCCGCCCAATGCGCGGACTCTGGCCGATTTGTGGCAATCCATGTCGGGGGACATGGACGCTGGTGAGGTGAAAGCGTCAAAGGAACATCGCTCAGCGCAAAATGTCGTCCTCGGTACGACAGCGGGCCGCCATTCATCGCGCTAACGAAGATTTGGGAGGCTTCCTCGTAACGGCTTGAGGCAACGTCGGCTCCAACCCCAAAATAACTCAGTTCGATCGGTAGGGAGCCGCGACCAAGGCCGACCTCGACCCTGCCACTGCTCAGGTGATCCAACATGCAGATCTCCTCGAATGCCCGCAGCGGGTGATAGAGGTTGAGCAGCATGACCAATGGACCGACGCGAAGTCGCCGTGTGCGTTGTATAACGCTCGATAGAAACAAGTTCGGCGATGGACCCCGTCCATGGGGAGTGCAATGATGCTCCGCCAGATGATAGGCATAGAAACCGAGCCGGTCGTAAGCCTCGGCCAGCGCGAGGCGGTCAGCGTATTGCTGGGCGATATCGCGGCCGTCCTCGTCAAGATGATCAAAGATGCCGCAGGTCAGATTTGAGGGAACAACGTTTCTCAATCAGTTATCTCCTATATAGAAAGGACCGGAGTCCGCCGGGTTTCGGGAATGCAAGAGGCGCTCGCTGGCAATGCGCTGCATATGCTGCGAAGCCGTTCTCAACAGCTCGTAATGCGCCGACCGCATAGAAACTGACTCCGGTTGCATCATGTGTGAGTTCGGATCGATTACGAACTGGGATCTGTGACATGAGTGAAAGGGGCCACTAGCCACGGCATCCCACTCTCTTAAGAATGGTGCCGACAGCCGCGAGAAAAGTATCCATCTGGGGCTTTGTACCGATGCTAACCCGAATGCACTCATGCAGGCCGGCATCCGGAAAGCAGGCAACAAGGACGCTCTGGTCTTGCAACGCCGCCTGCCACCATCTGCCACCCTGGCCTACCGGTACACGGGCGAGGAGGAAATTCGCGTGCGAAGGCGTTACGGAGAACCCAAATTCTGAGAGTGCGGCCGCTACGCGCTGTCGCTCAAGCCTGACGTGGCGATGGTTCTCCTGGTACGCGTCGCGATGCGCAAGCACGCTCATGCCCACGGCATGAGCGACCACATTCATGTTGAAAACATTCTGGATGTTGCGAAGCCGCCCAATCAGCTCGGGATGGCCGAAACCGAAGCCGACGCGAATGCCAGCGGCGGAATAACTCTTGGAAAACGTGCGCAGCACCAGAAGATTCGAATGGCGCTCAACGAGGCGTAGGCCGTCCTCAGGTGCGAAATCGACATAAGCTTCGTCCAATACGATCAATCGGTCAGATCGTACAACGAGGCGCTCGATCTCAGCGAGCGGAACAAAGGTTCCGGTTGGATTGTTCGGATTGGCCAGCAGAATGAACTTAGCATGTTTAGCCGGACCGAAAAGCAGCTCGTCCATCGGCAAGCAGTCAGGTTCAGACCATGGAATTTCAATGAACCGGGCCCCTTGCAACATGGCAAGCTTGCGATTGAATGAGAAGCCGGGCGACATCATTGCGATGCCATCGCCCGGGGCAAGAAAGGCTCTGTAAATGAGACTGAGGAGTTCAGACGATCCATTGCCAGCCATCACGCGATCAGTTGCAATGCCATAGGCGGCTGCGGCCGCTTGCCTCAAGCTGACATTGTCGCCTTCTGGATACATGTATTGCAGCTCAAGAGCTGCAATTGCGCTTCGCATCACGATCGCTGGCAAAGGAAATGGGTTCTCATTCGTGTTCAGTTTCACGCAGCTATTGTCCGGGGTGGGGCGCCCGGACGGCAGAGCATCCAATTCGCGAGCCTGCGGCGAGAGCGAGGAAAGCATAGTTTGCAGTTTTGCATCCAATTTGGTGTTCTTCCTTTTGTCGACGAGAGCAGTTGACGGCCTTCATCGAGCCTACCTGATGCGCGCGCTGTGTTCGGAGCCGGGAAGCGCAAGGCGTGCATGAATGTGAGGGTTGGGGGGCGATGGGCGGTCTCAGATCTAAGCGCCGCACCGGATCAGAGCTCGTCTCAAAGTCCGGTAGCGATCAGCACGGATCAGGCGCCGCACGGCGCTATCCCAGCGAATACCTGTTTGTAGCGATGGAACGCCACGTCCACTCGGCCGAACAGCGCTGCTAACGCTTGGCTTGAACTCGCGTAATCCGCGGACAGACTGGGCACGACTGACATCTTGCCACAAGCTACATTCTTTCTGAACGGGCCCTGACAGCTCACTCCCGAGAGCGAGCGTTTTGACGAGCTGGAAGAACGTGCCGATGTTCGTCGACCTTACAACTGTAAAAGTTATGCTCACTGCAGTGGCACCAGGCGAATGGGAACGTACCCTTCGGGTGGCTGTTCGGTCGCGCGCGACAGCTGTGATAGCATTGCCGCGAGAACGAGAAATGCTGCGACTGTGGTGACTGCGAGGCACGTGAGCAGCGCGTAATCTCTATGTCGAGGATGGTTCATCATTCGAACGCTCCGTGCGGTGTTGCGACGGGCGATCAGTTCTGTTCGACCGCTTCCGCGGTATTGTCGCGCCAGCGGTAAACGATGAATCCGGGAGCGGCATTGTCTCCCTTGGAGTCGAATCGAATCGTGCCAACGGCCGTTTCGATTGAGTCCGAGCGTAGGGCCGCAGCGACCCGCGTGGCATCGAAGGTGCCGGCCCGTTTGACCGAGTCGGCCCATGCTTGAACCGCGGCATAAGCGTAGAGCGTGTAACCTGCCGCCGATAGGCTCGAACCCTTGAGCTTGGCGACAGCGGCTGCCCCTGCAGCATTCTTCGTCGGGTCCGGCATAAAGGTGAAGAGCGTGCCGTTTGCGGCGTCGCCGGCAATAGCCAAAAAGTCGCTTGTCATCAGCGGATCGTTGGCAATCACGGTCAGGCGTGCGCCCGCCTCCGCGGCCTGACGCACGATTAGGCCGATCTCGTTGTAATAGCCGCCGATATAGAGGATCTGGATTCCCTCTCTCTTCAGTCGCGAAACCAGAGCGGTGTAATCCTTCTCGCCGGCAACATAGCTTTGTCGAGTAATGTCCTCGCCAGCTGCACGAAGCCGCGATGCAACGATATCGGCGATGCCTTTACCTGCTGTACTCTTGTCGTCGAGGACCGCGATCTTTGCGCCTTGGTGGTGCCGCGCGATGTATTCGGCTGCAACCCTGCCTTGTTGGTCATCGCGGCCGCAAATCCGAAACGGCGTGGTTAGGCCACGCTCTGTCAGGCGGGGATTCGTCGAGCCAGGTGAAATCTGAATCACCTCCGCTTCGGCGTATATATCTGAAGCCGGAATCGAGGAAGATGAACAGAAGTGCCCGACGACAAGCTTGATCCCGTCGGTTGTCAAGCGATTGGCAACAGCGACGGCCTGCTTGGGGTCGCATGCGTCGTCGGCAATCCTCAATATGAGCTTTGTGTCAGGCAGCAGACCCGATGCATTTATCGAATCCACAGCCGCGACCGCTCCGTCGCGTATCTGTGCGCCGAGCGCCGCAGTGCTACCCGTCATTGGGCCCGCTACCGCAATGTAAACATCTTTTGCCCAGGCGCTCGAACTCAGGATCAGGGAAAGGAGCGCAGCAGTTGCAAGCCTATGAACGCGAAGAATCGACATGGTGGAGCTCCCGATATCGCGCCACGTCTTGGTCTGCTTCGCCGTTGGTATGACGCGGCGACCCAGCACTCCGGCGCAATGATGTTTGAATCGAACTTAGGTTGGTACGGATAGGCTCAAGTTGTTGCCAGGTTCATCCATAAGTATCGGACGGGCACGAACGAATGGACGTTTAGGGGACTGGTCAGGAAAGCGTCCTGTAGGTGTTGACAGCACCCATATCGAACATCCTGCCGGTATCCGGCACACTCGCCAATCTCCTGTGGTCGACTGATGTGTCCCGACGAGGCGCCTGAAAGGGGCCGGACGATCATCCACCGACTTGTTCTCGCCGAGGGCTCTCAAAAGTGATGCCGATCATTGGAGTCTCCCTCGGTCTAGCCGGCGCTCTAGTCCGCCCCGCTGCGTTAGATGGTACAATCTGACGCTACGTGCGAATCAAGTACTTTGAAGCTGCTCGTGGAGGCTGATTGCCAAGATACACAGAGCGAAAGACCCAATGAGTGGCGACAATGGACAGTCGGAGACGAACTGCTACAGGCCAACGATCTTGTCAGTCAGAACCACAGTCCGTAAATCAAGCCTGACCACGCGCGGCCACAGATTTGTCGAAGTAATTACAGCGGCCATGTGCCCGCCGCAGATTTTCTCCTAGGGCCACAATGTCGGGAAGGTCTGAGAGCCGGTTCTGCGCGGGGCTGACAGCGCCGACCAACCAGCTGACACTCACCGATACGGTGATCCGCAATGCCAGGCTGCCGCTCGCCAAGGCACAGCATTATCTCCACGACGACAAGCTGCCTGGCCTCGCCCCGCGCATGCGCGCCACCGGTGGCCGGACTTGGGTTCACCTCTTCACCAAGACGGGCGTGAGAGGCACCCAACGCAACACCCTTCGACCATGGCCCAGGTATAGTGAGAAGGCCGTGCGCAAGGCCGCCACCATCGCCGCAGGCAAGGTGGTGAAGGGCATGGACCCCAACGACGCGAAACGCGAGGCGAGGCGGCAACAGGCGGCTGAAAAGCAGCGCGCCACACTGGCGGACCTCATTGTTGAAGATGTCCCTACCAGACGTCATTGACCGGACGTCAGGTCATCAACCGGAAGCCGGCAATGTGGGCGCTGCGGCGCGGGCTCAAGGAGAACGCCGAGAGTGGCGTGGGGGATCTGACACGATGGCAAATCATGGCAGCGGTCGACAAGGTCACCGGCAAGTGGGGCGCGGCCAAGGACCTGCGCAAGCACACCCACACGTTCCTCGAATGGTGCGTTGGCGAGGGCTATGTCGACCACATTGTGCTGGCTGGTTATCGCGACCCTAAGGAAACTCGTGCGCAAAGGGTCGGACGCCGAACGAAGGGCCGTGCGCTGACCGACGAAGAAATCATCAAGGTCTGGCACGCATCCGGCAAGCTCGGCACCTTTGGGCTCCTGACGAGGATGTGCCTACTTGGTGGCCCGCGCCAGAGTGAGCCAACCATGATCGAATGGCAAAAGCACGTCATGATGATCGCATCACTTTCGATGCGGCCTGGACCAAGATGGCCTTGCACCACGATGTACCGCGCGCCCACCTCGTTGATGAGGTGCTCGCGGCCGCGAAACATTTTCAGCGTGCCACGTCCGACTGCGTCTTCCCGTCACCGAAGACCGGTGGCCAGGTGCCGGGCTTCACCAAGATAGTCAACCGCTTGGTGAAGGAGGCGGGGGTCGCAAAATTCACCATGCATGACTTGAGGCGCAGTCTGCGTACCATCGCCAACCAAGCCGCGCGGCGCGTTCGGCTAACTCGTACTGACGGGCAGTGGACTCGCGATTATGGTCGACCTGCGTCGCACTGGACTGGCGCACGTAGACGATTGCGCATCGGCGTAGGTGCTCAGCGGTGATCTTGCCCAGTTCGTTCATCGTTGTGATCTCCGGCAGTGGCGATTGCTCGGGCGATCCGTCGGGCGAGTCGCAGCACGAGATGTGCGCGCTGCTCTTTATCGAGGGTCTCCCATACGGGTACGGCCCTGCGCTGAGGTGGTGGGTCGAGAAAGCTTAGCTGCTGCATGGCTGTCCTCCGATTCCGGTGGCAGGACTGTATGCGCGGCATCCAATTGCCGCAGCAAAGCGTTGACGATCGTCCGGGCGTGCAGCAGTTCGGCGTGGCAAGCCAGGAATGCCGCTCCAGCGCATTGCGGGCTTGCACGCGGTAAATGTCGTGCGATAGGCAGATCTGTCCACGCGGCCGGTACAAGGGCGCGGGTACCATCGGGCAGTACAAGCGTCAGGTGAAGTTCGCCGCGTCGATGACACTAGCCAAGCACGTTAAGCGCAGATCCTCAAAGGGATGGCGCGACCGAACGATGGTTGCCTGATCGGGATAGTCGTCGAGATAATGAGCGCGGTGGTGGGTATTCTGTCGAGTAGTCTTTCGGGAGTCTCAATCATGATTGGGTCCTCCGGTTTGTCGAACATCGAGTAGGCGATCCGCGCCTGATCAGCTTGATCCGGCGCTGACTGAAGGCGGGTGTCTTGGAAGATGGAAAGGTTCATCCGAACGAGGAAGGAACACCGCAAGGGGGATCGATCAGCGTGCTTTTGAGCAACCTTTATCTCCATCATGTGCTCGACCTCTGGTTCGAACGCGCCGTGAAGGACCGGTTGCGGGGCGAAGCCCGGCCGGTGCGCTATATCGATGACTTTGTGATCTGCTTCAAATATCGATCGGACGCCATTCGTGTTCAGGATGCCTTACGCCTGCGGTTGGGAAAGTTCGGCCTCACTCTCGAGCCAACCAAGACCAAATTGGTCGAGTTTGGACGGTTCGCGCAGCGACACGGGGGCAAACGCGGCAGAAAGCGCCCGGAAACCATCTACTTCCTGGGACTGACGCTGTATTGCACGCGAAACCTGAAAGGCAACTTCAAGGTTGGGATGCCCACCGAGAAATCTCGGCTACGGCGCAGCCTTACGTCTCTGCAAGAGCTAATGCAGCGAATACGACATCAAACGATCAGTGAGCAGGTTGGCGAAATCAACGCCGTCCTTCGCGGCCACTATGCTTACTACGGTGTTGCCGGAAATCTCCGGAGCCTCGTAAAAGTCTATCGGGTCGTCGAGCGTTACTGGCGCAAGATGTTGTGTAGCCGCAGCTGGGCAGGTCGTTGCCTCACTTGGGACGCCTTCCACCAAATCAAAGAGCGGACACCATTGCTGAAACCAAAACTGCGCCTCCCATATGAGAGGCTGCAGGCACTAGCAGCGCTGTGAACCAACTACCGAAGAGCGTAGTGCGGTAAATCCGCGCGCTACGTTTTGTGGGAGCGCGAGGCGGGCGACCGCCTCGCGCGACCCGGTGGCGTCGAGCGATCGACGCCTCTACTCGACCCCATCAATCGATGGCCTTGTAGTCGCAGGTGACCCCGTAAAGCCAGAGTAACGCGCGTTCAGATGGCTTTGCACGCCAAACTACGATCTTCTACGATGTTGTACTCCCGACCGGTAGCGGTTCGAGCCCGCTCGCACGGATTGTCTCAGCTGCAAAAAGGGCGGCGAACCTCCTGCAAGGCAGGTAGAGGTCACAAGCGAGGCGTTGCGGGACAGCTCGCCCGAAGAGGGGGGCCGAGACCGACGGGCTCGGACGCGGGGAAAGGCTTTCGCCCTCTGCGTGTCGACGCATGTCTGGTCCTTTCAGCTTTCGCGTGGGCCATAGAAGTTCGCCGAAAAATAGTCGATTAGTTCGGCAGCCTGGGTGCCTTGTCTGAATCGCCGCTGTTCATCGAAGTCGACGGAGGGCACCATATGGATGAATTGGTGGTCGGCGTACCGCTTCGGGATCGAGCCCACTGGACCGTAGGCCCGCTATATTGTTTGCCGCTTCGATCGCGGCGCCAATCATGACGTCGGCCAGCTGCACAGCTGGGCTCGTCCTTGAATCAACCTGTGTGACTTCTGCGAGCTTAAGCGGAGATTTAAGCGATGTAATTTCGGTTTGGCGAAACTCGATTTCCTGGTCGTGATCGATGAAACGCTGCAGCAGGTCATGATAGGTGAGCAGATTTTTCGATTGGTCGTGCTCGACGCGATAGGGCCCATCTGCCATCACTTCCATTCGACTGATGAGCGACTGCAACACCACGAGGGCAGCGTCGGTGTTCACGCTGGCCGTCGCGATTACCGAGGAACATTCGGGCGCGGCGTACTGGGCAAGTGGTCCAAGGCCCTCGGGGAATTCGCGCCAGCGCGTCGCGCGCGCTGCGGCAATAAGCGCCTTAAACGCCTCCGGCGTCTTGTCCTGGACGGCGTATTGGAACGCCGCGAGCATGTTGTCGAAGGCCGCCTGTCCGAGAAAGGTAGGGCCGGACATCGTGAGCAACGACGCCATCGCGAAATTCTGCCCGTTCTCGTAGAAGTCGATGCCCCGCTCGTAGTAAAAGGGTTCCACAGCATAGTCCACGAACATGAGCACCAGCAGATAGTGCTTGTCACAGACATACGTCACGCATTTGTAGTGGGTGAGAAGGTCGCGTTGCAGCGAAAGCAGGCGCTCGTGATTGGCGGGGCGGCGCGATAGTGAACGATACTTGAGCTCCGGCGCCTGGAGTCGGGGAAAGTGTTCCCTGATGAGGCGAGCGGCATGTGGACACGTCTTTCGCGGCATTTATAAGGAATCTCCCCCAAGCTTCCTTCTAAGCTATGCCTTCAGGTGTTCGAAATCGATAGGGCCGATTGCGACAGGGCGAATATCGCGCGGCGTGAGGGGGCGGCACCGAGCGACAACCCGGCCCTGGATGCTCTGAAAAGTAAAGGCGTTCATCGCTCGTATTCGCTTCGGATCAGCAGGGACACGAGTGCACATGGTCATTTCTATTTCCGACAGCACACCTCGCATTTGCAGGCCTTGCACACAGGTTCGTTGCATTGATTGGGAACCTGAGTGATCGGATTCGAGTATCGGACGATCGTGATGACAGGCTGCCGCACATCGCCGGTTTCGTCGAAGGTGATCGATCCCCTGATCGTATCGAATTTCAGTTTCCGTATCTGCTCGACCACCCGATCGCGATCGACGCTACCTGCTGCCTTCAGTGCCTTCACCCACACCTGCACCGAAGCATAGGCGTTGATCGCGGCACCGAATGGTGGAAGGTGATGCTCCTGCTTGAGTCGATCGACGAGCTTCTCGACCGCCGCTTTATCGCCCCATGACACGCCAAAGCGTTCGTCCGGACCATAGACCGCATACACATTGTCGCTTTTCGGCGCGGAATTCATGTCTCTGCTCAGAGAATATTGATCGTAAACGATAGTTACGTCTGACGAGGGCGTGTCGTCTGAAATAGCGTCTTTTACTGCGACATTCTTGACTTTGCCGGAGGCTAGCGACTGGAAACGATCGAGCCACACCTTTTGATAGCGGCCTCCGACAAGCAAGACATTCTTGCCTGAGATGGCGTCGCTCAGAGCGACGACCGCGATTGCTGCCGCCCGGTCTTGTCGTTCGGCAATCCGAAACAGCGGGACCGACTTGCCCCGGTTGCGTTCGGTAAGTAGGGGGGCAGTCGTCACAGGGTCGATCTGGAGGACACCGACTTCTTGATACACTGCGGAAGCCGCAATGCTCGCGCCAGAGCACGAATGGCCGATTGCGAGGACTACGCGATCTTGCTGAACCGCTTGGCGTGCCATCGCGCTCGCCCGGTCAGGCTTGCATTGGTCGTCCATCTCTACGAGACGAACTTTGTGTTTGAGCTCGCCTGAAAGCCGTGAGTCCTCGAGCGCGAGTTTGACGGCGAGCGCCATGGATGGACCTGCAGCGCCCGGCATTGACATGTCTGCAATGACTGCGATCGGTAGTTCGTCTTCCACGGTGCCCAAGGTCAAGAGCAGGCCGCAAGCGGCGTAGATGCCGCGTCTCGACAAGACGCGAGACAGAACGAAGACGTGGATCATGTGGCGCGCTCCTGACATTTTGGCGGAGCCGCGCACTCCGACGGATGGTCGGGGCAACGCTTAGCGTCGAACTCCTTGTAGCAATCGCAACCGATGAACTCTCTGGCCTTGACTAGGGTTTGCTTGTAGCCCGAATTTGCCCAATCCTCCAAAAGCGGATCGAAGAAGATCAGGAAATTGTCCGCATCGTCGAACAACGAAGATGAGCAAAGTTGATCTGCGTCGCACCGCTTGCTTTGGATACAGCCATGCACATCAGCAAGGAATTTGGGCACTTCCAAGAGGGCATCGTTCCTGCTGCCATCGCTGCGCACCCATTCCGAGATCAGCTTTTTGCGGTCTTCGAGCTTGGTTTGTTGGTAGCGTTCTCGGTTTCCCGGCTGATCCCAATAGGAGTCGACGGACCTAAATCGCTGCCCGATATCGCCGCTGCTGGAGCGTTGTAACGCCTTTTCGGTCGGGGTCTGCATGTTGGGCAAGACGGTCGGCGTAAATACGTACACAAGGACGGCGAATGCAAGTCCGCCGGCTGCTCTGATCGCAAGTCCACCGACGTCGTATCTTACATTCAGGAAGCCTGGGATGGTACCTCCAAGCACGCCGCAGGCGACGGACAAGAGGATCCGCATGAAGACGACCGAGTTGGGACTGATATCCTGTTCAGGACGAGCAATGATGTACGCGCAGAATAGGACGATGAAAATGGTTAGTCCGAGGGCGACATAGCGCTCCGGCCGGTGACGTTCTGGTTGTCGCGGATCAGCCAATTTATCTTCTCCGATCAGTCATTTCCGTAGCAAACACTTGACATGGCTCTTTATCGTCCGCGCCGCCGATCGTTATGACGCTCACGGTCGAGTTGCTGCAAACAGGCTTCCATCCCGGACTCCCGGCCGGGCTTGCTCCGCTTCGCTAAGTCGTAGCTGCTCCGACTGATATTTTCGGTGCAGAGGTCCTCGCCGGTCGCATGGGGGTATAATGCCTGGTCGCGTCCGCAGCGTGGTACTGGGGCCGAGGTAGCTGTGGTGAGGCTGAAGATCGCCATTGGATCGCTACATGCTGCGCAGCTCTCTGTATGAGACTGTTCCACGAGAAAATGCCAAATGCAACTGGCGGGTGCAAATTTCTGTAGCCGCGACGGCGCAAGGATGCCGATTTTGGGTAGGGAGTGAGGTTCGAGCTATTCGGAGGAGCGTGGACGAGCCGAGCTTGTTCATTTCGGCCACGACTGCCACAAACGTTTATGAGACACACAAAGTCAACAATCCGGAGCGGCGATTTGATCTGGCGTATTGCATGACAACGCTGGGCGGAGCCTACGTATTTCGTGGGCGCCACAAGCGGTTGGAGGTTGAGATTTTCGACGCCGTTCGCCGTGCCTACCACCTGCCGGCCTTGAAGCGTGTCGATCAGTGGTTCTTGTCGCAGGTCTTCTATGAGGCGACGGCGGAATGGGATGATGCGCGGCTTTTCCGCGTTGTCGCAAGAAACGTCGTCGCCGATTCCGCCGAGCGCAATCGCTAAAATTTCCATTCATTCTCCCAAACATCGAGCACCACCGGGCAATGAGTCCGTTCTTGGAAAGTGAGCGCCGCAATTCCTCATGATCACCATCCAAGTCTTTGATAAATATAATATATACGTTTCAGTCATCAGCGCGCGTAAGCGCCCGCGCTTAACTCGCGAGCTGGGCGGCCACTAAGTCATCCACCCAAAGACTTGTGCGAAACCTTGGGCCGATCCCACTTTTCAACAGCATTTGAATCCTTGAGACGCTAGCAACGTCCGTTGAGGTGCCATATCCCGACATGTGTACCTGAGGCATGGCCGTCGGCTCGATGCGGCGGTCGGAATCTAGGAGACGGCAGATTTCGGATCGGACGCCCGGCAAGGTCCGATGAGATTGTCATGAACGAACCCACGATTGTTTGCCCAAACTGCACGACGCAGATCAAACTTACCGAATCGCTCGCGGCGCCGCTGATCCAGGCAACGCGTCAGCAGTATGAGGAAAGGATCGCGCTGAAGGATGCCGAAGTCGCCACGCGAGAGGCATCGTTGCGTGATCAGCAGGACGCGCTCGCTCGGGCCAGAGAAAACCTCGACGAACAAGTCGCCGCTCGCGTTGCGCACGAGCGGGAGCGGATCGTTTCCGATGAGAGCAAGAAGGCCCGCCTTATCGTCGCCGATGACCTTGCTCAGAAGGCCCGCGAGCTCGCTGATCTCCAGGAGGTGCTCAAGGAGCGGGACGGAAAGCTCGCCGAAGCGCAGCAGGCCCAGGTCGAACTGCTTCGCAAGCAGCGCGAGCTCGACGATGCCAAGCGCGAAATGGACCTTACGATCGAGAAACGGGTGCAGGGATCCATTGCGGCAGTTCGTGACAAGGCAAGGCAGGAGGCCGAGGAAGGGCTCAAACTGAAGGTACTCGAAAAGGAGGAGCAGATCTCTTCGATGCAGCGCCAGATCGAGGAATTGAGGCGCCGTGCTGAACAGGGATCCCAGCAGCTGCAAGGTGAGGTCCAGGAGCTCGATCTTGAAGCGATGCTGCGTGCGAAGTTTCCTCGCGACATCATCGAACCCGTGCCCAAGGGTGAGTTCGGCGGTGACGTCTTGCATCGGGTCATTGGGCCGCAGGATCAGCACTGTGGAACGATCTTGTGGGAGACGAAGCGCACAAAAAACTGGAGCGATGGCTGGCTAACAAAGCTGCGGGACGATCAGAGGGCTGCAAAAGCGGAGTGCGCTCTGCTCGTGACCCAAGCGCTCCCGAAAGAAGTAAATGCTTTCGACCTGATCGATGGCGTCTGGGTCACTGAGGCGCGTTGCGCTATCCCGGTCGCCATTGCCCTACGTCAATCTCTGCTTGGGCTGTCCAACGTTCGACAAGCGGGGGAAGGGCAGCAGACTAAGATGGAGCTCGTCTATAAGTACCTGACCGGACCGCGCTTCCGCCACCGTGTCGAGGCGATCGTGGAAAATTCTCGGATATGCAAAGTGATCTCGATCGCGAACGCAAGGCAATGACCCGTCTTTGGGCAAAGCGCGAAGCACAAATCAGAGGCGTTATCGAAGCAACCGTCGGCATGTATGGAGATCTTCAGGGCATCGCTGGCAAGACGTTGCAGGAGATCAACGGGCTCGATCTGCAGCTTCTGGATTCACCCAAGTTTGATTTCGAGGGGGCCGACAACAATGCGTAGTGTTGCGGGGGCGTCATTGGATGCGAGTATCTCTTCTGACAAGGATACAAAGCAGGCGTCACCGTCTCCGATCAAGCCTGTGCATAGTCCGTTTCGACGGACAACCGATTTGTTGCAGCGCCTTTCGCCTGGGAAAATGCGAATTGGTTTTTTCATCGGGGCAGGATGCCCGCTGTCGGTTCGGGTTACCGATGGAAACGGCACGAAGCCGCTGATACCGGACATCGCTGGATTGACCGCTCAGGTGAAGACGGTTCTGGACGGCTCTGGCGAGTTGAAGCAGGTTGCCGAGACCGCCTGGTCGCGCGTCGTGGCTCGTGGTGTGGGGACGCCGACGATCGAGGACGTATTGAGCCATATCCGCGCGCTCAAGTCGCTTTGCGGCGCTGGTGCGATCGATGGCTTCACGGGCGAACAGCTTCACAAGCTCGACCTCGCGATCTGCGAACACGTTCGCCAGATCGTCAGCGTTTCCTTGCCGAATGGCGATACGCCATATCATGTGCTCGCAAGCTGGATCCAGGCAATCGACCGCGAAAAACCGGTGGAGATATTCACCACGAACTACGATCTGCTGCTGGAGCAAGCTCTAGAGGAGCAGGGCGTCCCATATTTCGATGGCTTTGTCGGATCGGATACTGCGTTCCTCGACCATGAATCGATGGCACAGGATGATCTGCCCTCGCGCTGGGCGCGGCTATGGAAAATCCATGGTTCAGTCAATTGGTGGATGACCAAAAAGGCCAAGATACGGCGCAGCCGGGACAAGATCGATGGCGAGCAATTGCTTATTTACCCGTCCCATCTCAAATATGATCAGAGCCGGCAGATGCCCTATTACGCGATGCTTGACCGGCTCGCCACGTTCCTACGTTCAGACCAGTGCGTGCTACTGACGTGCGGCTATTCATTCGCCGACGAACATATCAACGCTTACATTGCTCAAGGCTTGAAAGGTAATCCAAACGCATCCTGCCTTGCGATGTTTTTCAACGATCGGAGCAGTGCACCGAAAGCAGTCGCTTTCGCAAAGAAGCATGCCAACCTAACTGTGCTCGCTGCAGACGGCGGGATTGTCGGAACGGTGGACCGCGGCTGGGACAGTACACATCGGGACGGCAACCCGGCCTACGCAATCGCAGTAAGCAAAGACGTCATGTCGGGTCGAACGGCCGCCCCTGCGGATCAATGCAAGTGGCTGCTTGGAGACTTCAAGGCTTTTGGCCAGCTTTTGGCTCATCAGCTCGCCAGCAGGGACATTGAACAGGAAGCCGGCGATGCGCTCTGATCCGACCCTCATCGGTACGGTACAGGATGTGGCTGGAACGGCCGTGAGTGTTGCATTGGTCCGCGAGTCCGCGACGGGTCTGAGCTTTTACAAGGGTGAGTCCTATCGCATTGGCCAGGTCGGCAGCTTTGTCCGCATTCCGCTCGGCTACACGTCGCTGTTTGGCATCGTCTCTCAGGTCGGGGCGGGCGCCGCCCCGAAGGCTGAGGGCGATGCCCGTCCCTGGGGCAACCAATGGCTTAGCATCCAGTTGGTGGGAGAGCGCGGTCGCAACGGTCAGTTCGAGCGGGGTGTCTCGCAACATCCAACGATCAACGACGCGGTCCATATCGTCACGGAGGACGACCTTCGGGAGATCTATGGTCCCGGTGATCCCGTCGATTTCGTGAGCGTTGGCCGGCTGGCGAGTGCCGAATCCATCCCAGCGCTGGTCAACATCAACAAGCTCGTGACGCGCCATTGCGCTGTAGTCGGAACGACGGGAGCCGGAAAATCAACGACGGTGGCGGGGTTGCTGGCCGCGCTTTCCGAACCGCAGCGTTATCCATCCTCTCGCATCGTGATCCTGGACATCCACGGTGAATACGCGAAGGCACTTGCTGATCGGGCAACGGTCTTTCGCATCACGCCAGATACCGAAAAGGACGAGAAGGCGCTCGTCATTCCGTTCTGGGCACTCAGTTTCGAGGAATTGGTCAAGTTATCTTTCGGAAAGCTCGATGATCGGCAGGCCGCCGTCGTCGCTGACAAGGTGGTTGAGCTGAAGGCCGAAGCTCTCAGCAAACAACCACGTGAAGGCATAGATTCGAATCGGCTGACGGTTGATACACCGGTACCTTTCTGCATCCACAAATTGTGGTTTGAATTCCATCAGAGAGAGCATCGGACCGTAATTCCGAAGCCTGGTGCTGCCGCGGATGAAATCGAGCCAGCTTATGTGCTCGGCGCCGATGGCAAGCCCTCTCAGCCGGGGGATGCGATGTCTGTGACGCCTCCGCTCTACCGGACCGTAAAAACATCGGGGCCGCCCGCGGAGCGCGTCAACTGGGGGCCCGATGCGCTCAATATCAGGCAACAGCTCGCTGTACTGGCTTCCAAGTTGCGAGATCCCCAGTTCGCATTTCTTTTCAACCCAGCGGACTGGACGCCGCAGCTCGATGGCACCGTAAAGCAGGATCTCGATGGGGTGCTGAAAGATTGGATCGGCACTTCGTCCCCGATCACCATCCTGGATCTGTCCGGAACGCCATCCACAGTTCTTAATGATCTGGTAGGGGCGTTGCTTCGCATTCTTTATGATGCGCTGTTCTGGGCAAGGAATCTTCCCGAGGGTGGTCGCGAGCGCCCTCTGATGGTCGTCCTGGAAGAGGCCCATGCTTATCTAGGCAAAGAGCACGCGGGGCCTGCTGCCTCGGCGGTTCGCCGAATAGCCAAAGAGGGCCGAAAGTATGGCGTCGGGGTTATGATCGTAAGCCAGCGGCCATCCGAAATCGATCCGACGATCCTCTCACAGTGCGGCACCATCTTTGCCATGCGATTGGCCAACGATCTCGATCGGGGGCAGGTGGCCGGCTCGGCGTCTGACAATCTGAAGGGATTGTTCGACATGCTTCCCATTCTCCGAACTGGAGAAGCAATTATTGTCGGCGAAGCGGTCAGTTTGCCGATCAGAACTCTTATTGATCCTCCCGAAAAGGGGCGGCGCCCAGACAGCACCGATCCTCGAGTGGTCGTCCGTGGTGATCCCAACAAGGACGGGTACGAGGGCGAGGGTGGATGGGCAGTCAATCGGCATGACGAAGATTATGCGATCGTCATGCGACAATGGCGGAAACAGTCCCCCCGCTACGAGCACAAAAAGGGTTCGACCAAGTCGGCATTGCCGGGAAAGAAGAAGTCATGAATTGGATTGAAACACCCGAGTCGTCGACCATTGCGCGCTTTGTCTACGATGGATCTAGGCAGGTTCTCATCGTCGAATTCAAGAACGGCGGACGTTACGAATACTACGATGTCCCCGAAGCCGCCTATGATGGGTTCGTTCGGGCAGCCTCCAAAGGCCAATTCCTGGCTCAAAACATCAAGGGATCGTATCGGTACGCACGCGCGTGATAGCCGGTCTTTGGTTTCATTTGAAGCGAGGTCAAGAAGGCTTTAGTCGTCCGTTCATTAATCGCGGGCACGGTGTCAACCCCGATAGACAAAAATGATCCGCTGCTGGGTTCATGGTTCTTTCCGCGGTCGTCTCTATGCAGGAGCGCCGCATGATGGCGTTCAAAAGGCGTGGCATCTCGAAGTGAAGAGCGCGGTGCGTAAAGCCCGCAGGGACGACTTCGAGATTGCCCACACCTTCGTCCCGGCAGGGACGCTTGTTCCGCCGAAGGCGGATCCGGGTTGGTTTAAGACTGGTTCATGCGGTGCGCATCTCTGCCTGGAATTCGGTGCCGTCGGTCCAGATAGCATGGAGGATGACAGCCATTTTGCGAGCCACGGTACCTTGGCCTTTTTGGCGCCGATGCGTTTGGCCAGCTTGCTGCCCCAGCGCTTGAACGCAGAACCTCGCCTGACAACGGTCAGCAGGACGTTCGCGGCCTCGAACAGATAAGTTCGCATCTGGTGGTTGCCGCGTTTGGAGATGCGGCCAGTACGATCCATCTCGCCGGATTGATAACGTCTTGGTGTCAGGCCTAGATAGGCACCCACGTCGGCGGAATGTCTGAAGCGAGTGGGGTTGTCGATGGTTACGACGAAGGACAGGGCAGTCAGGGGACCGATACCGGGAACGGTCATCATTCGCCGAACAGTTTGGTCGCCTTTTTGCCACTGCCAGGGGCTGTCGATCCGACCTCTCGATTCGCTCGGTCAAACAGGACTGGGCAAGGACCAGCGGTGCGAAAATATCTTGTAAATCCGGCGCTTCAGCAAGCACGGCGTCGACTTTGCGAGCCAAGTTCGTCGAGCCGGCCTTGCCGAGCACTATTCCAAACCCCTTGCACAGACCTCGCATTTGGTTGTCAATATCTCGCCGCAGATTCAGCAGCTTGGTTCGAGCCGCCAGCATCGAACGGGTTTTCCAGCTCTCCGCCCCCTTCACGGCAGCTTCCCGATACCATCCCATGCGGGCCATTTCGGCCAACCCCTTGGCGTCGTTGTGGTCCGACTTGTTGATGCGCATCGATAACGCAGCCTTGGCATGACGCGCATCAAGGCAAATGACCGGAAAGCCCAGCGCCTTGAGTTGGTGCCAAAGCCAGTTCGATAGCGAGCCTGTTTCAAAAACGATCCGCTCAGCATTGTCGGCATGACGTCGCAAGAGTTTAGCGATGGCCTCTGGATTGGTGGGCACGCAACCTTCGAATGTCACGCTGCCGGTCTGGTCCAAAACGCAAATGCTGGTTTCTTCCATAGAGATGTCCAGACCTACGTACTGCTTCATAGCGCTGCTCCCTTTCGATAATCCGCTAAGGCCGATCCTACCAACCCTCGTGTCCTCAAGAAGACGTCAGCCGCGATTACGCCATGTGAAGAACTTCTAGGCCTTCGAGCGGGAGTCGTTTTTTCTGACGAGAGGGGTTTTGAGATTGCAGGCTTTCGGGCTTTGACGGCCCAAAAGCTTGCGATTTTGCTTTTGAGGATTCCGTCGAATCGCGCGTCATGATTCCTTCGGTCGGATCGGAGGGAACGATGAAGCCGAAGGAACGACGCGACAGCGGACAAGCCGATCTCCTGCGCTCCCGGCTGGACGCGATCATCGACATGAACCATGCGCTGGTGAGGCTTCCGCCTCGTGACGCCACAAGTCTGCGCGGTTGCGACCAGCGTTCTGTTTGGACAAACCTTGGTATAGGTTTTGCAACCGATTCTATATCACCCACTTACCTTTGTAGAGTTGAGCGCCCGTCAGTTTGTTTCTACGTTCAATATCGAAGCTGGATCATTGGATCGAGCGGTCGACACGAAGCCTTGAGCCGGCTTAATTCCTTGCTGGAAGTCGTTGCGTTCCATTCAGACCTGAGGACGAGACTAAATGGAAACACGTGAGCCCACATCTTGACGCGGACCTCAGGCTGATTGCGCGCAAAAAAAACATGGGTCTTTATCTCGGGAAGGTGGTCCCCCTATTCGAGATCGCGATCAGCTGATCAGCGATCAGCATGGCAAGGCCGACGTTCATCCAAGCAACGAAGATGGAAGAAGCGGAGGATTGAGCTCTCCGCTTAGGAACAAGTGAGCCTTTAGAGCAGGCGTTTCCGTTTCCCTCATAATACGGGCCTTAGCCGCAGTCGCCGCATTGATGACCATGGCCGTAGCGCGACTTGCTAGCGAATTTGCGTCACCCCCTCTTGAATGCGAGCCGAGATGGCATTTACCGAGCTTTTCATCAAACGTCCGGTGCTGTCTGTCGTCGTCAGTCTCCTGATCCTGCTGATCGGACTTCGCGCGGCCACCGTTCTGCCGATCCGGCAGTACCCCGAGCTGTCTAATACGGTCGTCAATATCACGACCTCCTATCCTGGCGCCTCCGCCGACATGATCCAGGGGTTCATCACCGCTCCCCTGGAGCAGGCAGTCGCTTCCGCCGAGGGCGTCGACTACATCACTTCCTCGTCGGTGCTCGGCACGTCGACCATCCAAGCCTACATCAAGATCAATTTCGATCCAAATAGGGCGCTCACCGAGGTGCTCTCTAAGGTCAACTCAGTCAAATATTCAATCCCGAAGGAATCAAACGATCCGGTCGTCACTAAGTCGACCAGTCAGACCACCGCTGTCATGTATATCGCCTTCTCTAGTGACGAATTGACGGCCAGCGCGACCTCCGACTATCTCTCCCGCGTCGTGCAACCGATTATGTCGACCGTCGACGGCGTCGCAGCGGCAGACATCCTGGGCGGCCAGAGTTTTGCGATGCGGCTTTGGCTCGATGCTGCGAAAATGGCGGGGCACGGCGTGTCGCCGGCTGATGTTTCGGCTGCAATCGTCGCCAACAACTTCCAGGCGGCGGCCGGCCAGACCAAGGGCTATTTCACTATCTCCGATGTCACGGCAAATACCGATCTGCGGAGTGTCGATGACTTCAAGCGCATGATCGTCAAAGCCAACGATGGCGGTCTTGTGCGCATTGAGGACATTGCGACAGTCGAGCTTGCCGCGCAGACCACAGACGTCAGCGTCGCGATGAACGGTGAGCACGCGGTCTTCATTGGCGTGCAGGCGAGCCCGCAGGGCAATCCGCTGAACATAGTGCGAGGCGTTCGCGCACTGTTTCCAGAAATGGAGCGTAACCTGCCGCCATCGCTGAAGATGAAAGTGGCCTACGACTCCACAAAATTCATTCAATCATCGATCGATGAAGTGGAAAAGACGCTCATTGAGGCCGTCATGATCGTCGTGGTGGTTATCTTCCTATTCCTGGCCTCGCTGCGGTCGGTCATCATTCCTGTCGTCACCATCCCGTTGTCGCTTGTTGGCGTCTGCAGCATGATGCTGGCGCTGGGGTTTTCATTCAATCTCCTGACCCTCCTTGCGATCGTGCTCGCGATCGGTCTCGTGGTCGACGACGCGATTGTCGTGGTGGAGAACATTCATCGCCATCTAGAAGAGGGTGCTCCGCCCCTGCAGGCTGCTAAGAGGGGCGCGCGCGAGATCGTCGGCCCCGTTGTCTCCATGACGATTACATTGGCCGCCGTATACGCCCCAATCGGCTTTCTCGGCGGCCTCACCGGTGCGCTGTTTCGCGAGTTCGCGTTTACGCTGGCGGGGGCGGTGATCGTATCGGGCGTGATTGCTTTGACGCTGTCGCCGATGATGTGCTCGGTGTTCCTGAAGAGCGCTGAGGAGGGGCGGTTTGCAGGATTTGTGAATCGCGTGTTCGGCGCCATGACACGCTGGTACGGGCGCAAGCTAGACCGCTCGCTCGACTATCGCCCGATTACCGGGCTGTTCGCGCTGACCTTGCTGGGACTCGTCGGCTTTCTGTATATGCATACTTCCAAGGAACTCGCGCCCGAGGAGGATCAAGGCATCGTATTCGCACTAACCAAGGCGCCGAAATACGCCAATATTGACTACCTCGACTATTACGGCGCCAAGCTCGAAAAGGCGTTCCAGAAGTTTTCCGAGACCGATTTGAGCTTCGTGCTCAACGGCACTAGCGGCCCGCAGGGTGGCATGGCTGGCATGTTGCTCAAGCCATGGGACGAGCGCAAGCGGTCATCGATCGCGCTAAAGTCCTTTGTCCAGGCGGAGCTGTCCAAAATCGAGGGCATTAACGCATTTGCTTTTAGCTTGCCGCCGCTTCCGGGCGGTTCGAGCGGCCTACCAGTGCAGATGGTGATCAATTCGACGCTTGGCTTCCAATCCGTCTATGAGCAGATGTCGAAGCTGAAGGATGCCGCGCGCAAGAGCGGTCTCTTCATGGTTAGCGACTCTGACCTCGAGTTCAACCAGCCGGTGGTGCGGATCAAGGTCGATCGATCCAAGGCCAACGATCTTGGCATCACCATGCAGAACATCGGTAACGCGCTCGCCACCCTACTTGGCGGAAACTACGTCAATCGCTTCAACCTGCAGGGCCGCTCCTACCAGGTGATCCCGCAGGTGCCGCGCGAGAAGCGCCTGGCACCGGAAGCAATCGGGAGCTATTATGTGAAGACTGCGACGGGCTCGATGCTCCCGCTGTCCACCGTAGTCTCCATCGAGACTGCGACTGATCCGAACGCACTCACCCACTACAACCAGCTCAACTGCGCGACTTTTCAGGCCGTGCCGATGCCCGGTGTTACGATCGGTCAAGCAGTGGACTTCCTGGAAGCGGAGGCAAAGAAACTGCCTGCAGGCTTCAGCCACGACTTCCTCGCCGACGCCCGCCAGTATGTGCACGAGGGTAACCAACTGCCCATCACCTTTGCATTTGCACTCATCATCATATTCTTGGTGCTTGCGGCGCAGTTCGAAAGTCTGCGCGACCCCCTCATCATCATGATCAGCGTGCCGATGGCGATCGTCGGCGCCTTGATCCCGCTATTCTTTGGCTTGGCGACGATGAACATCTACACCCAGGTCGGACTGTTGACGTTGGTCGCTTTGATTTCCAAGCACGGCATCCTGATGGTTGAGTTTGCCAATAAGCTGCAGCTCAAGGAGAGACTTGACCGTCGCTCGGCGATAGAGATGGCGGCGCGCGTGCGACTTCGTCCAATCTTGATGACCACGGCGGCGATGGTCACGGGCCTCATACCCTTGTTGACCGCAACGGGAGCTGGTGCCGCGAGCCGCTTCTCGATCGGGCTCGTGATCGTCGCTGGCATGTCTGTCGGCACGCTGTTCACGCTCTTCGTGCTGCCGGCGGTCTATGTCGCGATCGCGTCCGATCACCGAGCCAATGCGAGTTCCGGCCACGCGAAGAACGCAGCCGAGCTCAACCTCACTGGCGCTGCGGATCCCCAGCTGGCCAAGCGATGACGCTAAAAATCCATCCGGATTGGCTCGATTGCTGCTCTAGCAGTCTGCTGAAGAACCCCCTCGCCACGGAGGGGGCTTGATGATTCACTTTATCATCTCGAATCGGCGGAGGCGCTCATGCGCGGCAGGTTTACGGATCAGGGCGGCCTGTTTTCGTACATTGCGCC